>NZ_JBHSBL010000013.1:177523-193187 GCF_042650585.1 Actinoplanes subglobosus
CGCCGACCGGGGCGAACCCCAGGCGGAGGCCGCGCTGGAACAGGTGCTGGCCGACGCCCGGGACGCCGGTGACGCGGAGATCGCCCTGCTGACACTGGACCGGCTGGCCCGCCTCCGCTCGTCGCCGGCCCTCGCGGCGGAGGCCGACGCGCTGCTGCCCGCGGCCCGCCACCTGATCACCGACGCCGACCGCGTCGACCGCCTGCCCCCGCCACCGGCCTACCCTCGCCGCCCGAACGACCCGCCACCGGCCTACCCCCGCCGCCAGGCTGACCCGCCGCCGGGCGACCCGCTGCCAGGCTGACCCGCCGCCGGGCCGCCTGCCTCCGCCGCGCTAACCCGGTCGCCGGCGTGTGCCGAAGATAGGGGCATGGTGGGTCCGCAAGTCGCCGGTGTGTCGCTGCAGGATCCGCGACGGCTGCGGGAACTGCGGGCGACCGGGCTGCTCGACGGGTCCGGCAGTGCCGTGCTGGACCGGCTGACCAGGCTGGCCGGGCGGCTGGTGGACGTACCGATGGCGCTGGTCTCGATGGTCGACGCGGACCGGCAGGTCTTCCCCAGCGCGGTCGGTATCCCAAGACCGGGTCCGACACCGCTGTCGCACTCGTTCTGCCAGCACGTGGTCGCCGGCGACCGGCCCATGATCGTCACGGACGCGCGATCCGACGTACGCGTGCGGGAAAATCCGGCGGTCGCCGAGTCCGGGGTGATCGCCTACGCCGGATTCCCGCTGCGGTCGCCGCAGAGGCAGGCTCTCGGCACGTTCTCGGTCGCCGACATCCGCCCGCGGACCTGGACCGGCGACGAACTCGCGGTGCTGGAGGACCTCGCCGCGGCCGCCGAGGCGGAGATCGCGATGCGGTTGTCGCACGCCGAACTGCTGGCCGAGTCACAGCGCCGGCAGGCCATCCTCGACGCGGCCGCGGACGCCTTCGTGACCACCGACGAGCACGGTGTGGTGCTGGCCTGGAACGCGGCCGCTGAACGGCTCTTCGGCTGGGACGAGTGCGAGGCGCTGGGCCGGCCGCTGGCCGAACTGGTGGCCCCGCCGCGGCAGCGCGCCGAGGCCGAGGCCCGGTTGCGGAAGGCACGCACCGCATCGTCCGGCGGGCGGCGGGTGGAGGTGCCGGCGGTCGACCGGCACGGCCGGCAGTTCCCGGCCGAGGTGAGCCTGCGGGCCTGCGCCACCGGTGGTGAACTGCAGTTCTACGGGTTCCTGCACGATCTGACCGACCGCCGGGACCGGGAGCGGTCCCGGGGGCAGTCCCGGGCCGCGTTCGAGGCCAGCCCGCTCGGCATGGCGATCACCGACGATCAGGGCCGGTACGCACGGGTCAACACCGCCTACGCGAGGATGCTCGGCGCCGACCCGGGAACGCTGGTGGGCGTCGACTCGCGCGGCTTCACCGATCCGGACGACGTCGCGGCCACCGATCGGGAGGTGACACGGGTACTGGCCGATCCCCGGGTGGCCGGCGAGCTGGAGACCCGGCTGGTCCGCTCGGACGGGGCCCGGGTCTGGACGGCGACGACGATCACCGCGATCAGCGGGCCGGACGGTGAACGGCAGTTGCTGGTGCAGGCCGAGGACATCACCGGCCGCCGGCAGGCCCGGGAGCACGCCGCGCGGGAGACCGACCGGCTACGGACCATCATCGCCGTACAGCGGGAGGTCTCCGACCTGGCCGCCGACCGCGACCGGATGTTGCCGCTGGTCGCCGAACGGGCGCTGGAGGCGCTGGCCGGCGCCGACGCGGCGATGGTCGGCATGGTCGACGGCGACGAGATCCACGCGGCCGCCGCCACCGGTGTGCTGCGCTCGTTCGCCGGGGCGCGCGTCCCGGTCGCCGGCTCCCTGGCGGGCCTGGTGGTGACCTCCGGCACCACCCTGCGCTGCGACGACACCGCCACCGACGACCGGGTCGGACGGGCCGACGGCATCGCCGTCACGGTCGGGTCGATGATCGTGGCGCCGCTGTTCGCCGACGGCGAGGTGTTCGGCACCCTCGGCGTCTCCAGCCGGCGCGCCCACGCGTTCGACGACGCGGACACCGAGCACCTGACCCTGCTGGCCGACGCCCTGACCGGCGCGCTGCGGCACGCCGAGGCGACCCGGCTGCGGGTGGAGGCCCTGCGCCGGGCCAACGAGGCGAACACGGCGCTGCAGGACAGCGAGGCCCGGTTCCGGTCGGCGTTCGAGGCCAGCCCGCTCGGGATGGTCCTGACCGATCTGGCCCCCGGCCGTCGCGGTGTCGTGCTGCGTGCCAACGCCGCGATGGCCGCGATCACCGGCTATCCGGTCAGCGCCCTGACCGGTATGCGGATCCACGAGTTCCACGACCCGGGCGAGCACGACGCCACCGACGAGACGCTACGGCTGCTCGTGGCCGGCGACACCGACCGGTTCACCACGGTCAAGCGGTACCGGCATGCCGACGGGCACACGCTGTGGGTGCGGGTGAACATCGCGGTCATCCGCGACGACCACGGCGAGCCCCGCTTCCTGGTCTCCCAGGTCGAGGACATCACCCAGCGCCGGGAGACCGCCCAGCAGCTGCGCCAGCGGGCCCAGCTGCTGGACCTGACCCAGGACGCGGTGATCGTCCGTGACCTGGGCGGGCGGGTCACCTACTGGAACCCGGCAGCCGAGCGCGTCTACGGGTGGCCGGCCGACGTCGCCCGCGGGCAGGACCTGGACCTGTTGCTGGGCATCGTCCCGGAGAGCGTCGACCGGACACTCGACGAGGAGGGGACCTGGGCCGGTGAGCTGGAACACCGCCGGGCCGACGGCAGCCGGGTGACCGTCCTGGCCCGCAAGGCGCTGCAACGCGATGCGGACGGCCAGCCGGTGGCGATCCTGTCGATCAATACCGACGTCACCGCCCGGCGGACCGCCGAGCTCGCGCTCAAGGACAGCGAGCAGCGGTTCCGGACACAGTTCGCGCACTCGGCGATCGGGCAGGTCATCCGCGGCACCGACGACCTGATCCAGGAGGTCAACCCGGCGTTCGCCGCGATGATCGGATACCCGGCCGAGCAGCTCGTCGGCACCCGGGCCAGCAGCTACATCGACCCGGAGGCGCACCCGGAGCGCGCCCGCTCGCTGGTCGCCGTGCACACCGGGGGCGCCGACTCGTACCGGCAGCACTGCCGGCTGCTGTGCGCCGACGGCGGACGGGTGGACGTCGACGCCACCGTGTCGGTGATCCGGGACGACGCCGGTGAACCGGTCCGCTTCGTCGCCCTGTTCCAGGACATCACCGCCCGGATCGCCGCCGAGGCCGCCCGGGACGCCGCAATCGCCGACCTGGCCGACCGCAACCTCCAGCTGGAGGACGCCAACCAGCTGAAACAGGACCTGATCGGCATGCTCGGCCACGAGATCGGCAACCCGCTGTCGTCGATCCTCGGCTACACCGAGACGATCACCGGCGAGGGTGAGAACCTACCGCCGGAGGTCCGCCGGACGATGCTGGCGGCCGTCGACCGCAACGCCCGGCAGCTCAACGACATCGTCCGCGAGGTCCTCACCATGGTCACCCTCGACGCGGGCCGGCTGACCGCCAGCCCCGAGCCGGTGATCCTGCACGACCATCTGCACACCGCGCTGTCCAACTCCGGCGCCGCCGGCACCACCGTCGACTGCCCGGCCGGTCTGGTCGCGCTGGTGCAGCCCGGTCACCTGGCCCAGATCCTGGCGAACCTGCTGTCGAACGCGGCCAAGTACGGTGGCGGCGCCACGGCGATCACCGGCGCGGCCGACGGCGACCGGGTACGGATCGCGGTGCACGACGCCGGCCCGGGCGTGCCCGACGATCTGCGGGACCACCTGTTCGACCGGTTCACCAGGGCCACCGGAACCGCCGCCACGGTCAAGGGCACCGGGCTGGGTCTGCACATCGTCCGCGAGCTGGCCCGGGCCAACCACGGCGACATCCACCACGAGCCGGCGCCCGGCCACGGTTCGGTCTTCGTCCTGACCGTGCCCTCCGGCGCCCTCGCCGGCGTCTGATCAGTCGATACTCACCAGGAGCACCTGGTCGTCACCGAGGGAGGCGATGGTGTCGCGCAGCAGTGACAGCGTGTCCGCCATCGCGTGACCGGCCTCCTCGTCGTCGAGCCCCAGGTCGATCGGCCCGTCCAGCAGGTCACCGGGCCGGTGGGCGGCCGGGTCGAGCCGCCCGAGAAGCGCCTTGGCGTCGCTGCCGATCAGCGTGGTCTCACCGAGGTCCGCACCGATCGCCTCGGACGACTCCCGCAGGCCGGCACTCTCCAGCCGGATGCCCGACTCCTCGAGGTTCTCCAGCACGTTGAGCAGGACATCGCCGGACCAGGTGTAGCCCTCGCCGATCTCCTCGCCATACTCCTCGACGGCTTCCTCCAGGTCGGTGGCGCTGACGATCGCGGGCAGGTCGCCGACGTCGACGATGTACAGGGAGGCCAGGGAGGACATCGCCGGATCATATCGACCGCGGGCATCGGGCAACAGCGGGCTAGCATCACCGGCATGGCCACGCGACTCGTCCAGATCAACATGAAGGCGCGGGACGACTCCGCGCTCGGCCGCTTCTGGGCGGAGGTGCTCGGCTGGGAGGTGTCCAGTGAGGGGCCCGGTGTGACCAACCTCGAACCGCCCGGCTTCGCCTACCCCGATCCGGTCGCCGTCTGCGTGGACCTCGTCGTCTCCGCGGAACCCAAGACGGTCAAGAACCGGGTCCACGTCGACCTCGCCACCACCTCGGCGGCTCACCGGGCCGAGCTGGTCGCGCGCCTGACCGGCCTCGGTGCGACCCTCACCGACGTCGGTCAGGGCGACGCCGGGTGGACCGTCATGGCCGACCCGGAGGGCAACGAATTCTGCGTACGGGACCCGCTCCCCGAGGACACCGGGCCGATCGCGGCGGTCGTCGTCGACTGTGCGGACCCGAGTGCCATGGCCGGGTTCTGGGGCGAGGCCATGGACTGGACCGTGCACTCGGTGAGCGGCGAGGAGGCGGTCCTGCGGTCGGCGAAGGGCGTCGGGCCCTACCTCCGCTTCGTCCGCACGCCGGACGCGAAGACCGTGTGGAACCGTGTCCACCTCGACGTGCGCCCCTACCCCGGTGACGACCCGGAGGCCGAGGCGGCCAGGTTGCGGGCCCTCGGCGCCACCGCGGTCGATCTGGGCGGCGACGTCCGGTGGACCGTCCTGGCCGACCCGGAGGGCAACGAGTTCTGCCTGCTCTCGCCGAGCTGATCAGCCGCACTTGCCGGCGACCGGGGCCAGCCATTCGCTGAGGGTCGGGCCCATCGCCTTGTTGACGTCGTCGGGTGTCTTGATCGTGGCGAAGAACTTCGCGTCGGTGGACTTCTTGTGCATCTGCTCCGACGCCTGCTTGCCGGCCGCCTGCATCTGGCTGTCCACGCTGGTGCTGGTGGCCTCCTGCACGGCGGTGGCGAACGCGGCGAGCGACTGCTGCGCCTGGGCGATGGTCTTGGGGTCGGCGGCCAGGTTGGTGAGCGCCTGGGCGTACAGCGCCATGTTCTTGCCGTAGACCTGGGCGAGTGCCTCGCACGCGGCGCCCGCCGCGGGGGTGGTGACGGCGACGGCCGGGGCGCTGGCCGCGGATTTGGTGCCGCTGTCCGGCGCGGTTCCGCAGGCCGAGGCGGTGAGCAGAGCCCCGGTGGCGAGGAGGGTGTAGATGGCACGGCGCATTGGGCACCCCTGGATCAGTAGGGACAGGTGGGAGTGGGAGCGCTCCCATTGACCGTGCACCATACGTGCACCCAGCGGCTCCTGTCGATACTTCGACAGCCCCGACACTGCCTCCAGCCTGCTCGCACGGGCCACGGGCGGTCGGTTACGCCACCTCAGGGAAGCACCCGGCGCTGCCGACGGGTCACCCGGGCGCCGCCGACGGGACACGCGGGCGCCGCCGACGGGACACGCGGGCGCCGCCGACGGGACACGCGGGCGCTGCCGACGGGTCACCCGGCGCTGCCGACGGGCTCCCACCTTCCGGTCCGGACGGAGGTGAGCATCGCGTCGAGGGCGGTCGCGGCGGCCACCGCGTCGTCGAGCGTCGGGCCGTACGGCACGCCGTCGGCTATCGAACGCAGGAAACCCGCCGCCTCCACGACCTTGGTGTCGTCGTAGCTCATCGCGATCCCGGCGCCGGGCTGGAAGGCCCCGAAATCGCCGTGCTCCGGGCCCACGAAGACGGTCCGGTAGCTCTGCGACTGGTAGTCGGCGCCGGTGCTGACGGACAACTCGCCCATCCGGCGGAAGTCCCAGGCCAGGGCGCCGGTGGTGCCGTGCACCTCGAACCCGTAGGTGTTCTGCTCCCCCACCGCGACCCGGCTGGCCTCCAGCACACCGCGGGCGCCGCCGGCGAAGCGGAGCAGGGCGTGCAGATGATCCTCGTTCTCGACCGGGCCGGGTGGGCCGCCGGCTCGGGAGAAGTGGCTGGCGGCACCGGTCACCGTCGGCCGCTCCGGGATCACCGTGACCGTGTCGGCGACCAGGGACTCGATGTCCCCGAGAAGGTGGCGGGCCAGGTCGACGGCGTGCGAGGCCAGGTCGCCGAGGACCCCGCTGCCACCGTGCGAACGGGTGAACCGCCACGACAGCGCGCCGTCGGGATGGGCCGCGTAGTCGCTGAAGAACCGGAAACGCGCGTTCGTGACCCGGCCGATCGCGCCGCCGGCGATCAGGTCACGGGCCTCGGCCACCGCCGGCGCGGCCCGGTAGTTGAAGCCGACCGTGCTGCGGACCCCGGCTTTCTCCGCGGCGGTCGCGACGGCTCGGGCGTCGTCACCGGTCAGGCCGACCGGTTTCTCGATCCACAGGTGACGCCCGGAGGCGGCGACGGCGGTGCCGATCTCGCGGTGCAGGAAGTTCGGGGCGGTGACGCTGACCGCCTCGACCCGTGGATCGGTGAGCAGCTCACGCCAGTCGGTGGTGGCGGCGGCGAACCCGTACCGACCGGCGGCCGCCTCCGCGCGCCCCGGCTCGGGATCGGCGACCGTGACCAGGTACGGGACGACCGGCAGGTCCGGGTAGTGATGCCGGACCCGCAGGTGGGCACGGCTGTGCACCTGCCCCATCCAGCCGAAACCGACGACGGCCACACCGAGCGGGCGGCTCACTGCGGGGCCTTGCCGGTGGCGGCCGGGTCTCGTTCCAGCTCGTGGGCCAGCTCCTCCAGCTCGGCGCCACCGGCCATCATGCGGGTCAGCTCGGCCAGGGACAGCTCGCTCTTGGCGAAGTCGCCGAGGCTCCGGCCCCGGTTGAGGATCAGGAAACGGTCACCGACCGGGTAGGCGTGGTGCGGGTTGTGGGTGATGAAGACGACGCCGAGGCCACGGTCGCGGGCCCGCGCGATGTACCGCAACACCACCCCGGCCTGTTTGACGCCCAAGGCGGACGTCGGCTCGTCGAGGATCAGCAGGCGAGCGCCGAAATGGACGGCCCGGGCGATCGCCACCGACTGGCGCTCGCCGCCGGAGAGGGTGCCGACCGGCTGGTCCGGGTCGCGGATGTCGATACCCATGTCGAGCAGCTCACGGCGGGTCGTCTCGATCGCGGTGGCCCGGTCGAAACGGCGGAACGGGCCCCACCCCTTCGTCGGCTCGGAGCCGAGGAAGAAGTTGCGCCAGATCGCCATCAGCGGCACCATCGCCAGGTCCTGGTAGACCGTCGCGATGCCGGCGTCGAGCGCCTCCCGGGGGCTGCCCAGCCGGACCGGTTTCCCGTCGAGCAGCAGCTCGCCGCCGTCGGGCTGGTGCACACCGGACAGGATCTTGATGAGTGTCGACTTCCCGGCGCCGTTGTCGCCGAGCACGCACGTGACCTGGCCGGCGCGGACCGTCGTGGAGACGCCGCTGAGCGAGATGACGTTGCCGAACGTCTTGGTGACGTCCCTGATCTCCAGCAGTGGACTGTCGGTCAACGCCCCTACCTCCTCGACAGCTCGGCGAAGCGGCGGATGTACTGGTTCGCCAGGACGGCCAGCAGCAGCATCGCGCCGAGGAAGAACTTGAACCAGTCGGCGTCCCACCCCGCGTAGACGATCCCCTGCGAGGTCATCCCGAAGATCAGCGCACCGATCGACGCGCCGACCGCGGAGCCGAACCCGCCGGTCAGCAGGCATCCGCCGATCACCGCGGCGACGATGTAGATCAGCTCCTGCCCGAAACCGGCCTGGGCCTGGATCGACGTCAGCCGCACGATCTGGGTGGTACCGACGAACCACGCCGCCAGCGACGTGATCATGAACAGGGTGATCGTCGTCCGGGCCACCGGCACGCCGACGTTGCGGCCCGCGTTCGCGTCACCGCCGGTCGCGAAGATCCAGTTGCCGAAGCGGGTACGCAGCAACAGCCACGAGCCCGCGATCGTCGCCACCACCCACCACAGGATCGCGATCTGGAAGTCCGCACCGGCGATCGTGATCTCACTGGCGAAGACCGCGTGCAGTACGTCGTACCCGATGATCTTGTCGAAGTTGTTGATCTGCACGGTGTTGGTCACGAGCTTGGTGATGCCCAGGTTGAGACCCTGCAGCATGAGGAACGTGCCGAGCGTGATGATGAAACTCGGCAGGCCGGTACGCACCACCAGATAGCCGTTGACGAACCCGATCGCCAGCACCAGCGCCAGCGAGATCGCCAGCGCCGCCCACGTGTTGACGCCGTAGTAGGTGGTCAGCAGGCCGCTGGTGATCGCCGCCGTGCCGGTCTGCACACCGGCCGACAGGTCGAAGTGACCACCGATCATCAGCAGCGCCACCGCGACGGCCATGATCCCGAGCGTGGACGCCGGGTCGAGCCAGTTGGCCACCCCGCCGGGCGAGCGGAACACGTCGGACAGTGCGGCGAAGAAGACGAAGACCAGGACGGCACCGAGCAGGGCGCCCAGCTCGGGTTTCAGCAGGACGCGTTTCAGGAGGCCGACCCGCGCGACGCGCTCGTCCGCGGCGATGCCGACTGACATGTTCACTCCTCAGGCGGTTCGGCGGGGGTGGCCGGGACGGCCCGGCCACCCCCGGGAGGTCAGCGGGTCCCGGCCGCGGCCAGCTGCGCGATCTGGGCGGCGTTGTCCTTGGTGACCAGGGCCGGGCCGGTCAGCACCTGCTGGCCGCCGCCGAGGACGTTGAGGTTCGACTTGTACTGGGTGAGCATGGTGACCGCCATGTAGCCCTGCAGGTAGGGCTGCTGGTCGACAGCGAACAGGATCTTGCCGTCCTGCACGCCCTTGGCCACGTCGGCGTTGAGGTCGAAGGTCGCCAGTTTCGCGGCCGACCCGGCCTCACCGATCGCGGCGGCGGCAACCGACGCCACCGGCCCGCCCAGCGTGACCACGCCGTCGACGGCGGTGTCCGACTGGAGTTTCGCCTTGATGGTGGCCTGCGACGACTGCAGGTTGTTGATGTCGACCTGCAGGTTCTCGATCGGGGCGCCCAGCGTGCTCGCCACGGCGGCGCAGCGCTCCTCGAGGCCCACGTTTCCCGCCTCGTGGATGACGCAGATCGCCTTCTTGATGCCCTGGTTCTTCAGCTCGGTGCCGACCGCCTCGCCCGCGACCTTCTCGTCCTGACCGATGTGGGTCAGGGCACCGAACTCCTTGGACCGCGACGCGCCCGAGTTGATGGTGATCACCGGGATGCCGGCGGCCACCGCCTTCTCCACGCTCGCCTTGAGAGCGTCCGGGTTGGCCATCGAGACCACCAGGCCGTCGACCTTCTGGTTCACCGCGGCGTCGATCAGCTGGGCCTGCTTCTGCGGGTCGCCGTCGCTGGAGTAGCTGATCGTGTCGCCCATGTCGGAGCCGGCCTTCTCCACACCGTTCTTCACGATGCTCCAGAAGGCGTCACCGGCCGACCCGTGGGTGACCACGGCGATCTTGTATCCGTATCCGCCCTGACCACCACTGGCGCCGGTGGACTGCTGGACGTTGACCGCGTTGTCGCTGGTGCACGCGGCAAGAACGAGCATCGCGGCGGACAGGGCGGCTACCGACGCCCATCCGCGGGATCTGCGCATCATCGGGGATCCTTTCTGAAGTTCGCTCGGACGGCGCCTTCCCCGTGTGTTACAGCTTCGTTTCGCGAGGTACTCAGTGCAGACTGTGACGCACCGAGACCAAGGTCAATACTTTGTGTTGACAATCTTCGGAAGTCGCTGACAAGCCTCCGTGATTGTCAATCCTGATCATGCGGCGGACTCCGCGACAAGCATCAGGTCACGGATCACCTCTGAGGCGGTGATCGGGCCGAGCGCGGTGAACGGGTGCCGGCCCGCCCGGCCGTCGATGTGGATGTCGTCCAGCCTCTGGGCCTCGTCGGGATCGGGGACACCGACGGCGATGCCCGGGTCCAGCTCGACGACGACGGTGAACTCTCCGGCCGTCCGCATGATCCGGCTCTGCACCCCGGCGTCCTGCGGCGACTCCCGCCGCCAGCCCTGCCGCTCCAGCCCGAGCACCCGCGCCGTGGGCACCTCCGCACCGAGGAACCGTTTCAGGTCGTCGCCGGACGCCGCGAACGTCTCGCGGGCGAGCTGCGGGAACGGCTGGACGATCTCGTAGTCGGCGAAGACCTCGCCCCACGCGGCCAGACTGCCGGCGAGGTCGAGCGGATGCGCGACGCCGACCATGACGTCGCCGGGCAGGGTGAGCGGCTCGTCGTCGGCCCCGGCGAGACTCCTGTCCTCACAGACCCGGAAGGAACCGCCGCCGGACACCGTCCAGATCAGCCGGCGCACCAGGTGACCCAGCAGCGGATGGCCGGAGAAGTAGCGGGCGAATTCCTCGGGCGTCCACCGCCGGCCGGTGACCATCGCCCTCTCCAGGCGCCGCGCCTGGTCGGCGGCGACCGTCCGCACCTCCTTCCTGAGGTCGGTGAACCGCTTGCGCGCCGCCTCGGCCTGGGGCGTCGACGGTTTCGGCAGATCCTTGAGCCGCCTGCCGGCCTCGGAGACATACGGCCTGAGCTGCTCGTCGAAGCCGACCACGAACTGTCGCGGCCCGTAGTCGAGCGTCAGCGTCCCGTCGGCGGCGAGGCCGAAATCGGGGACGAGCCGGTCGGCCAGCTGCTCGGCGGTGAGCCCGAGCCCGTCGGCGACCTCGGTGATCCTCTCCTCGGCCGCCGTCTTGAGCCCCTTGAACCGGGCCCGCTGGGAGATGCCGTAGAGGCGCGTCAGTGCCGTGTCGGTGCCGATCGTCGCCAGCGCCCGGACCCCGGCGACCGCTTTCGTGTGACCGCCCTCGCCCGGCCACGCGAGGATCAGCGGGGTGAGCCGCTCGACCGTCGTGTCGTCGCCGAGCAGTGCCAGCGCGTCCAGCACCCAGCCCTGCTTCGGATCGGCTCCGGCGGCCTGCCAGGCGTCGAGCAGCCCCCAGGCGAACCCGGCCAGGCCGGCCGGCTCGCAGGCGGCGGCGACCTGAGCGACCCCGGCGTAGGGCTCGTCCATCCGGGAGATCGCGAGCATGGTGATCAGCGCGTCGACGGCGGCGGGTGGCAGGGCACCCGAACCGTCACGCAGGTGGACCGGCGGGAGCATCGCGGGCACGGCCCACGCCGGATTCGCCGCCAGGCGGGCGGGCAACAGGGTCAGCGGGTCGCGCTCCAGCAGCGCGCCGATCGCCGACGTGGCCGCCGGGCCGTAGCCGCCGGCCGCGGCACGGACGGTGTCGGCGGGCAGGGCCAGCAGCGCGGACTCGGCCTGCCGCCGGGCGGTGCCGGCCTTGCCGAGCGCCACCGGGATCAGCGCCCGGGCGGCGACGGCGGCATGCCGTACCAGCCAGGCCAGGGCCGCCGGGCGGGCACTTTTCATCCGGGCGAAGCGGTCGGCCATGAAGACGGCGATCTCCGGCGACGAATACGGCAGCAGCGCGCCGGTGGAGGCGGCCGAACTCTCGGCCGCGCTCCGCACCAGCGGCAGCGCGTCGATGCCGAACCGCGCCGCGGTGACCTTGAGCCAGTCGCCGTAGACGGTCGGCCGGTGTGACCGCCACGTCGCCAGCAGGGGCCGGGCCAGCTCCTCGGGGCCGCCGGTGAACAGCATCGGCGCCAGCGTCACGTTGTGGTTCGTCGCCACCGCGCGGGCCACCCGCTCCCAGGAGAGCCAGGGCGTGCCCCAGTCGCCGGGGGTGTCCAGCCACCGGTCGCGCTCACCGTCACGCCACTCGACGGTCTCCGGGTCATCGCAGCTCAGGCCGGTGATCACCACCGGTTTCGGCGGCCTGGCACGATGCTGCCAGGGCGGGCTCGCGAGGATCGGCGGGATCGACGCCGCCGGCGCGTAGGTGACGGCGGCGGCGCCGTCGGCCAGCTCACGGACCCGGGCGGCGGCCTCGGGCCCGAGATCGGGCAGCACCTCGTCGACCAGGCCGAGGTGGGCCAGGACGTGGGCACGCAGCATCGGCGAACCGGCCTCGGCGAACAGTCGCATGGCCCGGGCGGGGAACCGCGCGGCCGCGTCGATCACCGCGGCCGGCACATATCGCTGGTCGAGCCGGGCCAGCAGGCCCTCGAAGGCGGCGTCACCGTCGAGCTCGGCCACCACGGAGAGGATCCGCTGGTGGGTGTCGGCATAGCCGCGACCCGCGTCGAACCAGCTCAGGAAGGCGCCAGCCGCGCCCGGACCGGCGCCGTCGGCGATCGTGGCGAGGAAACGGAGAACCTGCAGCGACCACCGGAAGGTCATGTGCGGCGCGAGCGCATCGACCTGAGCCGCCGTGCCCGCCGCCAGCAGCAGGAGCTCGGCACCTGCCCCGGGCAGACCGGCCCGGATGTCCTCCGCCACCCACTCCCGCTCGCTCGGGACCAGGACCGAGGTGGCGACCGCGGCCTCCCGGCCACGGTCGCGGTAGGGCCGCAACGCCTCGACGACCGACGCATACTCCGTGTCGGTCGCCACGGCGACGGCGGTCCGGACGCGGAGCAGGATCTCCTGACTCGGGCCGCGGTAGCCGCCCTCCCCGCGCTCGGCCGGGACCAGGTAGATGGGACCACGACGCATCGGATCGGGGCGCTCGCGCTCCCGGCCGATCAGCACCGCGTGCTCGACCGCGGCACGGGCGGCGAACACGAGACCGTGGCGGACGATCCAGACGTCGGCGAACGGTGTGAGCGGCACAGCGCCCTCCGCGCGATGACCGTCGCGGGTGCTCAGTGCCGTGACGACGGCCGCCGCGCCGAGTGGTGACGCCTCCGGAGCACCGTCGAGCCAGGCGTGACCGTCCGAGGTGATCCGCTCGTCGGTCCCCGGCTCGTCGAGGATCGCCTCGACCAGCGCCCGATGCTCGGCGAGCCGCTGCTCGACGGCGGCCGCACCCGTGCGGTCGGCCACGAACGGTGGAGCGTCCACACTGCCCCGTCGCACGTGCCGGTGGCGTTTCACGATCGCCGGGACGTCGCCCACCCGGATCACCCTCCCCCATGAGAACTGCCCGAAGGCTAGCGGCGGGGTACGACAGAAATCCGGTTGCCCCGTCGATCGAGGCTCGCCGATGCTGGGCCGATGGACCTGAAGGACGCGACGCGGACCTGGCTGACCGAGGGATTCGTGATCCTCCCCGGGTTCCTGCCCGCCGAGGACCTGGCCCCGGCCGTCCAGGAACTGGATCTGATGTTCCCGACGGCCGACGGCTTCCACGACGGCACCGATCCACGGCGTGAGCGTTTCGTCGGCGACGAGTTCGCCGGGATCGACACGTTCCCGTTCGCGAGCACGCGGATCAGCCTGCTCGCCGTCCACCAGCGTGTCCTGGAGCTGGCCGAGGCCCTGCTGGACGCCGACGTGCACCTCTACGGTGCCGAGGCGTGGGCCAAGTACACCGGCGCCTGCGACTACGACCAGGACCTGCACCGCGACTATCTCAACCACACGATCCTGGTGCCGAGCACCACGCCCGGCTGCCGGCAGGTCGAGATGTTCGTCTTCCTCCACGACGTCCCCGAGGAACTGGGCCCGCCGCACCTGGTCTCCCGCCGGCACACCGTGGACTTCCCGGCGGTGCCCAACTGGCTGCTGCGGCCCGGCCGGGAGAGCACCTTCCGGTTCGACACCCCCGCGGATCCTTCGCTGTACGCCGCCGAGGTCTCCGGAGCGGGCCCGGCCGGCACGGTGATCGCCTTCGACCCGGGCACGTTCCACCGTGGCACCCAGCTGACCGCACCGCGCGGCGCCCGCTACAGCATGCAGCTGTGTTTCCGCCCGACCGGCATGGAGTGGGGCCACCGGGTCGGGTGGGCGGTCAAGAGCTTCACGACCGAGTGGACCGAGTTCGTCAGCCGGGCCACCCCACGCCAGCTCCAGACCCTCGGCTTCCCACCACCCGGCCACCCGTACTGGACACCGGAGACGCTGGCCGGAACGGCGCTACGTTACCCGGACCTCGACCTGCGCCCTTGGCAGTGAGGAGGCTGGTCATGCGCGGGGACGGGGTGGCGCCCAGTTCGCGGGCGAGGACGGTGGCGAAGCGTTCGTACTGGCGGACGGCCTCGACCAGGTTGCCCTCGGCCAGGTGACAGCGGATCACCAGGCGCTGGGCGGACTCGCGCAGCGGCTCCAGGGCCACGGCCCGCAGTCCCAGCTGGATGCCGGCGGCTGGGCGGCCCTGGGCGAGCAGGAGTTCGCCGCTGCGTTCGAGGGCGGCCAGGCGCAGCTGGCGGATGCGTTCGCGTTCGGTGTCGAGCCAGTCGTCGTACCAGTCGGGCAACAGGTCGGCCAGCAGGCCGGCCTCCGGGCGCAGGCCGCGCAGGACGCCGTCGGGCTGGTCCCAGTCGTCGCTGTCGAGGCCGTCGCGGACGTCGACCCACACGCCGGCGCCGAGGCGGACGTGGGTCTTGGAGCCGCGGACCAGTTCGCACGGGACGGTGCGCAGCCGCCAGATGGTGGTGCGCAGGTTGGCCTGGCCGCGTTCGCGGGAGGCGTCCGGCCACAGCTGGCCGGCGGCGAAGGTACGCTGCACGGCGGCGCCGGCCAGGGCCAGCATCGCCAGCAGCCGTTGTGGCGCCGGCTTGATCTCCACCGGCGTGCCGTCGACGCGCAGTTCGAAGCCGCCGAGCAGGTTCAGGCGTACCGCGGGGGTGGTGGGTCCAGTCACGCACCTCAGTGTCGTCACGGCCCGTCGTCGCAGCGTCGTCCCGGACGACGGATCGGCGTCGCGCCGGCGTCGCACGGCCGTTCAGCGGCCTTCGCCGAGCAGCGATTCGAGGCGTGTGAGTTCGGCGCGGACGGCGTCGACGAGGTCGTCGACTCCCCTCGCGACGATCGTGACGGTGCCGGGCACGGTGGAGATCCGGCCGCGTAGCACCGGGTCGCCCGGTTCGATCCACACCCGGACGATGCACGCGGCATCGGCGGTGTCGGTTTCTCCCACCGTCAGAGCGTGCGCCCGGACTGTCCCCGGGTCGTCACCGCGGCGTCTCGGGGCGGGCCACCGGGATGCAGGCCCGCGACCAGGCCGGTGAACTCGGGTCCGGGAGGTACGCCCAGCTCGTCGGCGAGCAGCCGGCGGAACCGCTCGTAGCAGGACCAGGCGGCGGCCCGGTTCCCGGCGGCGAGGTGGCTGCGCACGAGCAGCCGCTGGGCGCTCTCCCGCAACGGCTCGGAACAGATCGCCAGCAGTGCGCAGTCGATGGCCTGGAACGGCTCGCCCGCCTCCAGGTGTCGGCGG
>NZ_JBHSBL010000013.1:193193-206913 GCF_042650585.1 Actinoplanes subglobosus
CCTCCAGCCCGTGCAGCCGGAGCTGCCGGTACCGTTCGCGGTGCACGAGGAGCCATGGCTCGTCCCAGTCGGGCAGCAGGTCGTACCGGAAAAGGCTCGCCGGGGGAAGATCACCGCAAGGCTCGCCGCCGACCATGCGCTCGACGGTGTCGAGGTCGATGTCCCAATGATCGCCGAAGGCGAGCACCCCGGCGTCCAGGACGAGCCGTTCGTGCAGCTCGGGCGGTAACCGCCAGACCGCGCCGCGCAGGTTGGCCTGGGCCCGCGCCTGCGGATGGCCCGGCCACAGCGAGCGGGCCAGCACCGCCCGGTCCTCGGCGCCGTCGTTGAGCGCGACCCGCACGAGCAGCCGCTGACCGGTGCGGGAGACGGTGAGCGGGCAGCCGCCGACGGCCATCGTGAAGCGCCCGAGAAGCTTGAGCTGAACCGTGTCGCCGCGCATGTCGGCCCCCGTCCGCCCCGGCGGCCGCGAGCCGAGATCACGTGCCGGGATCGTCACCGAAGTAGTCCCCGGCCGTCCCGTTACGCGACGGCCCGGATGCCCTTGGCAGATGGTATCCACCGGTGGCCCCGTTGGGACCGGCCGTCACGCGGTCGGGGAGTCGGGTCGGTGACACCACGACGTGCACGGCGACGCCCGTGGTGGCCAGCGGTTTCAGGCCGAGCGCCCGGATCACGCCGGCAACCGGGCGGAGTGGGTGCGAAAAGGACACATGCCGTCCGTCGGCGCCGCGGGACGCGACGATCCGCAGCCCGGCGGACGTCCCGGCGGCGACCGGTTCGCTGCCGCCCGGGTCGAGGGCGCGCAGGAGAAGCCAGGTCTCGTCGAGGTGCGCGGTCGCGACCAGCGGATCGCGGCGCCGCAGCGTCAGCGTCACTCCGGCGATTGCCGCGGCGGCGACGATGCCTGCTTCCAGAGCCGGAGGTGGTACGCCCGGAGCCGCCCCGATCCACGCGGCGACGGCGACCTGCACCCCGCACATCATCCGCGCCACCGTCACTCCGCCGACCGCCGGCCGATGATCACCGCGCAGTGCCTCGGTCCCGAACCGGACGGTCGCGTAGGATGCCAGCACCCAGGCCAGTGCCGTCCCGGGCGGGCCCGCCACCAGCACGAACCCAGCGACCCCGAGTGCGGCGAAGACGGCCGACTCGACCAGCGCGACGGGGAACAACCGGACCCCGTGCAGACGGTCCGGCAGCCCGGCCCACCGTGGATAGACGATCCCGATCCCGGCCGGAGCACCATGGCAGCACCCACTGACCAGGCAACCGATCCGTCCGACGGTCAGGAACGCGCACACGCCGACAGCGAACACGTCGAGCCCCGGCAACACCGGCGCACCCGCTGCCCAGCGCAGCAGGGCGACCGCGCCGCACGCCACCCACAGCGACTCCAGCAGCACGAACGACTCCCGGCCGGTGACCGCCCGGCGCAGAAGACCCCACCCGAGCAGCGCGAACCCGGCGGCCGCGGCGATCGCCAGGACGTCCAGGACCGGCACCCCGGCCCGGAACCCGGCGAGCAGGGCGACCGGCAGGGCCAGATGGAAGCCGAGGATCCCCAGCGACCGGAACGCCGGGCCCGTGCCGAGCGTCTCCCGCGGCAGGCGGTCCAGCAGCCGGTTGATCTCCACCGCCGTACCCTCTCCCCCGGCCGTCACCGCAGCGTCGCGCGGGACCGGTGACGGTGGGGTGACGGCCGGGCCGGACAGTGACGGCGTGGCGAGATCGACGGTGGTCGCGGCGACCGTGCTGAGCGTGCAGACGCGGCTCAACCGGTCGTTCGCCGAGATGGACGCGGCCGACCCGGACGCGTTCCGGATGCTGCCGACCGCCCGGATCGTGCGGACCGACGACTTCGCCAAGGCGGGCGCCACCGCGAACAGCCCGATCCGCTTCCCCACCCTGTCGATCTTCTGCTACCGGGTGGACGTCAACCGGACGATGCGCGCGCCGTGGGCGGCGGTGGCCGCGGCAGACGGCTCGGTGCACCTGCCGCTCGACATCCACCTGCTGCTCACGCCCTGGGACAGCGACGCCGACGCCGAACTGCGCATCCTCGGCGCCACCATGCAGATCCTGGAGCAGCATCCGGTGCTCAGCGGCCCGGCCCTGCACCCGCTCGGCCGGTGGCAGCGTGGTGAGGCGATCCAGATCCTCAACGAGGACCTGGTCACCGAGGACGTGATGCGTACCTTCGACACGCTGCCCAGCGACTTCCGGCTGAGCGTCTCCTACTGTCTGCGGATCGCCCGGATCGACGCGCCGGACGAGCCGGAGCACCCGGACGTGACGACGGTGGTCCGCGGGCTGGCCGCCAGTTCGGTGCCGTACCCATGAGCGGCCGGTTCACCCCGTCGCGCTACGACGAACGGGTCCTGCGGCTCGCCGTCGGTGTCGAGCCGCAGGACGTCGCCCGGGGCGGCCGGGTCGCCGGGCCACTGCGGGTGCTGATCGAGGACGCGCCGAAGCCGCTGCACCGGTGGCGGCTGTGGCGGCCGGGCGAGACGCTCGACGCGTTCCTGGGCCGCCTCGACCGGCACCGGTCCGGCCGGTTCGCGCTGCTCGCCGGGCCCGGCTCGGGTGATCTGGTGCTGCGCCTGACCGAGCCGGGCGGCAGGCGGGCGCTGGTGCCGCGGCGGGTCGCGGTCACCGGAGCGGATCCGCGGATCCTTCCGATCGGGTTGTTCCCCGGTACGGCGGCGTCGCTGCCGTCGCGCGCGACTGTCGTACGCGGCCGGGTGGTGACCCCCGATGGCGTCCCGGTGCGGTGGGCGCGGATCCGGGCGGCCGACGACACCGGTGAGGACGCCGGCTGGGCGCACGGCGACGACCGCGGCGAGTTCGTGCTGGTCGTGGACCTGGCCGAGAACGCGCTGGCCCCCGCCGACGACCCGCTGGCGGTGTCGATCACGGTCACCGCGGTCGTTCCCGCGCCGGAACCCGACCCGGACGATCCGCTGCGCCCGGTCGTCGACCCGCTCTGGGACCTGCCCGTCGAGCCGCTGCCGGACGACGACGCCCTCGCCGGGCGGGTGGAACTGCCCGGGCAGACGTCGTTCGGCCCGTTCCCGTTCGACCTCCCGCTCGGCCGGGAGACCTCGCTTTCGATCCCGCTTCCGATCCCGTAGGGGAGTTCGCCGCGATGCCCGAATATCTCGCCCCCGGTGTCTACATCGAAGAGACCACGTTCCGGTCCAAGTCCATCGAGGGGGTGCCGACCAGTACCACCGGGTTCGCGGGCGCGACCCGGTACGGCCCGGTGCAGTACCTCGGCGGCCCCCGGTCCACCGAGCCCCGGCTGATCACCAGTTTCACCGAGTTCGAGCGGGTGTACGGCAGCCTGGAACAGCTGCGGGTCGACCGCGGCGACGGGCAGCCGTTCAGCGAGGCGTACCTGGCCCACGCGGCTCGCGCGTTCTTCCTCAACGGCGGCCGCCGGCTCTACGTGAGCCGGGTGTTCACCCCGGAGGCGAACAACCTCGGGCTGGCCGCGCTGCCGATCGCGTTCGGCACCGGTGACACGGCCACATGGCGGGCCCGGTGGCCCGGGGCGTACGGCAACGCGCTGCTGACCGTCCGGCCGGTCCGCAAACGCAACTGCGCGTTCCAGCATCCGGATTTCGGCCCGCAGGCGACCGGCCTGTCCCGGGGCGCGGTGGTGGAGATCGCGGAGCCACCGGTCGCCCCGGCCACCCTCCCCCGCGACCAGGACGACCTGACCGCCGGCACCCTCGCGGTGATCACCGTCGACGACACCGTGATCGACGGCAGCGGCCGCGCGAAGCAGTCGTTCACCGGCACGGGCGGCCCGGTCGCGGTCACCTCCACCTCGATCATCAAGGAGGTGGTGCTGCGGGTCACCGTCCAGCCGTCGCCGGAACGCGTCGACGTCTACGACGACCTGGCCGTCCATCCGGCGCAGCGGCGCTGGATCGGCCGGATCCTGCAGGCCGACGACCCCGAGGACGAGAACGCCGTCCTCTTCCTGGACACCGCGGCTCCCGACGACCCGGACGACGACGCGACACTGACCCGGGCCGCCGCCCTGATCGTGGCATTGCAGACGGCGACCACCGGGGTACGCCTGGCCGGCGGCAACGACGGCCTGATGCCGGGGCCGGACGACCTGCTCGGCGACGAGGCCGACCCGGACGTGGCGACGGTGAAGGCGACCGGGCTGGCCGCGCTCGGCGAGGTCGAGGACATCGCGATCGTGGCACTGCCGGACTCCGGCACCTACGACGACCGGACCCTGTGCGAGCAGGCCACCGACCGGCTGATCGGGCACGCCGAGAACCTGCGCTACCGGATCGCCGTCGTCGACGCCCCGCGGGCGAGCTCGATGACCGAGGTCCGCGACTTCCGCGGCAAGTTCGACAGCACCCGGGCCGCCCTGTACCACCCGTGGATCGAGGTGCTGGACCCGTTGCAGCGGCCGGCGCAGGGTTCGCCGCCGCGTCGGGTGCTGCTGCCGCCGTCCGGGTTCGTGACCGGCGTCTATGCCCGCACCGACATCGCCCGGGGCGTGTTCAAGGCACCGGCCAACGAGGTGGTGCAGGGCCTGACCCGGTTCGAGGCGAACATCAACAAGCCACGCAACGACGTGCTCAACCCGGAGGGCATCAACGCGCTGCGGTTCTTCGAGGGCCGCGGCAGCCGGGTGTGGGGCGCCCGCACGATGACCTCCGACCCCGAGTGGGTCTACGTCAACGTGCGGCGGCTGTTCATCTACCTGGAGCATTCGATCGACAACGCCATGCAGTACGCCGTCTTCGAACCCAACAACACCCGGTTGTGGGACTCGATCCGCCGTACCGTCGAGGATTTCCTGTATGTGCAGTGGCTGTCCGGGGCGTTGCTGGGTGCGACCGCCGAGGAGGCGTTCTTCGTGCGCTGCGACCGCACCACGATGACCCAGAACGACCTGGACAACGGCCGGCTGATCTGCCTGATCGGGGTGGCGCCGACCAAGCCGGCCGAGTTCGTGATCTTCCGGATCGGCCAGTTCACGGCCGACGCCCGAGCCTGAGAGGACTGACCGGTGCCGACACAGCGCGACAATCCGTACGGTGCGTTCAACTTCCTGGTCTCGCTCGGCGGGGCGCAGGGCAACGGCGACGAGGGCACCCCCGTCGGTGGGTTCTCCGACGTCAGCGGGCTGGGCTTCGAGGTCCAGTACGCCGAGTACCGCAACGGCAACGACAAGGTCAACGCCGTCCGCAAGATCCAGAACACGTTCAAGGTCGACGACGTCACCCTGAAACGGGGCCTGATCGGCTCCGAGGACCTGTTCACCTGGCTCAAGGACGTCCGTGACGGCCGGATCGACCCACGCACCGTCACCATCACGCTGCTCGACGAGGCCCGCAACCCGGTGTCCAGCTGGAAACTGCGGTCGGCCCAGCCGAAGAAATGGACCGGGCCGACCCTGGCGGCCAAGGGCGGCACCGAGACCGCCATGGAGGAGATCGTGTTCACCTGCCAGGAGATCGAGTACCAGTGAGCCTCCTCGGCGCGCCGGGGGTCCGGGTCGCCCCGCCGGAGCCGGTCCGGGCGATCACCGGGGTACGCCGGGACGTCGCCGCCTTCTGCGGGGTGGCGCCGCGCGGCCCGGCCGGGGTCGCGGTGCCGGTCACCGGCTGGGACGAGTACCGGTACCGGTTCGGCGGCTACGAGGGGCCGGGGCGGCTGCCCTACGCGGTGGCGGCGTTCTTCGCCCAGGGCGGGGAGCGGGCATGGGTGGCCCGGATCGTGCACGACCACGACGGCGGGGGCCGCGCCACCGGGGCACTCGGGCCACTCGCCCTCGCCTCGGCGGACGAGGGCACCTGGGGTGACCGGGTCCGCGCGACCCTGTCCTTCGCCGCGCAACCGCTGCCCGTGCTCACCGCCACGACCGGGGAACTGGTGGCCGCCCCCGGCGTCGACGTGCCACCCGGATCGCTGCTGCGGGTGAGGCTGGCCGGAGACGTGCGGCTGCTGCGGTTCGCCGGCCGGATCGAGGACCGCCCCGACCCCGCCGGGCCCGGCACCCGGCGGCACCTGCTGCTCGACGTGCCGCTGCCGGCCGCGTCCACCGATGTCGAACTGGTCACCGGCACCCTCACCGTGACCGACGCCGATCCGCTGCTGCCCCGTACCGAGATCCTCGATGGGGTGAGCCTGCATGCCGCACACCCGCGCTGGCTCGCGGCGGTCCTCGCCGGCGAGTCGACGCTGGTCGCGCCCGCCGCCGACTGGGAGACCACCGATCCGGCCGCCCTCGACCCGGCTCTGCCCGATCTGACCACCGTCCTGGCCGGCGGGCGGGACCGGTGGGACCGCATCGTGCCCGAGGACTTCTGGGACCCGCGCTGGGTACCCGGCGACGAACGGCCCGGCACCGGAATCCATTGCCTGGCCGAGAACGACGAGGTGGCGCTGCTGGTCGCGCCCGACCTCTACGACCCGGCACCGCTCGACGCCACCGCCGACGTGACCACGCCACCGTCGGTGGCCGGGCCCGGCTTCGCGGTCTGCGTCGCCGTCGCGCCACCGCCGCCACCGGCCGAACCCGCACCACCCGGGCTGACCGGCCTCGCCCTCGACCCGCGGGTGCCCGCCGACCTGAACCGGATCGTCGCCGCCCAGCGGGAGCTGGTCCGTTTCGCCGACACCCGCCGCGACCTGACCGTGCTGCTGGACGTGCCGTTCGGGCTGCCGCAACGGCGGATCCTGGCGTGGCGGACGGCGTTCGACTCGCCGTACGCGGCCGCCTATCACCCGTGGCTGGACGTGGCCGCCGGCGATGACGCCCGCGACATGCTGGTGCGGGTCAACCCGTCCGCCTTCGCCGCCGGGATCATCGCCGCCCGGGAACGCCGCCGCGGGGTCGCGGCCGGCCCGGGCAACGAGATCGCCGCCGGCGCGGTCCGGGTGCCGTCCCCGGTCACCGCGGCCGACCACGACCAGCTGCACCCGGCCGGCGTCAACGTGTTCCGCCCGGACCGCGACGGGATCCGGCTGACCGCCGCCCGGACCCTCGCCCGCGACCCCTCGCTGCGCCAGCTCAGCGTGGCCCGGCTGATGACCGTCCTGCGGCTCTCGCTGGAGCGCGAGCTCGACTGGGCGGTCTTCGAACCCAACGGCGAGGATCTCTGGGCGGAGGTACGGCGATTGGTCGCCGATCTGCTCACCAGGATGTACGCGGCCGGGGCGTTCGCCGGCGCCACCACACGGGAGGCGTTCTTCGTCCGCTGCGACCGCACCACGATGACGCAGAACGACCTGGACGGCGGCCGTTTCGTCTGCCTGGTCGGGGTGGCACCGGCCGAGCCCCTGGAATATCTGGTGCTACGCCTGACCCGCGACCGCGACGACACCGTCCGCGCCGGGCCGGTGTGATGGCCGTCGAGCAGTCACGGTCCGCCCGGGCACCGGCGCAGGCGGCCGGTGCGGACCGCGCCTCCACCGCCGCCGTGGTGGAGGACGCCGCCGGCGTCGCGCCCGGTCAGGAGCGGCGCGGCGCGTTCCTGACCGCGCTGCGGGTCGATCTCGAACGCATGGTCACCGAGGAGTTCACCGATACCCCGTACGCGGGGACCGGCTGCCCGCTCATCGGCTTCTACCTGGATCACTACCAGTCCGCGTCGCTCGGCGAACTGACCGCCGCGGCCGTCCGTACAGCCGGAGGCGGCGCCGCCGACGCCGCCGGCCTGAGGCTCGGGGTGGTGTCGGCCGCCCGGGAGGCGGTCCGGCAGTGGCGGCGGACCGGCACGATGCCTCCCCTGCCCACCTGGCTGCCCGAGCCCCCGTCGGCACTGGCCCGATGGCTGGGGCTGGGCGGTTCCGCCGGCACGCAGCGCAAGGCGGACGGCGGCGGCCCGGGCCGGGGCACGGCTCCGGGTGGCGTGCTGGCCCGGCTGACCACCGGGCAGCCGCTGCCGGGCACGCAACGGTCCCGGCTGGAACGTGCGGTCGGCACCCCGCTCGGCGACGTCCGGGTGCACACCGGCCCGGAGGCCGCGGCCGTCACCGGCGAGGAACACGCCCATGCCCTCACCGTCGGCGACCACATCGCGTTCGCCGCCGGCACCTGGCAGCCGGGCACGCCGTTCGGTGACGCACTGCTGGCCCACGAGGCCGCCCACGTCGCCCAGCAGCGCGGCACCGGACCAGCAGGGCCCGGCGCCGAACACGAGGCCGACCTCGGCGCCGCCGGATTCCTCACCGGGCGCCCACGCCCACCGGCCGGCGCCGGCGGCGGACTACGCCTGCAACGATGCGGCGGCTCCGGGCCGGAGTTCGACTGGCGCGGCGCGGCGCGAACCGAGGTCACCGGCGCCGCCGACCGCATCCGGCAGCTCCAGGCCGAACTCGACCGGATCTCGGCCGGCGACATGACACCGGCCACCGCCCAGCGGATCGGCGAGATCCAGAAGGAACTGATGGCCGAGGTGCAACGGCTCCGGGCGGCCGGCATCCGCCTCGACATGATCGCGATGCTCCGGAAGATCCAGGCCGGCGAGGACCTGCTGAAGGTGACCGGCCGCATCGACGGCACCGAACCCACCCGGGTGCCCTTCGGCGAACGCCGCCAGCTGCGGCTCCTGCTCGACTGGATGCCACAGCACACCGACGTCCGGACCGCCTGGATGCTGGAGGTCGAGGGACTGTCCGACGCCGTTCCGGACGGCACCCCCGGCACGCTCTTCGAGAAG
The DNA here is from genome assembly GCF_042650585.1 of Actinoplanes subglobosus. Lineage (NCBI taxonomy): Bacteria > Bacillati > Actinomycetota > Actinomycetes > Micromonosporales > Micromonosporaceae > Actinoplanes > Actinoplanes subglobosus. The sequence continues at coordinate 201,899 of NZ_JBHSBL010000013.1, forward strand.
ACCCTCAACGACAGATTCTGGGCGGGGTACGACCACAACGCCCGCCTCGTACGACGTGGCAGTGGGGTGGCGCTGCCCCCGGTCCGGGTCCTGGTGCAGGTCTACACCGGCAGCCAGGCACGCCCGGAGTCCACCATCGTCGCCCCCTGGTTCGAGATCGTCGACGTGCCCCCGGCCACCAGCACCATCGACTCGCCCCGGATCCTCTCCGCCGCCCCGCCGCCGGCGACCGGGCCGCAACCGGCCGCCACCCCGCAGAAGGATCTCGTGCTCCAGGGTGCGACCGTCCCGTTCCAGCTCTCCTGGGCGCCGCCGCTGGGCTGGAGCACCGGTCACGGCTACCGGATCGCCTGGGCGGTCTCCGATCCAGGCAAGACCCTGGACCAGGCCGCCCTGCAACGGCTCGCCGCCGGCCGCGAGGGCCGCCGCCTGCCCGACGAGCAGAACACCGTCTACGAGCACCGGTTCCGCGGCACCGGCGACCACGTCGTCTACGTGGTGATCCAACCCGGAACCGCCACCGAGGCCGAGGAACGTTACGAGAAGGCGGGCAACCTCCCGGACACCCGGACCGTGCTCGAACACCGCGCCGCGGGCGGGTTCCTGGTCGGTACCCGCCCGGTCCAGGTGGTCGACGTGGCCACGATGGCAGGTGAACAGCTGGCCCGTGGCAGCGCCCAGCCGCCCCGGGCGTTCGGCGACTTCATGGGCGACCTCGACCAGCAGATCACCGCGACCACCCAGGCCATCGAGGGCGGCACCCTGGCCCCGCGCGAACTGGCCGCCCAGAAGGAACGCCTCACCGAACACCGGTCGGCCGTCCAGAAGAACCTCGGCACGGCCGCCGCGATGCTGCCGTTCCCCGCCACCGACGCCGAGTTCCGCACCGACGCCACCTACGTCACCCCGGTCCCCTGCGCCTACGCCCACCCCGACATCGGCGGCGCCCAGCCGCTGGCCGTCTACGTCCGGGTCAGGGCCGTCGGCGACGACTGGGAAGCCGTCCTGATCGACGCCACCACCAGCGAGATCCTGCCCCGCAGAGGTGTCGGCGGCAGCCAGGCCGCGGCCATGCGCGCGGCCCTCGCCGACTGGGGCGCCAACAACGACTTCCCCACCGGCGGCCAGGTCGCCTACCGCTTCGACCGATGGGGCATCACCGGCGGGTTCAGCACCACCACGACCGCCAAGACACTGCGGGAATGGGCCTCCAGCATCCTGTCCGTGGTCGGGCTCATCGTCGGTGTCATCCTGCTCCTGCTGCCCGAACCCACCAGTAAGGCCGGCGCCTACGCCCTGCTCTACGGCGCGGCGGGCGGCGTCGCGATGGCCGGCATGGTCGGCGGCATCCTGCTCGGCGGCTACGAGATCTACCGCAACCTCTCCCTCGGGCGGCCGCTGCTGAGCGAACGCAACGCGATCGAGGCCCTCGGCATCCTCGCCAGCGTCCTCGGACTGCGCGGAACCATGCTGGCCCGGTCGGCGGGCAAGGCGATCCAGGCCGGAAGCGCCGAGATCGCCACACTGCGGCAGATCCGGGTCGGCCAGCGCCTGGTCATCGCCTCAGCGGCCATCGACGCCGGAACGTTCGTCGAGGTCACCGCGTCGGCGCTGTCCCAGCTGCAGGACATGGCACACGACGAGAGCATCCCGGAGAGCGAACGCGAACGGCGCATGCTGCAGACCATCGGCATGCTGGCCGTCCGGGGCCTGCTGCTGGTCGGCAGCAACCGCGACCTGTTCGGCCGCATGGTCGCCGGCCGCCGGCAGCCCGGCGTGATCGACGCACGTGCCGCCCGGGGCGAGAAGGTGGAACTCGACCCGTTCAACAAGGCGCTGATCCAGATCGAACTGCGCAACCTCGGCCTCACCCCGCAGCAGCTGGCGGGGCTCGACGACACCGTCCTGGTCCGGCTGCTGGGCGAGGTGCACCAGCGGATGGCCGCACCCGGCGAGGCGGCCACCCTGGCCAGCGCCTACGGGAAAGGCATCACCAAACGGCAGGACACTCCCCTGTCCCCGACGAACTTCAAACAGGCGCTGCGCCCGATCTCGGTGCCGCTGCCGCCGACGGCCAAATACCGCTTCAACGCGGCGACGGCCACCGGCACCCTGGTCGTGACCCTGCCCGGCGGCGGCAAAGTCACTGTCGACATCGTGTTCCTCCAATACCCCAACATCGGGGTCTCGGCACCCAGCGCGCCGCACGACCGGCCTGGTGACGCCCGGCTGGCCGTCAAGGAGAACGGCAAGGGCGGCTACACCGCGACGGTCTACCTCCACACCGACCTCTCCGCGGCCGACACCAGCCTGCTCGCCGGGGTCGAACTGCGTGAGCTCCTGGAGACCGTACGCAGCTACCCCGGTTCCGGCGCTCCGGACTTCGCCACCCACCGCGCCGCGCAGCAGCGGCCCGCCATCTTCTTCTCGACCACCGCGGCGACCGCCACCACCGTGCCGACGGCCGAGGACCACTCCTCGGCCTACATGCTGCGCCGGCTGTGGCAGCGGTCCGGAATGGAGGGCAGGGCCGCGGCCACCCTGCCGGCCGGCCCGGTCCGGGACCTCGACGTGGCACTCTTCGAGCTCGGATTCGGCCGCACCGGCAACCACGACGAGATGGTCGGCGCGCTGCAAGGCATCCTCGGTGCGGACGCCAGCCCGTCGTTCGTCGCCTTCGTCCGCGGCTACCGGGCCCGGCGCATGGCCTCGGCCGGGACCGCCCTGGCCGACGTGCTGGACAACCCGGTCGCCGGACCCGACTGGAACGGGCTCCGCACCAGCCTGACCACCCGAGGCCTGTCCGCGCCAGACGCCGAGGCGGTGGTCAGCCGCCTGGCCGGAACCGGCCGGACACCGCGGGAGGCCGCCCACGTCGCCTCTCTGCCGACCGCCCGGATCACCGAGCTGGCCGGCCTCGGCACCAGGGAGCTCGGCCGGATCCTGACGCTCGATCCGGCCCTGCTTCCGGACGCGCTCGCCCTCACCCCCTCACCGGCCGCGCTCAGCGCCATGCTGAAACAGGTGGACACCCCCTGGGTGGAAGCCGTGCTGCGGCAGCCGATCGGTTCGCCGAACCGTGCGCTGCTCGGCGAGATGGCCGCCGACGCCCTCGCCGCACCCCAGCGGCAGTTGCCGACCGAGTCGTGGTCCGAGACCAAGACGTCGCAGCCGCAACTCGAACAGATCCTCGACCTGCCCGCATCAGGCTTCGAGCGGATGCGTCACCCCACCACCGGCGATCTGCTCTCCGAACCCGGATTCAAGAACCGCAGGCCGCTGAACAGGGGACGGGAGGGCAGGAAGCTGAGGGACGTCACCTGGCCGGACATCTACGGCCGGCGGACCGCCACCGGCCAGGACGAGGCCATGGAGTTGAAGACCGTCTACCTGGGCGAGTCGGTGGCCTCGCAGTTCCGGAAGAAGGAGACCCTCGAGCGGATCGAGACGCAGCACGGCGGACGAATAGCGCACCTGCCCCTCAACGTGCCGTCCTACCTCGTGGTGGACATCCGCCAGTCCGGCCAGAGCATCCCGCAGGCGCTACAGGACCTGTCCGCGGTGCTGCCGCAACAGATGCAGGGCTTCTGGAACGGCGTGCGCTTCATCACGGGGACACACGGCAACCCGCAGTTGTCCGGCACCTATCAGATCCCGTGACGGTGTGGTGACGGCTCCGGCTGAGGCTGTGCGGCGTGACTGACGTGGCGCTCACCGCCTTCCGTTTCGCGGTGACCTTCAACCGGGTGTCCGGCGACGGGCCGCAACGGCTCGGCGACGGCGGCTTCCAGGAGGTCACCGGCCTCGACGTCGAGATGGACGTGAAGGACTACGAGGAGGGTGGCCGCAACGACGGTGTCGTCCGCCGCATCGGCCGCGCCAAGTACTCGCCGCTGGTCTGCAAACGGGGCATGTTCGGGCCGGCCGGCGGTGACGCCACCCCGGAGCTGTGGCAGTGGTTCCAGGACATCGTCGCCGGGATACGGCCGGTCCGCCGTTACGACGGCACCGTCACCGTGCAGGACCAGCAGGGGCGTCCGATGGCCGCCTGGCGGTTCCTCGCCGCGGTCCCGGTCAAACTGGTCGGCCCGCAACTCAACGGCCGTACCGGCGAGATCGCCATGGAGGAGATGACCCTGGCACACCAGGGCCTACGGCTGGAGGGCACCGCGTGACGACGTTGGAGAAGGCCGTCCTGGAGGAACTCGACAAGGCCGGCGAGGTGGTGGCGGACAGTGCCGTCCCGGTGCAGTTCAACCCGACGTCGCTGAAGGTGCAGATGTCCAACAGCACCGACGGCGCCGGGTCACGCGGGCGTCAGGTGCAGCAGTACAACGGGTCGGCCAGCACCACCCTGTCGGTGCAGCTGGAATTCGACACCGCAGACGAGGGCACCACCGCCGAACCCGTCGACGTCCGCGGCCGTACCAGCGCGGTGGCCCGGTTCATCCTGCCCGGCGGCAGCGGCTCCAAACAGGCGCCGCCGCGGGTCCAGTTCCGCTGGGGGACGATCATCGTCGGCGGCGTGATGACCAGCATGTCCGAGGATCTGACCCTCTTCTCCGGGCAGGGTGTGCCACTGCGGTCGGCCGTGTCGATCGACATCAGACAGCAGGACCGCAAGTTCGAGGCGCTGGAGACCGGGCCGGGCGCCAACCCGGACACCGGTGCCGCACCGTCGGGCGAGCCGGGCACGGCCGCCGGCCCCGACAATCAAACCCGCGGCGATCGTACGGCCGAAGCCCTCGACGGTGAGTCGGCCGCCGACTTCCTCGCCCGCAACGGCGCCGACCCGTCCGCGTGGCGCGCCATCGCCGGGCTGCTCGACGATCCGCTCTCGCTGTCCGCGGGCCTGGCCGTCGACTTCTCGGCCTCGATGTCGCTGTCGGCGGGGATCGGGGTGTCGCTGGGTTTCGCCGCCGAACTCGACGTGTCGGCCGGCGTGTCACTCGGCCTGGACGCCGGCGGAGGCGGTGGCGGTGGCGGTGGTAATGGCGGTGGCGCCGGGTTGGCTC
>NZ_JBHSBL010000013.1:206957-215779 GCF_042650585.1 Actinoplanes subglobosus
GGCGGCCCGATCACCGCCGCCGAGAGCCTGGCCGCCGGCGCCGCGACCGCCGGGGCCGATCGGGCCCGGGCCGCGTTCGCCGTTGCACCGAAGGCCGCCGCGCCACCCGGCACGGACTCACGGGCGCCCCTGTCGGCTGCCCCGACGGCACGAACACTGGGCCCGGCACCCGCCGCACCCCGGCCGGCGCCGCCGAGGGCCGACCCACGAGCCGCGAGTTTCGGCCGGGGCGTGCCACTACGCGACCGGGTCGTGCCGTCCGGCGCCGCCGCGGGCACCGGCGGCTGGGTGGTGATCGGCCCCCGCGTCCCGGCCACGGCGGCAGCCACACCCCCAGGCGGTTGCGGCTGCCGCCAGACAACCCGAGGCTGCGGTCGAACGGTCGCGGCGACCACACCGGGTAGCCGACGGACGGCCCCGGCACGAGGCTGTGGGTGCCGGCGATGACCGTTCACGTCGGCGAGCTGACCTCCGAGGTCGTCACAGAAGGCGAGCCGGAGGTTCGTACCTCCGGAAATGTCTGGGAGGAACGGCAACGGCTCCGCGCCGCGTTGGACCGGATCGGCCGCGACAGCCGCCGCACCGACGACGAACCGGACGGTGGTCATGACTGACGTCCACCCCTACTCCTCGCACGCCCCGGTCTTCACCGCGGGCGGCCGCGCCGACGGCCGTCTCGGCCGTGACCTGCTGCGTCTCGACATCGAGGAGGGGGCGCTCGGCCTGCGGACCCTGGTCGCGCACTTTCACCCGGTCGGTCCGGACAGCGACGGCTCCGCGGAGACGTTCTCCTACCTGGACGGCGACCCGGTCGATTTCGGCACCGAACTGACCGTGACGATCGGCCCGGACGGCGGCGAGCGGCAGATCTTCACCGGTACGGTCTCCGGCCTGGAGGTCTCGTTCGCCGAGGGCGCGGCGCCGTTCGTGACGGTGTTCGCCGAGGACGCCCTGATGCGGCTGCGGCTCGCCCACACGACGGTCTCCTACGAGAACGTCACCGACGCCGCGCTGGCCGAGGCGGTCGCCGGGCGGCACGGGATGACCACGGCGGCCGACGCGACCGGGCCCACCTATCCGCTGGTGCAGCAGTGGGATCAGTCCGACCTGGCGTTCCTGCGTGAGCGGGCCCGGCGGGTCGGCGCCGAACTGTGGGCCGACGCGGCCGGCACGCTGCACTTCGCGACCCGCGACAAGCGGCCCGGCGCGAATCTACGGCTGGTGCAGGGCAACGAGCTGATCGAGGTGCACTGCCGGGCCGATCTGGCGCACCAGCGGGCCGACGTGCGGATGCTGGGCTGGGACGACGATACGGCCGCCGGGGTCGACGAGACCGCCGGCCAGGACGTGGTGGCGGCCGAGGCGACCGGTGGGCGGACCGGCCCCTCCATTGCGGCGAAGGTCTTCCGGGGCCCGCACCTGACCCGGTCGCGGCGGGACACGCCGGCCGCCGGCACGGCCGAGGCGTACGCCCGGGCCGAGATGCTGCGCCGCGCCCGCGGTTTCGTGACCGTCGACGGCACCACCTCCGGCACCCCCGACCTGGTCCCCGGCGCCCATCTGGACCTGCGGCGGGTGGGCCGGCCGTTCGAGGGCGACGGCTACCGGGTGGTGCACTGCCGGCACAGCTACGACCCGTCGATCGGCTACCGCACCGCGTTCCGCGCCGAACGCCCGGAGGTGAGGACGTGACCGCCGACCGCTGGTACGGCCTGTTCCCGGCGACCGTCGAGCACCTGGCGGGCGACCCGGAGAAACGGCAGCGCATCCAGGTGAGCCTGGACTGGCTGCCCCGCTCCGACGGCGGCGGCCCGGTCACCGCGTGGGCCACCGTGATCAGCCCGTACGCGGGCGCCGATCAGGGCCTGCGGATCCTGCCGGAGGTCGGTTCGACGGTGGTCGTCGGTTTCCAGGCCGGCTATCCGGACCGGCCGTACGTGCTCGGCGGCACCTGGAACGGCACGGCGGCCATGCCGGACGAGCCGACCGACGCCAACGATCTGCGGGTGCTGCGGACCCGGTCGGGCACCCGCCTGGAGTTCGACGACACCCCCGGCGCGGTCGCGGTGCGGCTGTCGGTGGCCGGGCCGGACGGGCCGGTGCACCGGCTGGACCTCGACGACGCCGCCGGGACGATCACCATCGTTCCGGCCGCCGGGGCCACCGTGACCCTCGACGCGAACGGCGGAGTCACCATCGACGCCGCGGCGACCGTCACCGTGTCCGCCGCGGCCGTCACCGTCAACGCCGACATGAGCACCTTCAACGGCTCGATCACCTGCGACACCCTGATCGCGACCGGCGGCGGCATCGTCTCCGGGACGTACACCCCCGGCGTCGGGAACGTCTGGTGAGCGCCGCGAAGCCCCACCACTGGCGGCTGGTGGCGCCCTGGTACCGGTGGGAACTCCGCGACGGCGGCGACCCGGACCGCAAGGCCGGCGCGGGCCGCCCGGCGCTGCACAAGTACACCTCCACCTCGTACGTGACCGACTTCCTCGCCGACCCGCAGCGCTCGGTGGTGTTCGGCGACGTCGACGAGTTCCAGCGGGTGGAGGCGATCCCGCACGTGCCGCTGCCCGGCGACACCCGCAAGCGGCGGCGGTTCCTGGCCACCACCCGGCTGGTCCCGACCGGTGTGCGCAAGCTGTTCCCGGTGGCGCACCAGCGGCACTACGTGGTCGCGGCGGGCCTGCACTGCGACGAGCCGGGTTTCCCGCGCGTCGACCCGGCGTGCGTGGCCGAGGCCGGTTTCGTGGTGCGCCGGCAGCGGGCCGCGATCCCGGCCGGCCAGGAGGGCAAGGCCGCCGGCCTGCTGGCCGCCGTCGCCGCCGCGAAGGCCGATCAGACCCGGAGCGCGGCCGCCGCGGCCCGCGACCGGGCGCGGCGGCTGCATCCGTTCGGCGGGGCCCGCGACGCCGTCCGTGATCCGGTCGCGGCGGCGGCCGCGGCACGCCGGACGCTGGAGTCGGCGCGGCGGGAGCTGCGGGTGTGGGCGTCGTCGGTGGGGGTGGACCGGCGGACCGAGGCGTGGGTGCCCAGCGGCGACGGCAACTTCGGGCAGTGGGTGCCGATCGCCGACGAACCCGACGAGCTCGTCGAACGCCGCTATCCGTTGCGGCTGCTGACCCCGCCGGCCGACGATCCCGACCATGCGGCCCGGCAGGGCACGATCTTCTGGGGTACGGTCCCCGCCGCCAGCGCCGAGGTGGCCCGGGACGGCAGCGCCCGTTTCGGTGAGCTCGCCACCTACGAGATCCGCGTGTTCGCCCGGATGCGCTGCGACTGCGGCTGCCCCGGCCCGCTGGTGTGGTCGGCGCCGTCGGAGCCGTACCGTCTGGCGTCCTTCCACGACCCGGACGGCTGCGCCCAGCGGCCGGTCGAGTTGCGGATGCCGGACTTCGCCCACCTGGAGGCCAGCAACGCGCGCCCGTCGGTGAAGGTGAGCACCCCGGCCGGGTCGTCGTTCGACTTCGCCGAGGACGGCACGGTCCCGACCAGCGGTGGGCAGCGCACCGGCCCGGAGGAGATCTGCTTCTTCGGCATCCCGCTGATCACGATCGTCGCGATGTTCGTACTCAAGATCTTCCTGCCGATCCTGACCTTGATCTTCGGGCTGTTCTGGATGTTGAAGCTGAAGTTCTGCATCCCGCCCAGCGCCGACCTGGAGGCCGACCTCAACGCCGAGCTGGACGTGGTGCCCGGCGGCATCCAGGCGTCACTGAAGGTGGACGTCGACATCGACCTGACGCCCGGTGTCGACCAGGCGGCGCTGGAGGGTGCGCTGCGTGGCGGCCTGAACATCCGTCAGCCGGGCCTCGGCACGAAACTCACCGACCGGTACACCAACGACCCGATGTGCGAGCTGCTCGCCGGTGAGGGTTTCGGCGTCGAGGCGGGCGAGCCGTTCCCCGTCTTCGGCACCGACCCGGTCTTCACCACACCGGTACGCCGGGACGAGGTGGTGCACCCGTGACCGTCTCCCCCGCCCGGCTCGGCTCCGGCTGGGCCTTCCCGGTCCGGCCCCGCCCGGTCACCGGCGACCTCGGCTACCGCTCCGGCGCCGAGAAGGTCCGCGAGGCGATCCTGCTGATCCTGCTCACCGAGCCGGGCGAGCGGGTGATGCGGCCCCGGTTCGGCTGCGGGCTGCGCCGGTTCCTCGGCGAACCCAACACGGTCGCCACCAGGGCCCGGCTGGTCCGGCAGGTCACCACCGCGATCGAGACGTGGGAGCCGCGGGTCCGGCTGCGTGAGGTGACCGCGATGACCGGCGACGACCCGGCCCTGGTGCTGCTGACCGTCCGTTACGAACACGCCCGCGACGCCAGCGCCGGCCTGCTCGTCTTCCCGTTCTCCCTGGAGGGCTAGGTGGCGCTGCACAGCCCGATCCTCGACGACCGTTCCTACGCCCAGCTGCGCGACGAGCTGGTGGCCCGGATCCCGGTCTACGCGCCGGAGTGGACCGACCACCATCCCAGTGATCCCGGCATCACCCTGGTCGAGCTGTTCGCGTTCCTCGGCGAGAACCTGCTGTTCCGGTTCAACCAGATCCCCGACGCGACCAGGCTGGCCTTCCTGCGGCTGCTGGACATCGGTGTCCGGCCGGCCGTGCCCGCCTCCGGGACCGTCGCGTTCGGCACCACCTCGCCCGGCGGGATCCTCGTCCCCGGCGGCACCCGGGTGCTGGCCGGCAAGGTCGAGTTCCGCACCGGCACCGAGGTGACCGCCTGGCCACTGGAGGCACGGGCCGCGATCCGCGCCCGCCACGACGACGAGCTCGACGAGGACACCGCCGAGTACCTGGCCCGGGCGAGCGCGGCCGCCGGCGCGAGCGTCGACGAGGCCGCCCGCTACCGGACCCTGTTCGGCGCGGCCGACCCGCAACGCGCCGCCGGCGACGTCCTCGACCCCTCGAACTCCATCGACGGCCGCCTCTACGTGCTGCTCACGGCGAAGATCACGCCGGCTTTCGCCGGATCTCCGGTCACTCTCGGCATCGTTCCGGCACGTTTCGACGACGGTGGTACGGACGAAGCCGCCGCCGTGCAATGGCAGATCGCCACCACGACCCCCGTGACCGGCGACGCCGGCGCCGATCCCGTCTGGCGGCCGCTGACCGTCGACGCGGACACCACCGGCGCCCTGACCAGGGCCGGTGTGGTGACGCTGCGGATGCCCGCCGACCTCTCCGACATCGGCGTCTACCTGCCCGCCGACCCGGACGCCACCGGCTCCGGCGACCAGCCGCCACTGATCGAGGACGACGAGCTCATCCCGGTGGCCCTGGCCTGGCTCCGCGCGTACCGGCCGGGCGGTGCCCCGCTCCCGGCCGTCGAGTGGGTCGGCGCGAACGCGGCACCGGTCGAGCAGGCCGCCACCGCCGTCGCGGAGTTCCTCGGCACCGGCACCGGCGAACCCGGCCAGGAGTACCGGCTCGTGCATCCCGGCGTGCTCGGCGACGTGGCCGTGGACGTCGAGGAACAGGGCGCCGGGCGGTGGGTGCCGTGGACGCAGGCCGACGACCTGCGGGCGGCCGGGGTCGACGACCGGGTGTTCACCGTGGACCGGGAGGCCGGGGTGGTCCGCTTCGGTGACGGCCGCCGCGGGCGCCCGCCGCAGATCGGCGAACGCATCCGCGCCGGCCACTACCGGTACGGCGGCGGCGCGGCCGGCAACGTCGGGCCCGGCGCGATCACCGTGGCCCGGCCGGTGGTACCCGCGGCCGGGCTGACCGTCACCAACCCGCTGCCGTGCCGGGGCGGCGCCGACGCCGAGTCGCTGGCCGCGGCCGTCGACCGGATCCCGGAGGAGTTCCGCCGCCACGACCGGGCGGTCACCGCGTCGGACTTCCGTGAACTGGCCGAACAGACCCCCGGGGCAGGTGTGATCCGGGCCGAGACGCTGCCCCTCGTCGACCCGCGGCGGCCCGATCAGGTCACCCCCGGGGCGGTGTCAGTGGTGGTGTGGCCGGCCGCCGACCCGGCGCGCCCGGCCGCTCCGCTGCCCGACCGGGACACCCTGGACGCGGTCTGCCGGTGGCTCGACGAACGGCGGCTGATCACCACCGAGCTGTACGTGATCCCGCCCGTCTACCGTGCCGTCGCCGTCAGCGTGGGCATCGCGGTCAAGCCCGGCTACGGCATCGAGGGCGTCCGCGCCTGGGTGGAGCTGGTCCTGCGCCAGTACCTGTCACCGGTCCCACCGTACGGGCCGGAGGGCCGCGGGTGGCCGCTCGGGCGGGCCGTGTTCGGTCCCGAACTGGAGGCGGCGGCACTCCAGGTGGAGGGCCTGGAGTTCCTGACCGGCCTGCGGGTGGCGCGGTGGACCGGCGACGCGTGGGAGGAACCGGACCGGGCCCGGGTCGAACTGGCCGCCTGGGAGGTACCGGAACTCACCGCGATCACCGTGGCCGCGGGCGATCCGGCGGCACCCGGCGAGGCACCCGCACCGCCCGGCCCGCCCGGCCCGCCCGTGCCGGTCCGCGCACCGCGGGAGGTGTGCTGATGGCCGCACCCCGCCCCACCTCCCTGATCGCCACCTGCGACCAGTGGTCCCGCGCCTGGCACCAGGGGACGGCGGTCGACGGAGCGCCCGGCGCACTGACCCTGTCGTGGACCGAACCGGCCGACCCGGGCCCGCAGCCCGGCGCCGCCTGCCTGGCCCGCGGTCTGGCCGTGGACCGGCTGTGCCGCGTCCACCGGCTGTCCGCACACGCGGTGCACCGCCTCGCCGTCGGGCCGACCCGCGGCGGTCTCGACTACGCCCGCCTCGGCACGCCCGTGGAGATCGTCGGCCGCGATCCGGCGCCCCCACCGGGCCCGGACTTCGTGCCGCGCCCCGAACCGGCGCTGGTCGACGCCACCGGGATCGCGATCGACGCCGACGACCGCCTGTTCCTGGCCGACCGGGGCCGCCGCTGGATCGCCGTCCTCGATCTGTGGAGCCGTCGCACGCTGCGCACGATCCTGACCCCCGGCGTCCCGATGGGCCTGGCCGCCCACGGCCGGACCGTCCACGCGGTCCTGCGCGAACCGGCCGCCCTGCTCCGCCTGACCGCCACCACCGAACCCACGGTGAGCCCGCTCCCCACGGACGGCCTGCCACCGGCCTCCCAGCCGTCACGGGTGACGGTGCTGCCGGACGGCACGTCGGTCGTGCTCTGGCACGCGCCCGACGGGACCGCGTGGCTCGTGGCGCCGGGCCGCGACGCCGAGGAACTGGGCGGCGCCTCCGACATCACTGTCGACGCGACCGGCGCGGTCGTCGTCGCCCCCTGCGCCGGGCGGGCCGCGATCCTGCGGCGGCACGTCCCCACGGCCGGCGGCTGGACCCGCACGCTGCCGCTGGACGCGGCCGGATACGACGGCTCGGGCATCGTGGCCACCGAGGGCGGGCGGATCGGCTACTGGACCGCGGCCGGGTTCCGGCTGGCCGCGCGGGGCCGGGTGCGCTACGTCAAGGAGGGCACCTGCGTCACCTACCGGCTGGACTCGGGACGTCCCGGCAACCAGTGGGGACGCCTCGTCCTGGACGCCTGCCTGCCGCCCGGCACCGACTGCCGGATCGCGACCGTCACCAGCGACGACGACTTCGACACCGCCCTGCCGGCATCACCCGCCGATCCGGCCGCCTGCACCCCCGGTCACGGAACCACGCCGGCGCTGCCGCCGGACGGTCTGCTGCCCGCCGCGACGGGCGCGCTGCACCGCCGCCGGGACGCGCCGACCCCTTGGTGGCGGCCCGCCGCCGGCGACCCGGTCGACGTCTTCGAGGCGCCGGTGCAGGCCCCGCCCGGCCGCTACCTGTGGGTGCGCCTGCACCTGACCGGCGACGGCGGCCGCACCCCGTCGATCCGCGCGCTGCGCGCCGAACATCAGGCCCACGATCTGGTACGCCGTCTGCCCGCCGTGTTCGACGACGGCACCTTCCTGCACCGCTACCTGGCCATGTTCGACAGCCTGCTGTACGACCTGGACCAGCGCGCCGCCCGCCGGGACATCCTGGTCGACCCGGCCGCCACCCCGGTCGAGGCGCTGCCGTGGCTGGCGTCGTTCACCGGACTGGTCCTCGACGACCGCTGGCCGGAACACGCCCGGCGCCGCCTGCTGGCCGAGATCGTCGCCCTCTACCGCCGCCGCGGCACGGTCGGCTCGCTCACCCGCTTCCTGGAGCTGTACCTGGGCCGCGAGCCGATCATCGTCGAACACTTCCGGCTGCGCGGGCTCTCCGGCAGCACACCGGTGGCCGGCCTCGGTTTCCGGGTCGGCGGCGGTGACCCGGACGCCCCCGACGGTTCGGCACACCGGTTCACGGTCGTCGTGCCGCAGCCGCTGACCGGCGAACAGGAGGCGGCGGTCCGTCACGTCCTGGACACCGAACGCCCGGCACACACCGACTACGACCTGTGCACGGTCGACGCCGGCATGCGCGCCGGTTCCGCCCTGCACGTCGGCCTGACCTCGCTGGTCGGCCCGACCGGGACCATGTCACCGCTGGTGGTGGGCGCCTCCGCGGTGACCGCCGGAACGGTCCTCGGCGGCTCCGGATCGGGCATCCCCGTGGAGGCCGCCCGCCTCGACCGCACCGCCCGGGTCGGCTGAGCCATGGTGGATCTGACCGTGGACCGGCTGCACCTGCGGTACCTCGGCGAGGCGGCGCGCTTCGCGGAACAGATCGGCCGGGCCGCCGAGTCCGAACTCGACCGGGCCCTGCACGAGGTGGCTCTGCCGGCGGACGGGCACGTGTGCCTGCGGCGGCTCACCGTTCCCGTGGTCCTGGCCCACGACACGGTGACGGCGGCCGGGTCGTGGGCCGGCCAGATC
>NZ_JBHSBL010000014.1:0-117087 GCF_042650585.1 Actinoplanes subglobosus
CCCCGCACCCCGCACCCCGCACCCCGCACCCCGCACCCCGCACCCCGCACCCCGCACCCCGCACCCCGCACCCCGCACCCCGCACCCCGCACCCCGCACCCCGCACCCCGTACCCCGCACCCCGCACCGGCGATCTTGATGGGCCGGATGCCGCGGCGGCGTGGACTGGTGTGCCGTGTTTGGGTTATGTGAGACGGTGTGTGACGTGTTGGACGATCCGGTTGAGGTGGCCACTCGGCTTGTCGGGGAACGTTTCCCCCAGGCACATGCCGCGTTTCTCGGCGGAAGTGCGCCGACCGCCCGCCGGACACCCTGGTCCGATCTGGACATCGTGGTCGTGATGGACGGGGAGCCGGCCTCGTTCCGGGAGACGCTCCGACATTCCGGCCAGCTCGTCGAGTGGTTCGTCTACACGCCGGCCTCACTTCGGCACTACTGGCGGCAGAACGTCTCGGGCCGCCGCACTCCTCTGCTGCGGATGGTCGCCGAGGGAATCCCTCTGATCAGCGTCGACGGTGTGGCCGAGACCTACCAGACCGAGGCTGCCGCGTTGCTCGCCGCCGGGCCGCCGGTGCCGGGCGCGGATCAACTCGCCGTTCAGCGTTACCTGGTCACGGACCTGCTCGACGACCTGCGCGGCGGCTCCGACCCGGTGGAGATCTCGTTCCTGGCAGCGACTCTCGTGCTGGCCGCCTCTGACCTGCTCCTGCTTTCCGGGAATCGCTGGTCGGCACGAGGCAAGTGGCTGCCCCGCCGCTTGGCCGAGGTCGACCCCGATCTACCGGCACAGCTAGCGGAGGCTCAGCGGGCCGTGATCGCGGACGGCGACCGGGAGCCGCTAGTGGCCGTGGTGCTGGCCGTTCTCGACCGGACGGGCGGCCCGCTTCAGGAGGGGTTCCGGCTGGCCGGCGTCGAACCGGGCCGATAATTTTCCGCCGCCAAGCCCTCTCCCGCGCGTACGCAGAGTCATGTCACCGTTCGACTCACCGCTCCACAGTGCCCGGTCTACCTGTGGCGATTCGCAGACTTCTCCGCAAGCCGTGATTTGCCGGAGTGCAATTGCTCACCCTAGGTAGTCACAAGTTGGAGTCGTATCGTCACTTAAAAGTGAGCTATTTCGATAAGTCTCTCTTTTCGTGTGCGTTACGAAGTTACCGGAATACGCAACGTCGCTGATCTTGGGTATTCTCACGTCCGCCCCCCTGTCGCGGCGAACGGAGGAAGAACCGTGACTGAAACTGCCGATCGTGCGGCCGACCCCAACCTGCGCACCGATCTGGAGGACACCTACGGTCGATACGAGGAGCTCCGCTCCGGAGTGGACGAGCTGCAGCGCAGCGTCGCGACCCTGCAGGTCAGCGCCGAGTCCGAGACCGGTGAGGTCCGGGCCACTGTGGATGCTGACGGCCAGCTCGTCGATCTCCGCCTCAATCAGGACGCATGCCGCGAATGGCCGGTCGAAACTCTCGCCCGCGTCATCGTGGAAACCGTTCAGCATGCCTCGGCCGGCAAATCCCGACAGATCGAACAGCTCGTCACCAATCATCGTCAGGTCGACAACACCTGACCGTCCCGACTCTGGAAAGAACGGCACCGGATCGGCGCCACCACCATCCTTTTGCCTTCTGCCCGGGCCACGAGCATGTCCCCCCGTGCGAGACAGCGCTCAACACTTCTTGTTCAGCTGAGCTCTCGCCGAAAGCACCGCGGTATCTCTGGGCCGACGACCCCACCTGATCGTCATGAACTCACGCTTCCACGCCGGGCCGCGGTTCTCACTCCCGACCCGCGACCCGGCAAAATGCCCGTCCTGCGCCCTCTTTACGGGGGCATTGAGCAACAAATGCCCGACAACTCGACGACAAATACGGAATCACCGATTCTGGCGCGCGCCCCAGTCCACCTCGGAGAGCGATTGTGGGCGCCTCTACCCGTACAAGAAATCAAATCGCCATGTCGACGAACCGAGAGAGGTGCAGCTGCGCCGCCACCGTGATGGTGTCGGTCGGGCCGTTTCGGTGTTTGGCGACGATGAAGTCGGCCTCGCCGGCGCGTGGCGACTCCTTGTCGTAGTAGTCGTCGCGATGTAGCAGGATCACGACGTCCGCGTCCTGCTCGATGGAGCCGGACTCACGCAGGTCGGACAGCTGGGGCCGTTTGTCGGTCCGCTGCTCGGGACCACGGTTCAGCTGACTCACGCCGATGACCGGGCACTCGATCTCCTTGGCCAGCAGCTTGAGACCACGGGAGAGCTCGGAGACCTCCTGCTGACGGCTCTCCGTCTTCTTCGGCGAGGACATCAGCTGGAGATAGTCGATGACCAGCAGGCGCAGGTTGTGACGTTGCTTGAGGCGACGCGCCTTCGCCCGGATCTCCATCAAGTTCATGTTCGGGGTGTCGTCGACGAAGATCGGCGCTTGGCTGATCTCGCCCATCCGCCGGGCAAGTTTGGTCCAGTCGTCGTCGGAGAGCTGGCCGGAGCGCAAGGTGTGCAGCGGCACGCGCGC
Organism: Actinoplanes subglobosus; assembly: GCF_042650585.1. Lineage (NCBI taxonomy): Bacteria > Bacillati > Actinomycetota > Actinomycetes > Micromonosporales > Micromonosporaceae > Actinoplanes > Actinoplanes subglobosus. The sequence goes on from NZ_JBHSBL010000014.1 coordinate 2,508, forward strand.
CTCGGCGGAGAGCAGGCGCATGACCATCTCGATCTTGCTCATTTCGAGCGAGAAGATGGCGCTGGCGTGGCCGTACTGAATCGCCGCATTGCGGGCGAAGTCCATGCTGGCCGTCGACTTACCGAGACCGGGACGACCGGCCACGATGATCAGCTGACCGGCGTGCAGGCCGTTGAGCAGCCGATCCAGGTCTTGGAAGCCGGTCGGGATGCCGGTCATCACACCGCCGGATGCACCAACAGCCTCGATCTCGTCGAGGGTGGGCTGCAGCATGTCGCCCAGGGCCGCGAAGTCCTCGCTGACCCGTTTCTCAGTGACCTCGTAGATGGCCTGCTGTGCCAGGTCGACGATGTCGTCGACGTCACGTCCGCCGTTGCCACCGGTGCCGTAGCCCAGCTGCACGATCTTGGTGCCGGCCTCGACCAGACGTCGCAGGATCGCGCGCTCGGAGACGATCCGGGCGTAATACGACGCGTTCGCCGCGGTGGGCACGCTCTCGATCAGGGTGTGCAGGTAGGGCACACCGCCGACACGCTGGAGATCGCCGGAATCGGCGAGGGCGGCCGCGACCGTCAGGGCGTCGGCCGGCTCGCCACGGCCGTAGAGGTCCAGGATGACGTCGTAGACGGTCGCGTGGATCGGCCGGTAGAAGTCGTTGACCTTGAGGATCTCGACGACGTCGGCGATCGCGTCCTTGGACAGCAGCATGCCACCGAGCACGCCCTGCTCGGCCGCGACGTCCTGCGGAGGCGTCTTGTCGAAGCCGCCCTCGAAGCCCCCGCCACCGCCTTTGTTGCCTCCGCCGCCACCCTTGCCTCCGCCACCGCCGGGCTGGGACGGCGGCCGCGACTCGGGCCTCGCGTCGTCGGTGATCGACACCGGTTTCCCCCTCCACTCGGCCAGGGCCGCCTCAAGGTCGAACTGCCTCCCCCTTCGACGGATCCCGGGCGGGATTCAGGGGTTCGCTGAAGATCTGAGGCTGGACCACTGTACGAACCCGGCTGCCACCTGCCCAACTGCCGCGGTGGACGAGCCTCGGGACAACCTGTGGACATCTCCCGTGACTCTGTGGGTAGCCCTGTGCACACGGTGTGGACAACTTCTGAGGCAGCAAACCCGAGCAGGGGATTCGTCGTCCCCACCTGTGGAGGGCAGAAACAAGTCAGGATCTGCGGAAATAGCTACTCGGGTGAGCAAGCAGTCGCACTGAGGCGTTGCGGTTCCGCTTCGGGCACGTCACCCTTTCCAGGTGGACCAACGGGAGTGGGACTACGGGACCCGCATGTCGCGCCCTCGGCGCGCTGCGGGTGCTTGGCCCACCCGGGAACCGGAGATCGAGGAGCCTGAGCAGCGCTGGTCCTCTCTGACCGACACCGGCAGCTTGGCCCCGAGCGACGAGGCGCTCGCCTGGCAGCGCCGTGCCGACGACTGGGCCCAGCAGGCCGAGGTCGAGCCCTACAGCGGCGGTGGCCAGGCGATCGAGCCGGTGAACAGGTGGTCTTCGGAGGTCACCACCACCGGTCGTCCGACCTTCCCGGCCGACGGTGTCGGCTGGCGCACCGAGACCGCCGAGTGGCGGGCCACCGGTGCGCGCTGGCGGCAGACCACCGAGTGGCGCTCGTCCACCGGCTCACACGTCTGGCGTTCCACCACCGAGGCGTGGCGTGCCGAGGACGAGGCCGCCGAGCGGGAGAAACCGTCGATCCCCGGCACCGCGTGGGAGACCGGCGCCGACCGGGAGGTCCCGTCGTGGCGGCAGTCGCCCGCGGTGGAGCAGCCCGGTGGCACCCCGTCGTGGCGGCAGCCGGCCGCCGAGACGCCGTCCTGGCGGCGTAACGATCCGGACACGTCGTCGTCCTGGCAGCGCCGTCCCGACCTGCCGGCCGCGACCACTCCGGTCGAGCAGACCCCGTCGTGGCGGCAGCCGTCCACCCAGATGCCGACCTGGCAGCAGCCGTCCACGCAGACGCCCGGCCAGGCACCCGCCGCGCAGACGCCGTCCTGGCAGCAGCCGCAGCAGACACCGTCCTGGCAGCAACCCTCGGCGCAGCAGCCCTCCGCGCCGCAACCGTCCACCCAGACACCGTCGTGGCAGCAGCCGCAGACCCCGGCGCAGCCACCGGCCGCGTCGCGCCGCCGGGCGGCCGACACCGGCACGGGCACCTGGTCCACCGCGGCCTCCGCCGGCACCTCCTGGACCGACCCGGGCCGGTCCGGTCCCGGGGAGAACACCACCGGCCTGACCCGCTGGGAGCGCACCGACGCGCCCGGCTGGCAGCGTTCGGCCGCCGAGGACGCCCGGCACCTGGTCCGTGAGGACGACCGTGCCGCCTGGCGCCGTGACTCGGGGTTCGGCGACCGCCCGACCCGGGTCGGGCGCCGGCGGGCGGCCGAGGCCGATCCGGCACCGTCCGGCGGCACCGGCTGGTCCAGCGGGTCGGAGTCGGACAACTGGGCCGGGCACACCGACACCGGCAGCATCCCGGTCTTCCGCGATCAGGACGAGCCGCCCGCCTGGGGCATGCGTTCCGAGGCACCGTCACGGCGTGACCGGCGCCGGCAGGCCGAGGAGGCCCGCCCCGAACCAGCCCGCCCGGAGCCTCCCCGTGCCCCGCAGGCACGCCCTGACCAGGGCCGTCAGGAGGCGCCCGGCCGCCGTGGCGCCCAGCCGGACCGGCAGCAGCGGTACAACGCCAATCCGACGAACTGGCGTGAGGACACCGCCTCGTGGGACGCCGATCAGGACACCAGCAACTGGACCCGCGACCCGGACACCGGTCAGTGGAGCCGTGCCGGCGACGACCCGCGGGTGCTCGCGTGGCGTGCCGAGGCGGCCCGCCGCGAGGCCGTCAAGGACGCGCCGGAGCCGCCCGCCCGCCGCTCCCGGCGTGACGAGCCGGTCGGTGGTGTGCCCGGTGGGCCGCTGCCGAGCAGCTCGATCCCGGCCGGAGGCACCAGCGGTGGCGGCTGGTCGGCCGGGAGCGCCCCGATCGACGAGGGCCGTTCCGCCCGTCGTGGCCGCCCTGAGGAGGCGTACCGGGCGGATGGCTACCCCACCGGCCGCCGCCGCGCCCAGGAGCCGCCACAGGCCGCTGAGGAGCCGCTGGGCCCGCAGGCCTGGCAACTCTCCCCCGAGCCCCGGCAGAGCCGACAGTCCCGCCGTCTCGGCGTCGACCCGGAGGGTTACCCGGGTGACGTCGGCCGGTCACGTCCCGACGACTACCCGCCTGACGGCGGCCGGTCCCGGTCCCGGTCGGGGGGTTACCCCGGTGAGGGCGGCCGTCCCGGACCGATGCCGCCGCAGTGGTCGGAGCCGGCCGAGCCCGAGCCGCGCCGCCGGGCGTACCGGGACGAGCCCGAGGCTCCCCGCTGGCAGGATTCCGGTTCCGGCAGCGGTCAGCGTGAGCTTCCGGGCGGTGGCGGCTACGGCCAGCAGCGTCCGGAACAGCGCAGTGGTTTCGGCAGCGCGGCCCGTGAGCTTCCGGCCGGGCCGTCGGCCCAGCCGCAGAGGCCTGCCTATGGTGGCGGTCAGCGAGAGCTTCCGGCGGGTCCTTCCGCACAACCACAACAGCCGGTGTACGGCGCCCGAGAACTGCCGGCCGCACCGGCCAGCGGGCCGTCCTGGGCCGATCAGGAGCGCCAGCAGCGGCAGTCCCCTCAGCAGCGCCCGGCCTACGGCGGCGGCGAGACGTCCTGGCTGGATCAGGAGCGCCAGCAGCGGCAGGCTCCTCAGCGCCCGGCCTACGGTGGCGGTGCCGAGACCTCCTGGCTCGACCAGGAGCGTCAGCAGCAGCCGCAGCGCGGGCCGGCGTACGGCGGTCAGGGGATCCCGGAGCAGCCGTCGGCCTACGACGTTCCGCCGGAGCAGCAGCGGCGCCCCGGTTTCGGGTCGGCTCGCGCGTTACCGGCGGGCAGTTCGGCGCCCGCCTCTGGGCCTGCCTGGACCGGGCAGCAGAAGCCGGTGTACGGCGGTGGCCAGTCCTCCGACGACCTGTCGGCACGCTGGCCCGACCCGCTCACCGACACCTCGTCGCGGCGTGGCCGTGGCGACCGTGACGATCCTCCGCCGCCCTCGGGAGGCGGCTTCGGCGACCGTCCGCCGCTCGCGGACTGGCTCGCCGCCGAACGCGCCGGCCGGCGCGGGGCCGATTACCGAGGCGCCGGGCAGGACGGTGAGACCGACTGGCGCCGAGAGCTGTCCCGCCAGAACGATCTGGCCGAGGGCGAGTCCCGCCGTTACGACACGTCGGACTTTCCTCCCTTTCGGCCAAGCGGTTCAGCCGCGGTCGATGGATCGTCGAATCTGGCCCTGAGCGCCACCTCGGTGATCGCCGCACCCGGCGCGGGTGCCGGCGGTGTCGCCGTGGAGGAGGACACCTCCTGGCCGCCTCGGCGGGCAGCGGGCGCTTTCCAGGGCACCGGTTCCTACGAGCGTCGCCCGATGGGCGGCGACTTCCTGCAGAACAGGCAGAACGACCTGCTCGGCTCGGATGACGACGAGGAGGAGCAGGAGGACAACGGCACCCCGCTGGCCGCGGTCGGTTACACCGTGGGGTGGTACGGCGTACCGGTCGTCCTCTTCGTGCTCGGCATCTTCGTGGTCAACAGTGGCCAGAGCGGTCACGCCTTCGACACGCTCGCCGACGCGGCTCCGGGGTTCGGCATCGCACTGGTGCTGAGCATGGTGGTGGCCTACGGGCTGCGGACCGTCACGACAGCCTGGAAGTCGGCGAGTGTCGGCCTGGCCGCGGCAGTGGTCGGCGGCGGCCTCGCCACGGTCCTGAGCTCTGCGATCACCGGTAACAGCCTGAGCTGACCGGCTCCGCTCCGCTCCGCGGCGGGCGGCCGTGGTGTGGGGAACGAAAACGGCGCGCCGAGCCGAGGCCCGACGCGCCGTTTCGGCGTAGTACGACGACTACTTGGCGGCCACCACGTTCACCGGGAACGTCGCGGTCACCTCGGGGTGCAGCTTGACCTGCACGTTGTACGAGCCCGTGGTCTTGATGTGACCCGGCAGCTCGAGGCGACGACGGTCCAGGGCGGGACCACCGGCGGCCTTGACCGCGTCGACGATCTCGGCCGGGGTGATCGAGCCGAACAGACGGCCACCGTTGCCGGAGCGCGCCTTCAGCGTGACCTTGAGGCCGGCCAGCTGGCCCTTGACCTCGTTGGCCTGGCCCAGGTCACGGATCTCACGAGCCTCGCGGGCCCGCTTGATCACGACGACCTGCTTCTCGGCGCCCTTGGTCCACTGGATCGCGAACCCCTGCGGGAGCAGGTAGTTGCGGCCGTAACCGTTCTTCACCTCGACGATGTCGCCGGGGGTGCCGAGGCCGGAAACCTCCTGCGTAAGGATGATCTTCATCTCGGTGCCCCCTCTCAGCGAGCCGTGGCCGTGTACGGCAGGAGCGCCATCTCACGGGCGTTCTTGACCGCGCGGGCGATCTGCCGCTGCTGCTGGGAGGTCACACCGGTGACGCGGCGGGCACGGATCTTGCCGCGGTCGGAGATGAACTTCCGCAGGAGAGCGGTGTCCTTGTAGTCGATGTAGGTGATCCCGTCCTTGTCGAGCGGGTTCACCTTCTTCTTCGGCTTGCGAAGCGCCGCAGCCTTAGCCATTGCTCAAACTCCTGTTGGTGATCTGGAAAGCCCGGAAGGGCTTAGAAGGGAGGCTCGTCGTCGAACGAGGAGTTGCCACCACCGCCGGAGCGGTTGCCGCCGGACGCCGGTGCAGCCGTGGCCCAGGGGTCGTCGAAGTCGTTGCTGTTGCCACGACCGCCACCACCGCTGTTGTTGCCACCGCCGCCACCGAACTGCCGGTTGCCACCGCCGCCACCGCCGGAGCCGAAACCGCCTCCGGAGTTGCCGAAGCCACCGCCACCGCCGGACCGGACCGCTTTCTGCACCGTCGCCGTGGCGTAGCGCAGGGACGGGCCGATCTCGTCCACCTCGAGTTCGTAGGAGGAACGCTTCTCGCCCTCTTTGGTCTCGTAGGACCGCTGACGCAGCCGGCCCTGCACGATCACCCGGGCGCCACGCTGCAACGACTGGACGACGTGCTCAGCAGCCTCACGCCAGATGTTGCAGGTGAGGAAGAGCGCCTCGCCGTCTTTCCACTCGCCGCTCTGCCGGTCCAGCGTCCGCGGCGTCGAGGCGATGCGGAACGAGGCGACACCCGCACCCGAGTTGGTGTAACGCATCTCAGGGTCGTTGACCAGGTTGCCAACGACCGTGATTACGGTTTCTCCAGCCATGAAACTTCTCCTCGCCGCTCGTGTCGTTGATGCAAAGGGTCTCAGGACCCTCTGACAAAAACGGCTCAGCGGGTCTCGGGACGGATGACCTTGGTGCGCAGGATGGACTCGTTGAGCCGGAGCTGACGGTCCAGCTCGGCCACGGCCTCGGGCGTCGCCTGCAGGTCGACGACCGCGTAGATGCCTTCAGCCTTCTTGTTGATCTCGAACGAGAGCCGGCGACGGCCCCAGACGTCGAGCTTCTCCACCGAGCCACCCGCGGTCCTGATCACGTTCAGGTACTGGTCGAGCGACGGAGCAACGGTGCGCTCCTCGAGCGAAGGGTCGAGGATCACCATGAGTTCGTAATGACGCAAGACAATCTCACCTCCTGTGGGCTATGCGGCCACGGTCTCTCCGTGGCAGGAGGTCTTGTGTCGCTCGCAGAAGAAAGCCGTGGGAGGTATGGCCCACGGCGAACACACTGCGAACCGAGCCAGCATACCCAGGTGGGGCGTGTGACCCAAAAACGGCGACCCCGTCCGTGGGACGAGGTCGCCGATGGAGAGCCGCGGGGCGTCCGGCCCGATTCGTTGGGTGGGACCTGGGGAGGAACGACCACACCGATGAGGTTGGACGCGTCCGCCCCGCGGAGCTTTCAAGGAAGAGCTTACGCCACATTTGTGCGTGATGCACGTTGCGACACGATTGCCCGAATCGCGGCAGTTGCGACACCGAGGATGCAGACGAGCGCCGTGAGGCCCAAGAGCCCCAACGGGCGCCCGTCGTCGATCCGCCCGACAGCGGCCACCGGCTGAGCGGCGTCGAAACTGCCCGGCTCGGTCGGCTCCAGCGCCGGCACGCCGCCGTCCTCGTCCGCCGCCGGCGACGCGACCCGGCCCTCCGGCGGCGCGGGTGGCACCACCGACTCCCGTCCGCCCTGCGCGACATCGGCACCGCCAGGAGGCATTCCGGCGAACGCGGGCGCGCCGATTCCGGCCGTACTCCGCAAAGATCTGCTCTTGATCCTGGGGTTGATGCCGCTGTGCGGCGCCGCCTTCGCCGCGGTGGCCGAGGTCCGCGGTGCCGTCGCCGACCGCTGCTCGGCGGCCTTGTGCGCTCCGCGCCGAGAGTCCTTTGATCTGGTACGGGTGGGCTCCGACACCGGTGCGACCGAGTCCGGCAGGATCGAACCGGAGGTACGTGACGGCGAGCCCGATCCGGCGGCCGGTTTCGACATCACCCCCGGCGAACCACCGCCGAACGGCTCCGGGGTCGGCCCCGGCTCCTCGAACGATGCCGACGGGGCAGCCGTGATCAGCATCGGCATCACGTCCTCACCGAACGAGCACTCCGGGGTGAGCATCACCGCCGTGGTACCGCGGCGGAACACCACCTCGGCCGCCCCATCAGCCGGGATGACCCCCCGCGGCGCGCCGGCCAGCCTCAGCTGGGCGTCGTGCCCGGTCTGGTTGACCACCCGGACCACGCTGCTGGCCGGGACCGTCATCGCCTCGACGCTCGGCCGCGAACCGCAGGACAGCCCGAAGACCCCGAAGCCGCCGAAACTCACCTGCCGATCGTTCGCCTCGACCTGGTCGGCGCTCGCCGTCCCGTTCGCCACCAACGGGGCGCCGAAGATCAGACCGCACAGCCCCAGCGCCGCCATCCGGTATCGGAACTGCCGCGACATGGACCAACCCCCAGTTCAACACCGGCACGCGCCGGCATCCGTCAGCAAAGATCAATGGAGGTAACGAGTCGCTGTGGAGCGCGGTGACGCGTGCGGAAAGCGTCGTACCCGCGTCGTAGGCTCGTCCCATGCGCATCGGAGCCCACGTCGATTCCACCGACCCGCTGGCTGAGGCCGCCGCCCGCGGCGCCGAGGCGGTGCAGTTCTTCCTGACCGACCCACAGAAATACAATTCCCCCAAACCTCGCGAGGACGCCGAGCAGATCCGGGCCTCCGAGATCGAGGTGTATGTGCATGCGCCGTACATCATCAATGTCGCCTCGCCCAACAACCGGATCCGTATCCCGAGCCGCAAGCTGCTCATGGCGCACGCCCGGGCCGCCGCCGAGCTGGGGGCGAAAGGGCTGATCGTGCACGGCGGTCACGTCGGCGCGGGTGCCGACCTCGACGCCGGCTTCGTCAACTGGCGCAAGGCGTTCGAGTATGCGGAGAGCGAGGGTGGCCTGCCGCTTCCCGTCCTGATCGAGAACACGGCCGGTGGCGACAACGCGTGCGCCCGGCGCTTCGACGCCCTGTCCAGGTTGTGGGAGGCGGTCGGCTCGTTCGGTGCCGGGTTCTGCCTGGACACGTGTCACGCGTTCGCCGGTGGTGAGGACCTGCTCGGCATCGTCGACCGGGTCAAGGCGATCACCGGGCGGATCGACCTGATCCACGCCAACGATTCAAAGGGTGGATTCGACTCGGGTCAGGACAGGCACGACAACCTCGGGAGTGGGAAGATCGACACCGAGTTGGTGGTCGCCGCCATCCGCGCTTCCGGAGCTCCGGCCATTGTGGAGACACCCGGTGGGGTCGAGGGGCAGGCCGCCGACATCGCCCTACTGCGGGAGCGGGCGGGCAACTGACGCATCGCCCGGGGGAGGGTCATGTCCGAGCAGCCGCAACCGATCGCGCCCGTTTCCGCGCCCGCGGATCCGGTGTCGCGCGATCCGCGGCCGGCCGCCCCGCGCCGCCGATTCGCCTTGTTCCGGAGAAAGGCCGCAAATCCGGCCTCGAAACCGGCGCCGGTGGTGACTGTCACACCCGAGGCCTCACCGGGGTCAGTCGCCTCTTCTCCCGTCGGGCAGGCGGCTTCCAGCCCAGCCTCGCCGACTCCCGCCGGGCAGACGGGGACATCGGCCGACCCCGCTTCTCCGTCGCAGCAGACGGCTACCGGTCCGGCGTCGCCGACGGTCGCCGCGCCTGCCTCCGTGCTGCCTCCTCCCACCTCACCTGCTTCCGCCTCGCCTTCCCCCGCCCTGTCTTCCTCCACCTCTCCTTCCCCCACGCCGCCTTCCTCCACACCGCCTTCCTCCACCTCGCCTTCCTCCACACCGCCGTCCTCCACCTCGCCTTCCTCCACACCGCCGTCCTCCACCTCGCCTTCCCCGGCCTCGCCCTCCCCCGCCTCGCCGACCTCTGCCTCGCCGCCCTCTACCAGGGCAACAAAGACGGCGTCTGCTGAGGACCTGGTCGGCGACAAGGCGGCGGGAATCGACAATTCCGATAAATCCGGTGAATCGGCTCAGGCTCCACACAGGACGGCAGCCCGGAAGGGCCTCCCCGACACCCGGCCGCCTGGCGCGCCGCCGGACCCGTGGGCCGTGTTCGCCATGACACAGGACAAGCAGCCCGGTCGTCTCCGCCGTGGTCTGCGGGCGACGCTGCGTGGTTTTGTTCACGAATACGCCCTGATGATCTACGCGGCTTGCCTGCTCGCTGTGGCGATGACTTGGCCGGCCCTGCGATACCCGATGCACACCCTGCCGCAGGACCTCGGTGATCCGTCCCGGCAGGCATGGCAGGTCTCCTGGATCGGGCACATCCTGGTCACCGACCCGGTGCGATTGTGGCAGGCCAACGCCTACTTCCCCGCGGCGGACAGTCTCGCTTTCGGCGACAGCCTGGTCGGCTACGCACTGGCCGGGATGATCGGCACCGGCCCGGCCGCCGCCGTCCTGCGGTACAACGTGTTGTTCGTCCTGGCCCATGCCCTGCTGGTGATCGGCACCTACGCCTTGGTGCGACAACTCGGCGCCCAGCGCACCGGCGCCGCGGTCGCGGCCGTCGCGTTCGCCTACGCACCATGGCGGCTGGCGCAGGAGGGCCATCTCGACATCATCTCGGCGGGCGGCATCCCGCTGGCGATCGCCATGCTGGCACGGGGACACGGCTATTCACTGAGGCACGGGTTCCGCTCCGACCGTCGTAGCGCGGCCTGGGCGATCGCTGGCTGGCTGGTCGCGATCTGGCAACTCACCCTCGGCTTCTCCCTGGGCATCCCCTTCGCCTACGTACTCGGCCTGCTCCTGATCGCCCTGATGCTCGCCTCAGCAGTGAACGCCGCCCGAGGTTTCCTCCGCGACCGCCGAGACCGCAAGGACCACCGCGAAGTAGCCGCCCTGACCACCCCCGTCGCGGCCGACACACCTACAACCGGCGACACGCCTGCTTCGGCCCCTGCCGTCACCGGTGCATCCCTTGCTGCCGCGTCCGCTGCCGGCGCCACCAAACCCGGTACAGCCATGCCCGCTACAGCCGCCAAGGAGGGCCCCACCTCCGCCGCCGCTGTCGGGGCCGATGCGGGTGCCGGTGCGGCCGCACCCGCCGCCGGTGATACCGATGCCAGCGCAATCACGTCCTCAAAGGCCGACGCGCCGGCCGGGGCCGGGGCCGGGGCCGGGGCCGGGGCCGGGGCCGGGGCCGCCAAGTCTGCTCTGTCAGATGCCGTGGGCGCTCCATCCGCTGCCTTCGGTGCCTCGGCTCCTGCCGCCGTCGCTCCGGCCGGTATCACTCCCGTTACGGCCGCTGGTTCCGGAGCGGCAACCAGTCCGTCTCCCGGCACTGCTGCCACTTCCGCCATTGCGGCGGCTGGTCCGCCTCATGCTGCCGCCGGTCCCGCCACGGCTGCATCAACAGGTGTTCCTACGCGTGCCGCTGGCACCGCCGCCTCTTCCGAAACCACTGCTGCCGCTGCCGCCGCCTCTTCCGAAACCACTGCTGCCGCTGCCTCTTCCGAAACCACCGCAGGCACTACCGTCGCCTCTTCCGAAACCACCGCAGGCACTACCGCCGCCTCTACCGAAACCACCGCAGGCACTACCGCCGCCTCTTCCGAAACCACCGCAGGCACTACCGCCGCCTCTACCGAAACCACCGCAGGCACTACCCCCACCGCTTCCCCACTCACTACCGCTGCCTCTGACGCAACCTCCACGGTCACCGCCGCCACCGCTTCCCCATCCACGAGTGGGGCTGGGGCTGGGGCTGGGGCTGGGGCTGGGGCTGGCGGGAAGGATATGAAAGACACCGCCGTCCAGCCTGCCCTGGACCTCTCCCGGGCCGACGTGCTGGAGAGTCCGCGCCGCAAGCACAACTGGCTGCGGTTCTTCCGCAGGCCGGTCCCGGTGCGCAAGAAACCCCGCTGGAAACCGCTCATCGGTGTCCTGCTCACCAACGTCAACATCATGGGCGCGACGATCTTCGCTGCGGTCGGCATTCTGATCGCGGTGCCGTACATCCGGCTCGACGACACCGGCTCCCGCCTGGAGGAGATCCAGTTCTTCTCGCCGCCCCTACGCAGCCTGCTGATCGGCCCGGCCGAGTCACGCGTCTGGGGCGCCGCCCACGAGACACCCCGATCCACCCTCGGCTGGGCGGCCGAGATGTCGCTGCTCCCCGGATTCGCGCTCTACGCCCTGGCGCTGGCCGGCCTGTTCCTCTCGATCTGGAAACTCCGGCACCGGCTCCTCCTGCTGACCGCGCTGGCTGTGACGATCGTCCTCACCCTGGGCACGACCTTCTTCGACGGCCGCTGGACCTATCTGCCGCTGTTCGGCCATTTCCCGGCCTCGTTCGACCTGCGCATCCCGGGCCGTCTGATGCTGTGGGTGACACTGCTGCTGGCGATCCTGGCCGCCGGCGCGGTCGACGACTTCGTCCGACGGGCCGAGCACATGGCCGCCCAGCGGATTCCCCCGTGGCCGGGCCCCTGGCTGCGCCTGGCGACACTGACGCCACTGTTCCTGGTGGTTCTCGAAGGCTGGAACACCACGGCCCATCCGGTCGTCCCGGCTCAGCCGGACGCGTTGCGTACCGTCCCCGGCCCGATGCTCGTGTTGCCGACGGCCGAGCTCACCGACCAGACGGTCCAGTTGTGGACCACCACGAAGTTCCAGGACCTCGCGAACGGAGGCGGCGGGTTCGGCGCCCAGAAACAGGCCGAACTGCGGGCCAAGGTCGCCGGTTTCCCAGACGTGACCAGCATCAACTATTTGGACTCCATCGGTGTACGGCGGGTACTGCTGCTGAGCGACCACATCGCCGGCACCTCGTGGGAGGACGCCGGCGATCTGCCGGTGGACAACCTCGACATCCGGCGTGAGGACGTCCCCGGCGCCGTGGTCTTCTACCTGAGCTGAGGAACTCGAAGCGCCTTCGGGACAGCGCGGCCCAGACCGACATCAGCCGTGCAGCGAGTTCCGACACGAAGGCAGAACGTGTGCGCCGACCCACACTGCCGCCGACCCCGATCGGCATGCCGCCAGCCGCCAGCCGCCACTGCCGCCGACCGGCATGCCGCAGCCGACAGCCGCTAATGCCGCCGGCCCTGACCGGCATTGCACCGGCCGATAGCCGCCACCGCCCGCGACCCCGATCAGCGATGCACTGACCGCAGCACCCGGCACCGATCACGGCTCCGGTGATGTCCGGCGACGATCACGGGTGCCGTGGTGTCCCTGCATCGGCCTGTCGGCCTTCACCCCGAGCCCCACCACCACCGGTGCGTAGCCGAGCCCGTGCCCGCACCAGGTTCCGAAACCGTCGGCCCCGCAGCAAACCCCGAAAGGTGTTCAGCTGGTCGGCACCGGCTCGGCCTTGTGGACGGGCGGGGGCGGCGGCGGGGGCAGAGCCTCGTCCGAGGGCCCCATCCCGAAGAGGCGCCGCAGACCGGTGATCCATGGATGCTCCGGCCCGTTCAGCGGACCGGCGTCCGGGTCGGCACCGTCGTAACTGACCCGGACCACGTCGAGCTCGGGCCGCCAGATCTCCCGCACCACCAGACCGCACAGCACGCCGACGGTGACCAGGCGCAGGGTGGAGGCGAGCACGAAGGTGCCCTCGGGGATGACCGCCGTGCCCCCGGCACCGATCAGCTCGGCGTAGAAGGCGGCGAGGTAGCCGATCTCGGCGATGGTCCAGGCGATGATCGCGCCCCACTTCGGCCGGGCCAGGACGACGAGCGGCAGGAGCCAGAGCACGTACTGCTGGGACCAGACCTTGCTGAAGATCAGGAACGCGGCGACGACGAGGAAAGCGAGCTGCGCCAGCCGCGGACGGCGCGGCGCGAGCAGGCCGAGCAGCATGATCGCCAGGCAGGAGAGGCCGAAGAGGGCGTACGACAGGTGGTTGAGCGTCGGCACGTGGTCGCTGAGCCACTGGAACGGGCCCTGGTCACCGGCCTGCCCGGAGTTCCACTTGCTGTCGATGTAACGCCCGATGTACCAGAACGTGCCCCAGTCGATCGGCCGCTCGTCGTTGAGGCGGAAGAACCGTAGCCAACTCTCATGCCACATGATCATGACTGGCAGGTTGACCAGGAGCCAGGTGACACCGGCGGCCACGAACGAGCTGACGAACGCCCATATCCGGCCGGTGCGCAGCGCCAGGATCAGGATCGGCCCGAGGATGAACACCGGCCACAGTTTGGCCGCCGCTCCCAGGCCGAAGAGCACGCCGGCCCACATCGGATACCGCTTCACCCACAGGTAGAGGCCGAGGGCGAAGAACCCGATCGCCAGGAAGTCCCAGTTGATCGTGGCGGTGACCAGGACGATCGGGGAGAGCGCGAAGATCGCCGCATCCCAGGGCCGGCGACGGCGCAACGCCAGGATGACGGCGACACTCATCACCGCGAGGATCGAGAGCACCAGGGCGTTGACGTTGTAGAACCAGCTGCCCTGGTTGATGTCGGGATGGCTCTGCCCGTACGAGTGCACCGGCAGGCCCAGCGCGCCCATGAAGTATCCGGTGACCACCGGATATTCGACCGGGTGATCGCGGTAGGGGACCTTGCCCTCGTTGAGCCCCTCGGCGAAGTAGAGGGCCAGCACATCGGTGTAGCAGTACCGCGTGTACTGGACGTTCTTCTGCCAGTTGCCGTCCATGCAGGGCGACTTCTGCACCCAGGAGAGCGCCAGCACGAGGCAGGCCAGCGCCATCACGATCCGCGGCGCGGTCCAGAACCGGCCGGGCCGGGCGTCCGGCCGGACGGCGTGGGCGCCGAGTGGCCCGCCGATGGCTTCGGAGAGTCCGCGCACGAAGCCGTCCGAGGTCGCGCTCGAGACGTCAGGCCGATCGGAGGGCGGTAGGGCGCTCATGTCTTGGCATCATGCCGCATCCATGGCCCGGAAAGGTGACCGGCCACGTCCGGCACACCGATCTTCATCAGACACACAGGTCATCGAAAGACGAAGCGGCGCCCATCTCCACGAGATGGACGCCGCTTCTCAGCGAAACTCGCTAATCGTCGTCGTTACCTGGGCCGTTGCCGGTATTACCAGCATTGCCCGTGTTGCCGGTGTTACCGGTATTGCCAGTGTTGCCGGTGTTCCCGGTGTTGCCGGTGTTATCCGTCTGGCAGAGGTTCGGGGCGATCTGGCAGAACGAGCTGTTGGGGTCCGGAGTGGTCGGCGCCTGCACGACCGGCCTCGTACCGTTGCCCTTGCTGTCGTCGCCGGTCTTGATGCGCTCCGGGAACTTCTCCTCGTCCCACTTCATCGCCTCGGCCGCGGTCTCGATGAACTCCTCCCAGATCGAGGCAGGAGTACCGGAGCCGAACATGTCGCTGGTGCCGTTCTTCTCCTTCAACGGAACGCGGTTTCCGGCACCGCCGACCCAGACCGTGGCGGCCAGCTGCGGGATGCCACCGACGAACCAGGCGTCACCACTCAGGCTGTCGTTGCCGACCTCGATCTCCCAGGTTCCACTCTTGCCGACCGACTCGTGGCCACTGATCGTCTTCCTGGCCCTCTCCGGGATCTTCTGCATCACCCCGAGCAGGTTGGACATCTGGTCGGCCTCGAAGACCCGCACGCCCTTCTGCCCAGCGGCGTAGAGGGTCTTCTCCTCACCGGTCTTGGGGTTGCGCTGCTTCACCTGGCTGATGAAGTGGGCGTCGTGCCGCACCCCACCGTTGACGAGGGTGGCCACACCTTGAGCGTGGTCGAGGGGAAGCACACGGAACTGGCCGAAGGCGACCTCGTTGCTGAAGTTCTTGTTCAGCGTGCTCTCACTGGCCTTCGCCAGGTCGATTTTCTTGTCCTCGTTGGTCCACAGGGTCCCGATGCCGGCGTCCTTGGCCGCCTCGATGATCTTGGCCGGGCTCAGCTCATCCGCGATCCAATAGAACGGGAAGTTGTACGACCTGACCGTCGCCGTCTCGAGATCGCAGAAGGTGCTCCGGCCGTCACAGATGGCGCCAGGTTCCTGACCAGCGTTGCTGATCTTCTGGCCGTTCGCCTTGAGCTTGGTCGCGTCCCAGACGGTGTCGAAGGAGTAACCCGCCTTGAGAGCAGCCGCGAGGGTATAGATCTTGAAGGACGAAGCCGGAGACTGACCGCCCTTGTCGGGAACACCGCTGCCGTCACCCGACATGTAGCCGCCGTAGTCGATGCCGTAAGGATCGTCTCCGCCGTAGTAGCCGAGCACCTCACCGCTCTTCGGATCGATACCGATCACCGCGGCCTGGTAGGTCTTCTTCTGCTTGTACATCGGCGAGGTCTTGCTCAGCCGGGAACCGGCCTTCTCCGCCGCCTCCTGGACCTTCGGGTTGATCGTGGTGGTGATCGTGTAGCCGCCCTGCTCGAGCATCTTGTCGCTGATGCCGAGCGTGTGCAGCTCGTTGATCACGTGTCGCTTGACCATGCCCACCGGCTTGTCAGCGGCGCTCTTCTTGTTGGTGCCCTTGATCGGCTCAGCGGTGGGGAACTTGCGGTTGTCCCACTGCTCCTGGGTGATCGCGCCCATCTTGAGCATGTTGCCGAGCGTGTACTCCCACCGCTTCTGGGATTCCACCTTGCTGGTCTCCGGGTCGTAACCCGGGTGGCTGTCGGTCGCGTACGGCTGCTTGATGATCGACGCCAGCACCGCGGCCTGGTAGACGGTGATCTCGTTCTTGGCGCCATGGATCACCGAGGCCTTGAAGTACCCCTGTGCCGCGGCTTCCGCGCCGTACTTACCCCGGCCGAGGTCGATGTAGTTCAGGTACATGCCGAGGATCTCGTCCTTGGAGTACTCCGACTCCAGCTTGCGGGCGATGACCGCCTCACGCAGCTTACGGCTGTAGCTGATGTCCTTCTCTTTGGCGACGTACCGCGCGTACTGCTGGGTGATGGTCGAAGCACCCTGCAGCTCACCACCGGTGAAGTTGTTCCAGGCGGCGCGGGCGATGCCCTTCAGGTCGATGCCGTTGTGGTCGCGGAAGTTCATGTCCTCCGCGGCGATGACGGCGTTCTGCATGTTGGGGCTCATCTGCTGGTACGGCACGTTGATCCGGGGCTCGCCGATCTTCTCCAGCACCGAGCCGTTGGACAGCAGGATCGTGTTCATCTGCGCCTCGGCCTGGGCCGGGGGTAGCTTGACGTCGTCGAAGAAGTAGGTGCCGCCGACGATGCCGACACCGAGCATGATGACCAGGACGGCAGCGGCCGCGGTCAGGATGTTGGCACGCCGGTACTTCTTGTCGGCCTTGCTGCGGCCCTTCTTGCCACCGCTGCCGCCGGAGCCACCCGATCCGCCGCCACCGCCGGGGCCGCCCGGCCCGCCGGGACCACCCGGCGACACCGAGGCACGGCCACCGACCGACGCGGCGCCGACGGAGGCGCGGCCACCGACCGAAGCCGACCCCACGGAGGCCGCCCCGACGGAGGCGCGGCCGCCGACTGGGGCGGAGCCCACCGAGGCGCGGCCGGGGGGCGCGGAACCCACGGAAGCTGAGCCCACCGACGCCCGGGCGGCCGGGGCAGAGCCCACCGACGCCCGCCCCGACGAGCCGGCGACCGAGGCCGCGCCGGATGGACGCCGGTAAGCGTCCGGTCCGGGCTTGGCCTGATTGCGTGGCTCGTCGTCAGGCGTGGAAGCAGCGGACGGCCCGGGTACCTGTACCCGGGCTCGTGCGGACTGCGGTTCGCCGTACGCGTTCATTCCCTCACACCTACCGGTCGCGGGGGCGCGGTCAGGTGGCCCGGACGAGCCGTCCCAACGCTGCGCCACGAGCGGGCGTTGTGGGCTGCGGTCCCGGCAGCCCCCATGTCATGTGTCTGCGATGACCGTTTTCCGGTCCCAAACTCGTACACGTTAGCGAGATCGATCCGGTTCATCACCGGGCCTCCCCGCCGTGTGACGACTGACCTGTCCGGTGGGGTCCCCCGCCACCGGACGAGACCATAACGTCGCCGTGCAACGTTTCTTCCGACGCGAGGCCGTCGCGGCCCAGAACGAACCTCTCGATCAAGTGGTTCCACGCGCAGGAGCGGCACACCTCGACGACGAAGACCTGAAACTCACGCAGCGTCATCGCCAGCACGGGCAGCTCGGCCAATTTCCGGGCCTGACCAGCGGACTGCTTGAGCTCGTCGCCATAGACGTAGTGCACCAGTGTCAGGTTGTCCCGGCGGCAGATCGGGCACCTCTCGTCGGTCGGCTCGCCATGGAAAGTTGCGGCGTTTCTCAAGTAAGGAGACGCGTCACACACTTCGAGCGTGCCGATCCGGCCGTTTTTGACGTCACGCAGGACTGCCCGCCTCTGTAGCGAGTAGTCGACTATCTGCCGCTGCGTGCGCATGGCGAAGAGAGTACGCGGTCCCCGCTCCCACGGCGACCGCCATCACTCAGCGTGGCGTGGCGACTGCACAGGGGGCCGGAGTTGCGGACCCGAGCGGGCCGATCTACGGTTGCGATGTATCGAGCCGATACATCGGGACACAGTTCGAGGGAGGGCCAGTGCTGGAATTGGCGATCCTCGGTCTCCTCCAGGAGGCCCCGATGCACGGTTACGAGCTCCGGAAGGAGCTCGCCACCAAACTCGGCACGCTCCGCGCCGCGATCAGCTACGGCACTCTTTACCCCACTCTGAAGCGGCTGAAGCTCGCCGGCTGGATCAGTGAGGCAGAGGCCAACAGCGACATCATTCCCCCGATGACCAGCAAGCGGGGACGGGTTGTCTACAAGATCACCGCGGAGGGCAAGGAGCACTTCGCCGACCTGCTCACCCAGACCGGCCCGGAGACCTACGACGACGCCGGCTTCGGGGTGCACTTCACCTTCTTCTCCCGCACCGACCGCGCCACCCGGCTCCGCATCCTGGAGGGCCGCCGCCGGCGCATCGAGGAGCGCCGTGAGGGGCTGCGCGAGATCCTTGCCCGGGCCGCCGACCGTCTGGACGCCTACACCCTGGAGCTTCAACGCCACGGTCTGGAGGCGTGCGAGCGCGAGGTGCGCTGGCTCGAAGAACTGATCACGAACGAACGCTCGGGTCGTACCCCTGCTTTCCGTAATCGCACGGAGAGCACCCCTGAACCACCGCGTCCGCACCTGGACCGGCCGTGATGAACAACAAGGAGGCAAACGCGATGGGTTCCGTCCGCGTCGCCATCGTCGGTGTGGGTAACTGCGCCTCGTCCCTCGTGCAGGGCGTGGAGTACTACAAGAACGCCGACCCCAACGACCGCGTTCCGGGTCTCATGCACGTGACCTTCGGCGACTATCACGTATCCGACGTGAAGTTCGTCGCGGCGTTCGATGTGGACGCCAAGAAGGTCGGCATGGACCTCAGCGAGGCGATCGTCGCCAGCGAGAACAACACGATCAAGCTGACCGACGTGCCGCCGACCGGTGTCACCGTGCTGCGCGGCCCGACCTTCGACGGTCTGGGCACCTACTACCGCGAGATCATCGAGGAGTCGACGGCCGAGCCGGTCGACGTCGTGCAGGCTCTGAAGGACGCCGAGGTCGACGTCCTGGTCTCCTACCTCCCGGTGGGCTCCGAGCAGGCCGACAAGTTCTACGCGCAGGCAGCGATCGACGCCGGCGTCGCGTTCGTGAACGCGCTGCCCGTCTTCATCGCCTCCGACCCGGAGTGGGCGCAGAAGTTCACCGACGCGGGCGTGCCGATCGTCGGTGACGACATCAAGAGCCAGGTCGGCGCCACCATCGTGCACCGGGCGCTGGCGAAGCTGTTCGAGGACCGCGGTGTCGAGCTGCTCCGCACGTACCAGCTGAACTTCGGCGGCAACATGGACTTCATGAACATGCTGGAGCGCAACCGCCTGGTCTCGAAGAAGATCTCGAAGACCCAGTCGGTGACCTCCCAGATCCCGCACGAGATGAGCAAGAGCGACGTGCACATCGGCCCGTCCGACCACGTGCCGTGGCTCGACGACCGCAAGTGGGCGTACATCCGCCTGGAGGGTCGTTCATTCGGTGACACCCCGCTGAACGCGGAGCTCAAGCTCGAGGTGTGGGACTCGCCGAACTCGGCCGGCGTGATCATCGACGCGGTCCGCGCCGCCAAGATCGCCAAGGACCGCGGCATCGGCGGCCCGATCCTGTCGGCGTCCTCCTACTTCATGAAGTCCCCGCCCGTGCAGTACAGCGACCACGACGCCCACGCGGCCGTCGAGGCGTTCATCGCGGGCGAGATCGAGCGCTGATCTCGGCACGGGGCGGTTCGTCCAGTTCCATGCCCCAGGAAAGCGGTGCCCACTGGACCCGACGCGACCGGAAGGCTTGCGGGACCGGGCGGTACCGGTAGGGATTGTTGGTGACCGCGATCGACGGCACGGTGTTCGACCTGACGAGCACGGCAGCGATCGCGGTGACCTCTTCTTTGAACGTGATCCGGCGTGCGGCGGCGACGATGACGCCCCCCGCACCGATGCGCGCATGATCCCCGGGACCACCAAAACGACGGAGGTCTGATAAATTCGCCGCACTCAATGCCGCTCTCTTCGGGGAGCGACATCTGTTTGCGTGCAGAAAAACGGGGATGAAATGCGCAAATCGAAAATCGGGGCGCTCGTGCTCAGCGTCCTGGCCGGCGCTCTGGCAATGCCAAGCCCGGCGTCCGCCGCGTCGGTGCAGTCGTTCCGCAGCGTCGGCCTTGGCCTCGGTAACTACGTCTACCTGACGACCGCGGGCCTGAACCAGCCGGTCGGTCTGTACCCGGGCTCGTCGACATGGATGATGACCTGGACGGTCGAGAACAAAGGCACCGTCAACGGTCACTCCATGGTGAAACTGGTCGATGACGAGAACCGCTGCCTGGACAGCAACGGCTCGGGCGTGGGCGGGCATCCGTACGTGAGGGCTTGTAACGCCGGCGACTACCAGCTGTGGGAGGTCTTCCACCCCGCCGATCACTCGGGCTGGGTGGTCTTCAAGAGCCGTGGCGCGTTCACGAAGCAGGGTGGCAAGCACCTGTGCATCCACTCGGGCACCAGCTCGGTCAACGATAACGTGACCCTGCAGACCTGCAACACGAACGCCGCTTACCAGCAGTGGGCCTGATCTGAGATCAACGAACGGGGGCGAGTGGTCGTCGACCACTCGCCCCCGTTCGTTTCTCCCGAGTCCGCCGCCGCAGCCCGACCACCGGTGGCCGGGCTGCTAGTGCGATACGCGACCCGAGATCAGGTCAGTACTTGGCGGTACAGACCTGCTTCGTCCGCACCTCTGACTCGCCGTCACGGTAGGTGTTGTAGATGCAGGCCCTGGATTCGTAACCCGCGTCGTTGAGCATCAGGCTCCAGTTGTCGCCCCACGCCGAGTCGATCTTCGCGCCACCGACCTTGAACCTCTGCACCTCGACCGTCCAGTAGTGGTTCGTCCCGCTGGGAGCGGTAGTGGCGGTGTTCTTGGCCCAGGCGGTACGGCACGAAGGGCTGTACCGGAGCGCGATGTTCGTGTTGGTCTTCTTGGTGACCGCATCCTGGTAGCAGCGGGTCGCGACGCCCGGCGCCGGTCCGGCATACGTCCAGATGAAGTACTGCGGGTCCTCGAAGTCGCACTTCGAGCCGCAGCCGCTCGCGGCGAGCGCCGGCGAGGCCGGGCTGACGACCACGAGGCCGAGGACGGCCATCAGGCCGATCATCGCGCCGGCAATGACCACTCTGAACCTGGTGGCAGCCGCGCGGAAATTGTTTCCCACTACTGACATTGCACTTTCCCCCGTTTGTGTTTCCGTTCACATCGGATACCGATTCACCCGACGGCGCACCAATTGATGGTGATGAATACGCGTAGATGGAGTGAGGCCTTCGACGCCTTTCCGCGCCATCGGGATCTGCGAAGCACGAGCATAAAGCACATCGATCGATCTGTGTGTCCCGTGCGTCCGCTACCGTTGCTCCTCATGCACCCAGATCGATACCTTCCGGCGATGGCACTCGCACTACTCCTGCCCGCTTGTGCCGCTCCCGGCGAGCGCCCGGCAACGGCAGAGCCGGCGCCGATCACCGCCTCCCGGTCGCCGGCGGTCGACACCCTGCCGTGCACCAGGGCAAAAGCCGAGCCAGGACGTACGCCCACCGCCGCAGACGTGGCCACGCCGCGCAGTCCCGGCCCCCTGCCCCGCCCCTCGGACGAATACCTCGACGAGGAGTACCGCGGGGAGATGTTGCGCCGCCAGATGGAGGCGAACGACGCCTATCGGGAGCGGCGGCCACTTCCCGAGACCGCCCTCCCCGGCGCCGTCCGGTGTGCCGTCAAGGCAGAAGACGCGTTGAAGCCGCTGTACGAGAAGAAGGTGTTCGACGAGAAGGCTGTCAAGAAGGCCCTGGCCGCAGCCGGCCTACCCGACTCGGCGGTCGAGAAGCCAGCGAGCCGTGACCGCGCTCCGCACGACGGCGTGATCATCGCCGCGTGGACCGGCCAGGCCTGCATCGTCGGCTATCTGAGCCCCGGATACGGCGCACACGTCGAGTACGGGAGCACGATCGCCGACGGCGGCTGTCTCCCCGCACGCGACTGACTCAGCCCCACGCCCGTTGCAGGGCGACCGCGGCCTCCAGCTCCAGCAGGATGCGTTTGCGGTCGAGCCCGCCGCCGAAGCCGACCATCTTGTTGCCGGCGCCGACCACCCGGTGACACGGGACGATCACCGGGATCGGGTTGCGGTTGCAGGCGGTGCCGACCGCACGCGCCGCACCAGGATCGCCGAGCGCGGTGGCGATCGCCCCGTAGGTGATCGTCTCGCCATAGGGGACGCGGGCGATCTCCGCCCAGACGGCCCGCTCGAACTCCGAACCACCGCGCATCTCGAACGGCACCGTGAAATCGGTCAGTTCCCCGCCGAAGTACGCGCGCAACTGCTCCGCCGCGGGATGGTCGGTGGACGGACCGGGCCGGGCGGCGAAACGCACACCCACCACTGCCGGGCCGTCGACGACGAGACCGAGCGGACCGAGCGGTGACTCGATGACGAACATGGGTTCAAGTCTGCCTCGAACCATCCGGCTGTGAAGATGCAAAGATCTGGATCCCCCATGCGTCATGCAGGGCGGAGGTGACCGGCGAAACAGTCACTCGAAGACGAGTTCACCGCGTTCGTCGCGGACCGCGGGCAGTCCCTGCTCCGGATCGCGCACGCTTTGACGGGGGATCGGAACGCCGCCATCAGGGCGTGCACTCTCGCTTTGGTCATGGCGGTGGCCGCGCCCTACGCCGTGTTGCGGGACACCCGGAGCGCCCCGGAACCCCCGGCACAGAAGCCGACCACGGTGTCCTCGAACAGCAGCGACGAGCCACGGGACAGGCCATCGGGACGATCACGGTGCCGGAGGCCTTCACCAACCGGAGGGTGGGCGTGGGCGTGCCCTAGGCGATGTGGCCCTGCTCGCGGGCCCACTTGAGGAGCTCCGCCTCGGCCTCGTCGCGATCCAGCGGTCCCCGGTCGAGCCGCAGCTCCTTCAGGTGCCGCCAGGCCGCACCGACGATCGGGCCCGGCGGGACACCGAGCAGCTCCATGATCGCGTTGCCGTCCAGGTCGGGGCGGACCTTTGCCAGGTCCTCCTCGGCCGCGATCCGGTCGATCCGGTCCTCGAGCGCGTCGTAGTCGGCGGCGAGCTGGGCGGCCTTGCGCCGGTTGCGGGTCGTGACGTCGGAACGGGTCAGCTTGTGCAGCCGGGCCAGGAGCGGACCGGCGTCGGTCACGTAGCGGCGCACCGCCGAATCGGTCCACTCGCCCCGGCCGTACCCATAGAAACGCAGGTGGAGGGCGACCAGCCCGACCACCTCGGAGGTCACGTCCTTGGGGTATTTCATGGCCTTCATGCGCTGCTTGGTGAGCCGCGCGCCGACCACCTCGTGGTGGTGGAAGCTGACCCGGCCGTCGCGGCCGACCGCCTTGGTGGCGGGTTTGCCGATGTCGTGCATGAGGGCGGCCATCCGGAGTGCGAAGTCCGGGCCCTCGTCGCCCTCGAGCCGCATCGCGTTGCTGACCACGATCAGCGTGTGCTCGTAGACGTCCTTGTGCTGAGCGTGCTCGTCGATCTCCAGCTTGAGCCCGGAGATCTCCGGCAGGAAGCGGTCGGCGAGCCCGGTGTCGACCAGCAGGCGCAGGCCGGCGAGCGGGTCGGCGCCGGACATCAGCTTGGTGAACTCGTCCCGGATCCGCTCCGCGGTGATCCGATCGAGATCGGAGGCCATGTCCCGCATAGCCGAGATGACCGACTCGTCCACTGTGAAACGGAGCTTCGCCGCGAACCGGGCGGCCCGCAGCATCCGAAGTGGATCATCACCGAACGAGATCGACGGCGCCGCCGGTGTCCTGATCACCCGTGCCGCGAGGTCACGCAGGCCACCGAACGGGTCGGTGAACTCGTGCCCCGGCACCGACACGGCCATCGCGTTGATGGTGAAGTCACGCCGGGACAGGTCGTCGGCGAGCGACGTACCGTAGGACACCACCGGATTGCGCGTCACCCCGTCATAGGCCTCGGCCCGATACGTGGTGATCTCGATCCGCAGACCGTTCTTCTGGATGCCGATCGTGCCGAACTCGCGCCCGGTCTCCCAGATCGCGTCGGCCCACCCGCTCACCGCGGCGAGGGTCTGCTCGGGCCGGGCGTCGGTGCAGAAGTCGAGGTCGTCGCCGAGCGTGCCGAGCAGGGCGTCACGGACCGAGCCCCCGACCAGGTGCAGCTCGTGGCCGGCGTCGGCGAACCTCCGCCCGAGCTCGTCGGCGACGGGGGACACGCGGAGCAACTCGGCTACCGCTTTCTGCTGGGCGTCGTTCAACACAGACATGGGGTCACCAGGATATCGGCCGTGGCACGAAGAGTTGTCGCCGGGCAGGATGGGCGGCATGCCGGTTCCCGAGGCCTTGCGCCGTTTGTCCCAGGACCCCGACTTCTGGACCGGTCAGGTGACCGAGAGCGCCGAGCTGCACATCTCCTTCCCCGTGGTGGGCGGCTACTCGCTGACTCTAGATATCGATCTTCCGAGCGGCGACCGATATCTGGGGTTACGCCGGCCCGCGTCGAGCGAGCCGGTGTCGCTGGGCTGGGCGCCCGCCGACGGCCCCTTCCCGGCCTCGCTGCACTGGTGGGAGCTGGAGTCCTTCGCCCGGGTGATCGCCCTAGCCGACCCGATGCTGCCGCATCCGGGGCTGGTGGTGGCGCTGCTGTCACCGTTCGCTCCGGCCGGTGAGGACGACGACGCGGCCGGGATCGCCGCGGTGCGCGAGGCCGCGTACCGGTCGCTGCGCCGGGAGGTCCCGGCCGCCGCGCCCTCCGGGCCCGAGCAGACCCCGCTACCGCTCTTCGCCGGCGAGCAATGGTGGCCGGCGCCTCCGACGCCGTCACCGCAGGTCCTCGACGAGGCCGCGATCGCGGAGCTGAGCGCACCGGCCCGGGCGCGGCTCCAGGTCCGCGTGGGCGAGCGGTTCCCCCATGAGGACCTAGCCGATCTGGTACGCCGTACCGCCGCCTTTCTCACACTGCTGCCACAGCACGGTACCTATGCGGGAACCCGTCCCCTGGCCAGGCGCATCGCCGACTCGGGCGACCTGGCCGAGATACCCGATCTGCTCGGGGCCCTGACCGAGGCCGGCTGCGATCATCCGACCGTGCTGGATGCGCTGAGTGAGCCTCTGGTTCCGCTGGAGGCATGCTGGATGGTGGAGACCCTGGCCGGAGCGGAACCCGGCACCCTCCTACGTCACCACGTGTGAGTTTTGCCTTTATGGTGGCTCCATCATCGGCAGGGTTCTGGAGGCTTTGGTGAACGGCGGCCTGTACCGCAGCACGCACGCGGCGCCGGATGGTCGGCCTCCGGCACAGGACGGCGTGACGGTCGTCTCCATCGAGGAGCCGGGGCCGGAGCAGGCCGGGCAGAGCGACGGCAGCGGCAGCACGGCCGGCCAGAGCGCGATCATGGCAATCGGCAGCCTGGTCAGCCGGGTGATCGGGTTCGTCCGTAACGCGCTGATCGGCATGGTCCTCGGCGAGGCGGTCGGTGACGCCTACACCGGTGCCCAGTTCCTGCCGGGTCAGATCTACGAGCTGCTGCTCGGCGGCATCCTGTCCAGCGTGCTGATCCCGCTGCTGGTCCGGCGGCGCAAGGCCGACCAGGACGGTGGGCAGGAGTTCACCCAGCGGCTGCTGTCGTTCGCCGTGGTCATGCTCGGCCTGGCGACTGTCCTGGTGGTGCTGGCCGCACCGCTGATCACGGCGATCCAGACCAGCGGCGACAAGACCACACCGGCCTTCCGTGACCTGGTCACGAACTTCTCGTACCTGATCCTGCCGATCATCTTCTTCACCGGCGTGTCGGCGCTGATCGGCGCGGTGCTCAACGTTCGCGGCCACTTCGCCGCACCGATGTGGGCCCCGATCCTCAACAACATCGTGGTGATCGCGGTGTGCGGGGTGTTCCTGCTGGTCTTCGGCACCGACAAGGACCTGACCGCGGAGAACATCAGCGTCGCCGAGCTGACCCTGATCGGCGCCGGCACCCTGCTCGGCATGGTGGTCCAGGCGATCGGCCTGCTCCCGGCCCTGCGCAAGGTCGGTTTCCGCTGGGCGTGGCGCTGGGCCCCGCGGCAGCTCGGGCTCCGCGAGATCGGCGGCCTGGCCGGCTGGATGCTCTGCTACGTCGGCGCCAACCAGATCGCCGTGTTCGCGCTGGTCCGTGCTCTGAACAGTGCCGGCAGCGAGGACAACCCGGGCGCTCTGGCCTTCAACAACGTCTTCCTGCTGATGATGATGGCGCACGGGATCATCGGTGTCTCGGTGATCACCGCGCTGCTACCGAAGATGAGCGCGGCCGCCGCCGAGGGCCGGCTCTCCGAGGTCAGCGACGACCTGAGCCGCGGCATCAAGCTGGTGTCCGCGGCGCTGGCCCCGATCGTGGTGGCCTACGCCGTGCTGGGTGGGCCGATCGCCGTCTTCCTCTTCTCCGGCGGCCGCATCACCAACGCCGACGCGCTGGACATGGGAACGGTCCTGACCGTCGCCGCGTTCGCCGTGCTCCCGCTGTCGATCAGCTTCCTCTGCACCAACGTCTTCTACGCGATGCAGGGCAACAAGACGGCCGCGCTGATCAACCTGCCGGTGGTGGCGGTCCGGATCACCGGTTACTTCGTGCTCGCCGCGGTCCTCGACGCGTCGCTGACGGCAGCCGGGATGACGGCCGCCAACGGCATCTCCTACCTGCTGTCGGCGCTGATCTCGCTGGCCGTCCTGCGGCGCCGGATCGGCCGGCTGAACCTGGGCTCGGTGGTCGCCTCGCTGCTGCGGGTGGCGGTCGCCGCCGCGGTCGCCGCCGGGCTGGCGGTGCTGGTGACCCGGCTGCTCCCGGGCTCGGGCGAGCCGGACGGCCGGATCGAGGCCATCGTGCAGATCGCGGTCGGGGGTGCGGTGATCCTGGTCGCCTACATCGGCACGGCCCTGCTCCTGCGCGTCGGCGAGGTGAGCCAGGTGGTCGGGATGGTGCGACGCAAGATCGGTCGCTGACCCCCGGATAACCATCCTGAATAGGTGATTTCGGACTGATCAGACACCGATTCGCCCGGTTCGCGTCCTTCGGTGCCGGTGCCGCGCCGGGGGGACGACCTGCCATGGCATGGCCGAGTACGGGTATGGTCGGGGGCGGCATGTGCGGTATCCCGCTGTCCCGAGCGCCGCGAGGCTGCCCGGGGAGTTCAGCACCGAGCAATGCACCACCGAGGGAGGACTGGTGACCCAGGTCGGCGAAGGCCACGAGACCGCGGCCGACGAGGCCGGACCGGTCTTGACCTTCGGTGCACCCACCGCCGGTGAGGTTCTGGCCGAGCGCTACCAGCTGGAAGAGCACGTCAACAACGACAGTGCCGGCCGCCAGGTCTGGCGCGGCATCGACGTGATCCTCCGGCGCCCGGTCGCCATGGTTCTCCGGCACCCCGGCGGTGACTCCGCCGTGGAGATGCTCCAGGCCGCGGTCGCTGCGAGCCGGGTCATCCACCCCAATCTGGTCGGCGTCTACGACGCGATCGACGAGCAGGACCGGGCCTACGTGGTCCGGGAGTGGGTCGACGGCGAGTCGCTGCGTGACCTGGTCGCCACCGAGGGCCCGCTCGACCCGGCCCGGGCGATCTCCATCGCCCACTCGGTCGCCGACGCGCTCACCGCTGTGCACGCCACCGGCATGGTCCACGGCAACGTGCACCCCGGCAGCACGCTGATCGCCGACGACGGCCGGGTGGTCCTGGCCGACGCGCGCGCCGACGCGGCCGACAGCACCGAGTCCGACGTCCGGGCGGTCGGCGGCATCCTCTACTTCGCGCTCACCGGCCACTGGCCGCACGCCGAGGTGGGCCGTTCCGCGCTGACCGACGCCAACCGTGACAGCGCCGGCAACCCGGCCGCCCCGCGCCAGATCCGTGCCGGCATCCCCGCCTACCTCGACGACCTCACGATGGACCTGCTGGACCGTCGGGTCGCCGCGCCGGTCTCCGACGCGCTCACCGCCGAGCTGGGCCGCCTCGACGCCGCCGCCGAGGACGAGGAGTATGAGGACGTCGGTCCCCTCCGCTTCGTGCAGGGCGGTTCCTCGTCGTCGAGCGAGCCGATCCGCAGCGCTCCGAAGATCCTGGTCGGTGTCGGCGCGCTGATCGTCATCGCGATCATCGGTCTGATCTTCGGCATCCGCGCGATCAACAACACCGGCAAGACGACCGCCGCTGGCGACACGCCGGCGACAGAGCCGGCCACCGGTGCGGACGGCGGTGCTGCCCAGGAGCCCGCGCCCGATCCGCAGAAGATCAAGATCACCGCCGACATGGTGCGCATGGTCGACCCGCCCCGCGGAGACCGGCTCGACGGCGACCAGGCGAAATACACCGTCGACGGCGACCCCAGCACCGTCTGGGAGACCTCGCGGTACAACAGCGCCCGTTTCGGTAACTGGAAAGCCGGCATGGGCATCCTGATCAACCTGGGCGAGAAGCGCTCTCTCTCCGAGGTGCAGGTCACGACCTCGGCGCCGGGCGCGACGATCGACGTGCGCACCGGTGAGAACGATCCTGGCGACACCTCCAAGGGCGACGAGAAGATCGTCAAGGAGTACAAGTCGCTCAAGGACGAGACGCCCGACAAGAGCACCGGGACGAAGTCGTACATCACCGGTTTCGATCCGAACCAGAAATACCAGTACGTGCTGGTCTTCCTCACCGAGCTGCCGCGCGCCGAGGACGGCGACCGGTTCCAGATCAGCGTCAGCGAGATCGAGCTGTCCGGGTACTGATCGACGGCGCCGGTGC
The DNA here is from genome assembly GCF_042650585.1 of Actinoplanes subglobosus. Taxonomy (NCBI): domain Bacteria; kingdom Bacillati; phylum Actinomycetota; class Actinomycetes; order Micromonosporales; family Micromonosporaceae; genus Actinoplanes; species Actinoplanes subglobosus. Next base: position 31,270 of record NZ_JBHSBL010000014.1, read on the forward strand.
ACTAGATTGCTGGCGTGACGTTCCGGGGCGTACCACCCGGCGACCTCGGTGACGCGCCGAGCGACGCCGACCTGGTCCGTGCCCACGTGGCCGGCGACCCGGAGGCGTTCGCCGAGCTGGTGCGCCGCCACCGGGACAGGCTGTGGGCGGTGGCTCTGCGAACCATCGGCGATCGCGAGGAGGCCGCTGACGCCGTTCAGGACGCGCTGCTCAACGCGCACCGCAACGCGGCGAAGTTCCGCGGCGAGGCGGCCGTCACGACCTGGCTGCACCGCATCGTGGTGAACGCGTGTCTCGACCGGATGCGCCGCCGTCAGGCCCACCCCACCGTCCCGCTGCCCGACGGCAACCGTGACGACGACCGTCCCACCGGCCCCGAGCCGGCCGCGGCCGCCCCCGACCAGGACACCGTGCTGGTCGTGCGGGATGCGCTGGCAGCTCTGCCGTTCGAGCAGCGTGCCGCGATCGTGCTGGTCGACGTCCAGGGCTACGGGGTCGCCGAGGCCGCCGAGATGCTCGGTGTGGCGGAGGGCACGATCAAGAGCCGATGTGCCCGCGGCCGCGCCAGGATGGCGACGGCCCTGGGATATCTGCGGGGGAACCAGAGCGACGGCGGGACCGTCCCATCCAGGCCGGCGGCGGCGAGTCCGCTGCCGTCCGGAGTCGAGCGGAGGGAGCCGCGGTGACGGGCGCCGAGTTCGAGGGGGTCGACTTCGACCTGCTCGCCGACTATGTCGGTGGCGCTCTGGACGGCACCCCCGATGAGGAGCGGGTGGCCTCGCTGGTGGCCACGGACGAGACCTGGCGGGCCGCCTACGAGGCGCTGGAGCCGGGGGTGATCGCGGTCGGTGCGGTGTTGCGGGAGCTCGAGCCGGAGCCGATGCCCGACGATCTGGCGGCTCGGCTGGACGCCATGTTCCGGGTGCCGGTTTCGACGGACACTCTGGTTTCTGCTCCGGCTGATTCCACGGCCGCGGCCGTTCCCGACACCTCGCCGACGGAGAGCGCGGAGCCCGTACCGGCAAAGGTCGTTGATCTTGATAAGGCCCGTCGCCGCAGACGGTGGGCCGCCCCGATCGCGGTGGCCGCCGGAGCTGTCGCGTTCGCCGCTCTCGGGGTTAATTCTTTCCTGACCTCGGACGCTGCGGAGGACACCGCCGCCGGCTCGGGGTTGTCCGAGGCCGCGCCTATGGCGGATCGCCCGGTGTCCGGTGAGATGGCCCGCAGCGGGATCGACTACACCGAGAGCACGCTGGCACAGGCGGCCGCGGGGCAGATGCGCACCGCAGCCGGATCGGTCGACTCCCCGCAGGTCGCCGGCCAGGCGGACCTCTATCAGGCGGGCCGGCTGGACCGTCTGAGCGCGCCGGACGCTCTCGCCGCCTGCGTCCAGGAGATCACCCGGGAGAACGGCGGTGGGGTCCTCGCGGTGGAGTTCACGGATTATGCCCGGTTCGAGGGAAACCCGGCGCTCATCGTGCGTTTCTCCGCCGCCAACGGCACATGGGTGTGGGCGGTCGGCCCGGAGTGCGGCACGCCCGGTGCGGGCGCGGACGAGCTGAAGCGACTGCCGGTACGCTGACGAGAATCCTCGTGTGAGGATCCCCGCGTGAGGTCGGACACCAGCCGTGCCCGGGGAATGGCGGATACCTAGCATGACGTTCTAGCGTGCAGTGTCGCCGACCTATACGTGCGACGAAACAGACTGAGGAGTCGGCAGTGGACGAGGTCCGTAATCTGATCATCATCGGGTCCGGACCGTCGGGCTACACCGCGGCGTTGTATGCGGCCCGGGCCAACCTCAATCCCCTGGTCATCGAGGGTGTGAACTCCGGTGGCGCCCTGATGACCACCACCGAGGTGGAAAATTTCCCGGGCCACCGCGACGGGATCATGGGTCCCGAGCTGATGGACAACATGCGGGCCCAGGCGGAGAAGTTCGGCGCCGAGTTCCTGACCGACGACGTGACCCGGGTCGAGCTGACCGACAAGCCGACCGAGGCCGGCACCGAGGGCCTTAAGACCGTCTGGGTCGGTGAGCGGCAGTTCTTCGCCCGCGCCGTGATCCTGGCGACCGGTTCCGCGTGGCGCCCGATCGGCGTTCCCGGTGAGCAGGAGCTGCTCGGCCACGGCGTGTCGTCGTGCGCCACCTGTGACGGCTTCTTCTTCCGCAACCAGCACATCATCGTCGTCGGCGGCGGCGACTCGGCGATGGAGGAGGCGACCTTCCTCACCCGGTTCGCCGAGACCGTCACCATCGTGCACCGCCGGGACAGCTTCCGGGCCAGCAAGGTCATGCAGAAGCGCGCGCTGGACAACCCGAAGATCAAGATCGAGTGGAACACGGTGGTCGAGGAGATCCTCGGCACCGACGGCAAGGTCGTCGGCGCCCGGCTCCGCGACGTCAACTCGGGCGAGACCAAGGTCCTGGACGTCACCGGCGTCTTCGTGGCGATCGGCCACGACCCGCGCAGCGAGCTCTTCAAGGGCCAGGTCGAGCTGGACGACGAGGGCTATGTGAAGGTCGACGCGCCCAGCACCCGCACCAACATCCCCGGCGTGTTCGCCGCCGGTGACCTGGTCGACCACACCTACCGGCAGGCCATCACCGCTTCCGGCACCGGCTGTGCCGCGGCGCTGGACGCCGAGCGCTTCATCGCTTCATTCGTAGAGCTGTAAGACCCGGGAGGTCCTTGTGGGAGCAACCAAGGTGGTCACCGACGCCACCTTCGCCAGTGACGTGCTGAAATCCGGTAAGCCGGTGCTCGTCGACTTCTGGGCGGAGTGGTGCGTGCCCTGCAAGAAGGTCGACCCGCTGCTCGCGGAGATCGCCAACGAGATGGGTGACCAGGTCGAGATCGTCAAGGTCAACATCGAGGAGAACCCCGAGATCGCCATGAAGTACGGCGTGATGACGGTTCCGACCCTCACCATCTTCAAGGACGGTGAGCCGTTCAACTCGGTGACCGGGGCGAAGCCGAAGAGCTTCCTGGTCAACTTCATCGAGACGGCGCTGTAGAGAATCCTCTCTCGTGAACGCCCCGCGCCCCGGTTGGGTCGCGGGGCGTACTCTCGCGAAGGTCGTCCTTTTCTCGCCCTAGGGAGTCGTGAGTGCGGTCCATCCGACGCGGAGACACCGGCGTGGCAGTTTCCGAGATCCGGTCGATCCTGGTCGGCCTGGAGCTACTTGCCGAGGCTGACCCCGACGTCTTCGACGAGGCGCTGGAGACCGCGGTGCGGGCCTTCCAGCAGAGTCGTGGGCTCGGCATCGACGGCATGGTCGGTGACGAGACGTGGGGCGCGCTCGACGCGGCCCGTTGGCGGCTCGGCTCCCGGGCCCTGTTCCACTCGGTTCCCGACGCCCTGGTCGGCGAGGATGTCCGGTCCCTCCAGGAGCGGCTCCTGGAGATGGGCTTCGACGCCGGTCGTCCCGACGCCGTCTACGGCGGGCGGACGGCTCGTGCGGTCGCCCAGTTCCAGCGTGAGGTCGGTCTCGTCCCGGACGGTTCCTGCGGCCCACAGACGGTCAAGGCGCTGCGCCGGCTCGGCCGCAAGGTCGTCGGCGGCCGCCCGCAGTGGCTGCGTGAGGCCGAGGCGTTCCGCCAGTCCGGCCCCAACCTGGTCGGCAAGACCATCGTCATCGACCCCGGCCACGGCGGCGGTGACGACACCGGTGTGGTGGTGCCCGACGGCCCGCTCCGGTGGAACGAGGCCGATCTGGTCTTCGACCTGGCGTCGCGTCTGGAGGGTCGGCTGTCCGCGGCCGGCATGCGGGTGCACCTGACCCGTGGCCCGTCACCGGCCGCCCCGATGAGCGGCGCCGAGCGGGCCGCCCTGGCCAACACGCTCGGTGCGGACCTGCTGATCTCACTGCATCTGGACGGGCACGAGTCCGAGTCGGCCGAGGGTGTGGCGTCCTACCACTACGGCACCGGTAACGGTCTGAGTTCCACGGTCGGCGAGCGGCTGGCCAACCTGGTGCAGCGCGAGATCGTCGTGCGGACCGGGATGCACGATTGCCGTACGCATGCCAAGACCTGGGATCTTCTGCGGCTGACCCGGATGCCGACGGTGCGTGTGGACCTCGGCTATCTGACGTCACCGGCCGACCGTGAGCGTCTGATCGACCCGATGTTCCGTGAGCAGATCGTCGAGGCGCTGCTCGCCGCGGTGCAGCGGATGTATTTCCCGGTGGAGCGCGATGTCCCCACCGGTTCGATCGACGTCCGCCAGCTGCGTCTCGCGCTGGCAGACAAGAGCTAGCGTCTCTCCCGCTCCGGTCGGCTGCTCGCGGGCGTCTCAGTTCTCCGCAGACCTCGTCGCAGTGACGGGGCGGACCGGGCGCAGCAGGGTCTCCGGGCTCATCGAGCCGAGCAGCTTCTCCAACGCGTACTCGACGTCGGATTTCCAGGACAGGGCCGTCCGCAGCTCCAGCCGCAGCCGCGGGTACCGGGGATGCGGGCGGACCGTCTTGAAGCCCACCGACAGGAAGAAGTCGACCGGCGCGATACAGGCCGACTCGTCGATCTCGTCCGGTTTGGCGTCACCGAAGGCCTCGACCGCCTTCACCCCACGCTTGGTGAGGTCACGGGCCACGCCTTGGACCAGCATCCGGCCCAGGCCGCCGCCGACGAAGGCCGGCACCACCTTGGCTGTGGTCAGCAGAGCGGCGTCGGCACTCACCGGTGATGTCGGGAAGGCCATGCCGCGGGGGACGTAGGCGGGTGGTGCGTACATCACGAAGCCGGCCGGCATCCCGTCGACATACGCCAACTTGCCGCACGAGCCCCACTCCAGCAGCGTCTGCGAGACCCAGGCCTCTTTCTCCAGCCCGGGGTCGCCGGTGGCGCAGGCCCGCTCCGCGGAGACCGGGTCGAGCTCCCAGTAGACGCACTGCCGGCAGGGCCGGGGCAGGTCCTCGAGCGTGTCGAGGGTGAGGTTGACCAGGCGTCGCGACATAAGCCGACCCCTTGCATTCGCATGGGCATGGACCGGACGCCGCCGCGCCCCCGCCGAATCCTACGTCGGAACCACCATGAACGGGAGCAGGTCGGGCAAGTACCGGGCGGCATTAGGATCGCCTCAGTCTCATTTTTCAAGGGGTGATTCGCATGACCGGTACGACCCAGGACGATTACACCGATCGGTACGCGCGACGGGTGCGCGGGATGACCACGTCGGAGATCCGGGCCCTGTTCGCTGTCGCCAGCCGTCCGGAGGTGGTGTCGCTGGCCGGCGGCTCGCCGTACATCGCCGCGCTCCCCCTGGACGCGGTCGGCGAGATGCTCGGCGACCTGGCCTCCCAGCAGGGCGCCACCAGCCTGCAGTACGGCATCGGCCAGGGCACCATCGACCTCCGCGAGCGCATCTGTGAGGTGATGTCGCTGTCCGGCATCACGAACGCGTCCCCCGACGACGTGGTGGTCACCGTCGGCGGACAGCAGGCTCTCGACCTCCTGGCCCGCCTCTTCCTGGACCCGGGTGACGTGGTGCTCGCCGAGGGGCCGACCTACGTCGGCGCACTCGGCGTGTTCCAGGCCGCCCAGGCACAGGTCCGGCACGTGGCAATGGACGACGAGGGCCTCATCCCGGCAGCGCTGGAGGAGGCAATCCGGGCCACCGCGAGGGAAGGGAGGCAAGCGAAGTTCCTGTACACGATCCCCACCTTCCAGAACCCGGCCGGCGTCACCCTGTCGGAGGAACGCCGCGAGCAGATCCTCGACATCTGCGAGCGCGCCGGGCTGCTGGTGGTGGAGGACGACCCGTACGGCATGTTGTCCTTCGAGGGTGACGCCCCGCTGCCGCTCCGGGCCCGCCGCCGTGAGGGTGTCTTCTACTGCTCGACCTTCTCCAAGACCTTCGCGCCCGGCCTGCGGGTCGGCTGGGTGCTCGCGCCGCACGCCGTCCGCGAGAAGCTGGTGATGATGAGCGAAGCCAACGTGCTGTGCCCCAGCGCGTTCGCTCAGGCCGCCGTCACGCAATATCTGTCGACGATGCCGTGGCAGGAGCAGATCAAGGTCTACCGGGAGATCTACCGGGAGCGGCGGGACGCGCTGCTCAGCGCTCTCGAGGATTTGATGCCGGCCGGCACCACGTGGACCAGGCCGACGGGCGGGCTGTTCGTCTGGGCGACCCTGCCCGAGGGCCTCGACTCGAAGGCGATGATGCCGCGGGCCATCGCCGCGCGCGTCGCCTACGTGCCCGGAACGGGCTTCTACGCCGACGGGACCGGACGGGGCAACATGAGGCTCAACTTCAGCTTCTCGGCCCCGGAGCGGCTGCGTGAGGGCGTGCGGCGCCTGTCCGGGGTGATGGAGCAGGAGCTGGCCATGCGTGCCGTCTTCGGCGGTGCCGGCCTTCAGCCGGGACATCAGCGCCGTCGTGGCCCGGCCGCCGCGGACGCTCCCGGTCCCGACTTGGCATGATCTCCAGCATGGGTACGCGTGAGGATCTGCGAGTTCTGGTGTTGGCCGGCGGGCTGTCCTACGAACGGGACGTGTCCCTGCGGTCCGGTCGCCGGGTGCTCGACGCGCTCCGGTCCGTCGGCCTGACCGCCGAACTCCACGACGCCGACGTGTCCCTGCTGCCGGCGCTCCAGGCCGACCCGCCGGACGCCGTCGTCATCGCCCTGCACGGCGCCACCGGTGAGGACGGGTCGCTGCGAGGGGTCCTCGACCTGTGCGGGGTCCCCTACGTCGGTGCCGACGCGCAGGCGGCCCGGCTCGCCTGGGACAAGCCGTCCGCCAAGTCGATGCTGCGAGAGGCCGGGATCCCCACACCGGACTGGGTGGCGCTGCCGCACGACCGGTTCTCCGAGCTCGGTGCGGTCGCGGTCCTCGACCGGATCGTCGACCGGCTCGGTTTGCCGCTCATGGTCAAGCCGGCGCAGGGCGGGTCCGGTCTGGGGGCCGCGGTGGTCCGGGAGGCCGGCGATCTGCCCGCGGCGATGGTCGGCTGTTTCGCGTACGACTCGACGGCGTTGGTCGAGCAGTATGTGACCGGCACCAACGTCACCGTCTCGATCGTCGACCGGGGTGACGGGCCGGAGACACTGCCGATCGTGGAGATCGTTCCGCGGGACGGGGTCTACGACTATGCGGCGCGGTATACGGCCGGGCTGACGACCTGGCACGTACCGGCCCGCCTGTCGGCCGCGGTGGCGGGTCGGGTTTCGGAGATGGCGCTTGCGGCGTACAAGGCGTTGGGATTGCGGGACCTCTCCCGCATCGACGTGATCGTCACGGCGGATGGTGAGCCCCAGGTTCTCGGATGCAACGTGTCGCCGGGTCTGACCGAGACGTCGCTGTTGCCGTTGGCGGTGCACGCGGCGGGGGTTGATCTCGGAGATGTGCTGAGTGCGTTGGTGGAGCGGGCGGTGGCTCGGCGGGAGCGCTGAGGCGATGTTTCACGTGAATCAGGCCCGGCGGGGATCGCCGGGCCTGATTCGTTTTTCGTCCTGGGGTCCGCTTCAGAGCGCGTGGTTGGGTCTGCTCCGGTTTCGCTGCGGTTGGGTCTGCTCCGGTTTCGCTGCGGGGGGCTATTGCGGTGGCGTCCGGTTCTGCCCTCGGGCGCTGATGGGGCTGAACTCGGGGTTCTGATCGTTCGGTCGCATCCGGTTCGCTCCCCGGAATCCTGCTTCCTCGCTCGCACTAGGGACTCTCGGTTCGTGCCGGAATCCCGCTGATTTGCTTGTGGCCGGCTCACCATGGGATCCCGCGTTCTCTGCTCGTGGCCGGCTTGCCGCCGGATCCCGCGTTTCCCTGCTCGTGGCCGGCTCACCATCGGATCCCGCGTTCTCTGCTCGTGGCCGGCTTGCCGCCGGATCCCGCGTTTCCCTGCTCGTGGCCGGCTCACCACCGGATCCCGCGTTTCCCTGCTCCTGGTCGGCTCACCACCGGATCCCACGTTCTCGTTCGGGGCCGGTCGCCCTGCGATCTCACTCCGGAATCGCTCCCTCTGCGATCTCGCCAGATCTCCGCGTTCCTCCTCCTGCGTCCCCGCTGGCCCGCCGCGTTCCTGCCACCAGTACCCGTCCGGCATACCAGCTGGATTCCTTATTTCGCGGCTATCGCTTCGGCGACCGGATCACAACTACGGACCAACTCGGAACCGCGTGCCCGCTGCGCATCCATCTCATGCGGCCTTAGCCCCGCCCTACCGATGGCGGCACCCGTCCAATCTCGGTCTGGCACATCTCGGAGTCGGACGGCCCAGTCACGTTGCCGCACTCGGAAGCCCACCCGGTCCCGCCCGTGGGGCTTCATTCGGGGCCCAACTGGCTCGAACATCAGAGTCGCAGCCCGGAATCCGACCCGCCTATCCACCAAGCCGTTGCCGACTCCGTTGCCGCACTGCCGCACTGCCGCACTGCCGCACTGCCGCACTGCCGCACTGCCGCACTGCCGCACTGCCGCACTGCCGCACTGCCGCACTGCCGCACTGCCGCACTGCCGCACTCTCCAGTGCAGCAAAACAGCTCTCAGCCTCGTCGGCATGCCGTTCGCATCCAGGCGCTGTCTGTCCTCAACGACCGGCCGATACCTACCCGGGTACATCTCTGTGTCGGCGCATCGCCGGGCACGGAAACACGTACATGCCGAACCATTGCCGTCTCGGAGGCCTCTGCATCTCGGAGGCCTCTACGTCTCGAAGGCCTCTACGTCTCCGAGCGTTGCCGGGCGCCTGTCGTCAGAACCGGCATCCATGCTCGTCGGAACGTTGATGGTGGCCGGAGACTCCCACTCGATGTGGGCGGGCTCGGCGTTGGCCTTACCACCGAAGTCAGCAAGCCAAGCAGCAACGAGCGCCAGGTTCTCCCGCCACTGCGCCTCCGGAACAACCGGCAGTATGTCGTCCCAGAGCGACAGGAAGGTGCCACGCAACTGGAGCCGGCCGTAGGGCCGAGCCAGGAACCACATGTGCAGGTGCGCCGAACCGTCCCCCCAACGATTCACGTGAACCCGCGCAACCCCGTCCAACGACCGGATGGCCCGCTCGAGCCGAACCGTCATGACCCCGAGTTCCGCCGCAAGCAGATTCGGCAAGTCACCCAGGTCCAGGTGCGAACGGCACTCAAGGATCAACACCATCGGCAGCCCGGTCGGCCGATCCATGGCGCGAACGCGCCACCTCTCGCTGACCCAGATGTACGAGTCATCATGCGTCCCGCAAGCCACACAGTCAGAGGCGTCCTCCCCGCTCCGGGGTGGTTCCACCTCCACGGGAGGGGCGAGTTTCTTGACCCGCATATCGCCCTCGAAGGGGAACGACGGCCAGCGTGTGAAGTCAGGCAGGGAGGAGGTGTTCTCAGACACGACGTGACCTTAGCCCAGCCCAGGAGGGGCTGTCCCGGGTCAATTTCGCACGAGGGAGGGACCCTTCGCATGTTGACGACGATGAAAATGAGTCCTTCCACACACGCGTCCCCAAGTTATCCACAGGACTTATCCACAGGCCCCCTGGTTTCACGTGAAACACGACGTAGAACGCTTGCGCACCCTGTGGATAGAGCGGTGGACGACGCTCACAACATCGGTGGCGTTTCACGTGAAACACCAGCAGCCCCAGAATCAACAGGCGCAACACACAGGTTGTGGATAGTGGCACTCACGCATGTCTGCCGACCCCCAGACATCGGCACCCGCCCACTTCCAGCGAGCGATCATCGCCGTGTCAGTCCGCCCTGACTCCCCGTGCCAGGCCAGCAAACCCGAACCGTGGTCACATCTGCGCGAGGCCAAGATCCTTCCGGGCGCACCTACCAACAACGACGACACCATCATCGGGACAGGAGGCACGACCCTACTCAAGGGCCTAGCTTTGTCACCGAACTAGCTCAACCCCAGACGGTCCCACCGTCAAAGACCGTGGGCGGGACTCCCGGCAAGAGGTTGTAAGCGAGTCGGCCACCATGTAGGCGGTTTCCAGCAAGCAGCTTTGAATGATCAGTTTTGAGCTAGAGCCTTGGAGCAGGAGTCCCGGAACGCACCTAGGCAAGCGCCCCACAACACGGGACCGCCCCAGGACGAACCCAGCTGAGCTGGATTCAGTTCAATCCAACAGAGACGCTTCCCATCGACCTTTCAATTGCTGAAGGCCGGGTTCAGGAACATCACTGATGACTCCCGCTGTCTGATGACTCCCGATATCTCGCCGAGGAAGGGCAAGAGGAGCACTACGCCGATCGGCTCGCCCGGACCAGCCCCTCGAGCCTACGACGAGTCCCGGACAGCACACCGGAGATGCCGATGCCGCCTTCGGATGAGCTTCACCCTCTTCTCAGGCACCGACACACCACCCTTATTACACGCCGACCCGCCACCCAGCTCCGAGGCGTGGAGGGGCGCAGCCAGAATTCTCAGCTGTGCAGGCCCACTGCGCTTACTTCTGGAATGAGCGTGTCTCCAGCAGACGGGTCTGAGACTTCAAGCGTCGCCATCCGGTTGATCACGACTGCCGCGAGAGCTGTGTCAGAGACCACAACGCTTCGATCGCCGCCGTAATGGATAGCCGGCGTGCCTCGCTGGGCAAACGAATGTCCAGCCACAGCATTGGGCCAAGATTGGCAAGCGATACCAGGGCTTGTCCCGAGTGGTTAGTGACGGATGCCGCGCAGTCCAACGTCGGCAGCGTATTCCAATGGAGGAAGCTGGGGGACGCCAAGGAAGTGTCAAGGGCGGCCTGCTGTGATTGCCGGGCGACGCATCGTTCCTGTCTGGTTGGCCTCCGCGTGGAGCCTTGTCGTTGGCTTCCGCCTCGGCGTTTAGCTGGCGTGGCGTAGCTGCTGTCTGATGGCCAGCGCCCGGTATAGATGACGCCTTGTACTGCGACCGGAGGCATGCGAAGCCAAGCCCGGCTGGATTGGCGACGGGTCGAATTCGTCGTTCAAGAGCCTAGGCATCGTGCGTCCGAATTCCGTTGGGCGGCCCCCAAGCGTGGCAGCATTATTCTGAGCCTGGGATCGAATCCGCAGGGGGCAGGGGTGTCAGCGCAGCTGCGTTGCCTACCCATGAAGGGCGATCTCGCATCGGTGTTGCGGCGGTCAAGAAGCCAGCCGGTCATAGGACAGCGCGGGTCGCAAGCCACCACACATCTCCGGCGCTTTCATTCGACCCATCGTGTTTTCCTTTTCCAACAGTGCCCCCAAACACCCCTGCCGCTCCTGGACGGCCTCCCAACCTGTTCGAAGCTTTCCTCAGACACGCTTGGCAGAGCTTCCGCCGGACACACTTTTCGCAGCGGGGCCCGTGATCACTTCGGCAGCCTCGATTCCAGCATCGCTCTACCGCCGACTAGCGATCACATGGTCGGCCAGTTCTCTTACCGGACTCCTCCACCGATCATGGGCTCCAATTTGACCGTCGCACCAGCCTTACCGCTTCCACGTTTCCAAGGCACTGCCCGTCGATCAAAGGGTGAGGGGTTCTCGGCGCTTCATCATGCATGGCCTCCTCAGCCAAGATCCTTCCCGAAACGACATCCCTAGCATCGGCCCACGTCGGATACGTCTGCCAGGTAACAAGATCGACACCTCTAGCGCCAAGCCGTCGTTTCACGTGAAACACCGGGCACCGGGCACCGGGCACCGGGCACCGGGCACCGGGCACCGGGCACCGGGCACCGGGCACCGGGCACCGGGCACCGGGCACCGGGCACCGGGCACCGGGCACCGGGCAGATTATGCGCCCTCGCGTTTCACGTGAAACCACAGGCGACGTTCGACGAAATCAACGCCCTCGGCCACCGCCGGATGCGCACTAAAAAAGCCGCTGTAGCTTTGGACCACAGACACCCAGCCTTCCCATGGCAACTGCAACATGGCTAGGCGGACGAGTAGCTGTCGGAGCAAGGCGCACTTTCGACAGCGCCGGGACTCGATCCTGATCGACGACGCGCGGCGAGTCTCTTGCCACGCTGGCCCCACTTCAGTCAGTTCAGTAGGGCAACACAACAGTCACCGATCCGGCCTGGTTCAACAGGCTGGCGTTCGACTGGCTCCCTCCTGTGGTCGCAAGAAGTGTCCGACACATAGGACGTCAGATTGCTGTAGCCGGCACAACCGCACTCGACTCCCACACGCCACGCCCCAAACGCGTACCAGAATCTCGCTATAACCGGCCATCCGTCGGAGACGAACGGGAAAGAACACGGCGGCCTAAAGCACCGAAACCGACCAGCCTTGAAGCCGGCAGCGGGGTCTCCTTAGGACCGAACAACCGGACCAACGGATCACCACGGACGGCGTCGATGTCGGCCTGGGCCAACACCGGCTAGCCGCGGGCCCCCGCAGGCAAGGTTCGGTTCCAGTGGGCATCGCAGGCAAGGTTCGGTTCCAGTGGGCATCGTAAGGGCCGCAGCATTTCGCGAGCCTCGGGAAGCCCTCCGCCTAGCGGTGACCGCAATGCTCGGCGCCAACCCGTGCCTCAGCCCGGTACCCCTTCAGGCCGGCGAGGCACCGGCCGTCTAGCCGATTCGGCGTCGCCATCTCTGACGGCTGGTATCCCAACGGGCGCGCCTAACGAGGAGCCCGCAGAGCCTGCTGGATGTAGCCAACCAATCCTTGACGACGCCCCGCCACCCAACCGGGGCGCGGGGCGTTCACGCAGACCCGGCACCTCCCATGCCAATCGTCCAGCAACCAAGCAGCGCTCCAGCCGCGACGACAAACTAAGCGTGCTCCCCAGGCTTAGTTGACACGCGATCTAGCGGCCGAGAAGTCCAGGGCGCCTACACGACTGATCCTCGCAGGCTCACCCGATCCAAGATCAAAAAATGCGCACCATCGTCACGCTACTTCAGGTTGGAGGGTGCCCCTCTTGAACTCAGCTTGGTAGGTACGCGTATTTAGCGCAGTGCAAAGCCGCTTCCTCGCCGCATACAGATCTGCCCGCTAGGGGCGCCCGAGTTGGCAGAAGGCTATCGGCAGGCCGTGTTTCACGTGAAACATCCGTGCTGCTCTCGACTTCAACCGCCGGCATCGCCCCTTCTAAGTCGAGACGAGGTCCTGGGCCACAGACTGCCGAGCTGGGCTCGACATGCCGGTTCGAGCTATTCGATCAGCGAACCTGTGGTTCTACGACAAGACCCAGCCAGCACCACCAAGCCACCGGTTTTCTTCTGCCTGCGCCAGAACCCGTCAGCCGAGCCTCACGACCCTTCTTTGACCGGACGAATCGCCCCACCCTCTGGCCGGCCGCATCCCACTCCGACGATCTTGTCAACCTGGACCGAGCACCCCTGACCCTTGCCCAACCATCCTATGAATAACGAGACCCGCCCAAGGGTGGTTTAACGCGGTCGTAGGTCACCGAGTCCACCGCAGCGCCGATTGGGTCGACTTCCCGGAGTCGGTCTCGATGCCAAGAGATGGTCCCCGACTGGGGCGCGGCCAGGTCGGCTAGCGAAATCCGGGCAGCTTACGCCTAGAGCAGCAAGAGAGCTGGCCCATCCGCCGTCGAGCCAGGCTCTGACCAAACAAATACGTATCCCAATTCAGGTAGAGCGGAGCAGAGGGAGCCGGGCGAGACCGAGCCGGGCGAGACCGAGCCGGGGAAGGCGAACCTAGACGAGACCGACCTGGGCGAGACGAGGTCTGGGCCAGACTGCCGAGCTGGGCTCGACATGCCGCTGTCGGTAGCAGAGACAGCATCGTCGCGCAGTTGACGCTGACCCTCACGATGGCTTGCGCTGACTCAGGGCCGCCGATACTAGAGCCCGGATACGACAGCGACGGCACGGACTAGAGGGCGGCCGTACAACGTCGTGCCTGCGGTCAAGCCAAGGGTCCTTGATGGACCAACCTCTACGGCGTACCGGAGGGCAGCCATGATGCTTGTTCTCGGCTGTACTACCCGGCCCGACCGATCTCCTCACCAACACTGTTTCACGTGAAACGGCGGGGCGACTCGACAGTGCTGCCCTGCCTCGGCACCGGATTCGCGACCGCAGGGCTACCAACGATGCCGATCGCATCTAGTTTGCTCAGCCCAACTAGACCAGCTGCCGCTGAACCGGAACGCAGACTTGGCGGGGTCAGATGAACGGCTCCTGGAGAAGACGGAGGAACGACTTCACCCATTCACGCAGCCCGAGAATGGGTCTAGTTCCGATGCGGAGGATGCGATGTGCACGGCCACGACATCATGACCTCTCTTCCACCACCGCTGTGACAGATGCTCGGGACCAATGCTAGAGAGTTCGTTCTGTATCGTTCGCGAGCCCCGAACCGCCTCGGAAGGCGATGGGCTCCGGCCGGCTGGGTTCGAGTCGGATACGACAGCTATCTCGACGAGGAACCCATCCGGTCCACGCTGAATCAGCTGACATCCAGGTCCCCGGGATACACCGAGCCCCACTAGCCAGCCGAGCCAGCCAGGACCAGGACACGATCCGGCAGGTCATCCACCGGTTCAACAAGACCGAGATGGCCAGCCTGGGCCCCTCGGTGGGCGGGTGGCCATCCCCGCCAGATCAGCACCGACGACGAGCAGTTCATCGTCACGACGGCCAAGGCCCGCCCCGAAGCGCTGGGGCGGCCGTTCACCCGGTGGAGCATCCGCAAGCTCACCGAATACCTGAACCTACAGCCCGCCCGGTCCATGGAGATCGGCCGGGAACGTCTGCGGCAGCAGATCCTGCACCGTAACGGCATCACTTTCCAGCGGACCAAGACGTGGAAGGAATCACCGACCCCGGCCGCGACGCCAAACTCGCCCGCATCGAGTACATCAGCACCACATGCCGCAACGGGTGTTCGCGTTCTACAAGTTCGGGCCGCTGGCGATCCGCCCGCACGGCGGCGCCGGCTGGGCACCCGCCGGGCGTCTCGACCGGCTCCCGGCGAACTATCACAAGCTGCACGGGTGCGGCAGTTCCACGGCTGCTAGAGCGTCGGCGACGACCGGTTCTGGGGCGTCATCCGGCGCCGTAAAGGCGCCGCGAACACGCTCGCCGCACCGAAATCCATCCGCCGGGCACGCCCGGACGGAGCACCGATCTACATCATCTTGGACAACCTGTCCGCGCATAAGGGCAAACGGATCCGTGCCTGGGCGGACCGCAACAAGGTCGAACTCTGCTTCACACCGACGTACGCGTCCTGGACCAACCCGATCGAAGGCCAGGTCGGGCCGCTACGCACCTTCGTGATCGCCGGCTCGAACCACCCGAACCATACCGACCTGGCCCGAAAACTGCACGCTTACCCGCGCTGGCGCAACGCCCACGCCCGCCACCCCGACGTACTGACAGCTCAACGCCGAGAACGAGCCCACGTCCGCAGCGAACGACAACAACGCTGGGGCCAACCCGCCGTCCGAACGGCCTGACGCCAGCACCCCAAACGTTCTTGGTCAGGGCATTAGCTCGGCAACCACCACACTCACAAACGCTAGGTACCGAACCGACCCTGATGGGAACCCACAGCATCGATGCACTGAAGCTCGCTCGATAAGCGACTAGCTACCTAGCCCTGGCGAATAGCAGTGGTCGGCACGATCCGCTCAGGCTCTCACCACCGGCCGCCAACACAGCCGCAGACGCCAGCCCGCTTAGGAGTCGGATGCGACCGAACCTCAAGCGCAGGCCGCCATCGTCACGTCTCTCGAGCCCCGATCACGGTATCGAGCGGCTACAGCAAAGCGCGTTGAGCCGACACGGACCGAGGCCATAGCCCACCAGCACCGATGAAGCCGGAAATGTCGGGAGCGGCGTGTGCACAACAAAGCTCGTCCGAAGGCTCACGACGGCAGCAGCATGTGCACAGCGAAGCTCGTCCGAAAGCTCACGACGCACAACGGCGGAGGTGGTCCGCGCCCCTGTCAACCAAGACAATGGCTGCTGTCCAAGGCACCAAACCACTTCGCCAATGGGGAGTGGTGTGAGGTTGGCGAGGGCCGTTCGCGGGTCGATGTGGGATCCCGCCCGCGTGGTGTCCGACGGCCTGCATGCATCACACAACGGACGGCAGAAGGGCAATCTCAGACAGAACAACTTCAAGTCGATTCACCCACGGAGCAGCCGACGAGTAACCCCATGGGAAAAACGAGTCAGTGAGCTCCCCCGGCCCCCGGCCCCCGGCCCCCGGCCCCCGGCCCCCGGCCCCCGGCCCCCGGCCCCCGGCCCCCGGCCCCCGGCCCCCGGCCCCCGGCCCCCGGCCGATTGTCGCTGACACTTGTCTCATCCATCGGCTGGCGACCAGCCGTCAAGTCGATGAGAGAGACAGCAACGCGAGACACCGCGTCGTACGGAGTGCGACTCGATCTCGGATTCATGTTTTAGACGGACGTCACCCAAGGGCGTTTTCGGTTCTGTCAGAACGATTCTCCTGGGATTTTGAATCCGAGCCGCAACGGCCAAGCTGAACTTCAGAACGCGAACTTAGCCCTTTTTGTCGCAAGCATCGACCGCAACTGCCAATCGAAGAGCGAGGACCAAGATCAGAGACCGAGAGCAGAAGATCCAGAACGAGAGAAGAGGCGCGAGGCGTGAGAAGGGAGCGGAGGTACGCGGGACACGCGAAGGGACGGAAGAGTTGTAACGACACGAGAGACGCCACGGAGGACATGAGGGCAGAAGACACGAGGACAGAGACACGAGGACTGAAGGCACGAGAACGAAGAGGCAGAGGCGCGAGAACGGACGCAAGGATGAGACGCAAGGATGAGACCTAAAGACAAGACCTATAGACAAGACCTAAAGACAAGACCTAAAGACAAGACCTAAAGACAAGACCCAAGACAAGACCCAAGACGAGACCCAAGACGAGACCCAAGACGAGACGCAAAGGAGAGGCCAGGAGAAGACATAGGACGGGAGCGATGGAGGTGCAAGGAGCCGACGATCAACCAACGAAAAGCGGGACACGTGATCACTCACGCGCCCCGCACCGAAGAGCAAGAGCCGGCTACTCCTCGACAGACCCACCGTCGCGGACCGAGCCCTCTTCCTCGACCCCGATCATGCCCACAATCCGCTCAAGGTCATCAACGGTCGCGAACTCTATCGTGATCTTGCCTTTGTTCCGGCCGATGTCGACCTTGACCCGGGTGTCGAACCGATCCGACAACCGCTCAGCCAAGTCATTGAGAGCCGGCGCATGCACCTTGGCGCGCCGAGTAGGCGCAGCCTTCTTAGCTGTCGTCTCCTCAGACGCCGCGAGGTGAACGATCTCCTCGGTAGCCCGAACCGACAGCCCTTCCCGAACGATCCGCTCAGCAAGCGCATCCTGAGCCGCGCTGTTGTCGAGCCCCAACAACGCCCGGGCATGTCCAGCCGACAAAATCCCTGCAGCCACCCGCCGCTGGACGGCAGCGGGCAGGTTCATCAGCCGAATCGTGTTGGAGATCTGCGGGCGGCTGCGCCCGATCCGCCGAGCAAGCTCCTCGTGCGTGGCACCGAACTCTTCCAGCAACTGCTGGTAGGCAGCCGCCTCTTCCAGCGGGTTGAGGTTGGCCCGGTGAATGTTCTCGAGCAGCGCATCCCGGAGCATCGCATCGTCCGGGGTGTCTCGGACGATCGCCGGAATCGTCTCCTTGCCGACGGCTTGGGCGGCCCGCCAGCGACGCTCACCCATGACCAGCTCGTACCGGCCGTCACCGAGCTCGCGCACCACGATCGGCTGGAGGAAACCCACCTCCTGGATCGAGGTCTTGAGCTCCTCCAGTGCTTCTTCGTCGAAGACGTGCCGCGGCTGCTTGGCGTTCGGCTCGATCACCGAGACCGGCAGCTCGGCAAAGCGTGCCCCAGGAACCGGCGCGAGATCAGGCTCCGCAGTCGGTGCGGCTGGCGGTTCGACAACAGGAGAGGGCGGCGGCGACGCCGCAGCCGTGGGCGGCGGCGACACCTGTTCGGCGATCGGATCCGGCAGCACCTCGACCGGAGCCGCCGTCTCACCGGCGGGCGCCGTCGGGATCAGTGCGCCCAGGCCGCGGCCCAGGCCACCCCGCCGGTTCTTCATGCCGTGCCTCCCGTATTGACCCCACGAACGGCGAGTTCCAGGGCAGCCTCGAAGTAGCTGGTAGCTCCTCGTGAACCCGGATCGTAGGTCATAACCGACTGGCCGTAGCTGGGAGCCTCCGATACACGCACGTTTCGGGGGATCACCGCGTTCAGCACCTTTGCGCCGAAGTGGTTCCGCACGTCCTGTTCCACCGCATCTGCCAGACGCGTACGCCGGTCGTACATCGTTAGCAAGATCGTAGAGACATCGAGGGTGGGATTGAGGTGCTGACGCACCAGGTTGATGTTGTTGATCAGCTGATTGAGACCTTCCAGCGCGTAGTACTCGCACTGAATCGGGATCAGCACCTCCTGCGCCGCGCACAGGGCGTTCACCGTCAGCAGCCCCAGCGAGGGCGGGCAGTCGATGAAAACGTAGTCGAACTTCTCCGGGTGACCCGCGATCGCCCGGGCCAGCCGCGACTCACGGGCAACCACCGAGACGAGTTCGATCTCCGCACCAGCGAGGTCGATGGTGGCCGGCACACAGAACAGGTTCGGGATGCCCTCGACCGGCTGCGCGACCTCAGCCAGCGGCACGTTGTCGATGAGGCAGTCGTAGACGTCCGGCACGCCGGCGTGGTGCGGCACGTTCAGGCCGGTGGACGCATTGCCCTGCGGGTCCAGGTCAACCACCAGCACACGGTTGCCGTGGAGCGCGAGCGCCACAGCAAGGTTGACCGTCGTGGTCGTCTTCCCGACGCCGCCCTTCTGGTTGGCGACGCAAATCACCCGCGGGTGGTCTGGGCGCGGCATGATGATCTCGCCGCTCGGGTTGAGGATCTGCACAGCTCGCAACGCTTCCATAGCAAGGGGCGGATCGTCCTCATCCGCCGCTGGCGTTTCACGTGAAACATGCTCGGTCGACTGAACCGGAACCCCCGAAGGAGCATGAACCGGCATCCCCGCCGGAACATGAGCCGACATCTCCGCCGAACCACGATCAGGCATCCCCGGCGGGACATGAGCCGCCCCTCCGGATGGAGCATGACCCGGCCCGCCCAAGGAGGCCTGAACCGGCCCGCCCGAAGAAGGAGCAGAAGCCGGAACTCCTAAGGAGGGAGCAACAGCCGACGCTCCTGGGGAAGGCACAGAAGCATGTGGCATCGGCGCACCGTATTCATACGCCGACGACGGACCATATCCACCCGTCCTGGGCTGCGGAACGTCGCCGGCGTGCGGCCCGCCCACGCTCATGCCCGACGGCCTGTCGAGAGGCGACTCGGTTTCACGTGAAACACCGTACTCATGCACCGCTTCATCCCTGATGGCTAGGAAGGGGTTGGCCGGCAGAACGTGGCTCCGGCAGGGGAGACACTATCGACATCCGGCCAGCCTACGGGTGTCGGGCATGTGTCGCCATGGTCGTCCGTCCGATGAAGCGAACACGATCAAGCAAACACAACGCCGCTCCATCGTCTTCCAATGACACGGCAAACACCATGACGCCGGGCACAAGCTTCTCGCGAACCCACGACTCCCGACCCGAAAGGCCGCCAGAACCGCCGAAATTCAACACCACGATGGGGTACGGCCACCCGGTCCCGTAACAACGCGGAAGAGGTCACACCAACCCGCGCACCCCACAACCGCACCACAGCCCCAACAACCCAAACAGACCCCCTGAGCCCCTCGGTGAGCACCCAAACAGCCCTGCCCCACCCCGAACCAAGCACCCACCCACTTGAGGGCCACTCCGGGACAGAGAACCGCCACCCCACAACGCTCTCACCCCCGGCGCGATCTACCACGCCCGCCGCGGCGACCGGACGCAGAGGAACCAGAAGCAGAAGCAACCGAACGACGCCCAGGCACCACATGCCGCTCTTTGGCGATCTCCACAATCGTCGTAGGCGGATCGATCAGCCCTTCGCCACACAGATGAATCACCGCCGGCCCACCACCGAGACCCTGCACAGTCGCAGCATGCTCAACGATCTCGTCGACCGCAGTGGAACCTTTCATGGCGAGCAGCCGCCCTCCGACCGCGGCCAGCGGAAGGCACCATCCGGCAAGCTTGTCCAGCGCCGCCACTGCCCGAGCGGTGACCACATCAGCGCCAGGCAGCTGTCCAACGACCTCTTCCGCACGCCCTCGAACGACGGTGACGTTGTCCAGTCCGAGAACGACGACCGCCTCATCGAGGAAGGACGTACGCCGCGCGAGCGGCTCGACGAGGGTGATGGCGAGGTCCGGCCGGGCGACGGCGAGCACGAGCCCGGGCAGTCCAGCACCGGATCCGACGTCCACAACGGTGGCACCAGTCGGAATCATCTCGGCCATCACGCCGCAGTTGACGAGATGCCGCTCCCACAGCCGGGGAGTCTCGCGTGGCCCGATCAGCCCGCGCACCACCCCTTCAGTGGCGAGGAGCTGGGCATACCGTCCCGCGAGTGCGAGCCGCTCCCCGAAAACCACACCGGCAGAGGCCGGCGGTTCGCCGAGGGACGTGGAGTCGGAGTCGGCGGGGAAAGACGACGGCCCGGGCGTCTCATCGCCCGGGCCGGAGTCACCCGCGCCGTAGCGGGTATCCGTCACGATCAGTCCGCCACGCGCACCACGATGCGGCGGCTGGGCTCGACGCCCTCGGACTCGCTCTGCACACCCGGAATCGCGTTGACGACGTCGTGGACGCACTTGCGCTCGAATGCCGACATCGGCTCCAGGCGGACCGGGTCGCCGTGCTCCTTGACCTTCTCGACCGCGTTACGGGCGACGGCGGCGAGTTCCTTACGACGGGCGGCGCGGTAGCCGCCGATGTCGAGCAGCAGCCGGCTCGGTGATCCGGTCGCGCGGAAGATCGCGAGGCGGGTGAGTTCCTGGAGCGCTTCGAGGGTGGCGCCGCGCTGGCCGACGAGCGGCTGGAGACGGCCGCCGACAACCTCGACCATCGGCCGGCCCGCGGAGACGAGCTCGTCGATGTCGCCGTCGTAGTCGAGGATGTCCAGCAGGCCCTCGATGTAGTCCGCGGCGATCTCGCTCTGACGGAACAGGTCGCCGTCCGAGGCGACGGTCTCCGACTTCTTGCCCTCTTCGGCGGCGACGGCCGCGTCGGTGGCGGCCGGCTCGACAGCGGTGGCTGACGAGTCGGCGGAAGGGGGAGTGCTGGTGTCGGTCACGGTCTCATCTCCGTTGTGTTCGGGCCGGACCTAAGTCGGTCCGCTGTTCCCACGCGGTGAAGCGCGGGGAGGTCACTGAAAACCGAGGAGAGCGCTCGGGCGTCAGTGGAGCGACGCCCGAGCCGCGATCATCCCTTGGGTTTGTTCGCCGGTCGGGCGCCCTTCTTCGGATTCACCGGTTTGGCGCCTGGCTTGGGTGCGAGGGCCTTGGTCTCGACGACCGGGGTCACCGGCTCGGCCTCGGTCTTGCGACTGAACAGACCACCGGTACGGGCCGGCTGAACCGGGCTCTTGGGACCGCCCGCGGTCTTGGTGCCGGCGGCGGGACGATTACCCGTACCACCCTTATTGGCCATCTGCGGCGGCGGGAACTTGCGGAGCACCCACTGCTGCTGAGCCAGGGTGAACAGGTTGTTCGTCACCCAGTAGATGACCACACCGATCGGGAACAGCGCGCCGGAGAAGAGCAGCGTGAAGGGGATGCCGTAGAGCATCAGCCGCTGGATCATGAGCTGCTGCGGGTCCTCGGCCCAGCCGGTCTTGAGAATCATCTGCCGCTGGGTGAGGAACGTGGTGGCCATCATGACCAGGACCAGGACGGCGGCCAGGATCTTGACGGTGGTGCCGTCGGCGCCGAGGGCCGCCAGTTGCTCGGAGGTGGAGCCGAACTTGGCACTGATCGGCACGTTGAACAGGTGGGCCTGGAAGGCGCTGTTGAACTGCTCGAGCGGCCAGCCGTACAGCTGCTTGTTCTCGTCGGAGAGGCCCGGCTTCAGGTGCTGGAGCACGTGGAAGAGGCCGAAGAAGACCGGGATCTGCAGGAACATCGGGAGGCAGCCCATGAGCGGGTTGGCCTTCTCCACCCGGTAGAGCTCCATCATTTCTTTCTGGAGCGTCTCCCGGTCGCCCTTGTGCTTCTCCTGGAGCGCCTTGACCTTGGGCTGGAGCGCCTGCATGGCGCGCTGGCTCTTGATCTGCTTGACGAAGACCGGGAAGAGGATGACGCGCAGGGTCACGACGAGGAAGAAGATCGCGAGGATCCAGGCCCAGTTCGTGCCGAGCACGCGGTCGTCGGGTATGCCGATCGCATCCCACAGGGAATGCCATCGCAGAAGAATCCACGAGATGGCGTAGTAGATCGGGTCGAGACTCAATCTATTCTCCAGTCACATCGGCAGGACGGTGACGGATCGGGTCAGGCACCGGGTCATACCCGCCAGGGTGGAAGGGATGGCATCGTAGGAGCCGCCAGATCGCCAAGCCCGTACCCCGCAGAGCGCCGTGCCGCGCCAGAGCTTCCTGGGCGTAGGCACTGCATGAGGGGTAGAAGCGGCAGCGTGCCGGCAGCGCCGGACTCAAGTATCGACGGTACGCGACGACCAGAGCGGTCAGGAGCCGGGCGGGCAGGCTCATCGTGGCCGCCGGGGTCTGCTGGCGGACGCGAGCGCCCCTTCCAGGTCGGTGGCCAGAGTGGCGTAGGTGGCACCGGCCGCCGGCGGAAGAGCACGGATCACCACCGTCGCACCCGCGGGAAGCTCGTCGAGCAACGGGCGAACCAGGTGCCGCAGCCGTCGCTGAACCCGATTACGGACGACCGAGTTGCCCACTGCTTTGGACACGACGAAGCCGGCGCGCGCCGTTGAGGCGAACGCCGGCTCATCAACAAGCAGGTGAACGACCAGGGTCCCGCGGCCGGCTCGGCGGCCACCGCGGATCGCTGCGGCGAAGTCCGCACTACGCCGCAGTCGTTGCGCCGCGGCCAGCACGACTACCTGGGCATTCCGACCCGACTAGCGGTCGGCTCAGGCCGACAGCTCGCCGCGGCCCTTGGCGCGGCGGGCGGACAGGATGGCGCGGCCGGCACGGGTGCGCATGCGCAGCCGGAAGCCGTGGGTCTTGGCACGCCGGCGGTTGTTCGGCTGGTAGGTGCGCTTGCTCACGTCAAAACTCCGTCTTCGTACTACGACTCTGGGGGCATCATGCGCTGCAAGACGCCACTTTAGCAGAGCGCGGCGGAGCAACCGCCCAACCCTACGCAGGCCCCCTGGG
This sequence comes from Actinoplanes subglobosus, assembly GCF_042650585.1. Lineage (NCBI taxonomy): Bacteria > Bacillati > Actinomycetota > Actinomycetes > Micromonosporales > Micromonosporaceae > Actinoplanes > Actinoplanes subglobosus. The sequence goes on from NZ_JBHSBL010000014.1 coordinate 54,435, forward strand.
GTGGTCAACCATATCCTGGGTCGGCACGCCGACATGGGCGGGCGCCCTCGGCCTACCAGGTCTTTCCGTGCACAAAGTGAATCTTTTACCGCGACTGGGCAGGGGATGGCCCGGACGGCGGTTGTAGTCCACCTCTCGCCGCTGTTAGCGTGCGCGGTTGCTGGTCTTACCGGCCGTTCGCAGACCGCGAGGCGGCGGCCAAAACCGGACAAGCAGGTGGATCGTTCGCCACGGTGAGCCTGTTTACCGCCCGCGCCAACACAGGCTCCGGTAAATCTGCCGACCGTCCGGCCGGGAGCGGCCACCGGCACCGCCACGGGTTGTGGATAACCTGTGGATAGCCGGTGGCGCTGTGCGTGTTCAGCACGTTAACTGTGCTGGGTTGGGGGAGCCGTTCGGCTGCCTGTTACTCAGGCGCCGACAGGCACAGGCGAAAGGCCGGACAAGGCCCACCGGGGGTCGGTGGCGATGGGGGTGGCGCGGCGGTGGCCGATCAGGTCGACCTGGGCACGTTGTGGCGTGACACGTTGGACGAATTGTCCGACGAGATCGCGTCACGGCAGCAGCGCGCCTATCTTCAGTTCACCCGCCTGCGGGCCATCGTCGAGGACACCGCTCTCCTATCAGTTCCGGACACCTACACCCGGGACATCATCGAGTCCCGGCTGCGTCCCGCGATCACCGAAGCCCTGACCAAGCGCCTCAGCCGGCCCATACAGGTCGCTGTCACGGTCCGCCCGCCGGAGGACGGTTCGGGCATGCCCGGCACCGTCTACGGCACGCCGTCCGAGCCTGCCCCGCCGAGGGCCGAGCCACAGCCGCGGCATTACGCCGAGCCTGGCCCGTACCAGCCGGAGCTGCCGGGATACACCGGTCCGCAGCGGATGCCCGAGCCGCCGTACCAGCAGACGGCCTTCGGTCCTGCCGAGCACGTGCCGGAGCCGTACCCGACCGGGTCCGCCCAGCATTCGGCGCCGCAGGCGCCGTACTCGCGTGGGGTGCCGTCGGCCCGCGACGGTCAGGAGGCGCTCTTCGCCGACCCGATGCCGCAGCAGCTGCCTCAGCCCCCGGTGAACCGGTCGCCGGCGACACACCCGGCCGACCAGGAGACGTCCAACGACTCCGTCGCGCACCGGATGGCCGCCGATGCCGCCCAGCTGCGGGAGAACCGCCGGCACCCGGACGACCGGCCGATGCCGGGCCCCGATCGCCGCGACGAGATGCCCGTGCGCGCCGGCGACAACGGCCCGGGCCGCCCGCCGATCGACCTGCGCGGCCCCGGAGCCTCACCTCGCCCCGGCGGGCAGGACGGCAACCGGCTGAACCCGAAATACATGTTCGAGACGTTCGTCATCGGCTCGTCCAACCGGTTCGCGCACGCCGCGTCGGTGGCGGTCGCCGAGTCACCGGCGAAGGCATACAACCCGCTCTTCATCTACGGCAGCTCCGGGCTGGGCAAGACCCACCTCCTGCACGCGATCGGGCATTACGCCACCACCCTCGGGCATGCGCGCTCGGTGCGCTATGTGTCGACCGAGGAGTTCACCAACGATTTCATCAACAGCCTGCGTGACGACAAGACGCAGGCGTTCCAGCGCCGCTACCGCGATGTCGACATCCTGCTCATCGACGACATCCAGTTCCTGGAGAACCGCGAGCGGACGCAGGAGGAGTTCTTCCACACGTTCAACACGCTCCACAACGCCAACAAGCAGATCGTGATCAGCTCGGACCGCTCCCCACGGCAGCTGGCGACGTTGGAAGACCGGATGCGCACCCGCTTCGAGTGGGGCCTGCTCGCCGACATCCAGCCACCCGACCTGGAGACGCGCATCGCGATCCTCCAGAAGAAGGCTGCTCAGGAGCGGATGTACGCCCCCGACGACGTGCTGGAGTTCATCGCGTCCCGGGTGTCCAACTCGATCCGCGAACTCGAGGGCGCCCTGATCCGGGTCACCGCGTTCGCCAGCCTGACCCGTTCACCGGTGCAGTTGTCACTCGCCGAGGAGGTGCTGCGGGACTTCATGCCCGACGGCGCCGGCCCGGAGATCACCGCCGACCAGATCATGGTCTCCACCGCCGACTACTTCGGCGTCAGCCTGGAAGACCTGCGCGGCCACTCCCGCAGCCGGGTGCTGGTCAACGCCCGCCAGGTAGCGATGTACCTCTGCCGCGAACTCACCGACCTCTCCCTGCCCCGCATCGGACAGGCCTTCGGCGGCCGCGACCACACCACGGTCATGCACGCCGACCGCAAAATCCGACAACACATGGCGGAACGACGGTCCCTCTACAACCAGATCGCCGAGCTGACCAACAGGATCAAGCAAAACACCTGACGGGGTACGCCGTAGGCACCCCCTCAACCACACCACGGGGCGCTGCCTTCGCGTTTTCGGCGTGGCTGCCCGGTACAGCACGCCAGCGGCCGCCGGGCTGTTGCCCACGCCCACTCAACCCCAGACCCCGCTCCGACCGGCAGACGGCTTGGTCACGACCGGCAGCCTTGACCACATCGACGATCTCGACCGAGTCGATCAGGCCGAACCGGCAGACGGCCTGGTCACGACCAGCAGCCTTGACCACGTCGACGATCTCGACCGAATTGATCGAGCCGAGCAGGACGGTCACCGTTGCCAGAGCCTTCAGCGTGACCTTGAGGCCAGCCCGTCCGAGCGGCTCAAACTCGTGACGCGGACAGCAACTCGGGCTGGTCGCTTTTGGCTCGGACAGCAGCCCGGGCTGGGTGCTTTGCCTCGAACAGCAACCCGGGCCGGTCGCTTCGCCTCGAACAGCAGCCCGGGCTGGGTGCTTTGCCTCGAACAGCAACCCAGGCCGGTCGCTTTACCTCGAACAGCAGCCCAGGCTGGTCGCTTTGCCTCGAACAGCAACCCAGGCCGGTCGCTTCGCCTCGAACAGCAACCCAGGCCGGTCGCTTTACCTCGAACAGCAACCCAGGCCGGTCGCTTTACCTCGAACAGCAACCCAGGCCGGTCGCTTTACCTCGAACAGCAACCCAGGCCGGTCGCTTTACCTCGAACAGCAATCTCAGCTAGTCGCATCCAGTTTCAGGAAGAACTCCGGGTGGTCGCAGGCCCTCATAGATGGGGTGGTCGCAACCCTCCGCATGATCAATTTCGCCCAGGGTCGTCAACGGTCGCCGGTACACGAGAAGGTTTTGTGGGTACTTGCCGCTGCCGTACACAGCGACGATGGACGCCCACGATCGGCACTTTGGGTGCACTGGCAGCCGCTATAGCGGGGATGAGCTCGCACAATGGCTGAATCGGGTGCGCCTGTCGCCCCAGACAAAACGCCCAGCGCGAAGCCAGTTGGTGACAACCAGGGCGAGAGCGCACCAGCACCAGCACCACCGGTACCAGCACCAGCACCACCGGCACCAGCACCAGCACCACCGGCACCAGCACCGGCACCACCAGCACCGGCACCGGCACCGGCACGACCACCGAGTACCAGCACCACCAGCACCACCAGCGCCGGCACCACCGACACCAGCACCGGCACCGGCACCGGCACCGACACCGACACCGACACCGACACCGACACCGACACCGACAATCCGATCACGGCATTGCCTGGGCCTTTGCTGCGGTTGGGGCGCTGTAGGGCGGTGACCAGCGGCTCCAGCCCGGCGGTCGCGGTTTGGTGTGCAGCGGGCAAGTGGTCGCGCCGACAGGCTCGGGAGGTGTGGAAAGGCTCAGCGGCCGCTGCCCGTACCCGATGAGGTTTGGCATTAAAGGGCTGCTCGGACGGCTGTGGAGACGGTGAGGGAAAGCTGCGGCCGCGGGTTTCCACAATCCACAACCGGTGACTCACGGGGGCCGGCTACCGCCCGGGAACGCAGGGACGCACGTCGACGTCCGGACGCCCCGATTTCGGGTTACCCACAGGCCGTCCACGAACGGATGACTACGCTCTGAGCTGCGTAAACGAGCACTCCCACGAGTTGTCCACCGGTTCTGCACCGGGTTGTCCACAGGTTGTACCCAGATCATCTTCCCCTGCTACATACATCGCAGAGTGTCGATGCCAGTCTTCAAGGGACCTCAATGGCCAAAAGTCAACGTTGGGACGGGACAGTTTCGTGCCAACGTTGTCCACAGCTGTCCACAGGCATCCACAGTCTGGATCCCCAGACGGTGGAAATCTCCCGACACCGTCATCCACAGATGTGCACTAACCCTGGGGAAATCGATGTGGACAGACACGGAGGGTGACAAAAGATCACACAGCCTGTGGAGGACTGTGGATTACCTGTTGAAGGATCTGGGGACGACGAGCCGGTAGCGTTCCTGCGTCATCCACAGCGCAGGGGATAAAACCAGTGGATTACCGGTGGATAGCCTGTGGGCAACGGTGGACAAACCCTCGCCGGGTCGGGAACTGTGGACACAAACCCCTGGTTGTACCCCGGTTGCCCACATGTGAATCACCGGTGGATAACCCTCTCACCAGGGCAAACTCGAGTTCTCCACAGAATGCACAGCCCCTATGAAGACGACTAGTTATCTCTTCTAAGAAAACAAAAACCAATCATCAGCGTTGTGGAAGGTGTGGATGCTCGGCTCTCGGCTCGCAGAGGGCTGATCTTCAGAAGCACCGAGAAGCAGCGTTCGGGTCTCCGGTCCTGTCGGTGCAAGAAGGCGGTCCGGGGTCGGGGACGCGGCGGCAGGACCGGAGCCATAGAGTTTCAGTGGGGTCCATGCCCCCTGTATGAGGACGGATCGCGGAGGACAGCATGAAGTTCCGGGTGGAGCGAGACGCGCTCGCCGACGCCGTGGCGTGGACAGCCAAGAGCCTGCCCAGCCGGCCCTCGGTGCCGGTGCTCGCCGGTGTCCTGCTGAGGGTCACCGACGGCCGCCTGCAGGTGTCGGGCTTCGACTACGAGGTCTCGAGCCAGGTGACGGTCGAGGTCCAGGCCGACGCGGACGGCGCGGCGCTGGTCTCCGGTCGCCTGCTCGCCGAGATCACCAAGGCGCTGCCGGGCAAGCCGGTGGACATTGCCGCCGTCGGTGCGCACCTCGAGCTTGTCTGCGGCAGTGCCCGTTTCACCCTCCCCACGATGCCGGTGGAGGACTATCCGACCCTGCCGGATATGCCGTCCAGCGCGGGCACGATCGACGCCGCTACGTTCGCCTCAGCGGTTTCTCAGGTTGCCATCGCCGCGGGGCGTGACGAGACGCTGCCGATGATGACCGGTGTGCGCCTGGAGCTGAACGGGTCGAACATCGCGTTGCTGGCGACCGACCGCTACCGGCTGGCCATGCGTGAGATCGAGTGGTCCCCGGACGATCCGGAGATCAGCTTGAACGCTCTGGTCCCGGCGAAGACGCTGAACGACACGGCGAAGGCGCTCGGCCCGATCGGCGGTTCGGTGACGCTCGCTCTCGCTCAGGGCAGCGCCGGGGAGGGCATGATCGGTTTCGCCGGTGGTGCCCGCCGCACGACCAGCCGCCTGCTCGACGGCGCCAACTACCCGCCGGTGCGTTCGCTCTTCCCGGCCGCGCACAACGCCGAGGCGCGGGTCGCGGTGTCGGCGCTGGTCGAGGTGGTCCGACGGGTGGCCCTGGTCGCCGAGCGCACCACTCCGGTGCTGCTGAGCTTCGGTGACGACGGTCTGGTGGTCGAGGCCGGCGGCACCGAGGAGGCGCGCGCCAGCGAGGCGATGGAGGCGGAGTTCACCGGTGAGGCGCTGACGATCGGTTTCAACCCGCAGTACCTGATCGACGGCCTCCAGAACCTGGGTGCCCCGACCGCGGTGCTGTCGTTTGTCGACGCGTTCAAGCCCGCTGTGATCTCCCCCGCTGGCGAAAGCGGAGAAATCATCCCGGGTTACCGCTATCTGATCATGCCGATCCGGGTCACTCGCTGATACTGAGCTTGAACCAATCGCTCATCTAGGGAGATCACCATGCAACTCGGCCTGATCGGTCTCGGCCGCATGGGTGGCAACATGCGGGAACGACTCCGTGCAGCGGGGCACGAAGTCGTCGGATACGACCAGAACCTGGAAGTAAGCGACGCAGCAAGCCTGTCCGAGCTGGCCGGGAAGCTGGCCGCGCCGAGGGTCGTCTGGACCATGGTTCCGTCCGGCAAGATCACCGAGGACACGATCAACCAGCTCGCCGAGGTGCTCGAGGCGGGCGACATCATCATCGATGGCGGCAACTCGAAGTTCACCGACGACGCCCCACGCGCCGAGCGGTTGAAGGTCAAGGGCATCCACTACCTGGACGTCGGTGTCTCCGGCGGGGTATGGGGCATCAAGAACGGCTACGCGCTGATGGTCGGTGGCGACGCCCCGCAGGTCGAGCACTGCAAGCCGATCTTCGAGGCGCTCAAGCCGGCCGGCGAGTTCGGGTTCGCGCACGCCGGCACCCACGGTGCCGGCCACTACGCGAAGATGGTGCACAACGGCATCGAGTACGGCTTGATGCACGCCTACGCCGAGGGTTACGAGATCCTCAAGGCGTCGGAGTACATCAACGACGTGCCCGCCGTGATCAAGAGCTGGCGTGAGGGCAGCGTCGTCAAGTCGTGGCTGCTGGACCTGCTGGACCGGGCTCTCGACGAGGACCCCGAGCTGGACGCGTTGAAGGGTTACGCCGACGACACCGGCGAGGGCCGCTGGACCGTCGACGAGGCCGTGCGTCTCGCGGTGCCGGCGCACGTCATCGCGGCGTCGCTGTTCGCGCGGTTCCAGTCCCGCCAGGACGACTCGCCCGCCATGAAGGCCGTCGCCGCGCTGCGCCAGCAGTTCGGTGGACACGCCGTCAAGCGCTGATCCATGCACGTACGCCGGGTCGAGCTCACCGACTTCCGTTCGTATGAGCGGGTGGCGGTCGATCTCGATTCCGGCGTGTCCGTGCTCGTCGGCCAGAACGGCATGGGCAAGACCAACCTGATCGAGGCGCTGGGCTATGTGGCCACTCTGGACAGTCATCGGGTGGCCACCGACGCCCCGCTGGTCCGGGCCGGTGCCGCGTCGGCGGTGATCCGGTGCGCGATCGTCCACGAGGGACGTGAGCTGCTCGTCGAGCTGGAGATCGTGCCGGGCCGGGCGAACCGTGCACGGCTCAACCGGTCTCCGGTGCGCCGGCCCCGTGAGGTGCTCGGCGCGCTGCGGATGGTGCTGTTCGCCCCGGAGGATCTGGAGCTGGTCCGTGGTGACCCGTCGGAACGGCGGCGGTATCTCGACGATCTGCTGGTGGCGCGTCAGCCGCGGTTCGCTGGGGTGCGTGCCGACTACGACCGGGTGGTGAAGCAGCGCAACGCCCTGTTGCGCAACGCCTACCTGAACCGCAAGGTGGGCGGCACCCGCGGGCAGGACCTGTCGACGCTGGCGGTCTGGGATCACCATCTCGCGCATCACGGCGCCGAACTGCTGGCCGGCCGGCTGGAGTTGTCGGCCGCGCTGGCACCGCATCTGACGAAGGCGTACGACGCGGTCGCTCCGGGCCGGGGAGCCGCGGCGATCGTCTACGCGTCGCGGCTGGGTGAGTCGTTGCAGGCGGACCGTCCGGCTCTGGAGGCGGCGATCCTCGGGCGGCTCGAGGAGCGGCGGGTCGCGGAGATCGAGCGGGGGACGACGCTGGTCGGCCCGCATCGTGACGATCTTGCGCTCAGCCTGGGCGACCTGCCGGTGAAGGGCTATGCGAGCCATGGCGAGTGCTGGTCGTTCGCGCTGGCGCTGCGTTTGGCCGCCTACGACCTGCTGCGGTCGGACGGGATCGAGCCGGTGCTGGTGCTCGACGACGTCTTCGCTGAGTTGGACGGGCAGCGCCGGGAACGGCTGGCGGCTCTGGTCTCGGACGCGGCACAGTTGCTGGTGACGTGCGCGGTTCCGGAGGACGTGCCGGCGAGCCTGCGTGGCGCGCGCTTCGACGTCGTGACGGGGGTGGTGAGCCGTGTTTCCTGACGCTGATCGCGATCGGTCAGCCGGTGGCGAGCCACGACGGCCGGAAGACCCACCTCAGCGGTTCGCTGATGCCCGCGGGGATCTGTGGGCGGGGGTGGATGAGGATCGGGAGCTTCGGGGCTCTTCACGGGCCGCTGAGGGCGTTTCTCCTCCGCGGGAGGTGGGGGGCGTCGGCCATACTCCGGATCCACAGCCTGTGGAAAACGCGGACCTGGCCGGGCCCGAGCTCGCCCGTGCCGTGCTCGATGCCGCGCTGGCGCGGCGCCGTGAGGCGGCCCGGACTCCGAAGCGGCGGACCGGGAGCGGTCAGGGCAGTGGTCGCCGGTTGCGTGGTTATTCCGGGCCCGGGCCGGACCCACGTGATCCACAGTTGTTCGGCGCGATGCTGGAACGCCTGGTCAAGACGCGTGGCTGGGAGAAACCGAAGGCGGAGGCGACCGTCTTCGGGGCGTGGGAGAAAGTGGTCGGGCCGGACATCGCGGCGCACAGCCGGCCGGTGCGGCTGGAGGGCGGTGTGCTGACCGTCGAGGCCGAGTCGACGGCGTGGGCCACCCAGTTGCGGATGCTCGCGGCAACCCTGCTCCGCAAGATCGCCGGCGAGGTCGGTAACAACGTGGTGACCAGGCTCAACATTCACGGGCCGGCGGCGCCGTCGTGGAGTCGCGGGCCGCGGCGGGTGCAGGGGCGCGGGCCCAGGGACACCTACGGCTGAAACCGATCCGGTGCCGGCCGCGTCGGAGCGGCATGACTCTGCATCTGCGTCGTGTCCTTGTCCTGTTGTTGCTCGTCCTGGCGCCGATCCCGGTGGCGGCGCGACCAGCGTGGGCCTGTTCGTGCGGCGACAATCCGAACCCGATCGAGCGGGCCGAGGTGGCGTTCGTCGGGGTGGCCGACGACGTCGATCCGGACTGGTTCGGCAGCCAGGTCGAGGTCAACTTCGCCGTCGAGTCGGTCCTCAAGGGCGCTCCCGGCCGATCGGTGACGCTGGTCACGATGAAGGACAGTGCATCCTGTGGATACGAGTTCGTCGAGGGCGGCAAGTACCGGGTCTACGCGAATGCTGGCGAGACCTGGTCGTGTGACGGCAACGAACTGCTGTCGACCGGACACGACGTCTCCGACCGGCCCCGGGTGATCTTCTGGGGCGGGACGGCTTTCGTCCTGCTCCTCGTCGCCGGCGGGGTGACCTGGCTGATCCGCAGGTCGTGAGCCCTGGGCGACTCGAAAGCCGGCCTCAGTAGTCGCCTTCCGTGGCCGGTTTCAGGGGCCGGTTTCAGGGGCCGGTTCCAGTGGCCGGCTTCAGTGGCCGGCTTCAGTAATCGGCGAAGATTGCGAAACCGCGCTCGGCGCAGCGGCGGTAGAAACCGGCCAGCACGGCCAGCTCGGTGCGCGCGAAACTCCAGTGCGGCGAGTTCCCGGCGTCGTCGCGCAGCGCCGCGAGCCGCTGGTCCAGCCAGCGCAGCTGCTGCTCGGCGAGCCGGCCCGCGGAGATCGCGGTCCGCAGCACCTCGGTGACGGTGTCGAAAGTGACCAGGTCACCGAACTTCTCGTGACCCTCGACGAAGCGCTCCAGACCGCCGGCGATCCACGCACAGCCGTCCGGGTCGATGACCGGGTCCTCATCCTCCGCCGCGGCCTCGGTGGCGTAGAGCACACCTTCGAGACCGAGCAGCAGATCGATCAATTCGGTGTACGCCGTAGCGCGTACCGTGCCGGTCTTGGCGATGTGCAGCGCGAGAGCCCCGGTGGGCGCGGCCATCTCGGGTCGGTCGGCGATCGCTCCGAAGTCGACGAACTCGGCGGGAGCCACCGGGTCGTAATACTGGTTGGTCCGCGGCCAGTGCACCGCGACGTTGTCCAGGCCCTTGTCGTGCGCCATTGGGGCCACCCCTCCTCGACCTGCCCTGCGACCACCCGGCCATCTCCGGCCCGCGCGGGCGAGGTTACGACACAGGCGCGGGACGTTGTCGAGCAGTGTCGCAGTGAGTGTGTGTGAGGCACGGCAGGCGCGCCCGACCGCCGCAACTGCCGCAGCGTTTGCCATTGCGTGGGTCGGCTGTGCCGTGTAGGGGATTACGTGGGTAGCGCCTCAAGTCGCGCTACGGCACTCTCAGGCACCCGGAAGGGGTGCCGGACCCTCGCCGATTCGTTCCGGCGGAGTAGAATCGACAGCGACCGGGAAAACTGTGCTTGACGGCGAAGTTGGCTACTGGGCCGAGCGACATCGTCACGCTATGCGGTTTTTCCAGCCGATCACGATCCGCGGGCCGTCCGCGGCGACCGGCGTGCACGGTTCCACCGGTGGTCCGCTTCTCCCGCGGTGTCATCTTCGGTCCCCCGTGCGCGTGTGTGTCGTCGCCGCGACGAGTCCGCCAACCCCGTTGCGGGGCCTCCCGGGCCCGGCGCGAGAAAGTGGCCGAGGGTGTCAGAAGATCAGCAGGAATACGGTGCCGGCTCCATCACCGTGCTCGAAGGCCTGGAAGCGGTCCGCAAACGTCCCGGTATGTACATCGGTTCCACCGGTGAGCGCGGTCTGCACCACCTCGTCTGGGAGGTTGTGGACAACGCCGTCGACGAGGCACTGGCCGGCTACTGCGACACCATCGACGTGGTCCTTCTCCCCGACGGTGGCGTCTCGGTCACCGACAACGGCCGTGGTTTTCCGGTCGACCTGCACCCGACGCTGAAGAAGCCGGGTGTCGAGGTCGCGCTGACCGTCCTGCACGCGGGTGGCAAGTTCGACGGCCAGGCCTACAAGGTCTCCGGCGGTCTGCACGGCGTCGGCGTCTCCGTGGTGAACGCGCTCTCGACGCGGATGGCTGTGGAGATCCAGAAGGACGGCTTCTGGTGGCGGCAGAAGTACGACTACTCCGTTCCCGGCGAGCTGGTGAAGGGTGAGCCGACCGACAAGCTCGGCTCGACCGTGCAGTTCTGGCCGGACCCGGACATCTTCGAGACGGTCGACTTCGACTACCAGACCATCTACCGGCGTCTGCAGGAGATGGCGTTCCTCAACCGCGCTCTCACCATCAACTACCTCGACCAGCGCCCGGACCAGGTCGACGAGAACGGTGAGCACCGCAAGGTCACCTTCATGTACGAGGACGGCATTGCCGACTTCGTGCGGCACCTCAACGCCACGAAGAGCCCGATCCACAAGACGGTGATCCAGTTCGAGGCCGAGGACAACGACGCCGGCATGGGCGTCGAGGTCGCGATGCAGTGGAACGAGTCGTACGGCGAGTCGGTCTACACCTTCGCCAACCGCATCAACACGCACGAGGGCGGTACGCACGAGGAGGGCTTCCGTGCGGCGCTGACGACGATCGTCAACAAGTACGGCATCGAGAAGAAGTTCCTCAAGGCCGACCAGAAACTGTCCGGTGAGGACATTCGTGAGGGTCTCGCCGCGATCATCTCGGTGACGCTGCGCGAGCCGCAGTTCGAGGGCCAGACCAAGACGAAGCTCGGCAACACCGACATGAAGAGCTTCGTGCAGAAGGTGGCGAACGAGCAGCTCGCCGACTGGTTCGACCGCAACCCGGCGGACGCCAAGCTGATCATCACGAAGGCCGACCAGGCGGCCCGGGCCCGGATCGCCGCGCAGCAGGCTCGCAAGCTGGCCCGCCGCAAGTCGCTGCTGGAGTCCGGCTCGATGCCCGGCAAGCTGGCCGACTGCCAGTCCACCGATCCGCGCGAGACCGAGCTGTTCATCGTCGAGGGTGACTCCGCCGGCGGTTCGGCCAAGTCCGGCCGGGAGAGCCGTATCCAGGCGATCCTCCCGATCCGCGGCAAGATCCTCAACGTGGAGAAGGCCCGTATCGACCGGGTGCTGAAGAACAACGAGGTCCAGGCGCTGATCACGGCCATGGGCACCGGCATCCACGACGAGTTCGACATCTCGAAGCTGCGGTACCACAAGATCATCCTGATGGCCGACGCCGACGTCGACGGCCAGCACATCCAGACGCTGCTGCTCACCCTGCTGTTCCGCTTCGTGCGGCCGCTCGTCGAGCACGGGCACGTCTACCTCGCGTCGCCGCCGCTTTACAAGATCAAGTGGAACAAGCGGGGGGACGACGCGCAGTACGCGTACTCCGACCGCGAGCGGGACGGGCTGATCGCTCTGCGCCAGCAGAAGAAGGCGAACGCCAAGCCGGACGACATCCAGCGGTTCAAGGGTCTCGGCGAGATGAACTACGACGAGCTCTGGGACACCACGATGAACCCGGACACCCGCACCCTGCGACAGGTGACCCTGGACGACGCGGCCGTCGCCGACGAGCTGTTCAGCGTGCTGATGGGTGAGGACGTGGAGGCGCGCCGGTCCTTCATCCAGCGCAACGCCAAGGACGTCAGGTTCCTCGACATTTAAGTCCGGGAAGCCGTATCCACAGCGTGCGGCCACTTTCCACAGTGTTATCCACAGCCTTATGCCAGTTTCGGCAGCATTTGCCCGGCATCACCTTGAGTAAGGGTTAAAAGTGACTGACACTCCCGAGCCCCCCGGCGACGACGAGACCCCGGCCGATACCGGCGGCAGCGTGACACAGCGCATCGAGCCGGTCGGCCTCGAGGTCGAGATGCAGCGGTCGTACCTCGACTACGCGATGAGCGTCATCGTCGGCCGCGCGCTCCCCGACGTCCGGGACGGCCTGAAGCCGGTGCACCGCAAGATCCTCTACGCGATGTACGACGCCGGCTTCCGTCCCGACCGCGGTTACGTCAAGTGCGCCCGCATCGTCGGCGACGTGATGGGCAACTACCACCCGCACGGCGACTCGTCGATCTACGACGCCCTGGTGCGAATGGGGCAGCGCTGGTCGTTGCGTTACCCGCTGATCGACAGCAACGGCAACTTCGGCTCGCCGGGTAACGACCCGCCCGCGGCCATGCGCTACACCGAGGCGAAGCTGTCCCCGCTGGCGATGGAGATGCTGCGGGACATCGACGAGGACACCGTCGACATGCAGGACAACTACGACGGGCGTACCAAGGAGCCGACGATCCTGCCGGCCCGGTTCCCGAACCTGCTGGTCAACGGTTCCGAGGGCATCGCGGTCGGGATGGCCACCAAGATCCCGCCGCACAACCTGGGCGAGATCGCCAGCGCCGTCCAGTGGCAGCTCGACAACCCCGAGTCGGACGAGGCCACCGCGCTCGAAGCGATGATCGAGCTGGTCAAGGGTCCGGACTTCCCGACCAAGGGCCTGATCGTCGGCCAGTCGGCGATCAACGACGCGTACCGGACCGGCCGTGGGTCGATCCGGATGCGCGCGGTGGTCGAGGTCGAGGAGGACACCCGGGGCCGGCCATGTCTCGTGGTGACCGAGCTGCCGTACCAGGTGAACCCGGACAACCTCGCCGAGCGCATCGCCGAGCTGGTCAAGGAAGGCAAGCTCACCGGCATCGCCGACATCCGGGACGAGTCGTCCGGCCGTACCGGCATGCGGTTGATCCTGGTTCTGAAGCGCGACGCAGTCGCCAAGGTGGTGCTGAACAACCTCTACAAGCACACCCAGCTGCAGGAGACGTTCGGCGCCAACATGCTGGCGATCGTCGACGGGGTGCCGCGCACGCTCAACCTGGCGCAGTTCATCCGCTACTACGTCGAGCACCAGATCGAGGTCATCCAGCGCCGGACCGCATACCGGCTGCGCAAGGCCGAGGAGCGGGCCCACATCCTGCGTGGTCTGGCCAAGGCGCTGGACATGCTCGACGAGGTCATCGCCCTGATCCGGCGCTCGCCGACGGTGGAGGACTCGCGTCAGGGTCTGATGCAGCTGCTCGACGTCGACGAGGTCCAGGCGACCGCGATCCTCGACATGCAGCTGCGCCGGTTGGCCGCCCTGGAGCGACAGCGGATCGTCGACGAGCTGGCGAAGATCGAGCTCGAGATCGCCGACTTCAAGGACATCCTGGCGAAGCCGGAACGACAGCGGGCGATCATCTCGGAGGAGTTGGCCGAGATCGTCGCCAAGTTCGGCGACGAGCGGCGCACCCAGATCATCCCGTTCGACGGCGAGGTCTCCATGGAGGACCTCATCGCCCGGGAGGACGTTGTGGTGACCATCACACGAACCGGTTACGCCAAGCGGACGAAGACCGATCTGTACCGGTCGCAGAGGCGTGGCGGCAAGGGCGTGAGCGGCGCGACGCTGCGACAGGACGACATCGTGTCGCACTTCTTCGTCATCTCGACACACGACTGGATGCTGTTCTTCACGAACAAGGGCCGCGTCTACCGGGCAAAGGCCTACGAACTGCCCGAAGCGAGCCGCGTGGCGAAGGGACAGCATGTCGCGAACTTGCTCGCCTTCCAGCCCGACGAGCACATCGCGCAGGTCATCCAGATCCCGAACTACGAGGTCGCGCCCTACCTTGTGCTCGCCACTAAGAATGGGCTCGTGAAGAAGACCCGCCTGGAGGAATTTGACTCCAACCGCAGCGGTGGCATCATCGCCATCAACCTGCGGGAGGATGACGAATTGGTGGGCGCGGCGCTGGTGGCTCCGGAGGACGATCTCCTTCTCGTGTCCAAGAAAGCCCAGGCCATCCGCTTCAACGCCACCGACGAGGCGCTTCGCCCGATGGGCCGCGCGACGTCGGGTGTCATCGGCATGCGCTTCGGTGACAACGACGAACTGCTGGCCATGGAAGTGGTCCAGCCGGACATGGATGTGTTGGTCGCCACCGATGGTGGGTATGCGAAGCGCACGCCCATCGAGGAGTATCCGGTGCAGGGGCGTGGCGGTAAGGGGGTACTGACCGCCAAGATCACCGAGCGACGTGGTGGACTTGTCGGCGCTCTGGTGATCAGCCCGGAGGATGAACTGTTTGCCATCACCAGCAATGGTGGTGTCATCCGGACTCCCGTGAAGCCTGTACGGCGCACACGGGATCGGAACACAATGGGGGTCAAGCTGATGGACCTCCCAGAAGGTGTAACCATCGTGGCGCTTGCTCGCAATGCCGACGAGCCTGACGAACAGGACTAGTTGATGCCGGAGACACAGGCGAAGTCGGGGGGCCCCGGGACCTCAGCGACTCCGGACGATGCGGCGAAGAAAGACGCTGCCGCACCGGCCGGTCGCGAGACCACAGGGCGTGCCTCTGTCCCCGCCGATGCCCCGTCCCCGCCGAAGTTCACCAGGGCGCCGGGTATGGCCCCGCCGCCCGGTGAACCGGCCGCCGGCAACACCGACGGCGGCGACGCCAAACGCCCAGCCGCGCAGCCACCGGTGAAGGGTTCGGCGTCGGTGCCGGTCGTCACCAAGGGCAAGGGAGCGGCTCCGGGGACGACCTCTGGTCGTACCCCCGTCACTGCTCCCGCCTCGACCCCGGGGACGCCGCCGCGGCCCACCACCCCGCCGGCACCGCAGGCGTCCGCTCCCGGAGCTGCGAAGCAGCGCACCGGATCGGTGACGCCACCGGCGGCAGGCGGAGCGGCGGCGGTCGGAGCGGCCCGTGTCTCCGAGGCCGTGCGGTCCGCCCGCTCCACGGTGTCGTCGGCCGCCGCGCGAGGACCCCGTCGCGCCCGGCTGAACCTGAAGCGGATCGACCCGTGGTCGGTGATGAAGTTCTCGTTCGCCGTGTCGATCGTGCTCTTCATCGTGGTGGTCGTGGCGACGTCGGTGCTCTACCTCGCTCTCGACACGATGGGCGTCTGGGGCTCGGTCAACGGCAACCTGCAGGAGCTGGTCACTGCCAGTGGCGGCGCCGAGGGCGGCACCACCAGTGCCTTCCAGATCACCGCCTGGGGCGTCATCGGCACGTCGATGCTCATCGGTGCGGTCAACGTGGTGCTGTTCACCGCGCTGGCCACTCTGGGCGCGTTCATCTACAACGTTTGCGCCGACCTGGTCGGTGGCATCGAGCTCACGCTGGCCGAACGCGATTGACGAACCGCCGTCGGGTTGCGGGTACCCCCGCTTTGGAGACCCGCAACCCGATGCGGTAACGTTCTGTTCGCAGGTGAGGGGCTATAGCTCAGTCGGTTAGAGCGCAGAGCTGATAACTCTGAGGTCGATGGTTCGATTCCATCTAGCCCCACGAGATGACCGGGTGGCCTCTGTTCGCGGATTGCGCGAGCCGGGGTCACTCGTCGTTTTGGCTAACCTGGGGGCCGAGCTCCCAGACCCCGCGTCACGGTGATTGCGGTGAGCGTTTCGCTAACCGTTAGAGCAATCTACTGTTGTACGGGGTTAGTCTCGTCTGGCTGGATGCTTAAGGGGTGGCGGTTCAGTGTTGAAGAAGCTCCTCATCATTGCCGGTGTCGTCGGTGTGGCGGCCCTGGTGGTCAAGAAGGTCAAGGCCTCCAGCGACGAGCGTGCCCTGTGGCACGAGGCGACCACCGCTCCCGACCTGCGATAGTGCGGGTCACGGGGCCCTAGCTCAACTGGCAGAGCACCGCCTTTGCAAGGCGGGGGTTAGGGGTTCGAGTCCCCTGGGCTCCACAAGTTCTTCTTTCTTCGCCTCCTGGCGGATCGGTCCGCGATGTGATGGCCGTCTCTTTCTGGGTTTCGAAACTGCATCGGGACCGGATGTTCGACGCTCGGCCGAGTGGCGTCAACCATGACGGGGACGTTACGGACCTTCGATCTTTGATCTACTAGGCAGGTGAAACGCCGGTCGGTCCTGCTCCTGCTGTCTCTCGCCTCTGTCGCCGGGTGTGGTTCGCCCGGGGCTGCCGAGCCGATGCCATCTGCTTCCGCTGCCCCTGACTACAGCTGGCCGGCACGGAGTGCAGATCTCACCAGTGGGTTCTGTTTCACGCTGGTGCGGGGCATCAAGCCGTACGACCTCATCGAGAGGCTGGGCGGTGACGAGCTGGAGCGCATCGAGTGGCCGCGGGTCATCGGGCCCGGCGACGGCGAGGTGGGTGTCCGGAGCCGGTACTTCATCGCGATCGCGCGGAACAAGAACTGGTCGATCATCGTGGAGGACAACGGCACCCTCGGCGTTACACCGCAGATCGTGCAGCCCCTGTCGGCTGACGGCGGTGAGGTCATCGTCTACCGGGGTGGAGGCGGTGCTCCCGGCCGTCTGCTGGACTTCCGTGACGGAGATCTCGCACTCGATCTCGACACCTCGGCACCGGACCGGATCACCGGCCGCAGCGTCGACGAACTGCGTCCAGATCTGCTGGCAGCGGGCCTGATCGGTGGTGCGGGGCCGGCTGAGCCGACCGTGCCGGCGCTCACCTTCATCGCCGCCCGCACCGGAGTCGAGCTCACCGAGCAGCTGATGAAGACGAATACGTATCTGCTGGTCACCGTTCCGCAGGCATAGATGCCCATTTGACCGTTCTCGGAATGTGCCGGGTTATCCACAGAGGAATGAAGGAACCCTGCGCGGCACAGTTCATCCGGTTAGCCTGCATGTCGTGGATGAACGAAGACGGGCCGCTGCCGTGATCGTGCGAGACGGTCGTGTGCTGATGGTGCACGAGCGCAGCCGGCGATCCGGTGGCGGCGAGTGGTGGACCCTTCCGGGCGGCGGCCTGCGCCCCGGTGAGACGGCCGAGGAGGCCTTGCGGCGCGAGGTGTTCGAGGAGACCGGCCTCGTCGTCAGCGACGCCCGCTACGTGCTCGAGATGCCCTACCCGTCGGGCATGACATCGGTTTTCGCGGTCACCGTCGCGGACGGGGAGCCGCGCGTCGGGCGTGATGACGGGTTCGGCCCGGAGCAACTCGGGGTTGACTGGCTGCCGGTGCCCGAGCTGCCGATCGAGACCAGCGGTGTGCCGGTGCCGCCGCTGATGGTGGTGCTCCCGACCCTGGCCGGTCAGGCCGACGGTGTCGAGTCCGCCAGCGGGTCCCTGGAGTCGACGGCCGGCGCGGGTGCCGGCCGGGGCGCTGACGCGACGGCGCGGCGGCGTTCCATGACGAAATAGAGGCAGGCGGCGGTGTAGCCGGCGGCCAGCAGGGCGCCGATGGCACGCACGGGCAGGGCCAGGAAGGGCGACGTGGTGGTGGCGCCCGCGATCACCGCCCAGCATCCGAGCAGGACCGTGTTGACGGTGTCGGTGCGGTACCAGGTGATTTGCGAGCGGCGACGGGCCTGGCGCTGGATCTCGACGACGAGAGCGTGTGCCATCACCAGGGCCAGCAGCCCGAGCAGCAGGACAGCGAAGACCGAATGATGGCCGCCGGAGACCGCGACCAGTGCGGTGGCACCGGTCATCAACGCGAGACCGCTGACGGTCCCTACGCGTGCTTGCCGACGATCCTCCACAACCCCTGACGGTCGGCATGATCGGGCCGAATCTGAGTACTTTCCCGTTCTTTCCGGCCGAAGGCGTGTTCACGGGTGCCGATTCGGCTGCGTCTGGTGCATTTGAGGACTACTGTCCGGTGGGCTCTGTTGTACCTCTTGCGGGCCTCGCCGGGACCGCCGGTGGGCATCCCGATGTGCCGTGATCGTCGGCTTGGGCGAGGATGGCTTGATGATGGGAAGCCTCCAGACCGAACCCGCCCAGTCTCGCCCGGACCTGCTCGCGCCGCCGGTGGCCAAGGCCTTGGCGGTGTGGTCGCCTGAGGGCCCCATCGACGCCGATCAGGTGCTGGTGGCGCCGATCGATGCCGGCCTCGCCGACACCGCGGCTTTCTGTGAGGCGTATGGAGTGAGCCTGGCCGAGTCCGCCAACTGCGTCATCGTGTCCGGTAGTCGTGGCGGGGTCACCAGGTACGCGGCGTGCATCATCCTCGCCACCACGCGGGCCGACGTGAACGGCGTGGTCCGTCGTCACCTCGACGTGCGTAAAGCCAGCTTCGCGTCGATGGACGACGCGGTGTCGCTGACCGGTATGGAGTATGGCGGTATCACCCCGATCGGGCTTCCCGCCGGCTGGCCGATCCTGGTCGACTCCCGTGTCGTGGCCACCCCGCATGTGATCATCGGGTCCGGCGTGCGGCACAGCAAAATCGCCATCGCCGGACCGGCTCTCGGTGCACTTCCGGATGCCCAGGTCATCGATGGCCTCGCGCGCCTCGCCCCCACTGCCATTTGACGGTCATCTATGTCGTTTCACGTGAAACGTCATAGACCGGCGTTGGTGCTCTCCCGTCGGGTGATCTCGTCGAACGCGGAGAGCAGCGTGCCGGTGTCGTGCGCGCCGGTCAGGGCGTACTTACCGTCGATCACGAACGTCGGGACGCTGCTGATCCCGAGAGCGCGAGCCTCCTCGATGTCGGTGTTCACGGCGGTGGTGCCGGCCTGCGACTCCAGGTGGGTCAGCGCGGTGGCCGGGTCGAGCCCGATCGAGCCGGCGACGTCAGCGATCGCGGGCAGGGAGCCGATGTCGATACCGTCGGTGAAGTGTGCGCGCTGCAGCGCGTCCAGCATGTCGGCCTGCCGATCCTGCATTGCCGCCCACGCGATCAACCGGTGCGCCGCGAAGGTGTTGGCGGCCAGTGCCCGGTCGAAGTCGATCGTCAGGCCTTCACTCGCGGCCATCGCGGTCACCCGCGCGAGCATCTCCTCGCCGCGCTCCGGCCCACCGAACTTCTCCGCCATCACCTGCTTGATCGGCAGCGGTTGCGGCACCGGTGCGGCGTTCAGCTGATAGGCCCGATAGGTGACCGTCACCTCGCCTCCGAAAGCGGCCAGCGCCTTCTCCAGGCGAGCCTTGCCGATGTAGCACCACGGGCAGATGACGTCGGACCAGACCTGGATATCCACGTCACTCCGCCTCGAGAGAGCTCGTCTGCTCGGCGACCTGGCGCTTGAGGCGACCCAGGATCGCCGTGCCGCCACGCACCCGCAGCGGGCTGATCGCCTGGGCAAGACCCATCCGAGAATAAAGATCATCTGGTACGGCCAGAACCTCCGCCGCCGTCGCACCGGACAGGCCCTCAGCCAGAATGCCGGCGAACGCGCGCGTTGTCGGGGCCTCGGGCGGGCAGTCGAAGAGCGTCACCACACCGCCGTCGGGCTGAACCGTCGCTTTCAGGAAGAACTGGGTCTGGCACTCCGGGACCTGCTCCATGCCCTCGTGATCGGCCAGATCGGCGGGGAGCGGGGGCATCGCGTCGGCGAACTCCAGCAGCATCTCGAGCACGACGTCACGAGGAGCGGTCGCGAACTCGTCGACGATCTCGGCCAGCTTCGGCGGCATGTCACTCACGCCATCGACCCTACGCGCCGATCACCGAACCGCCCGCCGTGCGCTACCTCACCCGCCGCATTCCCGCGTCCTGACCAGCGAGCCCGCCGCACTCCCGCGTCCTGATCAGCGAGCCCGCCGCATTCCCGCGTCCTGATCAGCGAGCCCGCCGTATCCCCGTGCCCTGATCAGCGAAGCCGTCCGTCCGGCGAGCCTGCTGATCAGGGCGGCACGGGTCAGGCCGCGGCCGAGGATGCCGGCAGCAGGGCTATGTCGCTGAGGCTGAGGATGCCCACCAACTTGCGGTCGGCGTCGCAGACGAGCAGGCGCCGGACCCCTCGGTCGCGCATCGCGTGCACCGCCTCGTCGACCGTCGCGCTCTGCTCGATCATCAGCAGCTCACGGGTGGCGATCGCGCCCAATGTCGTGGTGGCCGGGGACAGCTTCTGCGCTATCGCCCGGACCACGATGTCCCGGTCGGTGACTATGCCGGCCATCGTGGGGCCCTCGGTCACGACCACATCGCCGATGCCCTGGTCACTCATCACCTGAGCGGCCTCGTCGAGCGTGGTGTCCTCGGGAAGGTAGACGACCCGCCGGGTCATCGCGTCCGCGACCAGCCTGACCATTGCTCTGCTCCTCCACCGCCGCTGCCTCATCGGGGTTACCCGAGCTCCGCCGCGATTACACCGGCCACGTCCACCAGGGGCACCTCCTTGCGATCCTGCGTGCGGCGGTCGCGGATCTCCACGTACCCCTCGGAAAGACGGCGGCCGACCACGACGCACCGGGAGATGCCGATGAGCTCGGCGTCGGTGAATTTGACGCCCGCCGAGACGTTGGGCCGGTCGTCGACGAGGACCCGCAATCCGGCCCGCGACAGCGTCCCGGCGAGGGTGAGTGCCGCTTCGACCTGGCCGTCCTTGCCGGCCGCGACGACGTGCACGTCAGCCGGGGCGATCGCCGCCGGCCAGGTGAGCCCGCGATCGTCGTGGTGCTGCTCGGCGACGGCCGCGACCGCCCGGGACAGCCCGATGCCGTAGCAGCCCATCGTCGGCCGGGAGGGTTTGCCATCGGGGCCGAGCACGTCGACCTTGAACGCGTCGGTGTAGCGCCGGCCCAGCTGGAAGATGTGCCCGATCTCGATGCCGCGGCGCATCGTGAGACTGCCGTCGCCGCAGGCCGGGCAGGTGTCGCCGGGCCGGACCCCGGCCGCCTCGATCGTGCCGTCGGGGGTGAAGTCGCGGCCGCAGACCACGTCGGTGGCGTGCCGGCCGGGCTCGTTGGCGCCGGTCAGCCAGGCCGTGCCGGGCGCGACGCGGGGATCGGCCAGGTATCGGATCTTGATGTCCTGCGGTCCGATGTAGCCCTTCACCAGGTCGGGCCGGGAGTCGAAACCGTCGAAGAGGACCGCAGTCGCCGGCGCGAGCGCCGCGTTGAGCCGTTTGAGGTCGACCTCGCGGTCGCCGGGTAGACCGATCGCCAGGAGCTCCGGCTCGCGGCCCGGATGCTGGACGGTGACCACCACGTTCTTCAGAGTGTCGGCGGCGGTCCAGTCGGTCCGGCCGGCGATCGCCCGATCGTTGGCCAGGTCGACGAGCGAGGCGATGGTGGGGGTCTCGGGTGTGTCGTGCACCGCCAGCGGGGGCGCGGTCACCTCACGCGCGGGCGGGGCCGGGGTGGTCACGGCCTCGGTGTTGGCGGCGTAGTCACAGGCCGTGCAACCGACGTAGGTGTCCTCGCCGACCTCGGCGGACGCCAGGAACTCCTCGGACGCCGAGCCGCCCATCGCCCCGGACACGGCCGAGACGATCGTGTGCTCCAGGCCGAGCCGGGTGAAGATCCGCTGGTAGGCGGCTCGCATCCGGTCGTACGCCTCGATCAGACCGGTATCGGTGAGGTCGAAGGAGTAGGCGTCCTTCATCAGGAACTCGCGGCCGCGCAGCAGGCCGCCCCGCGGCCGTGCCTCGTCGCGGAACTTGGTCTGGATCTGGAAGAGGACCAGCGGAAAGTCCCGATAGGACCCGGTCATGTCCTGCACGAGCAGGGTGACCATCTCCTCGTGTGTCGGTGCGAGCAGGTGGTCCGCGCCGCGGCGGTCCTTCAGCGTGAAGATGTCATCGCCGTACTCCGTCCAGCGGCCGCTCGTCTCGTAGGGCTCGCGCGGCAGCAGCGCGGGGAAGGAGATCTCCTGCCCGCCGGCCGCGAACATCTCCTCCTGCACGATAGCGACGACCCGGTCGAGGACCAGCTTGCCGAGCGGTAGCCAGGTGTAGCCGCCCGGCGCGGCGCGGCGGACGAACCCGGCGCGCACGAGGAGGCGGTGACTCGGCACCTCCGCGTCCGCCGGCTCCTCGCGCAGAGTCTTGAGCAGCAAGGTGGACATCCGAAGCAACATGGAAACCGAGCTTAGGCACAGCCGCCGGGCAGGACATCCGGTTATCCCCCTGAACAGGCGCTAGCGTGACAGGCATGTCCGTTCCGAACGATCCGGCGCAGGCGCTTCAGGCGTATGCGCATCCTGACAAATTGGTCACCACCGAGTGGCTCGCCGCGAATCTGGACACTCCCGGGCTGGTCGTCGTCGAATCGGACGAGGACGTGCTGCTCTACGACACCGGTCACATCCCCGGTGCGGTGAAGGTGGACTGGCACCTGGAGCTGAACGATCAGGTCACGCGGGATTACCTCGACCCGGCGACGTTCGCGGAGCTGTGTGCGGCCAAGGGCATCGGCCGCGACGACACGATCGTCTTCTACGGCGACAACTTCAACTGGTGGGCGGCGTACGCGCTGTGGGTCTTCAGCCTCTTCGGCCACCGTGACGTGCGGCTGCTAGACGGCGGCCGGCAGAAGTGGGCGGCCGAAGGGCGTGCCCTGACCAGGGACAAGACGGTCCGCCCGGCTGCCGACTACCCCGCCCCGGTCCGCAACGACGCCGAGATCCGGGCCTTCCGTGACCAGGTGATGGGCCACATCTCCAGCGGACGGCCGCTCGTCGACGTGCGCTCGCCCCAGGAGTACACCGGTGAGCTCACTCACATGGAGGCTTATCCACAGGAGGGCGCGCTGCGCGGCGGGCACATCCCCGGTGCGGTGAGCAAGCCGTGGAAGTCGGCGGCCAACGAGGACGGGTCGTTCAAACCACACGACGAGCTGATCAAGATCTACCGCGACGAGCTGGGCCTGGAGTCGGCGGACGACATCATCGCCTACTGCCGGATCGGTGAGCGGTCCAGCCACACCTGGTTCGTCCTCCGCCACCTGCTCGGTTATCCACAGGTCCGTAACTACGACGGATCATGGACGGAGTGGGGCAATCTGGTCCGCGCACCGATCGCCAAGGGACCGGAGCCCGGGGGGCTCAGCTGACCCCTCGTCCATGACGGCGCCGCCTTCCACAGGCGGCGCCGTTCTGCGTGAACCAAAACCGGGACCGTCGGCGATAGTCCAGATGTGCGACGGAGAAGACAGCGACCGATTCCCCCGGTCAGCGAGCAGAGCAGCGATGTCGAGCTGCTGCATGCCATCGCTGCCGGCCAGACCGCGGCACTTCGTCTGCTGCACCACCGCCATGCCGGCTGGCTCCGAGCCCGGCTCCGCCGGCGCTGCGCCGACCCCGACGTGGTCGACGCGGCAATCCAGGACACGTTCGTCGCGGTGTGGAAAGACGCGAAGCGGTATGAGGAGACGACCGCCGACGCGGCGGCCTGGCTCTGGACCATCGCTGTGCGGCGCCTGCTCTCGACACTGCGCGGGCCGGCCCACCGCTGGCTGAGCGGGCCCGCCGACGAGCTGCCCGACACCGTCACCACCCCGTCCGCCGAGGAGCTGGTGCTGCTCGGCATCGAGCACGGCGCTCTGGGCCCCGCCCTCGACCGGCTCTCCCCCGAGCTGCGCCGGCTGATCGAGGCGACCGCGCTCGACGGTCTCTCGGTCCGCGAGGCGGCGAAACTGCTCGGCATCCCCGAGGGCACCGCGAAAACCCGTCTCATGCGCGCCCGGACCCGGCTGAGGGAGCTGCTCACATGACCACCGACTGGCATCTCGACCCAGGTCTGCTCACGCAGTATGGGTCCGGCGTACTCGAGCCCAGCCGGCTGATGGCAGTGGAGGCGCACTTGTCGGCCTGCGCGCCCTGCCGTGCCCTCATCCCGGCCGATGAGGCCTGGCTGGCCGACAGCTGGTCGGCCGTCTTCGACGACATCCACGCGCCGCGGATCGGCCCGGTCCAGCGGCTCCTGGCCCGTGCCGGGCTTCCCGAGCACCGTTTTCGCCTTCTCACCGCGACTCCCGCGCTCCGCTGGTCCTGGCTGCTCGCGACGGCCACCGTGCTGACGCTCGCGGTGGCCGCGGCCTGGCTCGGTTCCGACAGCACTCAGCTGGTCGGGCACGCCTTCCTGGTGCTGGCACCGATCCTTCCGGTGGTCGCAGTCTCCGGGGCCTACGGTCCGCCCGCCGACCCGATGCACGAGATCACCGGCACCACTCCCGCGGCCGGCCCGGCCCTGGTGCTGTGGCGGGCCGTCTCGGTCATCGGCGTCGCCGTCGTGATGGCGGCCGTCGCCGCGGCCCTGCTGCCCGGCCCGGGGTGGTATGCGGTGGCCTGGCTCCTGCCCGCCCTGCTGCTCTGCACCGGGACGCTCGCGCTGGCCACGCTCCTGTCACTGCCGGTCGCCGCCGGCGTCCTCGGTGGGCTCTGGCTCACCGGCGTGCTGTCCGCCGCCGGCACGAGCGGCGAGCTGATCGTGGCATCGATGTTCGGCCCGACCGCGCAGCTCGCCTATCTGCTGGCCGCGGCACTGGCCGCCGCTGTTCTGATCCTGCGGCGCCGCCGCTTCGACCTCGGGGAGAGCTGATGACCACCGTCGCCGTCCATAGCCTCGGCAAACATTACGGCGCGACGATCGCGCTCGACTCCGTCGATCTGGAGATCACCGTCGGGGTGACCGGTCTGCTGGGGCCGAACGGCGCGGGCAAGAGCACCCTGCTGCGCTGCCTGGCCACCGCGCTGGCCCCCGACAGCGGGACGATCCGGGTGCACGGGTTCGACCCTGCCGTGGCGTCACAGCGGACCGAGGTGCGACGGCGGATCGGCTATCTCCCGCAAAACCCTGGTCTCTATCCCAACTTCACGGCGTATGACCTGCTCGACTATGTCGCCGTGCTCAAGGAGATCACCGACGGCCGGCAGCGCAGAGCCGAGGTGCGCCGGGTCCTGGAGGAGGTCGAGCTCGCCGATCGCGCCAAGACCAAGGTGCGCAGACTGTCCGGCGGCATGCGCCAGCGGCTCGGCCTCGCGCAGGCACTGCTCGGCGATCCGGAGTTGGTGATCCTCGACGAGCCGACCGTCGGTCTCGACCCGGAGCAGCGCATGCTGTTCCGTGCGCTGATCTCCCGGCTCGGCGAGCGGCGGACCGTGCTGCTCTCCACCCACCAGACCGAGGACGTCGGCGCCCTGTGCGAGCGGGTCATGGTGATGAGCGGCGGCCGCGTGGTCTTCGAGGGCAACCCGCGCGAGCTGGCCGCGGTTGCCGAGGGGCAGGTGTGGCTGTCCGAGCAGCCGCCGGAGGACAATGCGGCATATTGGCGGAACGCCGACGGCCTCTACCGGACGATCGGGCGGCAACCAGACGGGGCGGAGGCGGCCCGGCCGTCCATCGAGGACGGATATCTGCTGCTGCTCGGCAACGCGGTGACCGCCGGGGTGACCCGATGACCGTCATCATGGATCGGCCCGGGCGCACTGCGCCGGCCCCGCGGGTGGCGACGACGGCGCTGGCCCGGGTGGAGGCCAGACGGTTGCTGCACAGCCCGTTCTACTGGGGTTCGGCACTGCTGGCGACGGCCCTCGGTGTCGCCTGGTGCTGGACGAGGATGCCCACCTGGGAGACGCTCGCCGAAAACTCGGGGATGAGTTCCCTGGTGCTGGCCTGTGGCCTGCTGATCGCCACCCAGCTGGCCACCGGCCGCGACCGGCGGGCCGGCGCCGAGGAGAGCACCCGGACCATGCCGGCCGGTCCCGCCCGCCGAGGGGTCGCGATGCTGGTGGTGATACCGATCGCGGCCGTCTCCGGCGCGTTGGTCTACCTGGCCGAGCTACTGATCCTGCTGCCTGCCTGGCCGGTCGGCGAGTTCGACCCCTGGGCGCCCGCGGTGGTCCTGGTCATCCCGTCGATCGGGGCGGTCATCGGTGTGCTGGTGGGCCGCGTCCTGCACAACGCCTCGGCCGGGCCGCTCACCGCGACCGCTTTCTGTGCCGTGCTGATCGCGCTGCTGGCCCTGCCCAACTATCCGAGAAACTATGCCTCGGCGCTGTGGCCGGTGCCGGAGCGGTCGTGGGAGATCGGGGCACCCCGGCCGACCGGGTGGCACCTGATCTACCTGCTCGGAGTGCTAGTGGCACTGGCCGCGCTGATCATCTGGCGGGCCTGGCCGAAGGCTTCGGTGACGGTGCTGGTCGGGGCTCTGGTGTGCGCCGGGTTGTCGGTGGAGCGGCAGACCGCGGAGAGTCCCAGCGTCATCAGTATGGAACTGGCCGACCGCTACACCGGTCCCGCGGTCCTGTCCTGCCAGACACATCAGCAGGTCCGGTATTGCGCGTTGCCCCACTTCGAGGGCTGGATCGAGCAGTGGCGGGAGGCGGTCGAGCCGGTTGCGGCGCATCTGCCGGCCGACGCTGTCCGGCCAGTGGTGCGGCAGTTCGGCAACTCCTACGACCTGAAGCCGATGACACCCGGTGTCCCGGAGATCATCATCTCCGACTCGTGGGGCCGGGTCGGCGGCTGGGCTGCGGATTCGCGGCTGAGGATGAGTCGCGACTACGTGGTGGCGTCGGTGGATCTGTATGCCGACGGATTGTTCCTCGACGGCTGTGATGCCACCGGCCAGCATCGGACGGTCGCCGGGCTGTGGCTTCTCGCGCAGAGCCTGTCCGGCGGTGCCGCGCAGAGCCTGTCCGGCGGTGCCGCGCAGAGCCTGTCCGACGGTGCCGCGCAGGTCCGCAGCGGAGAGCTCCGTCTGCCCCGCGTGCGGTATGGGCAGGCCGAGCAGGATGCGGCCGCCGCCCTGCTGGATCGGCCATATGACGAGGTCGCCGACTATCTGGCGGAGCACTGGGCGGATTTGCTCGACCCGTCGTCGACCGCGCTGTCCGGGCTCGGTGTGACCCTCGACCCGCCGGCGCTTCCCGCGGCCGAGTCACAGGGCGAGCAACGCACCGAAGGCGGTATGTGTCGATGACGGCCAAACCGCCAAAAAAAGCCAAACCGCCAACAAAGGGCAAACTGCCAGCGACGGCCAGACTGCCGGCAGCGGCCAGACTGCCGGTGACGGGCGAGCCGCTGGCCATGGTCCTGCTTCTTGTGCCGCGTCTGGCGCGGGCGGTGTCGTGGTGGCCGCTCGGTGCGGCGATCGCCCTGGCGGTGCTGGCGCAGGTGTCGGTGCTGGCTGCGGAGCCGTTGGACTGGGCGGTGCTGTCCGGATTGTGGCTGGCGGCGGGAGTGTTGGGTGCCGGGGCCGGGTTCGCGCTGCCCGACCCGATGGCGTCCACTGTGATCACTCCGGTGAGCCGGTGGGTGCGGCAGTGGCTTCGGGCCGGGTTGGCGCTGGTGCCGGCGGTGCTCGTGTGGGCGCTGATCTACGTGGGGGTGCGGGAGGCGGTCCGGCCGGAGATCGTCTGGCCGGAGGGGTTCGTGATCCTTCAGGCGGCGGTGTGCGGGCTGCTGCCGATGGCGGGCGCGGCGGTGGGGGCTCGCTATCGGGATACGACGACCGGTGCCGTCGTCGGTCCGGCGGTGCAGGGGATGCTGCTGGTCGGGAGCCTGTTCTTCAGCGAGCGGGCGTCGCCCTGGGTGATGCCGGGGCCCGAGGGCTGGGCGGTGGCTCAACAGGTCTGGCCGATCGCGTTGGTTCTGGTCCTGATCACGTTCCTGCTGGCCAGCCGTGAGACCAAGAGCCCGGCGGGCGCCTGAGCGGTCGGGGTCCGGCCGGCGCTGAGCCGCGACGGCGCGGCCGGGGGACCGGGCCGACGGGCCCGGGGGACCGGGCCGACGGGGGTCGTCGCGGTCGGAGGGCTTTCGTGGGGCTCGCCGAGTGATATCGGTCGGATTTTGTCGGTGGCAACCGGTACCGTGCCGCGCGTGAGCAACACGTTTCAGGTCGACCTACGGGGCATCGTCGATCTGCTCAGCCACCACCTCTACGCGAGCCCCCGCGTCTACGTCCGTGAGCTGCTGCAGAACGCCGTCGACGCGATCACCGCGGTCGGCCCCGAGCATCCCGGCGTGATCTCCGTCGTCTCGTCCGACAGCACCGGCGACGGCACGCTGCGGATCGACGACAACGGCATCGGCCTGACCGAGACCCAGGTGCACGAGCTGCTCGCCACCATCGGCCGCAGTTCGAAACGTGACGAGCTGGGGTTCGCCCGGCACGAGTTCCTCGGCCAGTTCGGCATCGGCCTGCTCTCGTGTTTCCTGGTCGCCGACGAGATCCGGGTGCATACCCGCCGCGAGGGCGCCGCCCCGGTGGTCTGGACCGGTTTCTCCGACGGGCGCTACGCGGTCCGTCCCGGCGACGAGCGCGAGCCGGGCACCACTGTCACCCTGCTGCCCCGCCGCGGTGCCGAGCACTATCTGACCAGCGAGACCGTGACCGAGCTGGCCCGGACTTACGGCTCTCTGCTACCGGTGACGGTGTCGGTCGACGGCCGTAAGGTCACCACCGGCACGGTCCCGTGGGAGCTGCCCACCGAGTCCCGCATGAGCTATGCCGAGCGGACCCTCGGGTTCCGCCCGTTCGACGTGGTCGAGCTCAACGTGCCCGCCGCCGGCCTCACCGGTGCCGCGTTCGTGCTGCCCACCCCGGTCAATCCGGCTAGCCGTGGCGGTCACCGCGTCTACCTGAAGCGGATGTTGCTGTCCGAGAGCGTCGAGGGCCTGCTGCCGGAGTGGGCGTTCTTCGCCCGCTGCGTCGTCGACAGCACCGAGCTGCGTCCGACCGCGAGCCGCGAGGCCCTCTACGACGACGGCATGCTGGCCGAGACGAGGGAGGCGATCGCCGACCAGCTCCGTGGCTGGCTGGTGCGGTTGTCGGCGACCGACCCGCGCAGGCTCGGCGAGTTCCTGAGCATCCACCATCTCGGGGTGAAAGCGCTGGCCCTGCACGACGACGAGATGTTGCGCCTGGTCGAGCAGTGGTACCCGATGCAGACCAACATGGGCGAGGTGACCCTGGCCGAGTTCCGGGCCCGGCACGGTGTTCTGCGCTATGCGGCCACCGCCGACGAGTTCCGGCAGCTCGCGGGTGTCGCGGCGGCACAGGACCTGGGCTTGATCAACGGTGGTTACGTCTATGACGCCGAGTTGATCCAGCGGCTGGCCGCCGTCGATCCGGAGGTGCGGGCGGAGCGGCTCGACCCGACCGACCTGACGACCCGCTTCACCACTGTGGACGCCGAGGCCGAGCTGCAGATGCGGCCGTTCCTGGCGTCGGCCCAGCGCCGGCTGGACAGGCTGGGCTGCGAGGTCGTGGTGCGGGCCTTCGACCCGGTGACGACTCCGGCGCTCTACCTGGTGAGCCGGGCCGCGGCGTTCCACGACGAGTTCACGTCGAGCCGCGATCAGGCCGACGACCTGTGGGGCGGCGTGCTCGACGCGTTGTCCCGGACGGTGCCGACCGACCGGCCGCAGCTGGTGCTGAACCACCGTAATCCCCTGGTCCGCCGGGTGGCGGCGCTCGGTGACGCCGAGCTGTCCGGCCTGGCGGTCGAGTCGCTGTACGGTCAGGCGCTGCTCCTGGGCCACCACCCGATCCGGCCGTCCGACGCGGCCCTGCTGACGACGTCGTTCCTGGGTCTGCTGGACAGGGCAGTCCCCGCTGAGGAGACCCGATGAAGACCGCTCAGGAGCTGTGGGACCTGCTCGGCCAGGCGCAGGATCTGCCGTACGGTGCCGCGCAGATCGCCATGGTCGACCAGTTGCTCCGGCATGTGGACACGACCGATGACGCGTCGCTGAAGTTCTCGGCCCGGCTGTTCGCGACGACCGCCTACATCTACGGCGGCGAGCCGGTGCGGGCGTTCCCGACGTTCTCGTGGTGTGTGGCCGACTTCGACCGCAATCCGAGTCCGTACCACGAGCGTTGGATGCACAACCTCCTGTGGCTGTTCAAGAACATGGTCCATTCGATGACCAGGTTCCCGGAGCTGCCGCTGGAGCGGACCTACGCGGTGCTCGACGACATGGAGCGGCGTTATCGGGAGAGCGGTCACGGCCTGCAGCCGGTCTTCAAGCACCGCTACCTGGTGGCTCAGCATGTGGGGCTGATCGAGGAGTCGGAGGAGTGGTTCCGCAAGTGGCAGGCCGCGCCCCGCAACCCGTTGTCGGACTGTGCCGGCTGTGACCCGACGAGCCTGGTGAACCATCTGGCTGACGAGGGTCGTTTCGAGGAGGCTGTGGAGCTGGCGACCCCGGTGCTCGCCGGTGACCTGTCCTGCACCGAGCAGCCGCAGAGCATTCTCAGCGAGCTGATGGTGGTCTACCTGAAGACCGGCCGGCTGGCGGAGGCGGCCGACGCGCACCGGCGGTCCTATCTGGTCGAGAGGAACAATCTGGCCGATCTGTGGGGCATCGGCGATCACATCGAGTTCTGTGCACGGACCGGTAATGAGCACCGTGGCCTGGAGATTCTCCAGCGGCACATCGACTGGCTGGACAGGGCGCCGTCGCCGGCCGCGGGGATGAACTTCGCGGCGAGCGCGGTGCAGCTGCTGCGCCGGCTGGTGGCGATCGGGCACGGGGACTCCCCGGTCCGCCGTGCCGGGCGCCCGGATTCGACGGCCGCTGAGCTGGCCGTCGAGCTGGAGACGTTCGTGACCGACCTGGCGGCCCGGTTCGACGCCCGTAACGGCACGGACCACCAGAGTGACATCGTCCGCCGGACGATGGCGGCCGAGCCGTACGGCATCGACGTGTCGTTGTCTCCGAGCGCGCGGCCGGTCAAGGCCGTGACGGTGACGCTGCCGACGCCGCCGGAGCCGGAAGAGATCGAGGTCAGCGACACCGCGACGGCGGCCGAGCTGATCGATCTGGCGGAGCGGTACTACCGGGACGATCGGGGTGACGCCCTTCGCGCGGTCCTGGCGGCTCACGACACCCGGCACCCGGATCCGGATGACCCGGTGCTGGCCGGCCGTCTGTGGACCTTGCGTGGTTTCGTGCTGCCGGACGACGCGGTCGACGAGACGGTTGCGGCGTGGGAGCGGGCAGCCGATCTGTTCACCGCGGCCGGTGACGTCGCCCGGGCGAGCGCGGTGCGTGCCCGACTGGCGCTGTACCGGTCACGGGACGGCGGGCCGGGTGCGGAGGCTCTGTCCGTGATCGAGGCGGACGTGGCGGTGCAGGAGGAGCACGGCGATCCCGGGGGTCTGGCGAGCGCGCTGGTCCGGTTGTCGCAGGTCTACCGGTTGCTGGACCGCTTGGCGGAGGCGAACGACACCGGCGACCGCGCCGACCGGGTCGCGGCGGAGACCGGTGACCAGCGGCGGATGGCCTATCACGCGATGGTCCGGTCGCAGAACCGGTCGATGGCCGATCGTGACGAGGAGGCGATCGAGGCGGCCCGGTCGGCGTGGGCCTTCTATCGGGAGCACGGCCCGGCCCGGGAGATCGCCGAGGCGGGCATGGTTCTGGGCCAGCTCACCGACGACCCGGAGGAGGCGGTGACGGCGCTCAGCGTACCGCTGGAATTCGGTTTGGAGGTCGCGCAGCTGCCTGCCCGGGTGAAACGGGGCCGGGCGTTGATGCAGCTGGATCGGGCCGCGGAGGCGATCGGCGACTTCGTCGAGGCGGTCGCCCTGTGCGCCGAGGCTGGGCAGGTCGAGGGTGGCCTGTTCGCCCGTCAGGAGCTGGCGCAGGCCTATCACCAGGCGGGTCGTCCGGTGGAGGCGGTCGAGGTGGCGGAGGAGGCGTTGCTCGGTTTCGACCGGCTGGGCTTCGAGGAGCCGGCCGCCGACACGCGTTTCCTGCTGGCCGCGGTCTACCGGGAGCTGCAGGACACCGATCAGGCGCTGAAGATCTACCACGCGCTGATCGAGAAGCTGGCCGGCAATCCGGCGGGCCGGGGTCAGGTCGGCGAGCAGGCCGGTTCGCTGCTCTACGACGTGGACCGGGACAGTGAGGCGGCACTGACCTTCCGGGCGGCGGCCGAGTCGCTGCGTGAGGCCGGTGACCTGGTCGGTGAGCTGCGCGTGTTGCGCCGCCGGTTGATGGCGCTCAACTACGCCGACGAGGTGCCGGAGGCGGAGGAGGTCATCGCGCTGGCCACCCGGCGTTATGCCGAGTTGCCGGCCGACCTGGCCGCGGAAGCGGGCGTGATCTGGGGCCGGTCGGTCTTCGCCTTCGAGGTCGGCAACCTGCTGATGCGCCGCGGACGCTATGCGGAAGCCCTTCCCCACCTGTACGGTGCGCCGGAACGCCTGCGTGAGATCGGTGCGATCGACGACGCCGACCGGGTGGAGGGCATGCTCGCCGAGGCGCTGCTGCGATCGGGTTCGCCGAAGGAGGCGGAGCGGATCCTCGGTGCCCTGTTGAAGCGGATGCGGCCGGACGCTCCGACCCGTGAGCTGGCGAGCGGGCTTTACGACGAGGCCATAAATCGGCTGAACGACCGTTAAGCGTCGCGGTGATGAGGGGTTACAGTGGCGAGGTGACGACGGTAGATCAGCGGCACCGGACCACCCCGCCGGCGCCGAGGCGGCGGTCACGCCGCGACGAGATTCTGGAAATCGCGGTGGGACTGTTCGCGTCCCGCGGCTACCACGGCGTGTCGATGGACGACATCGGCTCGGCTGCCGGCGTCACCGGCCCAGCGCTCTATCACCACTTCGCCGGCAAGGAGGCGATGCTGGTCGCCGCGCTGATCCCGGTCAGCGAGGGCCTGCTGGCCGGTGGCAAGGAGCGTGTCGCCCGGCACCCCGACGACGCGCAGGCGGCGCTGGCCGATCTGATCGACTTCCATGTCGACTTCGCGTTGGCCAACCCGGCGGTGATCGCCCTGCACCTGCACGAGTTGGACCGGTTGCCGGAGGATCCGCGCCGGCAGATCCGGCGGCTCCAGCGGCTCTATGTCGAGGAGTGGGTGGCGGTGCTGTCCCGGGTGCGTCCCGAGTTGCCCGCCCCGGAGGCACGGGTGCTCGCGCACGCCGCGTTCGGTCTCATGAACTCGACGCCGTTCCTCGGTGGTGAGGTCGACCGGGTGCGCCGGGCTGCCCTGTTGCGCGATGCGACCGTTCATGCTCTGATCGGCCACTGAGAAGCCTACAAAACTAAACAATGGGGTTGAAGCGCCCACAAGGCAGACTTACCCCACGGAGAGAGCGCTCATGATCGAGTCTTTGCTCATCGCCAACCGCGGCGAGATCGCCCGGCGGATCATCCGTACCGCCAAACGACTCGGCGTCCGCACGATCGCCGTCCACTCCGATGTGGACGCTGACATGCCGTTCGTCCTGGAAGCGGACGAGGCAGTGTGTGTCGGCCCGGCCAACCCGGCCCAGAGCTACCGCAACACCGAGGCGATTCTTGCCGCCGCCAAGGCGACGGGTGCTCAAGCAGTGCACCCCGGCTATGGCTTCCTGAGTGAGAATGCCGAGTTCGCCCGTACCGTCGAAGCGAATGGCCTGGTGTGGGTCGGGCCCTCCGCCGATGCGATCACCGCGATGGGCGACAAGATCAATGCTCGGAATCTGATGGCGGCGGCCGGCGTGCCGGTCGCGCCCGGATCGTCGGATCCGGCGGAGACCGTCGAGGCCGCCCGCGAGGCGGCCGAGGCGATCGGTTTCCCGGTGATGGTGAAGGCCGCGGCGGGCGGCGGCGGGATGGGCATGGCGGTCGCCGAGACCGACGAGCAGCTGATCAGGGAGTACGAGAAGGTCCGCACGTTCGCCGAGCGGATGTTCGGCAGCGGTGACGTGCTGATCGAGCGCTACTTCCCCCGGGTCCGGCATGTGGAGGTGCAGATTCTCGGCCTCGCCGACGGCCGGGTGATCGCCCTCTCCGAGCGGGAGTGTTCGGTGCAGCGCCGCAATCAGAAGCTGGTCGAGGAGGCTCCGTCGCCGGCGGTGAGCCCCGAGCTGCGCGAGCGCATGAAGGCCGCGGCTGTCAAAGCCGGTGAAGCGGTCGGTTATCGCAACGCGGGCACTGTGGAGTGTCTGCTCGACCCGGCGACCGGCGACTTCTTCTTCCTGGAGATGAACACGCGCCTGCAGGTCGAGCACCCGATCACCGAGCTGATCCACGGCATCGACCTGGTCGAGATGCAGTTGCGGATCGCGTCGGGCGAGGCGGTCGCCGTCGACGAGGGGCAGAGCGGTCACGCCATCGAGCTCCGCGTCAACGCCGAGGACCCGAAACGCTTCTTCCCCGGTCCCGGCAAGATCACCACCTGGGTCGAGCCGGCGGGTGACGGCACGCGCGTCGACTCCGGCTATGTCGAGGGCAACACGGTCAGCCAGAACTACGACTCGCTGATGGCGAAGCTGATCGTTTTCGGTACCGACCGGGACGACGCGATCGCCAAGGCGCGTGTCGCGGTGGGCGGCTTCGCGATCGCCGGCCCCAAGAACAACCTGCCGTTCTTCACCGAGCTGCTGGAGAACCCCGAGTTCCTCTCCGGTGACTACGACACCGGCATCGTCGGGAGGATGCGATGACCACGACGGTCTCGATCCGCGAGGTCGGCCCGCGCGACGGCCTGCAAAACGAGGCGCCGGTCCCGGCCGAGGCGAAGGTTCAGCTGCTGGACGCGTTGAGCCGGACCGGTGTGGGCCGGATCGAGGCGGTCTCGTTCGTCCATCCTAAAGCGATTCCGCAGATGGCCGACGCCGACGAGGTCTGGGCGAAGTGCCGGCACGACCCAGGCGTGCGCTACTCGGCGCTGATCCCGAACACGCGCGGTGCCCAGCGTGCGCTCGCCGCCGGCTTCCGGGAGATCGAGGTGGTCGTGTCGGCGAGCGACACCCACAACCGGCGCAATCTGAATCGGTCAACCGACGAGTCGCTCGACGACATCACCCAGCTCATCCCGCTGGTGCACGAGGCCGGCGCGACCCTTGAGGTGATCGTCGCGACCAGTTTCGGCTGTCCGTTCGAGGGCGACATCGATCCGGACCGGGTGGCCGGCATCGTGGCCCGGGTCCGCGCCGACGGTGCGGATCGCATCGCCTTCGGCGACACCACCGGCATGGCGACTCCCCGGCGGGTCCGCGATCTTCTCACCGCGGTGCGGCCCGACCTGCTCCACTTCCACAACACCAGGGGTACGGGACTCGCCAACATCCTGACCGCCCTCGACCTGGGCGTGACCGAGTTCGACGCGAGCGTCGGCGGCCTGGGCGGCTGTCCCTATGCGCCGGGAGCCTCCGGCAACGTGGCCACCGAAGAGGTCGTCCACATGCTGCACGACATGGGCATCGAAACCGGAATCGACCTCGACCTCCTACTGGAGGCGGCGGATCTGGCGGAACGCCTGGTGGGCCGCCCATTGCCGTCCGGTGTTCTCCGTGCCGGCCCGAGAACTCGTCTCAGCGCTCATTAATACAGCCATTTTCCCGATATCCCAGCGTGACTTTCGGCTCTACCCCGTCGTTACCAATACCGAGTGACCAATACGCGCCAAAACGGTCACCTGTCGACGACGAGGGGTAGATCATGACGGACTGGGGAGCTGAGCGCGTCGAGCGCACGGCATGCCGGTCCGCGGTGGTCCCCCACGGCGGCTCCCCGCTCATGCCGTCCCACAGCCAGGGGGCGGAGCGGCGGCCGGAGCGCCGCGCGGAACGCACCGGATCACGGTGGCTTCTGCGTGCACTCGTCGTCGGTGGGCTGGCCGGGGTGGCCTGGCTGCTCACCGGCCCCGCCGCACAGGCCTCGGATGCGAGTGCCGTGACGGTTGCCGGTAACGAACCCACGGTCGGCGAGCTCCTCGAAGCGGCTACCCAGTTGCCGGAGGTCGCACCGGAGAACCACGCCGTGACGTCGATTCCGGTCGTTCGTGAGGTGGCCCCTTCCCCGCGTGCCAGCGGTGGAACGGCGGACGCCGTAGCGAAGACGGCCCGGGCGACCGGAACGGTGAGTAGGAAGCGCCAGGTGAACCGGCTCATCCCGGCCGCTCGGCCGGCGCCGGAGACCCTCCACCGGATTCTGCCCGGTGACGAAGTGCCTGCTCCGCGGCGAATGTATCCCGGGGCAGTCAACGGCATCCCGGCCCACGTGCCGGGAGCATCCCCGGAGTTCGGCCCGTTGGCCGTTCTTCCGGCCCGGGTCGCGAGAGGTGCGGTGGACGACCACCGGCTTCCGGTCGCGGCCGATGTCGAGGCCCGGCGCAATGACGCCGTGGCGCCGACCGTGTCCCCCGACTGACCGCTGGCTCAGTTCCACCTTTGCCGGGCCACACGATTCCTGAACCGTTTGCGCACAGGCGGCGAATCGTACGAGTGCCCGTGATCCCCCCTGATCGCTGCTCATCCTCGCCCAGGGCACCACTGTGCCCAAAAAGCGGAGCATCCAACTGAATACGCGAAATCAACGTTGACCATTTGCGAAAGGCGACCCTTTTCTAATGAAGAAGACTTGGATTCGTAAGACTCTGAGTGTCGGAATCCTCGCCGCGGGCGCCCTCCTGCTCGCACCGGCCGCCATGGCACAGGCCGACGTCGACCAGGCAAGCTTCGACAACGCCGGCACCCTGAACGGCAACCAGCTGGCCCTTCCGGTCACCGTGCCGGTGAACCTGGTCGGCAACTCGCTCGGCATCCTCGGCAAGGCGCAGAGCTTCGGCGTCGGCTCCAACAACGTCGAGAGCGGCCGTGGCGGCGGGACCCGTCAGGCGTCGGGCCACAACAAGGGCCTCCTGAACGGCAACCAGCTCGCGGTTCCGGTGACCATCCCGCTGAACGTGGCCGGCAATGCCGCGGCGGTGGCCGGGGAGTCCAGCGCGACCGGGTTCGCCTCCAACCGGGTCGAGAGCGGTGGCCTGCTCGGCGGTCTCGGCAGCTTCGGCGGCGGCGTCAGCCAGGTCAGCTTCGGCAACTTCGGCACGCTGAACGGCAACCAGGTGGCCATGCCGATCAGCATCCCGACCAACGCGTGTGGCAACTCGCTCGCGCTGCTGGGTGCGG
The DNA here is from genome assembly GCF_042650585.1 of Actinoplanes subglobosus. Taxonomy (NCBI): domain Bacteria; kingdom Bacillati; phylum Actinomycetota; class Actinomycetes; order Micromonosporales; family Micromonosporaceae; genus Actinoplanes; species Actinoplanes subglobosus. The sequence continues at coordinate 91,659 of NZ_JBHSBL010000014.1, forward strand.
CCAGCTCCTACGGCTCCTGCTCCAACGGCGGTGGCGGTGGCTTCGCGGCCGGCTACGCCCGCCAGGCGGTCCAGCAGGTCACCGCGGTCGAGGTCCCGGTCCGGAAGCAGTTCGTGCGGGGCGACAGCTACTCGAGCTGCTCGGCCTACGTGGTCGACAGCCCGTGTGGTGGGGGCGGTGCCGCCTACGGGGTCGTCGCCGACAGCTACGACTACGGGTACGACTACGACTACGGCTACGACGTCGACCAGGTCGCCTACGGCGCCGCCTCGTACGTGGAGCCGGTCGACGCGTGCGGCAACTCGCTCGGCATGCTCGGCTACGCCAGCGCGTACGGCACCTGTGGCAACTACGTCGACACCGACGTCGTCTACGCCCAGCAGGTCCAGTACGTGGAGCCGGTCGTTCCGGTCTACACCACCTCGGCCTACGTCCTCGGTGGCTCCGACTGCGTCCGCATCTGTGGCGGCGGCAACAACAACGCCTACGTCGCCGACGTCCGTGGCCAGGGTTACGCCCCCAAGGCCCCGAAGCGGCACAAGGCCCCGCGGGGCGACGTCCGTGGCGCCCAGGGCTACGGCAACAAGGGTGACGTCCGCGGTGACCAGGGTTACGGCGACGTCCAGGACGACAACGCCGGTTACGACCAGGGTGGCGCCCGTGACAACGACGTCCAGGACAACGACGTCCAGGACGACGACGCCCAGTACGGCAACAAGGGTGGTGGCCGCAGCATGGAGAAGTTCTCGGCGACCGGTCTGACCCGTGGCATCCCCGGCCTCGGTGACCTGGGCGGTCTGGGTGGTCTGGGTGCCCTCGACCTGCTGGGCGGCCTCGGCTGATTCAGCGCGGTGATAGACCGGGTCGTGCCGGTCCCGGGCGCGACCCGCGTCGGCTCCACACGGAGCCGATGACCGCCGGTGTTCCTCCACAGCGCCGGTAGCAGTGAAAACGGACGGGAGTCCCCGAACCTCGGGGGCTCCCGTTCGGCATTGCCCGCCGTCCACTTGGTGAGATAACCTAACGCTCGTTAAGTCGACATCGTCGACTACGGATGCGGAGGCGGTATGGACGGCGAGGCCCTGGCCGGAGCGCGCAAGCGAGTGTTGGCCGGCGGTGCGGAGCGCTATCACGCCGCAAACGCCGACAAGGGCAAACTCTTCGCCCGCGAGCGGATCGCGCTGCTGGTCGACGAGGGCTCCTTCGTCGAGGACGGCCTCTTCGCCAACAGTCTCGCCGACGGGCTGCCCGCGGATGGCGTGATCACCGGAGCTGCCCGGATCGACGGGCGCGACGTGTGCGTGATGGCGAACGATTCGACGGTCAAGGCGGGCTCCTGGGGCGCCCGCACGGTGGAGAAGATCATCCGGATCATCGAGCGCGCCTATCAGACCGGCGTCCCGATGGTCTACCTGGTCGACTCGGCCGGTGCGCGGATCACCGACCAGGTCGACCTGTTCCCCGGCCGTCGTGGCGCCGGCAAGATCTTCCACACCCAGGTCAAGGCGTCCGGCTCGATCCCGCAGGTCTGCGCGCTCTTCGGGCCGTCGGCCGCCGGTGGGGCGTACATTCCGGCCTTCTGCGACGTCGTCGCCATGGTCGAGGGCAACGCGAGTATGTATCTCGGGTCCGACCGGATGGTCGAGATGGTCACCGGCGAGAAGACCACGCTCGAGGCGATGGGCGGCGCCCGGGTGCACTGCACCGAGTCCGGCGTCGGCCACTTCCTCTGCAAGACCGAGCGCGAGGCGCTCGACGTGGTCCGTACCTACCTGTCCTACCTGCCGTCCAACTGGACCGCCGACCCTCCGGCGGCGACCGCCGCAAACCCCGCCAAGGTCGATCTCGCCGGTCTGGTCCCGGTCTCCGAGCGTCAGGCCTTCGACATGCGGAGGTACGTGAAGGGCCTGGTCGACGAGAACTCGTACTTCGAGATCTGGGCGTTGTGGGCCCGTGAGCTGACCGTCGGTTTCGCTCGCCTGGACGGCCAGGTGGTCGGCGTGATCGGTAACAACTCGATGTTCAAGGGCGGCGTGCTGTTCGTCGACTCGGCCGACAAGGCGAGCCGTTTCGTGCAGCTCTGTGACGCTTTCAACGTCCCGCTGCTGTTCCTCACCGATGTGCCCGGCTTCATGGTTGGCACCGCGGTGGAGAGACAGGGCATCATCCGGCACGGCGCCAAGATGATCACCGCCATCTCCGAGGCGACAGTGCCGAAGATCTGTGTGGTGGTGCGTAAGGCGTACGGCGCCGGTCTCTATGCGATGGCCGGTCCCGGTTTCGACCCGGACGCGACGATCGCCCTGCCCACCGCCAAGATCGCGGTGATGGGCGCCGAGGCGGCGGTGAACGCCGTCTATGCCAAGAAGATCGCGGCGATCGAGGACCCCGAGGAGCGGGCCGCCTTCGTCGCCGAGCGCCGCGCCGAGTATGAGCGCGACATCGACATCATGCGCCTGGCCAGCGAGCTCGTGGTGGACGCCGTGGTGGAGCCGGGCGACCTGCGGGCCGAGTTGGTGCGACGGTTCTCCGCCGCCCGCGGCCGGGACCGCTCCTTCTCACGGCGCCGGCACGGCGTCAATCCTGTGTAGAGAGAGGTTGGGATGGTCGACTTCCGGCTCGACAAGGAGTACGAGGAGTTGCGCGACAGCGTGCGTCAGTTTGCACGTGAGCAGGTCGCGCCGGTCATCGCCGAGCACTACGAGAAGAAGACCTTCCCGTACGAGGTGATCCGCCAGATGGGGGCCATGGGCCTGTTCGGCCTGCCGTTCCCCGAGGAGCACGGCGGGATGGGCGGCGACTATTTCGCGCTCTGTCTGGTCCTGGAGGAGCTGGCCAGGGTGGACAGTTCGGTCGCCATCACCCTGGAGGCGGCGGTCTCGCTGGGTGCCATGCCGATCTACCGATTCGGGACCGACGCGCAGCGCACCCAGTGGCTGCCCCGGCTGACCAGCGGCGAGGCGCTCGCGGCGTTCGGCCTGACCGAGCCGGGCGCCGGTTCGGACGCGTCCGGCACGCTGACCCGGGCGGTGCTCGACGAGAGCCGGGGCGAGTGGGTGATCAACGGGACGAAGGCGTTCATCACGAACTCCGGGACCGACATCACCTGCCTGGTCAACGTGATGGCGGTGACCGGTACGAACCCGGACGGCAGCAAGGAGCTGTCGACGATCATCGTGCCCTCGGGGACGCCCGGTTTCACCGTCGCGCCGGGGTATTCGAAGGTCGGCTGGTGTGCGTCGGACACCCACGAGTTGTCCTTCGACGACGTGCGGGTGCCGGCCGCCAACCTGCTCGGCGAGCGCGGCCGGGGGTACGCGCAGTTCCTGCGCATCCTCGACGAGGGCCGGATCGCGATCGCGGCGCTGTCGGTGGGCCTGGCCCAGGGCTGCGTCGACGAGTCGGTGACGTACGCGAAGAACCGCACCGCCTTCGGCCACGCGATCAGTGACTACCAGGCGGTCAAGTTCCTCATCGCCGACATGGACCTGCGCGCGCACACGGCCCGGCTCGGCTACTACGACGCCGCGGCCCGGATGCTGGCCGGCGACGACTTCAAGCGTTACGCGGCGATCGCCAAGCTGAACGCCAGTAATGCCGCCATGGAGAACAGCCGGTGGGCCACCCAGGTGCACGGTGGCTACGGCTTCATGAACGAGTCTGCGGTGGGCCGTTTCTACCGCGACGCGAAGATCCTCGAGGTCGGCGAGGGCACCTCCGAGGTGCAGCGCATGCTCATCGCCCGGGGCCTCGGGCTGTAAGCGTCACCTCAAGCGGGCAGTGCGGTCTCCGCGCTGCCCGCTGTCGCGCACGGGTTGACCGCGTCGCGGATCGTGCGCAGCGAGTCGAGCAGCTCAGTGAGCTTCGTCTCGGGGAGCAAGCCCACATACCACCTCTGGACCAGCTCTAGGTGGCCCGGCAGGACGTCGGCGAGACGCTGCATGCCGATGTCGGTGATCACCGCGTAGGAGCTGCGCCGGTCGCTCGGGCAGGCCTCGCGCCGGACCAGGCCGGTGCGCTCCATGCGGTCGACGACCCGGGTGACGCCGCTGGTGGAGAGCGTGGTCTGACCAGCCAGATCGGTCATCCGCAGATGGTTGCCGGGGGACCGGGCGAGCCGCATGAGCACCTCGAACTCCACCTGTGACAGGCGGTGCTCCTCGAACTGCGCGGCGAGCCGGTTCATCAATCCCGTGTACGCCTCGGCGAGCAGTCCGACTGCGGTGAGGCGTGGGTCGTCCAGGTCCTTGTTCACGATGTGAACTCTAGCAGGCACTTGACAGGAGGAATATTGCCGAGCATATAGTTGCTCCGTCAGACAAGCATCCCCACAGAGCTTCGAGAGAAGGCAGTGTCATGACCGTCAGCACCCGTGAGTTCGAAGGCCTCCAGATCCCCGCCGCCGGCACCTACGAGCTGGATGCGGCACACAAGCGGGTCGGATTCGTGGTCAAGCATCTTATGGTCAGCAAGGTTCGCGGCCAGTTCGCCGAGGCGAGCGCCACCATCACCGTGGCGGAGAACCCGCTGGAGTCCTCGGTCAGCGCCACCATCAAGACCGCGAGCGTCGAGACCGGCCAGGTCGACCGGGACAACCACCTGCGCACCGGCGACTTCTTCGAGGCCGAGAAGTACCCGACCATCGAGTACCGGAGCACCCGCGTGAAGTCGCACGCCGGCGCCGAGTTCGTGCTCGAGGGCGAGCTCACCATCAAGGACGTGACCCGGCCGGTCGACCTGGTCGTCGAGTTCGAGGGCGCCACCACCAGCCCGTATGGGCAGCACCTCTTCGGCTTCAGCGCGCACACCGAGATCGACCGGGAGGACTGGGGCCTGACCTACAACATGGCCCTGGAGACCGGCGGTGTGATGATCGGCAAGAAGGTCAAGATCGAGATCGAGGGCGAGGCCATCCTCCAGCAGGGCTGACCCTCCACAGTCGAAGAAGCGCCGTCCGGGCTCCGGGCGGCGCTTTTCGAATCCCTGGCGGTCCTTCGCGCGAGATGGCAGGCTAACCCAACGCATGCGTTCGTTCACAGAGCGGTGATCGACGTCCGGTTCGTCCTCAGCCGTCCCCGGGAGGGATCATGGGCAAGGATCTGGTGACCGCCGTCTTCACGCCGCATGACCGTGTCGTTTTCCGCCGGAAGGTGCGCCGCTGCCTGGACGTCCTGGCCGAGATGATCGACACGGTGCCGTTCCAGGCCGGCGGGCCGACCGCAGGCCTGGAGATCGAGATCAATCTGGTCGACGCGGACGCCGTGCCGGCCATGCGCAACGCCGAGATCCTCGCTGACCTCGGCGATCCGCGATTCCAGCCAGAGCTGGGCCGATTCAATCTGGAACTCAACGTCCCACCCGGCAGGTTGTCCGGCGAGGGTCTGGCCGAGTTCGAGCAGGACATTCTGGATGCTTTGCGCGGCGCGGCCGACTGCGCCCGCAAGGACGAGTGCCGTCTGGTGCTGGTCGGCATGCTGCCCACGCTCACCCAGGACCACGTCGTGCTGGCCAATCTGTCCGACAATGAGCGCTTCCGGGCTCTGGACGCCGAGATCGCCGGCGCCCGGGGTGACGACTTCCGCATCGACATCCGCGGTGCCGAGAGGCTCGTGACCAGCAGCGACACCATCGCGCCGGAAGCGTCGTGCACCAGCACCCAGTTCCACATCCAGGTCGAGCCGGACCATTTCGCCCGCTACTGGAACGCGTCGCAGGCGATCGCCGGCGTGCAGCTCGCGCTCGGTGCCAACGCGCCGTTCCTCTACGGCCGGCGGCTCTGGGCGGAGACCCGCATCCCCTTCTTCGAGCAGGCCACCGACGCCCGCCCGGAGGAGTTCAGCGCGCAGGGCGTACGGCCGCGGGTCTGGTTCGGCGATCGGTGGATCGACTCCATCCTTGACCTCTACGAGGAGAATGTCCGATATTTTCCACCGCTGCTTCCGGAGCTCAGCGAGGAGGATCCGGTCGCGGTCCGCGATTCCGGCAAGATCCCTCAGCTGTACGAGCTACGCCTGCACAACGGGACGGTCTACCGCTGGAACCGGCCGGTCTACGACGTGTCCGGCGGGCGGCCCCACGTACGGGTGGAGAACCGGGTGCTCCCCTCCGGCCCGACCGTCGCCGACCTGGTCGCCAACGCCGCCCTCTACTTCGGATTGGTCCGCCGCCTCGCCGAGGAGGACCCGCCGGTCTGGTCGACTCTCGGTTTCGCCGCGGCCGAGGCGAACTTCCGGGCCGGTGCCCGCGACGGCATCGAGGCCTGCCTGACGTGGCCCGGAGTCGGCGAGGTGCCGGTCACCACTCTGATGCGTGACGTGCTCCTGCCGAAGGCGCACGCCGGCCTGGACCTGCTGGGCGTGTGTCCGGCTCAGCGTGACCGGCTGCTCGGCATCATCGAGGGCCGCTGCCGAACCGTCCGCAACGGCGCGACCTGGCAGACCGCAGCGGTCCAGGCGGCTGAGGCCCGAGGCTTGAGCCGTCCGGCCGCGCTGCGCGAGATGACCCAGCGTTACCTGGAGAACCAGCAGACCAACGAGCCGGTCCACACCTGGCCCCACTGACCTCAACCGGTAGTGGTGGCTACTTTCCGGGTTGGGGCTTGTCGGGGTTGATCCTGGCCACGGTCGGGTTCGGGGGCGGCGGCGTGATCGTCGATCGCGGCGGCTCGCCGTTGCCGTTCTTCCGCTTCGCCGGTGCGCGTCCGCTCGGCCGTGCGGCCGCAGCGATCTCCGGATCGGCGACCGGCGGCGTGGTCGGCTTCTCGGGGACCGTCGCCCGCTGCGACGGCGCGGCCACGCGGCCGGTCACCTTCGCCTTCGCGGCTTCCGTCCTCGCCGCTTCCGCCTGCGCAACCTCCGCCTGTGCCGCTTCGGCCTTCGCCGACGAGGTCCTCGCTGCCGGGGTCCTCGCCGCCTCGGCCTTCGTCGGTCCGGCGGGCGGCGCGGGAAGAGCCGGCGTCTCGCGACGCTCGACACGGTTGCGGCGCCCCTTCACTATCCCCACGGTCAGCGCGGAGCCACCGAGACCAGCGAGAACGGCATAGGGAGCGATCAGGTACGCCGACTCGATCGGCCCCATCGCCTCGGTCAACAGTGGAGCGAGCGTGAGGAACGAGAACGCCACCAGCAGTGGCCCGACCGCGCCGGAGATCGCCGTACCCAAACCGAGGTCGCCGCGCAGTGCCGCCGGCGTGGCCGCGAGCAGGCCGATCGCGAACGCCGCGAACAGGGTCAGCAGGGCGCTCGGCCAGTAGATCCCGCCGTATTGCACCGGACTGACCGACTCGGCGAACTGCCAGCTGGTCAGGTAGGTGGCGAAGTCACGCCCGGTGACCAGCTCGGCCACCACACCGGCGATGGCCAGAGCCCACAGCCACAGGGCCGTCCCGATCAGGTTGGCCGCCACCGGCCCCGACGAGACGGCCCAGAACGCCACCACCAGCCCGGCGAGCAGCCCGGCGAGCGCGTAACCGGCCGCGACCGCCTGTGGGGACAGGGTGCCGCTGCGGACCGCGTCACGGGCCGGCAGCGCCACCAGAGCGACGATCACCAGTGCGCCCAGAGCCGAGGCGACCGCCAGGGCGAACCGCCAGAGTCCACGCCAGCGGTCGGATCGCTCGGCTCGTAGCCGCCCGGCGATCACCGCGCCCAGCACTGTCGCGCTCGCCGTGATCCAGGTGGCCCAGCCGAGGCTGCCCAGCCAGACACTGTCGGCCTCGGTCGCGCTCACCGGCCAGGCGATCACACCCAGCCCATATCCCAGGCCCAGTTGTGCGGCCCCGGCGCCGGCAGCGATGCCGGCCGCCGTGGCGGCCTGTGTTGTCCAGCCCTTGTCGGCCATGCCGCGCACTGTACTGCTCACCGCCGATGTCTGTGAAATGGCCGACGACGCTGCTTTCCCCTGGTGGAAACCACGTTGGCCGAGCAAGATTCGATACCTTGACGCTGCGATGAGCGCGGATGCACGGAGCGGAAGGAACGCGGCGATGCCCGAGGAGCGCGATCCGGAGCCGATGGGTGACCGTCCTGATTCAGGCGATCGGGACCGTGACGTGTGGACCGGGCGTGCCGGGGTCCGGCCCTACGGTGCGGTGCCACGGGACCCCTACGACCGGGAGGGGGACTGGGCCGACCCCGGGCAGACCGAGCCGTCCGGTCGCTGGTGGGCGCCGATCGCCGTCGGTACCACGTCGCTCGTCCTGCTCGTTCTGCTGGTTCTCGGCGGCATGCTGATCGTCCAGAACCTCGGTGACGAGACGGACACGCCCGAGGCAACGCCGTCGGCCGCTCAACTTCCGGCCGAGACGGGTGCCGGTGTCGCCACGCCGCCGATGGGGACCACGGCGACAGGTTCAGCGACCACGGACGCGGCCGATCAGGAGGTGAATGTGCCTGCGCTGCGGGGCATGCCTCTTGCCGACGCGCAGGCGGCGCTGGAGCGTACCGGCCTGGGATGGCGGGTGATCCGCCGGGCGAGTGAGGCCGAACCGGACACGGTGATCGACTGTGACCCCGCGGAGGGCCAGCAGGTGCCGTCGGACACCCGGGTGACCCTGATCGTCGCGTCAGCGAGGGCGGGCACGCCGACGACGTCGACGCCCGTGACTACCGCGCCCTCGGTCGGCGCTACCGGTTAGCGGTTGGTGGTGCGGATCGGCCGGGCGGGGAGGACTCCCGGCCGGGTGGCCGGCTGACGGCCGTTACGGGCCCGCGGATCGGGCGCTTTTCCGACCGGGCGCAGCCCGTTGACCTGGACGAAGATGGATCGGCGCTCGACCGCGTCACCGGCCGAGTTCAGTTCGTAGCCGTCCAGCCAGACCCAGCCCTCGTAGGTCGGCCAGTCGTGCACCCGGATGACCCGGAACAACATCGGTGATGCGAATTGGACGCTCGCCGCTTTAGTCACGTGGATGACATCACCGGACCGAGGTAAAACCACGTCATCTCCTGCCCTGAGACTCGTGTGGGATGTGGATGGTGACAAGTGCATCAGTTTGCCGCCTCGATGCACTTTTGCAAGTCTTCGACGGTTTTGACCATCGAAGGAGGTTGCGGAACGTCACTATCGCCGAACAGCCCCACCCGTGTCGGGGCGGAAGTCCACAACGGACTGCCTAAGGCTCGGCGCCCCGTGATGGACGTCGTTTGGTGCTTTTCGTCGGACTTGCCCACGCCCCTCAAGAACATTAAGTGACGCTAGCCATACGGAAAGATTGCACCACCAGTCCCGTCGATGCAAGTTGCATGTCACGCTTCCGTGATTCTCCGTGATCATCCACTGTGCTTGAACGATCATGAACGGGTCGGAAGACTGGGCTGGTGAATCGACGCCGCAGTCCCACCCTTCGTCGCCGCCGCCTCGGTGTGGAACTGCGCAGACTCCGCGAGGCGGCCGGCGTGACCATCGACGTGGTGGCCGAACGGCTGGGCTGTTCGCCATCCAAGATATCCCGCATCGAAACCGGACATACCAGCGCTACGACCGCCGACGTAAGCGACATGTTGGCTTTTTATGGCGTTAATCCGGACATTGCGGAAATTCTCGTCGGAATTGCTCGAGACGCTCGCCAGAGAGGTTGGTGGCATCCGTACTCAACCGTCCTGAACAGCACTTATGTAGGTTTCGAGGCAGAAGCTAGATCAATTAGGACGTACGAGCAGCAGGTCATTCCAGGCCTATTGCAGAGTGAGGACTACGCCCTGGCTCTCATCGGATCCGCCCAATGGGATGACACCGACCAGAGAATCGCGCAACGAGTCCGCGTCCGCATGCAACGCCAGTCGTTGTTGATTCAGGACGATCCAATCGATCTCTGGGTGGTGCTCGATGAAGCGGTGGTGAGTCGCCCGGTCGGTGGCCACGAGGTCATGCGTGAGCAGTTGCTGCATCTGCTCGAAGCGACCCGTCTGCCGAACGTGACTCTCCAGATCCTGCCGTTCGCTGTCGGCGCACACGCCGCGATGGACGGCGCGTTCGCGATCCTCGACTTCCCCTCGGACGGTGACCCCGACCTGGTGTTCGCGGAGAACGCGGCCGGCGGGCTCTTCCTGGAGAAGGACGACGAGCTCCGTAAGTACCGGGAGGTGTTCGACACCATCCGGGCCGCCGCCCTGGATCCGGATGCGTCCAGCGAGATGATCAAAGTGCTGGTAGAGGAGCCATTGTGGAAATCGAGGCGAAGGGCCTCCGAGTCGATCTGAACCACGCGCGGTGGTTCAAGAGCGCGCGAAGCGGCCCTAACTGCGACAACTGTGTCGAGGTCGCGTTCGTCGGTGAGGCGATCGCGGTGCGGGACTCGAAGAACCCGTCGGGACCGGCGCTGATCTTCACGACGGCCGAGTGGGACGCGTTCGTGGGCGGTGCCAAGGACGGCGAGTTCGACCTCTGAGAACGTAGGCACGGCCGGCCCAGCGATCCGATCGCACGGGCCGGCCGTTGCTATTTGCCCGACTCTGCCGTCGCTGTGTGCGATTCGCCTCGTTGAAAAGTCCAAGCGCGGACCGGACCGCGCTGTGGGCCGGGACACATCACCGGCTGGTTCTCAGCGCTGCCCCGAGAGTTCGGGTGCCGCACTGAGCGCGAGCCCGAACATAGGCAAGGCAGACAGATGACGATTGGTTCCGACAACCTCAGCAACGGTTCGTCGACGGCGCAGGACAGATTCAGTGGCGGGGTGAGCGCTTACCGGCAGGGCCGACGGGAGGCGCTGGCATCCGACAACGACACCGAGCTGATGTCCCGTAACGGTTCCGGGCTGCCGATCCGGTCACCCGGCCGGTCACACGCCAGCATCGAGCCGTCCAGCACCCTGGACCGGGCCTCGAAACTTCCGTCCCTCGACCTGAACGACCCGGTCTTCTCAGCGGGCTGGGCCGACTCGTCGAGCCAGTCGATGGCCGACCACCCGCTGCTGCGTGGCCTGTTGCTGGAACTGCCGGCCCGCGGCACCCTGCCGCCGTCCGAGTGGCTGGACCGCTGGTTCGAAGCGGCCCGGTCCATTCTGGAGCTCCTCTACGTTCAAGAAGCCAAGAAGCATTAAGTACGGCTACCGCGTCAGCGGGCGCCGGCCGGGGTCCGGTCGCGATCCCGGTCGAGCGGAGCCAGCACCAGCGGGGCCAGCCGGCTGTGCCGCAGCGCGGCCCGGATGCCGATGACGGCGACCGCCAGCACGATCACGATGGCGGCGACGCCGGCCGTCGTGGTGGCCTGTCCACCGGGCAGCGCCACCAGACCGGCGGCGATCGGCATCCCGATCAGCGCGGCCAGCCCGGTGACCTGGAGAGGCGCGGCCAGTAGCGGATGTGCCGCGGCCGCCCGCAGGGCAGGTGGCACCGGAGTGCGCGGCGCGGTCGAGAAGGCCCCCGCGCCACGCCGGACCCAGCCGAGACGGCGGACGGTCGCGGTCAGCACGAACAGGGCCGGAACGGCCGGCAGCAGCGCGGCCGTCGGTGCCGCCGAGACGCCCGGCACCAGGCCGGAGACCAGTGGCACCGCGGCGAAGACCACGACGCCCGCACCGACCAGCGCGGAGAGCAGCCCGGCCCGGCGCCGGAGATGGAGCGCGCTGGCGGCGGTGGGCATGCCGTCGGCCAGCAGCCCGGCAGCGAGCCAGACGGCGGCGAGAGCGCCGATCAGGATGACGTCCACAGCGGTGTTCACATCGACAGCGTTCACCGTTTGTGACGGTTGCGAAACCGGGATATGCCCGGACGTGGTACCCCTACGGGTGCGGTGTCACTTTCAGTGCGCGACAAGTCGCGTTCCGTAGAGGATCTCGCGGACTATGTGGACAAATATGGTCGCTCAGTAAGTGATCTGTGACACGCTGTCGGATAGAAGATCCAAATGCTCAGACGGCGAACTCGGCCACCGGCACCGTCGCCGGAGCGGGCGGGGTCGCCTTCCACAGGCCGAGTTTCTGCGCGCCGAGCCGGCTCAGGTAGGCCGGGTTCAGCAGGACGTACCGCTTCCACAGCCGCTTCGGCTCCAGGCCGAGACGCCACAGCCACTCCAGCGCGTACTTCTGCATCCACGCGGGCGGGTTCTTGAGCAGGCCGGCGTGATAGTCGAACGCCGCACCCACCGCCAGCAACGGCATGTCCAGCAGAGGCCGCATGGCGTAGGTGAAGACCTCCTGCCGCGGGCATCCGAGCCCGACCAGCACCACCCGGGCCCCGGACGCCTTGATCCGCTCAGCGATCGCCTCCGGCTCACCCGGCTGTGACTTGCGGAACTTGGACGCCTCCACGCCGGCGATCTTCAGAGCCGGGAACATCCCCTGCAGGGCGGGAACGAGCCGCTCGAGAGTCGGCTCGGTGGACCCGTAGAGGTAGACGGGCAGACCCTCGGCGGCGGCCTGCTCGACCACCTTCAGAGTCAGGGTCGGCCCATACACGCGATCGGTCAGCCCGGCCCCGTGCAGCAGATTGAGCGCCCACCGAACCGGCTGCCCATCCGGAGTAACAAGATCAAAAGAGTTCAGCCGAGCGTTGTGAGCGGGATCCTCGACCCCGGTCATCACACCGTGTACGGCCAGAGCGGTAACCGCGAACGGCCGCTGCTCCCGAGCCGCCTCGATGATCCGAGCCGTAGCAGTCGCGTAGTCGGTCGCATCCACAAGCACCCCGAGAACGTTGCGCTTGCCCTGCGCCACACCAGCACCAGTCGCCGTCACGACCGCACTCCACCCTGCAGACCGAATAAAGCCGCGAGCATAACGCCCCCACCACCTTCACCCGAAAGGCGACGAAGCCTCAAGTCGAACCAGTGGACCAGTAGCCGTATCCCCACAAGTTTTTGATCTTGGCTTAGCCATGACCGATCCACCTGCCGCGCCCACCCGGGGTAACCGCAACAGACTCACCTGCCGCGCCCACTCACCTGCCGCGCCCACCCGGGGTAACCGTGACCGATCCACCTGCCGCGCCCACCGTGATGCGGGGTTCCCGGGGGCTCGGCCCCCGGGGTAGAAAAGACGAGAGCGACCACAGGTCTGCGCTTTCCGCAGACATGGGTCGCCCATTCGATCTCGTGGGGATGGGGGGAGTTGAACCCCCACGTCCTTTCGGACACACGGACCTGAACCGTGCGCGTCTGCCATTCCGCCACATCCCCATGTGACTTGCCTCCAAGATCATACATCTGACCTCTTCGGCTGAAGCTGGCCGGTCGGGCCTGCTTCTTGTTACTCGCTGCGACAGACTACGCTGTCGCACGTCACCTAGCGAGTTGATATCGCCCCGGCAACGGAGGAAACACTAGCACGGCGTTGCGGGGCGCCATACGAGGGTCAGAAGTGCCGGCTGCTCTTGGGCTACAGATGCGCAAGCGGTCGCCGGATACCATCATGTCCTCGGAACCCGAGGAGGAGCCGGTGAGCGTGCTGCAGCGCTTTGAGAAGCGATTGGAAGGCCTGGTCGAAGGGGCCTTCGCGAAGGTGTTCAAGGGTGTCGTGCACCCTGTGGAGATTCTGAATGCCATGCAGCGGGAGGCCGAGGCGCACAAGGCCATCCTGGCCGGTGGCCGCACTCTCGTGCCCAACCGCTACGTGATCGATCTGTCGCCCTACGACCACAGCCGGCTGGCGCCGTATGCCGCCGCGCTGGCGCAGGAGCTGGCGCAGTCCCAGGCCGAGTTCATCGGCGAGCAGGCCTGGACGGTGTACGGCGACGTGATCGTGGAGATCGAGCGGGGCGATGGCCTGGACACGGGCATGTTCCGTGTCACCGCGGAGGTGTACACGGGTGGCGAGGTCGCCCCCGTGCAGCAGCCCGCGTATGACGCCGCCCCGCAGTATTCGCCCTACGACCAGCAGGGTGGTGGCTACCAGCAGCATCACCACGGTGGTCCGCGGAGTGTGGGCCTGGTCTCCGGCGATGGCCGGACCTACCCGCTCCAGATGGGCTCGACGGTGATCGGCCGAGGCGACCAGGCGAACCTGCGTCTGCCCGACGTCGGCATCTCGCGCCGGCACGCCCGGCTGGACTATGACGGCAACCAGGTCGTGCTGACCGATCTGGGCTCGACGAACGGCACGATGGTCAACGGCCAGCGGGTGTCCGCCGTCGCGCTCAACCCGGGCGACATGATCCAGCTCGGCACGACCACTCTCACCTTCCGAGTGGACGGCTAGCGACCTTGCCCGAATTCGTCCTCACCGTCGCCCGGTTCGGATTTCTCATCCTTCTGTGGATCTTCGTGTTCACGGTTGTCGGGGTGATCCGGCGGGATCTCTTCGCGGGCGGCCGGACCAAGAGCATCGTCGCCAGCCCTCGGGGGGTGGGTGGCGCGGTGCTCCAGGGCCGGCCGGCGAAGGTGAAACGCGGTAAGGCAGCGCGGCAACTGGTCGTGACTGCCGGCAACCTGGCCGGCACGAGGATCACTCTCGGTGAAGCCCCGATCACGATCGGGCGGGCTGAGGATTCGACGCTCGTCATCACCGATGACTTCGCGTCGGCCCGGCACGCCCGTCTGGTGCCTCGCGAGGGCCAGTGGTTCGTCGAGGACCTCGGCTCGACCAACGGCACCTACCTTGATCGCGGTAAGGTCTCCGGACCCACTCCAGTCCCCCTTGGCGTTCCGATCCGGATCGGGCGCACTTCCCTCGAGTTACGGCCATGACCCTGACCCTGCGCTATGCCGCTCAGAGCGACCGCGGTCTGATCCGAGACCTGAACCAGGACTCCGTCTACGCCGGGCCGCGACTTCTCGCTGTCGCGGACGGCATGGGCGGTATGGCCGCTGGTGACGTCGCATCCAACATCGTCATCGCTGCGATGGCCCATCTCGACGACGACGTCCCCGGGGACGCCATGGTCGACGCCCTGCGGCACGCCGTCGGGACAGCCAATCAGCAGCTCCGTGACACCGTCGACGCCAACCCGCAGCTGGAGGGGATGGGGACCACGCTGACCGCGGTCCTCTTCTCCGGCAGCAAGTTCGGGATGGTGCACATCGGCGACTCCCGGGCCTACCTTCTGCGCAAGGGTGAGTTCGCGCAGATCACCAAGGACGACACGTACGTTCAGATGCTGGTCGACGAGGGCCGGGTCAGTCCGGAGGAGGCGAGTAGCCATCCGCAGCGATCGCTGCTCACCCGGGCACTGGACGGCCGCGACATCGACCCGGAGTACTCGGTTCGCCAGGTGCTCAAGGGCGACCGCTACCTGATCTGCAGCGACGGGCTCTCCGGAGTGGTCAGCGGCGAGACGATCGGCCAGACGATGCGCGAGCTGGCCGACCCGAAAGCGTGCGTCGAGCGGCTGGTGCAGCTGGCGCTGCGCGGCGGCGGGCCGGACAACATCACGGTCATCATCGCCGACGCCACCGACGCCGACATCATGGAGCAGTCCCCGATCGTGGGCGGCGCTGCGTCACTCGACCGGGGCAACACCACTGTCGCGGACAGCTCCACCTCCGCGGCGCGGGCCGCCGCGCTGAAGCCACCACCCCGTCCGGCCCAGCCGGAAGCGACCGGTGGCTACGAGCGTGACGCGGAACCGGCCGGCCATCCGGTCCGGACGACCCTGATGGTGGTCGCTCTGCTGGCGGTGCTCGGCGGTGGTCTGTGGGCCGGCTGGCAGTACACCCAGAACCAGTACTACGTCGGCGCGACCGAGCAGGGACAACTCGCCATCTTCCAGGGCGTGCCCGGCCAGATCGCCGGCTTGGACCTGTCGACGGTGAGCGAGACCAGCGCGGTTCGGCTGGAGGACCTGACCACGGCCGCCCAGGAGCGGGTCAAGGAGGGCATACACGCTGCCGACCAGGCAGCCGCCCGGACCACCCTGGCCGACCTGACCAGCGAAGAGCCGTCGAACCCGAACCTCAAGCCGATCTGTACCGCTGCCGGAACGGCGCCCTCGACTGCGGCTTCGCAGAGCCCGGCGCCGAAACCGAGCGGGTCAGCCTCCGCTCCGGCTGCTTCCGAAAGTGCTCCGTCGACGGTCGATCCGGTCGGGTGCCGGACCGTCGACTGAGCACGGCCTACCAGTCTGGGGAAGATTCTTGACCGCGTCCGCCGTACCGGCTCCACCGCCCGCTCCCACGGGCGAGATGTCGCGTATCCGGGGATTGAAGACTCGCCGCAACGCCGAACTCGGACTGCTGGTCTTCGCCATGCTGCTAGTCGCCGCGTTCGGCGCGACGGTGGAGGCCAACCAGTTCGACGAGATCCGGGCGAACTTCTGGGTGCCGGCCGGCCTGATCGGCATCCTCTTCTTCGGCCTGCACATGGTGGTGCGGTTCACCGCGCCGTACGCCGACCCGGTCCTGCTGCCGGCGGTCGCGCTGATCAACGGCATCGGCGTGGCCTTCCTGCGACGGCTGGACCTGGCCCGGGCGATCGCCAACGATCTGCCCGAGCCCGGTTTCTTCGCCGACACGAGCGGCCGTCAGCTGGCCTGGACACTGTTGTCACTGGTCCTGGCCGCGGTGCTGCTCCTGGTCATCCGGGATCACAAGGTCATCTCGCGGTACGCGTACACGCTCGGCCTGGTCGGCATCGTGCTGATGATGATCCCGGCCGTGCTGCCACGCAGCCTCTCCGAGGTCAACGGCGCCAAGCTGTGGATCAAGTTCGGGTCGTTCTCGATCCAGCCGGGTGAGTTCGCGAAGATCGCACTGGTCTCCTTCTTCGCGTACTACCTGGTCCGCAAGCGCGAGGTGCTGTCGCTGGCCAGCCACCGCTTCCTCGGCATCGACTTCCCGCGCGGCCGTGACCTGGGTCCGGTTCTCACCGTCTGGCTGTTCAGCCTCCTGGTCCTCGTCTTCGAGAAGGACCTCGGTACCGCTCTGCTCTACTTCGGCCTCTTCGTCGTGACGCTGTACGTCGCGACCGAGCGGTCCAGCTGGCTGATCATCGGCCTGGTCCTGTTCTTCGGCGGTGTGTACCTCGCCTACCTGCTGGGTCGCTCCGTCGGTGGCCCGTTCGCGAACTTCTACGACCGTGCCGAGCTCTGGCTCGACCCGTTCTCCCAGGCGAACTACAACCGCCCGAGCGGTAACAGCTACCAGCTCGTCCAGGGTCTGCTCGGCCTCGGCACCGGCGGCCTGTTCGGCACCGGCCCGGGTGCCGGCTCGCCGGGCCGGGTCCCCGAGGTCCGGACCGACTTCATCTTCGCCGGCCTCGGCGAGGAGGTCGGCCTCTTCGGCCTCTCCGCGATCCTGATCATCTACCTGCTGATCGTGGAGCGTGGCCTGCACGCAGCCCTCGCGGTCCGCGACTCGTTCGGCAAGCTGGTCGCCGGCGGTCTCGCCTTCACGCTCGGCCTCCAGGTCTTCGTGATCCTCGGCGGCATCACCGGCCTGATCCCGCTGACCGGCCAGACCACCCCGTTCCTCTCCGCCGGTGGCTCGTCGCTGATGGCGAACTGGTTGCTCATCGCGATGCTGCTACGGATCTCGGATGCGGCCCGACGGCCCGCGAACACCCCGGCCGAACGCGGCGGGGTCGGCGGACCGAAGAAGGCACCACCCCAACTGCACGGCGCCATGACGGAGGTGATCAAGCCGTGAACGCCCCTCTCCGACGCTCCGGTGTCGTCATCCTCGTCCTGTTCGCGCTGATCTTCGGCAAGCTCAACTGGATCCAGGCGTACAAGGCCGACGAGTACCGCACCGACGCCCGCAACAACCGGGTCCAGATCGCCGAGTACGAACGGCCCCGCGGCGTGATCGAGGCCGGCGGCGAGACGCTGGCCTCCAACACCGAGACCGAGGGCGAACTCAAGTACCAGCGGATCTACCCGAAGAAGGAGATCTACGCGCCGATCCTCGGCTACAAGCCGGTCAACATGGGTGCCGTCGGTGTCGAGTCGTTCGAGAACGACATCCTCTCCGGCTCCAGCGACAAGCTCTTCGCCGACCGGCTCAGCGACATGTTCACCGGTGACAAGACCGGTGGCGGCAACATCGTGCTGTCGGTGATCCCGCGGGCTCAGCAGGTCGCCTGGAAGCAGATGACCGACAACGAGCGCGGCGTGACCAAGGGCGCGGCAGTCGCGATCGACCCGGCCACGGGTGCGGTCCAGGCGATGGTCTCGATGCCGAGTTACGACCCGAACCCGCTGGCCAGCCACGACGACAAGGTGGCTCTGGACGCGTACAAGAAGCTCAACGCCAACGATGGTGAGCCGCTGCTGAACCGGGCCGTCGCGAACACCCTGCCGCCCGGCTCGGTCTTCAAGGTGATCGTCTCGGCGGCCGCGCTGGAGAACAACTACGACCTCGACACCGAGATCCCGGCGGGCGCCGTCTACCAGGAGGGCGGCGCCACGATCCGCAACTCCGAGGACGAGGTCTGCCCCGGCAGTCAGATCACTCTCAAGGACGCGCTGACCACGAGCTGTAACACCGGTTACTCGAAGCTCGGCGTGAAGCTCGGCCGTGATGTGGTAATCGACACAGCCAAGAAGTGGGGCTTCGAGGACGAGTCGCTCTTCGTCGGTGACCTCGAGAAGCCCGACAAGGGCCTCCAGGTGGCGGCCAGCCGGATGGGCGCGATCGCCAACGAGGACGGCAGCGTCGACAAGTCCGCTCTCGCCCAGTCCTCGCTCGGTCAGCGTGACGTCCGGATGACTCCGTTGCAGGGCGCGATGATGGCCGCCGCGGTGGCCAACGAGGGCAAGCAGATGCAGCCCTACCTGGTGCAACAGCAACTCGACTCGGACCGCCGGACGATCTACACGGCCAAGCCGAAGGTGCTTCGGGAGCCCGCCAGCGCTGGCGTCGCCGAGGGTCTCAAAGAGATGATGATCAGCGTCGTCGAGAACGGCACCGGCAAGAACGCACGGATCAGTGGTTTCACCGTCGGAGGCAAGACCGGTACCGCGCAGAACGCCGAGGGCGCGGACCCGCACGGGTGGTTCATCGGCTTCGCGTACGACAAGGACGGTAAAGCGGTGTCCGCGGTGTGCGTCATGCTGGAGAACGTGCCCGGCGGTCATGCCAGCGCCGAGGCAGCCCGGATCGCCGGGCTCATCATGAAGGCCGCCGCGGGCCAGGGAGGGGACTGAGATGATCCGCCCGGGGGTCATGCTCGGTGGGCGATACCGCTTGGAGGAGCGGATCGCCGGCGGCGGCATGGGTGATGTCTGGCGCGGCACGGACGACGTGCTGGGCCGGACCGTCGCGGTCAAGATCCTGCTGCCGGCGCTGCTCGACGAGCCCGGCTTCGCCGAGCGGTTCCGCGGCGAGGCACGGACCATGGCCACCATCAATCACCCGGGCGTCGTGGACGTCTACGACTACGGCAGCGATCAGCAGATCGCGTTCCTGGTCATGGAGTACGTCGAGGGCGACGCCCTCTCCCGGACGCTGAGCCGGGTCGGCCGCCTGACGCCGGCGCGCACCATGGCGCTCGTCGCGCAGGCCGCCGACGCGTTGCAGGCCGCGCACGGCAACGGCATCGTTCACCGAGACGTCAAACCAGGCAATCTTCTGGTACGGCCGAACGGCACCCTGGTTCTCACGGACTTCGGCATCGCCCGTTCCGCCCTGGTCGGGCAGCTGACCGTGGCCGGCGCGGTGCTCGGCACGGCGTCGTACATCTCCCCGGAGCAGGCGGCAGGCGACGTCGCGACCGCAGCCTCCGATGTGTACGCTCTCGGCGTCGTCGCTTACCAGTGCCTCTCCGGCCATCGCCCGTTCGACGGGGCCACCCCGATCGAGATCGCGATGAAGCACGTCCGCGAGACCCCGCGACCACTTCCCGCCGACATCCCGCCCGCGGTTCGCGCCATCGTGGAACGCGCCATGGCCAAGGACCCGGCTGCCCGCTGGCCGAGCGCGTCGGCGATGGCCGCGGTGGCCCGGCAGGCGGCCTCCTCCCTGACGACCGCGCAGCAGCCGGTCGCCCCGCAGTCCGCTCCGCCGGTGCACAACTCGCGTCCGACGAGCGCCCCGCCGAACCGTCCGCAGTCGGGTGGCCCCACGTCGGGTGCCGCGCGGGCTGCGGTGCCGCGTCCGGTGTCCGGTGCCCGTGGCGCGGCTTCCGTGCCGTCCGCTCCTCCGGCCTCCCAGCCGATGTCGCCGGCGCCCCCGCCGTACCGGCCTCAGTCGGGTCCGCCGATGAACGCGTACCAACCGCAGCCCCCGGCCGCGAAGCAGGAGAGTTCCTTCGGGCGCCAGGTTCTGGTGGTCCTCGCGGTGGTGCTGGCTCTGCTGGTGCTGCTCTGCGCCGGGGTCATCTCTTTCCTGTTACGACATGGCAACAGCAACTCCGCCTCAGGCAGCACGCTGGGTAATCACAGCAGCTCTGGGGCTATCCTCCGCTCGGACGTGGTCGTCGACCCTGTGTCGGTGGCGTCGTACCGTCTTGCAAAGGCCGATGCCCAGCTCGGCTGGATCCGACCGAACGAAGGACGACAGACGTTATGACGGCTCAGGCCCGCCTGCTCGGTGGCAGGTATCAGGTCGGCGAGCTGCTCGGTTACGGCGGCATGGCCGAAGTGCACAAGGGTCGCGATCTGCGCCTGGGGCGTGACGTCGCGATCAAGATGCTGCGCACCGACCTTGCCCGGGACGCCACGTTCCAGGAGCGGTTCCGTCGTGAGGCGCAGAACTCGGCGGCCCTGAACCACCCAGCGATCGTCGCCGTCTACGACACCGGCGAGGAGATCTCGGCCACCGGTGAGAAGCTGCCGTTCATCGTGATGGAGTTCGTCAACGGGCGGACCCTGAAAGAGGTCCTCGCGCAGGAGCAGCGGCTGCAGCCACGCCGCGCCCTGGAGATCATCGCCGACATCTGCGCCGCTCTGGAGTTCAGCCACCGGCACGGGATCATCCACCGGGACATCAAGCCCGGCAACGTGATGATCACGCAGAACGGCCAGGTCAAGGTGATGGACTTCGGTATCGCCCGGGCCCTGGCCAGCGGCGCCACCACCATGACACAGACCAGCGCGGTCATCGGCACCGCGCAGTACCTCTCCCCCGAGCAGGCGCGCGGCGAGTCGGTCGACGCCCGTTCCGATGTGTACGCGGCCGGTTGCGTCCTCTTCGAGCTGGTCATCGGTCACCCGCCGTTCGTCGGCGACAGCCCGGTCAGTGTCGCTTACCAGCACGTGCGCGAGGAGCCGCGGGTTCCGAGCTCGGTCAACCGCGAGGTCCCGCCGGACGTCGACGCGATCGTGCTGAAGGCGCTGGCGAAGAACCCGCTGAACCGTTACCAGAGTTCCCAGGAGATGCGCGCCGACGCGCTGCGTGCCGTTTCCGGCCGCCCGGTCATGGCGACCCCGGTGATGAGCCAGGCCGAGACCGTGGCGATGCAGGGCGGTCCCCGCCAGTGGCAGCCGCAGGCCGCCACCACCATGCAGCGTCCGATCTCCGCGCCCCTGGGCGGCCAGCAGCAGCCGGAGAGCCGGTCGTCCTGGGTGATGGCCGTGGTCGCCGGTTTCGCCGTCCTCGTCGTGGTCGTGCTCGGTGTCGCCCTGGCGCTGTCGAAGTCCGGCAACGACAACGACAACCAGGCGCAGACTCCGACGTCCATCGGCATGCCGGATCTGGAGGGCATGAAGCCCGAGGAGGCGGAAGCCGAACTCAAGCGGGTCGGCCTGACGAATTACACCGCGCAGAAGCCCGACACGAAGAAGGACTGCGACGGCACCGTCGTCTCCCAGAGCCCGTCGAAGGGCGCCACGGTCGAGCTCACCGCCGAGGTCACCTACAAGGTCTGCAATGCGCCCGACCCGGTTACGGTGCCGAAGGACCTGGTCGGCGGCACCGCCAGCGCGGCCGAGGCACGGCTGACCAGTCTCGGTCTCACCGCCGACATCCAATCGGTGAACAGCTCTGCCGAGAAGGACCGTGTGCTCAGCGTCGAGAAGGCCGGCGACAAGGTTGACCCGGGGACCACGATCACCGTGAAGGTTTCCAATAACTCCCTGGTCAAGGTGCCCGACGTCGAGGGCAAGCCGCTCGTCGGAGCGCAGGCTCTGCTCGAGGCCCAGGATCTGATCGCCGATCCGGTCTTTGTTCAGGCGGACGGCGAGCCGGGCACCGTTATCGGTCAGAGCGTCCAGGCCGACAAAGAGGTCAAGCGGAACACCACGATCCAGCTCCAGGTGATTGCCGAGGTCGACCCGAACCCGAGCGTCTCGGAGTCGGCCGGAACCGGCGATGAAGAGCCCTGACCGACGGTAACGACGAAGGCCGGTGTCCCCTCGGGGTCACCGGCCTTTTCCGTACGGTCGATCAGGCGCCGGCGAAAGCGGCCCGGCGGCGGGTCTCCACCTCGGCGGCCAGGGCCGGGGCCTTCTCCAGGGCGGACGGCAGGCCGCACGACGCGAGCCAGTTCGCCAGCATGGTGTGACCGCCTTCGGTCAGCACCGACTCGGGGTGGAACTGCACGCCCTCGATCGGGAGCGTCCGGTGCCGCATCGCCATGACGACACCGGAATCGGTGGTCCCGGTCACCTCGATTTCCTCGGGGAGGGTGTCCGGGACGACCGCCAGCGAGTGGTAGCGGGTCGCCGTGAACGGGTCGGGCAAGCCGGCCAGCACACCGGTGCCCTTGTGGTGTACCTCGGAGGTCTTGCCGTGCAGCAGCTCGGGAGCGCGGGTCACGGTCGCCCCGAACGCGGCACCGATCGCCTGATGGCCGAGGCACACGCCGAACATCGGGATCTTCCCGGCGTATTCCTTGATCACGTCCATCATGATCCCGGCCCGGGTGGGCTCGCCCGGACCCGGCGACAGCAGGATGCCGGCCGCGCCGAACCCGCCGACGTCGGCGACCGAGATCTCGTCGTTGCGGCGGACCTCGCAGTCGGCGCCGAGCTGGCCGAGGTACTGCACGAGGTTGAAGACGAACGAGTCGTAGTTGTCGATCACGAGAATGCGCACGTCGTCACCTGCTGGGGCTCGGCTTGGGCTGGTTGGAGGCGGTGTCGTAGGGAACCTCGTCCGGGCCCTCTTCGCCCGGAATCGTGGAGCCGGCGTCCTGCCCGTTGCCGGCCTCGACCTGCACGTCGTCGAACGGCAGCAGCGGGGTCGCCCACGGGAAGATCACATACCAGAGGAGGGTCCCGACAGCGGTGAGCAGCACGACCGAGAAGGACAGCTTGCTCCAGACGCCGCCCGGCAGCTTGCGCCAGATCCACGCGTACATCGTCGTCAGGAAGCTTTCATCTCGGCGGGCATGCCGGCGTCGGGCAGGGTCTGGTCCCGCGGGACCGTCTTGACCAGCTCGGCGTGGATGATCAGGCGCTCGTAGTTGTTGAACTTCGGGTTGCAGGTGGTCAGCGTGAGCAGAGCCTTGGTCGCCTTGGCCTTCGGCTTGCCGGGCACCGGGGCGACCACTTCGACCTGGGTCGGCTTCACGACCTCCTGCTGGTAGACGTGGTAGACGTACCAGCTGTCGCGGGTCTCGACGCCGATGACGTCGCCGTCCTGCATCTCGTCGAGCCGCCAGAAGATCTTCCGGACCCGGTGGCCGGCGACCGAGAAGTTGCCGACCTGTCCCGGTTTGGCGGTCTCCGGGTAGTGGCCCGGCGCGTACCGGATGTCGTCGGGCTGGACGCCGTCGACGACCACCCACTTCTTGTCGAGTTTCGGGATGTAGAGGCGGCCCACCAGGTTGGCGCCGGGAGCCTTCGGTCCCTTCACCGCGCTGGCCGTCGGCGCCACCGTGGGGTCGGCCCACGCCTGGTCCAGCTCGGTGCCGAGGGTGTCCTGCTCGGCGTCGACAGCGGCCGAGTTGCCGAAGACCTGGTAGCCGGCGAAGAGCAGCACCACCAGACCGAAAGTGATCATCAGCTCGCCGGATGTGCGGATGCCGGTGCGGATCCGTGAGCCGACGGTCGGGCGGGTCAGTTCGGAGTAGACGCTCTTGTAACCCTCGTCGGTCTGCTCCGGGCGCAGCTTGACCACCCGCTCACCGCGTTTCGCCTTGGTGTCCTCGGACTGGTCGGGTTCCACGTCGGCCGGGATCCCACCCGAGCGGACCCCGGTGGCGGCGGGCGAGACCGACGCGGCACCGAGAGCGGCGTCCGGCCCGGCCGCCTCACGCGCGGCTTGCGCCGCTGCTCCCGGCGGCGGGACGGCCGGGGTGGCCGGTTTGGCGGGCGGGACAGCGGGCAACAGGCCGGTCGGAGCATCGACGGTACGGATGACGGCGGTCACGCTCGGATCGCGCGTCGGTCCGGCCGTCCACGCCGGCGCCGACTCGGTCGCCGATCCGATGCCGCCGGGCAGCCAGTCCGCGGTGCCGGTCGAGTTAGCCATGCCGGTCGTGCCGGCCACGCCGGTTGGGGTAGCCATGCTGTTCGGGCTGGCCATGCTGTTCGGGCTGGCCATGCTGTTCGGGCTGGCCATGCTGTTCGGGCTGGCCATGCCGTTCGGATTGGGTGCGCCGGCTGGACTGGTCGGGCCGGTCGGATTGCCGGGGCGCTCGGCCGGCGGCCAGGCGGTCCCGGAGCCGGGCTCGGCGCGTGACCAGCCCTGCTGCGCGCGACCCTGCTGGTCGGTAGCCGGAGCCCAGGTGGTCGTGGACCCGTCGTAGCCCGACCCCGGGATCGAGCCCGGATTACCTGCACCGTTGAGTGAGCCTTGCGCGGCAGCCGGGGCCCCGGCAGGCGAGTGGTGCGCCGCGGTCGGAGAGGGCACCGGGCTGAGCGCGGTGGTGGGCGCGGCCAACGGATTGTGTGCAGCCACCGGGTCGTGCGCGGCGGCGGCCGGACTGTGGGCGCCACCCGGACCCGGGGCAGGCCGCGTCCGCGGTGGTGCCGGAACCGGCACGCTCATCGAGCCGGCCGCAACCGAGCCGGCCGAACCGTGAGCGCCGACCGATCCCTGACCACCGGATGAACCGTGACCCGCGGTGAGACCAGGGACGTCGGGAGAACCATGCGCGGCGACCCCCGGAGCGCTGGGCGAACCGTGACGGGCCGCGGTTCCTTGTGCGCCGGGTGAACCGTAGGCCGCGGCACGGCCCGGGGTGCCGTGAGCTGCGGCAAGGTTCGGGGCGCCGGCGGAACTGTGAGGTGCGGGGAAACCTTGAGCGGCCGGTGAGCCGTGAGCGGCCGGGAGAGCCGGAGAACCGGGCGAACCGTGAGCGGCGGCCGGGCCGCCAGAACCGGGGACGGCCGCTTGGTTCGGGGCGACGACGCCCGGCTGCCCGGGGGCGGCGGCGCGGAGTGACGCGGCCGCCGAGGTGTCGATCTGCGCGGTTGCGGACGGATCCCACGTCGGCTGAGCCACGGGCGGCGAGACCGGCTCGGAGTGTGGCGCGGCGCGGCGGGGTGCGTACCCACTGGGGGCGGCTGTCTCTCCGGTGCCGTGCGCCCCGCTGAGCGCCCCGCTGACGGGTGCCGGTGACCGAGGTGTGGTGGCGGTGGGCAAAGCGGCGGTAGAGCTGCTCAGGCCGTTTGCGGGGGCCGTATCGCCGAAGGCGGGGAAGGACCCGGCCTCGGCGGCGGCCCGTCGCCGTGCC
>NZ_JBHSBL010000014.1:117099-164827 GCF_042650585.1 Actinoplanes subglobosus
GCCGGAGTTCCCGGCCCAGCGAAGGCTGCCTGAGCCGCCGGAGTTCCCGGCCCAGCGAAGGCTGCCTGAGCCGCCGGAGTTCCCGGCCCAGCGAAGGCTGCCTGAGCCGTGGGAGTTCCCGGCCCGACAAGGGCCGCAGGAGCCGCGGAGGTGGCAGCGCCAGCGAAGGCGGCCGGAGCGGACGGAGCCGTGGGGGCTGCCGAAGACACCGGGCCGGCCGAAGACGCCGGGCCGACTGAAGACACCGGGCCGACCGAAGAGGCCGGGGGGTTCGGGGCCGCGGGCGCGGCCGCCGCCGGGTGCGGGTCTACGTTGCCGCCCGGGCCCACCGGGGACGCGAGTGGCCCGCCGGGGACACCGTCCGGGGCCGCGTCGGTGATGCGCGGGATGTAGGCCGTCTGAGCGTCGCCGTCCGGCGCACGGTGCCGGCCGGAGCCGGGCTGGTTCGCGGGGTACTCCGGAGGAACCATCACCGGGCAGCCTGCGCCGATCGGAGGTCGGTCGAACCGTCGTACGCCTGCACTGTCACGTTCTTCTCCACCTTTTCCTGGTAGCCGAGCCCGAAGTCGGCGACGGCCTCCCGGAACTGCCTGACTCCCTCTGACGAGTCCAACGCATGACTTAGCGCTGTGGGTTCGCCGATCGCGGTGATCTTGAAGGGTGGTGAGAAGACCTGGCCGTGAAGGAGCAGCGTGTTGCCGACACAGCGTACCGCGCTCGTGGAGATCACACGGAGATCCATGATCGTCATGGCCTCGGCGCCACCTGCCCACAAGGCGTTCACGACGGCCTGGACGTCACCCTGGTGAACGACGAGATCGTCGTTGTCCGGCGCGTTGTCGCCGAAGTCGGTGCCGCGCCGGGGTGAGTCGTTCAGTGTCACGGTCATGCCCGGTCCCTCGAGTTCGGAGAAACCGGCCGACTGGCGCAGCGCGTTGACCTGGGAGAGGGCCGGCGGGTCCAGTTCGGCCAGACGGCCGGTCTGCTGGTCGACGTCGTTGAGCAGGCGGGCGGCCTTCTTCTCGTTGGCCGCGAGCCGTGCCCGTTTCTCGGCGATCAGTTGAGTCAGTTGCGGGCGGCGGTCGTCTCGCAGTGCCGTACCGTCGGCGGTGGTCGCTGATGTGGTGAACAGCAGGCCCGCCGCCAACGCGATCAGCGGAACCCCCGCTGACCAGATCGATCTGCGGCGGTCGCGCCGTGGCCGGAGGCCGCGGGCGACGCGCCGGAGCACGAGTTGCCAGGAGGCCCCACCGGCGTCGTTCCGAACGCCGCCAACCCCTCGAAAAGCCACCCAGCCCCCTCAAGAACAGACGCTCGGGGTATTTTCTCGCCCCGGCGGGTGCCTGTCTGCGTACCGCCTTGACTACGCTAGCGGTCGAACAGTATTCGCCACGGGCAGCATTCGGGAGTTCCGGAGCCGCTCAAGGGTGGGTTGTTCACCACTTGTTGCCCTCAGGAGACGCCGTGCCCAAGTCAGTGGTTCGCAAGAAGAAGGTCTACACCCCGCCGTCGGACATCAACCCGGCGGTGAAGGGTGCGTCCAACAAGCCGAGTCCGGTCTGGGTGCCCGTCAGTGCGGTGACCCTGATCGTCGTCGGCATCGCCTGGCTCGTCGTCTACTACCTGTCTTCACAGCAGTGGCCGGTCGCGAGCTGGGAGTACTGGAATCTTGCGGTCGGCTTCGGCTGCATGGTGGCGTCGCTGGGCCTGCTTTCGCGCTGGCGCTGAAACGCTGTTTCCATTTCTACCGCGTATACGTGAAAATCCTCGAAAGTTAGCGCACCCCCGCCTGGCGTGGGGTGCGCTTTCGGCGTGGGGGCGCACTCCCTTGACCTATGGCGTGTGCCCGTCTATTACTCGTGGGTAACATAGCCTGGCGCACCGCCGACCGAGGAGGCACAACGCAGATGGGCTACGCGCAGATAGTCGCCACCGTCTTAGCGGGGGCAATTACGGTGGTGGCCGTCTACCTGGCGGTCCGTGCCGTTATGACGATCACCGCGGTCATCCGGCAGGGTCAGCCCGACCCGGCCCGGTTCCAGGACCCGAAGACCCGTACGAAGACCATGCTGGTGGAGACCGCCGGTCACACCAGGATGCTCAAGTGGAGCGCGATCGGCGCCGCCCACTGGTTCGTGATGGTGTCGTTCGTCATCCTGTCGTCGCTGGTGCTCGAGGCGTACTTCGAGGTCGTCGACCCGAACCTGGGCCTGCCGATCATCGGGCACTGGGTGGTCTTCGGCCTGGTCACCGAGTGGATCGGCATCCTCGGCACGATCGGGATCCTCTACCTGGTCTTCGTCCGCCAGCGGCAGAAGCCGGGCGCGGTGAAGCGGAGCCGGTTCCTCGGCTCGACCATGTGGCAGGCGTACTTCGTCGAGGCGATCATCGTCGGCGTCCTGATCTTCGGGTTCCTGATCCGGGGCTTCAAGGTCGCCACCGACCACTTCGAGTACCCGCTGTGGGCCACCCCGCTCAGCCACGCGATCGGCTCGGTGCTCCCGGCCTGGGAGGACGGCGCCACCTGGATGGCGCTCATCAAGATCCTGATCTCGATGAGCTGGCTGATCACCATCTCGCTGAACCCGACGATGGGTGTGGCCTGGCACCGGTTCCTGGCGTTCTTCAACATCTACTTCAAGCGCAGCCCGGAGAAGCCGGCCGGTTCCGGTCTCGGCGCGCTGAAGCCGATGATGAGCGAGGGCAAGCCCCTCGACTTCGAGGAGGCCGACCCGGAGAAGGACCTCTTCGGCGTCAACCAGGTCGAGCAGTTCACCTGGAAGGGTCTGCTCGACTTCTCCACCTGCACCGAGTGCGGCCGCTGCCAGTCGCAGTGCCCGGCGTGGAACACCGCCAAGCCGCTGTCGCCCAAACTCCTCGTGCTGTCGTTGCGCGATCACGCGTACGCCAAAGCCCCTTATCTCCTCGCCGGAGGCGGCAAGGATCTGATGGGTGAGGAGAAGGCCACCGAGGCCCAGCTCGCCCACATGGACGTCCTGGCGCTGGCCGAGGCCGGCCGGCCGCTGATCGGCACGGCCGAGGAGCAGGGCGTCATCGACCCGGACGTGCTCTGGTCCTGCACCACCTGCGGCGCCTGCGTCGAGCAGTGCCCGGTCGACATCGAGCACATCGACCACATCGTCGACATGCGCCGCTATCAGGTGCTGATCGAGTCGAGCTTCCCCTCCGAGGCCGGCGTCATGCTGCGCAACCTGGAGAACAAGGGCAACCCGTGGGGCGCCCCGCAGAACACCCGCGAGGACTGGACCAAGGGTCTGGACTTCGAGGTGCCGCGGGTCGGCGAGGTCGAGGACTTCGACTACCTGTTCTGGGTCGGTTGCGCCGGCGCCTTCGAGGACCGGGCCAAGAAGACCACCCGCGCGGTCGCGACGCTGCTCAACGAGGCGGGTGTGAAATACGCCATCCTCGGTGAGGGCGAGACCTGCACCGGCGACCCGGCACGGCGGATCGGCAACGAGTTCATCTTCCAGATGCTCGCCCAGCAGAACGTCGAGACGCTGACCGAGGCCTTCGAGGGCCAGAAGTCGAAGAAGATCGTCGCGACGTGCCCGCACTGCTTCAACACCCTCGGCAACGAGTACGAGCAGCTCGGCCTGGAGGTCGAGGTCGTGCATCACACGCAGCTGCTCGCGCACCTCGTGAAGGAGGGCAAGCTCACCCCGGTTCAGCCGATCGAGGGCGACGTCACCTACCACGACCCCTGCTACCTGGGCCGGCACAACCGGGTCTTCGACGCACCGCGTGAGGTCCTCGGCGAGACGGCGAACCTCGTGGAGATGCCGCGTAACCAGGAACGGTCCTTCTGCTGTGGTGCCGGTGGCGCCCGGATGTGGATGGAGGAGCGGATCGGCAAGCGGATCAACGTGGAGCGCACCGAGGAGGCCCTGGCCACCGGGGCAAAGACGATCGCGGTCGGCTGCCCCTTCTGCTACACGATGATCGGCGACGGCGTCACCGGTAAGGGCAAGCAGGAAGAGGTCGAGGTGGTCGACGTGGCCACCGTCCTGCTGCGCTCGCTGAAACAGGACGTCTGATCATTCTCTGGTTCATGACCGTGGCCGGCAGCTCCCCAGCTGCCGGCCACGGCCGTTTGTGCCGGGCCGGTCACGGCACGGTTGGTGGCAATTGGCCCGAGTCCGGCACAATGAGGTCCGAGGTGAAGCGATCATGGACGGCCTGCTCCTGACCGCGGTGCTCCCGTTGGTGGCGTTTGCGCTGCTCACGGCGGGCAACGCGTTTTTCGTGGCGGCCGAGTTCGGGTTGGTCACCGTCGATCGGGTGGAGATCGACACACGTGCCACATCGGGTGACCGTCAGGCCCGCCGGGTCCGGACCGCCCTCCAGGAGCTCTCCTTCCAGCTCTCCGGCGCGCAGCTGGGCATCACGCTCACCGCGCTGCTCACCGGCTACCTGGCCGAGCCGGCGCTCTCCGAGATCTTCGAGCCGCTGGTGGAGCCGGTCGCCGGCGACTCCACCGAGACCGTCACCCACGTGGTTGCCCTGGTCGTGGCGACCCTGGTCTCGATGCTCTTCGGCGAGCTGGTGCCGAAGAACGCGGCGCTCGCCCGGCCGATGGGGATCGCGCTGCGCACCGCGGCGCCGTTGCGCGGCTTCTCGATCGTCTTCAAATGGCTGATCGCCGCGCTCAACGGGACCGCCAACTGGCTGGTCCGCCGCCTCGGCATCGAGCCACAGGAGGAGCTGGCCAGCGCCCGTTCCCCGGAGGAGCTCGGCCTGCTCGCCGCGATCAGCGCCTCGGCCGGCGCGCTGCCGACCGAGACCGCCACCCTGCTGCGCCGGACCATCCGGTTCGGCGAGAAACGGGCGGCCAAGGCGATGACCCCACGCGTCGACGTCGTCGGCCTCAAGACCACCGCGACCGTCGCGGACCTCATCACGGTGGCGCGCGAGACCGGTCACACCCGATTTCCGGTGTACGAGAACGAGCTCGACGTCGTCACCGGTGTGGTCGGCGTGAACGACGCTCTCGGAGTGCCTCCCGAGCGCCGGGCCTCCACGCGTGTCTCCACCCTCGCCCGGGAGCCGGTCTACGTGCCGGAGAGCCTCAACCTCGACAAGGTGCTCGAGGTGCTGCGGACCGCGGGCGCCGACCTGGCCATCGTGGTCGACGAGTACGGCGGCACCGACGGCGTGGTCACCATCGAGGACCTGATCGAGGAGCTGGTCGGTGAGATCGCCGACGAGTACGACACCGACCTCGGCGAGACCGGCACCCAGGAGCTGACCGCCCCCGGCGGCGAGAAGACGTTCCTGGTCGACGGGCTGCTCCGCGAGGACGAGGTGCACGAGCAGACCGGGTTCCGGCTCCCCGAGGGGCCGTACGAGACGCTCGCCGGATTCCTGCTCGCCCGTCTCGGGCACATCCCGGTCGCCGGGGAATCGCTGGAGGAACACGGGTGGGAGTTCACCGTGATGGAGGTCGACCGGCACCGCATCGAACAGGTGCGCGTCGTCGCGCCGCCGGAGCCGTCCGATGAGTGAGCTGCTGTTCGTCGCGGTTCTTCTGATCGGTAACGGGCTGTTCGTGGGTGGCGAGTTCGCGCTGATCGCGTCCCGGCGTACGGTGCTGGAACCGCTTGCCGAGACCTCGCAGGCGGCCCGCTGGGCGCTGTCGGCGATGAGCCAGATCCCGCTGATGATCGCCGGCGCGCAGCTCGGCATCACCATCTGCACGCTGGTGCTCGGCGCGATCGCCGAGCCGACGGTGGCGCACCTGCTGGAGGGGCCGTTCTCGCGCGTAGGGCTGCCGGACAACGCGGTGCACCCGATCGCGTTCGTGCTGGCCCTGATGATCGTGACTTTCCTGCACACGGTCGTCGGTGAGATGGTGCCGAAGAACATCACGCTCGCCGGCCCGGAGCGGTCCGCGCTCATCCTCGGCCCGTTCATGCTGGCCTTCTGCATCGCCACGAAACCGCTGCTCAACGCGATGCGCTGGGCCTCCCGCAACATCCTGAAACTGTGGAAGATCGAGACGACCGACGCGGTCAAGACGGTCTTCACCGCCGAGGAACTGGCCGGCATGGTCACCCAGGCCCGCAGCGAGGGCCTGCTCGGCTCCGAGCAGTACGCCCGCATCCACGCGGCCCTCGGCCTCAGCAACCGGACCGCCGCCGACACGCTGCTGCCCTGGTCGCGGGTCACGACGGTGGCCGCCGACGTGTCGCCGGCGACGCTCGAGGCGGTGGCGACCCGCAGCGGCCGCTCACGCTTCCCGGTGGTCCAGCGCGACACCCGGCGGGTGCTGGGATTCGTGCACGTCAAAGACATTCTGGGGTACGGGGGAGCCCAGCGCCGCCTACCGGTGCCGGCCGAGGTGATCCGTCCGTTGGCCGTGGTCCCGCCCGATCGGACCCTGGCCGACCTGTTGCTCACCATGCGGCGCGATCGGCTGCACATCGTGCTGGTCAGTGACGGCAGCCGCCCGCTCGGGGTGATCACCCTGGATGACGTGCTGCACGCGGTGATCGGCGAATCGTCCGCTGCCGCGCATCCGGCGACAAGGATGCGGTGATCTGCGTTACCCCGGTTCGGATTCGGTGGTTCGGTCTACCGCCTTCGAGTGCTTTTCCGGCGTTTCGGTGCGCCGGTTCGCGACTTAACTGTCAATCCGGACAATAAGTGCATGCTTCACTTCCGGCGGCGCGCTGTATCGATCGGTGTCCTGTCCGCGGCTCTCGTCCTGGCCGGGGTCGTACTGCTCCTCCAGCGCACCCCATCCGTCGCCGGGCCACCCGTCTCATCCAGCCCGCAGGCCACCGTCGCGCCGTCACCCGGCGCAACGCCGGACCGGATCCGGCCGGTGCCCGGATTCCTCAACAACGTCAGCACGTTCTCCGCACGCGTCACGCCCGGCCGGATCGGCATCGCGGGCGCGCCGTTCGAGGTCCGGTACGACTTCGACGGCGGTGTCGGCCAGCCGATCGCCGACCTCACCGGCAGGCACGAACTGCGGCCCCTCGGACAGAACGGGGGCGCGCTTCGGCTCGTACCCCAAGGATCCGGTCTTGCCGTCGCCTATCCGGACCGATGCACCCTGCCGCGCGAAAGGGATTGCCCCCGGGCCATCCTCGAAGGCTTCCGTGACGACAGACTCAACCCCGGACGCCGGTCCATGCGGTACGGCGCGTCGATCCGGATGACCCATGACGACCTGGCCGACGGCGCCAACGTGCTCCAGAAGGGCTACTCGGTCGGTGGGGTCAGCCAGTACAAGCTGCAGGTCGACCACCGGCAGGGCCATCCGAGCTGTGTGATCGCCGGCCCGCGGGCCAGCATCTACCGCGCCGAACCGTGGATCAACGTGGCCGACGGCGTATGGCACGACCTGGAGTGCCGCCGAACCCTGAATCGCCTGGTCATGGTCATCGACGGAATCCCGCGGGCGTGGGTCGCGATCCCGCCCCAGCTCTCCGTCGCCAACGCCGAGCCCCTCCGCATCGGCGGAAAGGGCCCGGCCCCCGGAAACGACCAATTCGCGGGCGCGATCGACGACGTCTTCATCACCATCGGCGACTGATCAGTCTGCCGGCAGCGGCCCGATCGCGTCGACTCCTCCCCATACGTCCGCCGGCGAAAAATCGGCGGGACACGGAATGGCTTCGACCTGCGATGCCGGGTCCGGCGAGGGGGCTCCGGTCACGGACGCGCACGTCACCCAGAAGAACTCCTCGTACGTGCCGCCACCACCGCCGGCGCCCTTACCGCGTACGGCGAACTGCGCGGCGACCTGGCGCCCGTCCGCGGTGATCGAGAGCAACCGGGAATCACCGCCGCGGTCGCGCAGCCCGGGCTCTATCTCATCGCGAAGCTTCTGACCGGCCCAGGTCTCACCGGCCGCCTGGCGTAACTGGTAGTCGAACCCGTCACGGAAGTCGTCCAGGCCTCGACGGGCCGACTCGGCGGCCGCGGTGCGCGCATCGTCCTCCGCGTCGGGGAAGTCGCACCCGGCAGCGACCACGAGCACCCCGACCGCCAGAACCGCCAGCCCGTAGCGTCGTCCGGCAGCTTTCATTCCGGCTGTCTCCTGTTTCTGGGTGTGGCACTTCTGGGTGTGGCACGAGGCGCCGGGTCGGCGCCTCGTGCCCATCGTTTTAGAGGCCCATCTGGCGCAGCGACGCGCTGGCGACCTGAGAGTAGAGGGTCGCCCCCTCGAGCTTCGGGTGGAAGCTCTGGGCTGACATCAGCGCGTCCGGGGTATCGCTCGCGGTCAGACCCCTGATGACCCCGTGGATGCGTTCGGGTTCGCCGCAGACGCCCTTACCGTCGAACGCCTCCTCCGGGTTCGCGAACGTCACCGGAATTCCGGCGGAGGCGCTCTGGCTCACCGCCTGCTGCATCTGATCGTTCAGCAGTTCGCCGGTCTCCTTCAACCACTGCGTCTCGTCGTCATCGATGAGGGGAATGCAGTAGTTCCACCCGTTGGTCTCCAGCAACTGGGGGTAGCCCATCAGGAGGATCTTCGCGTTCGGCGCCAGTGCGTGGATCTCCTCCAGGGCGCTGCTGATGGCCGGGCGCACAATGTTCCTGATGCGCGCCGGTTCGGCGACGATCAACGGATCGTTGTCGTGCTCCAGGGTGCTGTCCTGGCAGTCCTTGACACCCGCCCACAACACGCACTGCTCGATGACCTTGGAGAACTTCGCGTCGTTGCCGCCGATGGAGAGCGTCACCAGGGTGGTGTCCGCGTCCACCCAGCCGCTGTCCAGCTGCGCGGGCTCGGTGTACTGGCCGTCCTCGCCCGTCTTCGACGCCGACCGGAGGTCCTTTGTCGTGGCGCCGGAACAGGCCGTCATGTGGTAGTCCACGTCGGCGGACCAGCCGGCGCTACGGTTGCCGACCGAGTCGGTGCTGTCAGCGAGCTGCATCTGCCGCGACCAGGCATACCGCGAGCGGTGGCAGGCGTTACGCCACGGGCCGCCGCCGTCGACGTTGGTCTCCGCGTAGTAGTCGGTGCCGGCGTTCGCGGCTGCGCCCTCACCCGAGGAGTAGGAGTCACCGAGTGCCGCGACGATCTGCTTCGGCTTCGCGTTCAGCGGCAGCACCGCCGCGGCGTCCCATGCGACGTCCTCATCGCCGTTGCCGTTCGGGGTCGCCGTGCTCAGGGAGATCACCGGTTTACCGGAGAACTTGAACGAGCCGAGCGAGACCCAGCTGTTGGCCCGGATGCGCTGCTGGACGGTCCGGTACCGGGTCTCGCTACCGGTGTTGATGATGTACTTCGCCTCCCGTGTGTGTGCACCGTGATCAGGAATGTGCACGTAGACCCGGGCCCACTGGTCCAGCGACTGGTTGAATCGCCAGGTCCCGGTGACCTTCATCTTCTGGAGTTCCGGGACGTCCTTGCGAGTGTGCGCGAACCAGAAGTGCGAGCCGAAACCGCTGCCGAGCTGGTGGAGATCCACCTTGGACGTCGCATTGCCCTTGCTGTCCGTGCCGAAGCTGAGATCGAACGTCCCGGCATTGGCCGGCCGCGCGCAGTCCTGCCGCACCGGGGCCATGCTGTCCGGCAGATCGTCGACCACGAGCAGCCCGGACGGCTTGTTGGCGATACTGCAGACCGGTGGGTTGCTGTTCCCGTCCTCGGGCTCCTTGCTCGCGTACGTCGAGTCGTACCGGATGAACTCGTTGCCGCAGGTGGTCGCGCAGTCGGTCTTCCACGTGACCGGCGTATGCCACCAGCACTTCAGGTCGTACTTGCCGTTCGTGGCCTGGTGCGCGCAGGGTCCGGCCTTCTCTCCCAGCACGTTCGTCCCGGGTGTGCCGTTGCCCTCGTAGGTCGGCAGGTGCTCGGCGCCCCACTCACAGTCGTTGGCGGCGGTGCAGAAGGTGTTGGTATCGGGGGTGGCGTGCTCCCGGCGGTAGGACGCCCGCTCCGCCGGGATCGGCCAGACATCGTCCCTGCCGTTCCACCAGGCCGGGCGGAAGAGCGGGACGTACACGTCGGTGGGGTTGTTGCTCTCCAGCACCGACGGCGGGAGAGAGGCGAAGCCGATGATCTTCTCCGGGTAACCCCAGTCCTGCGGGTGGGAGAAGTCCTTGGGGTCCAGCCCGAAGAGCTTACGGTTGGCCTTGTAGCGCGGGTTGGCCGGATTGTTTCCCCAGCCCAGCCCGTATGCGCCGTTGGTGTCGGCCTCGCCCATCGGGTGGTATCCGGCGTTGTACGCCCAGGCCGCGAGGAACCAGTTCTCGATCTTCGAGGGGTCGTTGTTGTTGACCCGCAGACCCTCCGCCTGCGTCTGGTTCCACTTGGAGACCAGAATCTGCAGACCGGCGGCGGCGTTGGCGACGTAGTCGGTGGCGACGGCGACCTGCTTGTCGTGGCTCAGGATCTTCTCATCCGGCTTGGGGTGTGCGGCCTTGCGCATACCGTCCGTCGTCTGGGAGACGCCATAACCACAGTCCGCCTTGTCCCAGGTGATGTCCCAGTCGACGGCGCCCTTCTCCCGGTCGACACCGTAGTAGTTGCCGATCAGCGGGTTCCCGTACTCACCGGGCAGGGTGTTCCCGCTGGCCTGCCACAGGTTGGACTCCTGGCCCATGATGCCGAGCATCACCTGAGCCGGCACCTGGCCGCCACCGGTCAGCGCGGGGGTCGGGAACATGGTCACCGGGTTGTAGGCATCCAAGCCGTTGTTGTGCCAGTCCGCCTTGCGGGTGATCGCCAGGGTGCCCTTCACCAACTGGTTCGCCGCCCACTCGATCTGCTTCGGCTTGGGCTGGTAGACCTGCAGCTCAGGGTTGTTGCGCTCGACCGAGCAGTACCCGTTCGGGTCCCAGGTCGGCTCAGCGTCGGAGACCGCGGTTGTCGCGGCCGCGGCGTCGACCGTGAAGGACAGCGCCTTGCCGGTCTTGGTGCTGAGCGCGTCGATGCTCACCGGCACCGCGCTCTCCGGGTCGACCGGAGCGGTCCGGGGGTCCGCCCCGTCCGCGCGCTCCTGCGACGTCACCACGGTCTCCCCGCGGGTGGAGACCGTCGCGTCGGTCGGTGCGGTCAGCCGGCCGACCGTGGCCGGCAGCCCCTTGACCTTGGCCGGCCGGCCGACGATGAACACCTTGCCGCTGGCGGCCCGGGTGATCCCGAAGTCGGCCGCCTCGCCGGTGGCCAGCGTGCGGACGTCCACCTTGCGCTTGGCGCCGGATCCGCTGACCGTAGCCCGCCGGACCTGCGCCTGAGTTCCGGCCTTCTCCTGGTAGACGACACCACCGGAGGCATCGGCGCTCAGGCTGAACGGAACCCCGCTGGTCTCGGCGAGCTTGCGTCGCGCGCCCTTGCGGTCGACCGTCACCACGGCGCCCGCGTCCGCGCCGACCAGCCCGAAGTCAGTCGGGACCACCGAGGTCAACTGGCCGGGGACGTCGATCGGGGCGGCCAGCTCACCGGTCGCCGCGTCGAGGGTCAGGATCCGGGTATGTCCCAGGTCCAGGTCGCCCTCCTGGGTCAGCGCCACCTGCTCACCGGCGCCGCAGCCCGGGTTGTAGTAGGCCAGGCTGGTCCGTACGTCGAGGTTCCGCACCGCACCGCTGGTCAGGTCGACGACGGCGGTGTAGCCACCGCGTCCGGCGAGCACCTCGCGGTTGGTGAAGGTGCGGGGCGCGTACACCACGACGGCACGGCTGCCGGACTCGGTCACGCAGGCATTGCCGATCCAGCGGTCCGATTCCAGGCCGGGAACATTGAGAGTGGCCGCACTACGCCACTGGTACCCGGTTCGAGCCTCGGCCACCAGGATGTGGAAGCCGGTCGCGTCACCTGACGTCGTCCAGAGCCGGTCACCGGAGGCCTGCCATCCCGCCCCGAGGAGTTCCTTGCGCCTGTCCGGCTCGACGACAGAGGGATCCCGATCGGGCGGCGCCGCGGCTGCGGGCGCGCTCGTGCTCGGGACCGGCGTCGGTTCGGCATGGGCGACCGTGGTTGGACCGGTCACCGCCAGTGTCACTACTGATGTCAGGCACAAGGCATGCCTGAAATCCCATCTCACGATTGTTTCCCCCGTGTCTTGATCTTCCTGCGAAGCTGCGGTCCCGGCGGCGTGACCTTCAGGCTGCCGGGATCAGCGTCGCTGAATATAGATCAAGATGAGAATATTGCGCTGCCCGTCTGCCTTTGCCCGGCTATTACGTACGTCTCTATGGCGAGCGGCCCACCACTGCCCGGGCCATCGGGCCACAGGCACCTCGACGAGAGGGTCGCGGACGGGCTCAGCGAACAGGCCACTATCGGGCACGCCGAGCGGCGGAAACCAGGCACATGCACGAAGGCCAGGTCGGGAACGTGTCCTGACCTGGCCTTCGAATCTGAGCGGGTGACGGGAATCGAACCCGCACTGTCAGCTTGGGAAGCTGATGTTCTGCCATTGAACTACACCCGCAAGCTGCCCCACTGTACCTGATTATCCGAGTCGGTGGCGGCACCGCCCCACGAATGGAGGTGGGTGGGGAGTGGGCCGTCTCGGTCAGCTGGCGACTGCCATCAGGTTGGGCTTCTTGGGGCGCGGAGCGTGCCACGTCTGGGCGTAGGCCGGCAGGAACGGGGTGGCGGCCAACGGCAGGGCACCGGCTGGGCCGTGACGGCGGAGCATGGCCGTGTCGATCGTCAGCTCGAACAGGCGCCAGTCGACGTCAGGGGAAGCGTGCAAGGTGCCGGCCAGGTGGGCGATGATCCGCGTGTCACGGACCGGGACCGCCTGGCCCGTCAGCGTGGCCTCGTCGTCGTTGTCCTCCGGTGGGTAGGCATGCAGCGCGTAACGCCCGTCGCGCTCCAGGTCTCGGCGCTTCGGCGAGTCGACGATGAAGCAGTAGAGGCCGTCGTCGGTGAAGACCGGGGAGACCGGGTGGACGCGTGGACCGCCGTCGGGGCGGATGGTCGCCAGGTAGCCCATGCCGGGGCCGTACTGCTGGAGCAGCGCACGGATGCCGTCGGCGAGCGCGGGCTCGGCGGCGGCGAAATCGGACCAGGATGCCATGCGGGCATTCTATCGAACATACGTTCGAGACTGCCACCGAACACGCCGATCCGGGCAGGTCAAAACACGGGCAGGAGTCCCCGGTATGGTGTTGCGATGCTTCTTTCCGACCGGGACCTGGTCTCCGAGATCAAGTCGGGCGGTCTTTCGCTCGAGCCATTCGAGCCGTCGCTCATGCAGCCGTCCAGCGTCGACGTTCGGTTGGACCGCTTCTTCCGAGTGTTCAACAACCACCTGTACACCCACATCGACCCGGCCGAGCAGCAGGACGAGCTGACCGCCCCGGTCGAGGTGGAGGATGGTCAGCCGTTCGTGTTGCATCCGGGTGAGTTCGTGCTGGCGTCGACGCTCGAGGTGATCACTCTCGGGCAGGAGCTGGCCGCACGGCTGGAGGGCAAGAGCAGCCTGGGGCGTCTCGGCCTGCTGACCCACTCGACCGCGGGGTTCATCGACCCGGGGTTCTCCGGGCACGTCACGCTCGAACTCTCCAACGTGGCCAACCTGCCGATCAAGCTCTGGCCGGGGATGAAGATCGGACAGCTGTGCATCTTCCGGCTGTCCAGCCCGGCTGAGCACCCGTATGGCTCGGCCGTCTACGGCTCGCGGTACCAGGGGCAGCGCGGCCCGACCGCCAGCCGCTCGGCGATGAACTTCCGCACCTGGCCGACGCGCTGACGGGCCTGCCTGGAGCGATGATCGGCCTGGCCGGAGCGATGATCGGCCTAGCTGGAGCTATGACGGGCTCGGTCAGAGCTATGACGGGCCTGGCCGGAGCTGTGAAGGGCTCGGCTGGAGCTGTGACGGGGTCGGACGGAGCTGTGACGCGTCCGGCCATACCGCGGGACGGCATGCGGCAGGCCGTCCCGGGGGAGAGCGGGTAGCCGTACCCCTAAAGGGTGAAACGCCGAACCTGGAGACCTCGCGCCGAGGCGGTGACCAGGACCTGTTCGATCTGCGCCGGGCTCAGCCCGGCGGTCGGCACCGGCAGCAGCCGGGTGCCCCGCAGCCGGAAGAGCAGCTGACCGGAGAGCTGTTCGACCGAGCGGACCGCCCGCCAGGCGTATGCGTGCCGGGCCTCCTCGTCCGAGCTGGCGACGCCGCCCTCGCTGATCTCGTACGTGGTGAGCCGACCGGCCCGCAGCCCGCGCGCGGTGTGGTTGAGCAGGAGTACGGGAACGAGCACGGCGAGGGCCGCCCCACCCGCCAGCAGGCCGGGGCTGAGATCGCCGGTGACGCCCAGCAGAAGCACCGCGACCAGCAGGAACGCCCATCCGGCGAGGCGAGCGGCGAGGACCGGGCGCCGCAGGCCGTGCCGGGCGGCGGCCGCGATCAGCGCCGGATCGGATACCGCGGTGATCTGGATCTGCACCTGTGAAAAGTACCTTTTGCCCGAGGTGAATCGGCACCGTCCGGGCGGCCGATGTGCGATCTACGATTGGCGGCGTGTATCTCATGATTTCGACGTACCTGAAGCCGCTCGACGAGGTCGACGCGGCCCGTGCCGACCACCTGGCCTTCGTCGACGAGCTGGAGAAGTCCGGTTACGCGGTCACCGCCGGCCGGATCGACCCGCCGACCGGTGGCATCATCCTGCTCGACGTGGACACCGAGGCCGAGGCGCACGAGCTGATCGCCCGCGACCCGTATGTGGTTCGGGGCCTGGCCAGTTATGCCGCAACCGGCTGGCACCCGACCCGCGGAGCGCTCGCGGGCTACCAGCGCACCCGATAGTCCAAAATGTCTACGGGTCGAGGTCCATTCCGGTCAGCAGGCCCCTG
Organism: Actinoplanes subglobosus; assembly: GCF_042650585.1. NCBI lineage: Bacteria > Bacillati > Actinomycetota > Actinomycetes > Micromonosporales > Micromonosporaceae > Actinoplanes > Actinoplanes subglobosus. Next base: position 131,885 of record NZ_JBHSBL010000014.1, read on the forward strand.
ATCGCCAGCTCGGCCGAGACCGGTGGCGGGCACTCGTCCACGATCACCGCCGCGCCCACATATCTCGACCCGAGGAGTTCCCGCAGGCCACGCGCCTGAGCCCCGGTGGCCGCCCAGTCGTCGACGACGAGGACGCGGTCCCCGGGGCTGATCAGTTTCTCCCGGAAACCGAGCCGCTGCACGTCGCCGCGGTGGTCGGTCGGCACGTCGGCCCAGATCATCGGCTCGGCGATGGCCCGGCGGGCCCCGGCACGGTACGCCTCGACGAACCCCACTCCCAGCGCCCGCGCCACCAGTGGCCCGACCATGAAACCGGTGACCTCGGGCGAGACCACGACGGTCGGCCGGTCGGCCCGGAACAGCCCCGCGAGGGCCGGACCGAGTCCGTCCAGGATGCGCGGATCACGCCACCAGCCGGACCGGTCGCTGACCATGTAGTCGTGGCCGGGGCCGAGGTCGGTCCAGCGGAAGGTGGATCGGAGAAGATCACGGAGATCGTCGGTCACCCGGACATCCTGTCACCGGGCGCCGTTCTTGTTGGACCGACCGAATGACTGCGGTACCTACGTCGGGTCAGAACCGACTCAGCCTACGGGTCAAGTTGATGCCCGACGACAGGTCGATCGGGCATGCTGTTCGGCGGAACCATGCCTACTTTCATGGCGGGACGACGCCCGCTGAGCCCAGGGAACCGCGCCGGACTCGGCGCGGCCCTCGTGCTGCTCGCCGTCGTGTCCGCCGTGGAGCTGGCAGACGGCCCCTGGGCGCGCTATGTCGGCCTGCTGGCGGCGGTGCCGTTCGTGGCCGCCGTCTTCGCGGTCTGGCAGCTGGTTCTGGGGGCGGGCATGCTCGCCACGGTCGTCGGAGCCCTGTTCGTGGCCTTGGCGGCCGCACCGCCGGAGGGTGCGGCCGGCGACGGCATGGCGATGGCCGGACTGGTCAATCTGATGGGTGTGGTGCTCGCCACAGGCGTGGCGGCCGCCGGGGCCACGATCCGCCAGCGGCAATCCGAGAAGATCGGCGAGCTGCTGCGTCTCGCGGCGGTGGCCCAGCAGGCGGTGCTGCGCCCGATCGGACCGCAGGTGGGCGCGCTGGCGGTGGCCGGCCGGTACATCTCGGCGACGGCCGCGGCGGACATCGGAGGGGACCTCTACGAGGCCCTCAACACGCCGTACGGTGTCCGGATCATCATCGGGGACGTGCGGGGCAAGGGTCTGGACGCCGTCCGCCTGGCGAGCATCGTGCTGGGTTCGTACCGGCACGTCGCGTACGAGCGGGCCGATCTGAAGTCGATCGTGCAGGACCTGGACCGGGCGGTGGCCCGCAGTGTCGGCGACGAGGACTTCGTGACGGCGGCCCTGGTCGAGGAGCGCGGCGGCACCCTGACGATCGTCAACTGTGGACATCCGGCGCCGCTGCTCCTGCGCCGGGGTCAGGTGATTCCGCTGGAGCCGCCGGCGCCGGCACCACCGCTCGGGTTCATGCCGGAGGTGAAGGCGCGGGTGGAGCGGCTGGAGCCGGGTGACCGGCTGCTGCTGTTCACCGACGGTCTGGGCGAGGCGCGCCGGGAGGGTGAATTCTTCCCGACCGCCGACCGTGCGTGGCGCCTGCTGGGCCACGGCACGGTCGGGGACGGTCTGGCGTCGCTGGAGACGGCCCTCGTCGACTGGGTCCACGGGCGTCTCGAGGACGACATCGCGTTGGTTCTGCTGGAGTACGCCGGTCCGGACGGCGGCGCTGCCGTCTCGGTGCCGAGCTGGGAAGTCGGAGCCGCGGGCAGCTGATCAGGCTGCGCTGTCCTCGGTCTCGGCCGGTGCGGCCGGTGAGGTCGGCGCTGGAGCTGGTGGGACATGCTCGGGCTGGCGATGCCGCCCGACGTAGTTGCGCGGCTGGTTGGCCTGGCGCGGCTCCGGGATCAGGTTCTTGAGCGTGGCGAACATGGCGTCCCCCCTGTTCGTAGCTGTCTATCCCTTAGAACGAGCATTCGGGGCCTGCGATACGTGATCGCTGTGTCGAAGTAGGCAAATGGCCGAACGGTTGTGTCGACAGCACCCGATCGGACGGACTGCCGCCCCTTCCTGGTGGGTCTGCCCAGAAACCCTGCCTGGGTTGTCGGTGGCTACCGATGAGTAATAGAGTGGGGGTTACTGACGGGTAACTCGCGTCCGGAGAGCGGGGCCAAGCACCATGACGCACTACAAGAGCAACCTTCGTGACCTCCAGTTCAACCTGTTCGAGGTCTTCGGAGCGGAGAAGTCGCTCGGCCAGGCGCCGTTCGACGAGTTCGACCTGGAGTCGGCGAAAGACGTGCTCGCCGAGGTCGACCGGCTGGCTCGCGAGGATCTTGCCGCCAGCTACACCGACGCGGACCGCAACCCACCGGTCTTCGACCCGGCGACCAACACCGCGCCACTGCCGGAGTCGTTCAAGAAGTCCTACGAGACCTTCATGGCGTCCGAGTTCTGGCGCCTCGACCTGCCGTCGGGTCTCGGTGGCACCCAGGCGCCGCGCAGCCTCGTGTGGGCCGTCGCCGAGCAGATCCTGGGCTCCAACGCCCCGGTCTGGATGTATTCGTCCGGGCCGTCCTTCGCCCACGTCATCTGGACCGAGGGCACCGAGGAGCAGAAGGAGTGGGCCAAGCTCTTCGTCGAGAAGCAGTGGGGCTCCACCATGGTCCTCACTGAGCCGGATGCCGGCTCGGACGTCGGCGCCGGTCGCGCCCGTGCCATCCCGCAGGCGGACGGCTCGTGGCACATCGAGGGCGTCAAGCGCTTCATCACCTCGGGTGAGCACGACCTGAGCGACAACATCATCCACTACGTCCTGGCCCGCCCGGTGGGCGTCGAGGGCGTGGGCGGTCCCGGTACCAAGGGGCTGTCGCTCTTCATCGTGCCGAAGTACCACTTCGACCCGGCCACCGGTGAGCTCGGCGAGCGCAACGGTGTCTACGCCACCAACGTCGAGCACAAGATGGGCCTCAAGGTCTCCAACACGTGCGAGATGACCTTCGGTGAGCACGGCACCCCGGCCAAGGGCTGGCTGCTCGGCGAGGTGCACCAGGGCATCCGGCAGATGTTCATGATCATTGAGAACGCCCGGATGATGGTCGGCACCAAGGCGATCGCCACCCTGTCGACGGGTTACCTCAACGCCCTGGAGTACGCGAAGAACCGCGTACAGGGTGCCGACCTGGTGCAGAACGGCGACAAGGCCGCGCCGCGGGTCACCATCACCCACCACCCGGACGTACGCCGTTCGCTGATGCTCCAGAAGTCGTACGCCGAGGCCCTCCGCGCCCTGGTCATCTACACCGCGACCTGGCAGGACAAGGTGGCGATCGCGACGGCCGCCGGCGACGAGAAGTCGGCGAAGATCGCCAGCCACGTCAACGACTTCCTGCTTCCGCTGGTCAAGGGCGTCGGCTCGGAGCGGGCGTACGAGCTGCTCGGTGCCGAGTCGCTGCAGACCTTCGGTGGTTCCGGCTTCCTCCAGGACTACCCGCTGGAGCAGTACGTCCGGGACGCGAAGATCGACACCCTGTACGAGGGCACCACCGCGATCCAGAGCCTCGACCTGATCTTCCGCAAGATCGTCAAGGACGGCGGGCGTACGCTCGGCACGGTCGCCGCCGAGATCCAGGGCTTCGTCGAGAGCGAGGCCGGCAACGGTCAGCTCAAGAACGAGCGGCTCGCCCTCGGCAAGGCGCTCACCGAGATGCAGAACATCCTGGGCATCACGCTGGGCTGGCTGCAGGCCGTCGGCAACGGCGAGTCCCGTGAGCTCTACAAGATCGGCCTGAGCTCGCGCCGGATCCTGCTCGCGCTCGGTGACGTGGTCCTCGCGTGGCTGCTGCTGCGCCAGGCCGAGGTCGCCCTGACCGCGCTGAACGGCGAGGTCTCCGAGGCGGACAAGAAGTTCTACACCGGCAAGGTGGCCGCGGCCCGCTTCTTCGTCGCGGAGATCCTGCCGCGGATCGGCGCCGACCGCCGGATCATCGAGAACACCACCCTCGACCTGATGGACCTGGACGAGGACGCGTTCTGATCAAGCTTTTCCCACTCTCCTGAAAAAGACGAGGGCCGGCGGACAATGACGTCCGCCGGCCCTCGTCTTTTCGTGTGCCCGGTCGTCCGTGGACGGAAGTTGGCATCTTTTGTGGAGAGACCGGCCCTCGATCGTCGCCATAGCATGCGGAGCATTGACGATCTTCGGTTCGGGGGACGAATCGTGCGAAAACTCGCGCCTACCCTATTGATACCCACCCTTCTCATGGCAGGGCTGGCGGCACCGGCGTACGCCGCGGATGCCCTTCCCGTACAGCTCAACGTCGCTCTCACCGACGGCGCCGACACGGCCGCGGTGCTCGCCGGCCTCGGTGACGCCGTCCGGAAGAGCGATCCGATCCCGGGGCTCAACGCGCTGCGGGTCGAGGTCCTCGACAGCGACGTGGACACGGTCACCGGCAAACTCGCGACCGACTCGGCCGTGCGTTACACAGAGCTCAACCAGACGGTACGGGCCGACGCCGACCCGCTCGACCAGATGAACCGGAACTACTGGGGCGGCCAGCAGGTCCAGTCCGCGTGGACCTGGACGACCGGCAGCCCGGACATCACGGTCGCCGTGGTCGACTCGGGAGTCAACACGACCCCGGACCTCGGCGCCGCCGACCTGACGGCCGGTTACGACTTCGTCGACGGTGACGAGATCGCCACCGATGACGACGACCACGGCACGATGATCGCCAACATCATCGCGGCGCGGGAGAACGGAAAGGGCGGCACCGGGGTGTGCCGGTCGTGCCAGATCATGCCGATCCGGGTCCTGGCCCACAACGACGCCACCGGCCGGGCCGAGGGCCGGGTCTCCGAGGTCAGCGCCGGGATCGTGTGGGCCGCCGACCACGGTGCGAAAATCATCAACCTCTCGCTGAGCGGCAACACCCCCAGCAAGCTGCTGGAGGACGCCGTCAAGCACGCCGAGGCCAAGGGTGCCCTGGTCGTCGCCTCGGCCGGCACCTCGACCGAGACGCCGAAGGCGTACCCCGCGGCCATCGAGCCCGTCCTCGCGGTCGGCTCGGTCACCCACGACGGTCAGCCCAGCCGCGGGACCCGGCTCAACACCGAGGGCGACCGCTGGATCGACGTGGCGGGCCCGGACGGCGCCGAGGTGCTCAACCGGGTCGGCGTCCAGGAACTCGTGGCCGGTCCGTCGGTCTCCACCGCTGTCGTCTCCGGTGCGGCGGCCCTGGCCTTCGCGACCAAGCCGGACGCGACCGCCTCAGAGGTCCGCAGCCGGATCGTCGCCGACGCCTCCCAGGCTGTCGGTTACCCGGCCTGGAACGCGCCGGTGCTCGACGCCGCACGGCTCCTCCACAGCCTCGGCGCCAAGGACCAGCAGGCCCCGGTCCTCGACTCGCTCAGCGGCCTGCCGACGGCCGGGCAGGTACTGAACTTCAGCAGCAAGCGGACGATCTATCCGGTGCTGGCCGACGACCACGCGATCGAGCGGGTCGAGTTCCGGGTCAACGGCGAGCTGGTCGACACCGACTGGGCGTACCAGACGGGGAAGCGGCTCCAACTGTCCGCGCCCAAGGGTTTCGTCGGGGACCTGCCGATCTCGGCCAAGGTCTACGACTACGCCGGTCAGTCCGACGAGTTCAAGACGACGGTGAAGGCCGACGGCGAGGTGCCGGAGGTGAAGATCCTGTCGCCGGCCGAGGGGGCTCACGTCACCCGTCCGGTCCGGGTGGAGGTCGAGGTCCCCGGTGACGACATCACGTCGGTGCAGGTCAACCGGATCGGATACTGCGGCTTGGCGATGACGAAGGACGCCGCGACGGGTCACTGGTTCGCCGACGTGCGTAGCGTGTCGAACGACTGGATCCACGACCGCTTCTGCTCGACCCCGCCCGGCACGATCTCCATCACGGCCGAGGACGTGAACGGGAACATCACCACGGTCGTCCGCAAGGTCGTCGTCGATGTCGCCGGCCCGACCGCCACGAGCATCTCGCCGAATGCCGGTGCGATCATCCGTGGCTCGTTCACCAGCCGGATCAACGGGGTCAGCGACCCGTCCGGGGTGGTCTCCGCACGGCTCTACGTCAACGGCAAGTCCGCCGGCGCCGACACCACCGCGCCCTACGAGGTCAAGGTCTGGCCGGGGAACTACAGCGGCTCGCTGAAGCTGACCTGGGAACTGACCGACGACGTCGGTGACAAGCGCACCTACAACCGCTACGTGGTCGCTGACAACAAGGCACCGACCGTGTCGATCACCAAGGCCCCGAAGAACAAGGCCAAGATCAAGGGCACGCAGAAGGTGTACGTCAAGGCGTCCGACTCCAGTGGCGTCTCGCGTGTCGAGCTGATGATCAACGGCAAGGTCGTGGCTCGTGACACCAAGGCCGGGTACGTGTTGAGCTTCAACGCGTCCAAGCAGAAGAAGAGCATGAAGGTGCTGGTCCGCGTCTACGACAAGGTCGGCAACGTGACCGTGACGATGAACCGCACCTGGTACCGCAAGTAGTCGGTGGTGCGAGCGAGGGGCCGGCGACGAACAGTCACCGGCCCCTTTCTCATCCGCGCGCGGTGTGCGAGCGGACCAGCCGCATCGACCCCGGCTGGACCTGCGTCCACGGATCGTCTCCGGTGTGGACGGCGATCCCGGACGTCTTCATCTCGACCACCGTGCCGGTGTACTGATCGTCGGGGAGCAGCAGGGCCGACACTTCGGACATCGTCGGGTTGTGGCCGACGACCAGCACCGTGCGAACCGTGTCCGGAAGCTCGTGCAGCAGGTCGAAGACCTCGCCGCTGCGCCCCAGATAGAGCGAATCCGGGTAGTGCACCTCGGGCGCGGGCTGTCCGGACCGGCCCTGTGCCAGCGCGATCGCCGCGTTCTGCCAGGTCTGACGGGTGCGTTTGGCCGGTGAGCAGATCACCAGATCGGGGTGCAGCCGCTCGTCGACGAGCCACGCGCCGGCCGCGTCGGCGTCGAGGCCGCCACGCTCGCTGAGTGCACGGTCGTAGTCGTCGAAGTCGCCGGGGATCTCCGCCTTGGCGTGGCGCAGCAGGATGAGCGTCCGCGTGGTCATCGGTACAGCTTGCCTGATTGGGATTGGACGCGTGCGGGTAAACGCTCGATCAACGCATTCATCACGGTCGAGCGGGCTCGCACGGCCGGGCGGACACCCGAGGAGGGTCCGATGGGCATCGGTGCAAGCATTTTTCTGCTCGCTCTGGGGGCGATCCTGGCGTTCGCCGTGGAGGCGGACATCAGTGGACTGGACATCGGCGTGATCGGCTGGATCCTGATGCTGGCCGGCCTGGTCGGCCTGGTCATCACGCTGTCGTTCTGGAGCAGCCGTCGCCGTACCGTGGTCACCCGCACGCAGGCGCCGGTCGCCGGGGCGGGCTACACCTCCGAGTACCGCGAGGTCCGCCGCGACGACGTCCCGCCGCCGCCTCCCCCGGCGTACTCCTGACGAACGATGCCCCGGGCCAAGGCCCGGGGCATCTTCATAGGGAGGATCAGGCGTACAGAGCGAAGTAGACGGCGATGTGGTGGCAGATCGCCGCGACGAGCGTGCAGGCGTGGAAGAACTCGTGGTGACCGAAAACGGTCGGCCACGGGTTGGGCCGCCGCAGCGCGTAGAAGACCGCGCCGATCGTGTAGATGGCACCGCCCACCAGCAGCAGCACCAGGCAGGTGACGCCACCCACGTGCAGCACCTCGGGGATGATCGCGACCGCGACCCAGCCGAGCGCCACGTAGAGCGGGGCACCCGCCCAGCGGGGCAGGTGCGGCCAGACCATCTTCAGTGCGACACCGCCGAGCGCGCCGCCCCAGACCAGGCTGAGAAGGACGACCTGCTGGGTGCCCTCAAGCAGCAGGACGCAGAACGGTGTGTAACTGCCGGCGATGAAGATGAAGATCATCGAATGGTCCGCGCGGCGCATGATCTGGTACCCACGCTCGGTCCACACCCTGCGGTGATAGAGCGCGCTGGTGCCGAAGAGCCCGCACACCGTGATGCTGTAGATCAGACAGCTGATGAACGGTGAGTAGCCGGGACGGCTCAGCGCTATCGAGCTGAGCACGATGCCGCAGACGAGTGCGACAAAGAATGCGTACTGATGCAACCGGCCGCGTAGTCGCGGCTTGCCGAGGTCGGTCGGCTTCATCCGGAACGGGGCTGAGGTCGTCACGCGTTCCAGGTTACGGCACCGTAGGTTACTGGAGGGTAGTGATGCCGGATACGGTTGACGCTGCCGGATGATTTCCACATGAAGATACGACGGGTGGGAGCTGCCGGGCTACTGATCGAGTGCGATGATGCCGACCGAGTCGAGGACTGGCGCGCTGAGCTGTGGAGACGCCGCGAAATCGGTGAGCTGCAAGCGGTCGAGATCGTGCCCGGCGCCCGCACGCTCCTGCTGGACGGGGTGGCTCCCGGCACCGCGGAACTCCTCGCTCAGTGGGAGCCGTCACCCGGAGAAATTCAGTCCGAAGGGCCCCTCGTGGAGATCCGGACGGTCTTCGACGGCGAGGATCTCGAACCCGTCGCCGCCCTCTGGGGCGTCACCACCGGCGAAGCCGTCCAGCGCCTGGTCGAAACACCGCTCAACGTCGCCTTCTCCGGCTTTGCCCCTGGTTTCGCCTATCTGCGAGGTCTTCCGGACGCATGGGCGGTCCCCCGGCTCGCCGCTCCGCGGCCTCGCGTTCCGGCCGGCGCGGTCGCACTCGCCGGCGGCTACGCGGGCATCTACCCCACGGCCTCCCCGGGCGGGTGGCGGCTCGTCGGTCACACCGATCAAAACCTCTTCGATGTACGGCGGGAGCAGCCCGCACTCCTGACGCCCGGGACTCGCGTCCGGCTGGTGGCGGCATGATCACCGTGTTGCGGGCCGGTCCGCTCACCACCGTGCAGGACCTGGGCCGGCCCGGATACGCGCACCTCGGTGTACCCCGCTCCGGCGCGCTCGACGAACCCGCCCTGCGGCTCGCCAACCGTTTCGTCGGCAACCCCGACGACGCCGCCGGACTGGAGACCACCCTGCTCGGCTGCACCCTGCGCTTCGACCGGGCGGCACTGGTGGCCGTCACCGGAGCCGTCGCCCAGGTCGGCGTCAACGGCCGGCCGGTCGAGAGACCGCACGGACAGCAGCTCTTCGAGGTGCCGGCCGGTGGAGTCGTCGACATCGGACGGGCCAGCCGCGGAGTGCGGTCCTACGTCGCCGTGGCCGGCGGGATCGCCGTCGAACCCGTGCTCGGCAGCCGCTCCACGGACACCCTCTCCGGGCTCGGGCCGGACCGCCTCACCGACGGTGTCACGCTGCCGGTCGGCACCCCGTCCGGTGGGGCTCCGCTGGTCGGCGAGCCGGCTCGGATCGGCGGTGAACTGGTGCTCGGGATCCGGCTCGGGCCGCGCGACGACTGGTTCGTGTCACACGGGCTGTTCGGTTCCTCGTATCAGATCAGCCCGTTGAGCAACCGAGTCGGCGCGCGGCTCGCCGGCAACGCCCTGACCCGCACGAACGTCGGCGAATTGCCCTCCGAGGGCGTCGCCCTCGGCGCCGTCCAGGTGCCGGCCGACGGTCAGCCGATCATCTTCCTCGCGGACCACCCGACGACCGGCGGATACCCGGTGATCGGCGTGGTCGGCGACGTCACACCCCTCGCGCAGGCGCGCCCTGGCACTACCGTGAGGTTCCGTGAGCTCGATTGACCTGAACGCGGACCTCGGCGAGGGCTTCGGCGCCTGGCGCCTCGGCGACGACGACGCCCTGCTCGACGTGGTGACCTCGGCCAACGTGGCCTGCGGTTTTCATGCCGGGGATCCGTCCACGATGGCCTCGGTGTGCCGCAAGGCGGTCGAGAAGGGCGTCGCGATCGGCGCCCAGGTCGGCTACCGCGACCTCGCCGGATTCGGGCGGCGCCGGATCGACTACGCCCACGACGAACTGCGCGACGACATCGTCTACCAGATCGGGGCGCTCGACGCGTTCTGCCGGATCGCCGGTGACCGGGTGCGCTACGTCAAACCGCACGGCGCGCTCTACAACACCGCCGCCGTCGACGAGCTCCAGGCGTCCGCCGTGGTGGCCGCCGTCGTCGCCTACGACCCGGCGCTGCCGGTCCTCTGCCAGCCGGGGTCGGTTCTGGCCGTACGGGCCGCCGAGGCCGGCCTGAGCGTGGCCGGTGAGGGCTTCGCCGACCGCGGCTACCTCCCGGACGGCCGCCTCGTGCCCCGCTCCCGGCCGGACGCGCTGGTGCACGACCCGGACGAGGTCGTCGCCCGGGTCGTGCGGATGGCGGTGGACGGCACCGTCACGGCGGTCGACGGTTCCACGGTGGAGTGCCGGGTGCGGTCGATCTGCCTGCACGGCGACACCCCGGGCGCTGTGGTGCTGGCCCGTGCGGTCCGGGCCGGGCTCGCCGAACGCCTGACGGTTCAGGCCTTCTGACGGGCGCGGTCCACCAGCGCGATCTCGTCGATGCTCGATTCCGGTGTACCCAGCATCCGGAAGGTCTCCGGGTCGAAGATCCAGACCACGCTCCGGCTGGTCTGCCCGGTGGGCACCCAGGCCACCCCGACGCCCTCCCTGCCTCGTGAGTCCTTCACGCCCTCGACCAGGCTGACCCCATCGATCAGGCCGATCGCCCGGTAGAGCGCCGCCCGCTGCGCCGGCCGCATCCAGTACCGGGTGGATACCGTGCCCAGGAACTTGGTGACGGCGTCCAGGCTGTCCGAACCGAAATCGGCGCGGGCCGCCCTCCGGAGCCATCCGGCCATCGCCTCCGGATCGGTCGGCATGTCGTCCCGGTAGCGCACGATCACCTTGCAGTCGTCGCCGGCCGGGCAGCCCGGGATGGTCGCATACTTCCCGTCCTGGTCGATGCCCCACCCGTCGTGCCTGCCGTCGATCGACAGCCAGCCCTCGTTGGCACTGCCGTCCCACTCGATGAAGCGCAGGTAGAGGAACTGGTCGCCGCGCGGGACGACATCGGGCTCGCTCTCCACGGTGGTGGCGGCCTGATCGAGGAAGGCGGCAACCGGAGTCAGCTTCGGGAGTTGCGCCGAACTCGGTGCCGGGGTGGGCGGTTGGGCACTCGGCGTCACGATCTGCGGGACGGTGACCGCCGCGATGGCGGCGGCGGCCCCGGCGGCCAGGAGCGATGCCCACCGGCGGGTCCGCCTCGGCGGCGAGATCTCGGACATCACCCGGGTACGCGCCGCGGCGAGACGATCCACCGAGGGCAGCCGCGTCTCCTCGCCCCACTCCCGGACCAGCGTGATCTCATCCATGACGAACCCCCTCCTCGATGCTGTTCAACGGATTGGTGCCGCCCAGCGCGGCACGCAGGACGTTCCGGGCCCGGTGCAGGCGCGACCGGACCGTGCCCACCGGGATGTCGAGCGCGGCCGCGACCTGCTCGTAGGTCAGCTCCTCCTGCACGATCAGGAGCAGCACGTCACGGTCGCCGTCGGCGAGATCGGCCAGCGACGAGGTGAGTACGCCCCGCAGGGCGGCCGCGGTCACGTCGGCGGCCACCCGGTCGGCGTGGCAGGAGGCGTCCGGCTCGGCCGGGACGGCCTGGTGCAGGCGCAGCCGCCGGACCTCGTCACGGCGATGCTGGGCGACCTGAAGAGTGGCGATCCCGTAGAGCCACGGGCGGGCGTCGCGCTGGTCCGCCCGGAACGAGTCGCGGCGGCGGAACGCGGTCAGGAACGTCTCGGCGACCAGATCGTCGGCCGCCTGATCACCGAGACGCCGGGCCAGGTAACGGTGGATGTGTGGAGCATGCCGGTCGAACAACGCCGCGAAGTCCTCGCGGAGCAACGCGGCGTCGTCCGGCTCATCGTCGGTCCTCATGCCCGTTATCCGTCACTCGACGGAGATGAGTTCACGCATCCATGCCGCGGAGGATCAGCGGGAGCCTGCTCGGAGCGGACGGGTCGATCACGATCGGCACACCCCAGTCCTGCCGGGTCAGGTGGCAGGCACCGAACTCGGCGTCGACATCGCAGGTCGCGGCTTGTGCCACCACCTGGAGCACGCCCTTCGGTACATCCGGATTCAGCACGATTTCTCGTGACAACTCGGTTGTTGTGCCTTCACCCGCCAGGAGCAATTCCGCGGGGGACGCCGAGACCACCAAGCGTACCGGCGAGCCGAACTGGCTGTCCAGCTTCTGACCCGGCGCCGGGGTGAAGATCACGTCGAGGGTGACCGCGCCCGGAGCCAGGCGTGACGGCGGCCGCTCGGTCTTGTGCCGCTCCCCGTCGACCCGCTTGACCACGCCGGGAGCGAGCCGGGTCAGCCGGTGCGCGGCCGACTCCACCACGATCACCGTGCCGTCGGCGAGAAGCAGGACGTCACTCGGCTCGGCCAGCCCGGAATCCACCGTGGACACCTCGCCCGCCGCCGGATCGAAACGCCGGACCGCGCCGTTGTAGGTGTCGGCCACCAAGACCGAACCGTCCGCCAGAGCCGCCACACCGAGCGGGTGCTGGAACAGTGCCTCGGTCGCGGGGCCGTCCACGTGACCGAAATCGAACAGACCCTGGCCGACCGCGGTGTGCATGACGCCGTCCTCGACGTAACGCAACGCCGACGTCTCACTGTCCGCGATCCACAGCTTCTTCTGATCCGCGCTCACCGACAGACCGGACGGCTGGGCCATCCACACGTCCGGGATCGGGCCGTCACGCAACGCCTCCACCGTCGTACCCGCGTAGACGCCGACCGTGCGCTTGATCGGGTCGAACCACCACAGCTGGTGGATGCCGGCCATGGCGACGACGACCTTCTCGTCGAACCAGGCCAGATCCCACGGCGACGACAGATCGGCGGCGAGCGCGTCGTGCGCGTGGTCGTCGACCGCCGAACGCCACGGCCGCCCCGAACCGGCGACCAGGGTCACCTCACCCGTCGCCGTGTTGAAGCCGCGCAACTGGTGATGGACCGTGTCGGCGACCACCACGTCGTAACCGGCCACCTCCGCGACCTGCGGCGGCAACAGGACCAGGCCCTGCGGCTCACTGAACGGCTCGCCACGGACGCCACTGCCGATCCGGCGGACCAGCGTCTCCCCGTCCGGGGTCAGCTCCACCAGCGAATGCCGAGCCGAATCGCTGACCAGCAGATTGCCACCCGGCAGCTCGATCACCTTGCCGGGGAAGTGCAGCAGACCCTCCGGAGCGGGCGGCGGAACATACGGCCCGTCGCCGCGGTGCAGTGTGCCGTTCGCCTCGTGCTTCGTGATCAGCTCGTCGATCAGCCGGGACAGGCCCTCGGCGTGACCCTCGCCGGCCATCGACGCGACCAGATAACCCTCCGGGTCCACCACGGCCAGAGTCGGCCATGCCTTCGCCGCATACTGCTGCCACACGTGCATGTCACCGTCGTCGACGACCGGGTGATGAACGCCATAGCGCTCCACGGCGGCGGCCAGTGCCACCGGGTCACGCTCGTGCTCGAACTTCGGCGAGTGCACGCCGATCACGACGAGCGCGTCACCATACTTCTCCTCCAACGGCCGCAGCTCGTCCAGGACGTGCAGGCAATTAATGCAGCAGAAGGTCCAGAAATCCAGTAATAGGATTTTTCCGCGCAGATCGGCCAGGGTCAGGGCCTTACCGCCGGTGTTGAGCCAACCGCGACCCTTGAGTTCGGGCGCACGCACGCGAAATTCCATCCCGCCATGGTGCCTCACCGGCGGGCGGGGCTCCGGCCAGGCTTCTCGACAGCGAGAGGCCTCACCTTTCGGTGAGGCCTCTCGCGGCAAACCCTTGTCAGCTGATCCGGTCAGCCGTTCTTCTTCAGGCACAGGACCTGGTCGCCGTCGTCCTTCGGAACCACGATGTACGGCTGGGAGGCGTCACCGCACTGCTCCTTGGCCGTCACGATCGAGACCACCTGGAACGTCTCCGGCTCCGAGCACGAAGCCACCACGGGGGTCGTGCCCTCCCGCTTGACGCACTCACCCTGCGAGACGCTGAAATCATCGCCCGAGATCAGGTAGACCAGGCCGAACACCAGGCTGAGCAGCAGCGCCGCACCCAGGACGACGGCCAGAGCCACCGGGATCGTGCGGACGTTCACCTTGCCCGACGGCGCCGGCGGTGCCGGGGGATCGGCCTTGAACTGGTCGAACCGTCCCTGCTCCTCGGCCGGACCGGGCCAGCTCGTGGTGTCCTCCGGGCCGGGCGGCGTCACCGTGGCACGGGCGGCCGGGCCACTCGGGTACATCCCGCCGGGCTGCTCCGCCGGCATCGGGGGCAGAGCGGGCGCCGGAACATACGGCGAGTTGCCCCGGCCGGAGACGTCGGTGGTGTGCTCGTTGAACTGGTCGGGGAAGCCACCCGGCGCCGCACCGCGGCCGCTGGCGTCCATGGTGAACTCGCTGTACGGCGGGCCGGACGGGTGATCGCCCGGTGTGCCGAACTGCGGGCCGGAGCCGGGGAACTGCGGCGACCCCGGCATGGCCGGACCACCCGGGCCGCCCGGGCCGTTCAGGCCGCCCGGATTTCCCAAGCCACCCGGGCCGTTCGAGCCGCCCAGACCACCTTGACCGCTCGGGCCGCCGTGACCGCCCACACCGCCTTGACCGCTCGGGCCACCGTGACCGCCCAGACCACCTTGACCGCTCGGGCCACCGGCCGGGAAGGACGAGGCGACCGGGAACGGCGGCGGAGTGATCGGGCCGTCGCCGGGGACCTGCGGAGAGCCCGGCATCGCGAAGGGAGAACCGCCGCCCGGAGGAGTCTCCGGCGGGGTGACCCGTGCACTCGCCGTGGCGCGGGCGGTGGCCCGAGCCGGCGACTGCGGGGCGACACCGGGAGCACCCGGGCCACCGGGAACACCCGGGCCACCGGGAACACCCGGAGAGCCGAAGCCACCCGGAGAGCCGAACCCACCGGGACCACCTGCACCGCTACCGCCGGGACCACCGAGGTCACCGGGACCATCGGGGTTACCAGAGGCGCCGAAGCCGCCGGAACCACCAGAGGCGCCGAAACCGCCCGCACCGCCGGATCCGTCGCCGGGCGGTGGCTGGAAACGATCATCCGTTGAGTACGGGGTCGCGGTGCCGAACGTCGTCGACGGGGGCGGGAAACCACCAGACGGGCCGTCGCTCTGCTGTCCGCCGAACGGCGCGGGCGGGAAACCACCGGACGGGTTGTCGCCCTGCTGGCCACCGTAGGGCGAGGTCGGCGCGGGCGGGAAGCCACCGGACGGGTTGTCGCCCTGCTGGCCGCCGTAGGGCGAGGTCGGCGCGGGCGGGAAGCCACCCTGCTGGGAGGCGCCGCCGAGCGGGTTGTCGCCCGGACGTGCGGCCCCACCGAACGGCGAAGCGGGCGCGGGCGGGAAGCCGCCGAGCGGGTTCTCACCCTGCTGCGACCCACTGAACGGATCGTTCTGCTGTGCCGGAGCACCGAACGGATCGCTCTGCTGGGAAGACCCGCCGAATGGACTCTTCTGCTGTGCCGGAGCGCCGAAGGGATCGTTCTGCTGCGCGGGAGCGCCGAAGGGATCGTTCTGCGCGGGAGCGCCGAAGGGATCGTTCTGTGCGGGCGTGCCGAAGGGATCGTTCTGTGCGGGGGCGCCGAACGGGCTGTCGCCTTGAGGGGCGTTGCCGTAAGGGCTGTCGCTGCGCGGGGCAGGGCCGCCGAACGGGGACGTGGGTGCCGACGGGAAACCGCCCGACGGGCTTTCGCTCTGCGGCGGACCGCCGAACGGGGAAGTCGGGGCCGGGGGGAAGCCGCCGGACGGGCTCTCGTCCCGCTGCGGCAGGCCGCTGGGCTGGCCCGGCGGATACGGCGTGGCCGAACCGCTGTCTCCCCGCTGGGGCAGGCCGCTGGGAGTCGACGACGAGAAACCACCGGACGGTGACTCATCCGCGGACGCCGGGGTCTCCTCCGGGGCCGGGGCGGCCGGACGACCATAGACCCTGGCCTGCGGTGCGGCGTTGGACGGCGGCGGAATCTCGGCGGCCTCGGCCGGAGTGACCCGCACACCGGGCACCGACGCGCTGGCGGTGACGGGGCGGGCCGAGCCGACCGCGGGCTTCTTCGCCGGGTCGCGCGGCTGCGGGACCGACGAGCCGCCCTGCTGGTCGTCGGCCGGGTCCGGGAGAGCGCCGCCGGAGGAGAGAGCCGCGCCGGGGACCCGCTGCGGGTATCCGGCTGCGGACACCTGCGGGTCGTCACCGTCGCGCGGGCCGGCCGAGGCCTCCGGCGCACCCGGGAACGAGCCACCACCGAAGGCCGGGGCGTCGCCCGAAGCCGGGAAGGAACCACCGAAGCCCGGAGCGTCACCGGCAGGCGGGAAAGCGCTGCCGCCCTGGACCGGAGCGTCACCCGGGGGCGGGAAGGCCCTGCCACCGTCGGCCGGAGGCGGGAAGGAGTCGCCGCCGGAGGGCGGGAAGGAGTCGCCGCCGGAGGCCGGGAAGGAACTGCCACCCGGGGCCGGGAAGGAACTGCCACCCGGTGGCGGGAAGGAACTGCCGCCGGCAGGGGGGAAGGAGTCCCCGCCCGGTGACGGGAAAGAGCTGCCAGCCGCGGGCGGGAAGGAGTCGCTGCCGGGAGGCGGGAAGGAACCGCCACCAGAGGCCGGGGCCGGGAAGGAACCGCCACCCGGCGGTGGGAAGGAACCGCCGCTGGACGGAGGAGGCGGGAAGGCGCCGCCACCGGATGCCGGAGGCGGGAAAGCGCCGCCACCGAAAGCCGGGACGTCACCAGCAGGGGGGAACGAACCGCCGCGAGCCGGGTCGGCGGGGCCGTTGAACGGCTGCTGGCCGCGGACCGGCAGGTCGAGGCTGGGCTGGCTGCCGGAGGGTGACTCGACACCGGGGCCGGCGGGTGCGCGCAGCGGGAAACCGCCGCCCTCGCCGCGCCGGGACGGGAACGTGGTGCTGGCCGGCTGCTGGGCGGCCGCGTCGGCCGGAGTGTCGGGTGTGCGGACGTTCTGCATCCAGCTGTTCTGTGCCGGGCCGGCACTGAACGCGCCCGGAGCCGAATTGTCCGGCAGGTCGGAGAGGCTGGCGCCGGGCACGCGGACCGGCTGGTCGCCGAAGGCGGAGAACGATCGGCCGAGACCGCCGTCCTCGGGCGCGGTGGCACCGGGGGTCCGCGTCGGCAGCCCGCTGGTGGTGAGCCGGGCGCCGGGTGATGCCTCGGGCGCGGCAGCACCGCCGGGTGGCGGGAAGCCGGAACCGGAGCCGCCGAACGACGAGGCCGGCGGGGTCGCCGAACCGGACGGGGCCCACGACGACGACTGCGGCGGGCCGGCGTCGAACGGCGCGGGGGCCGGGACGGACGCGGCGCCGGAGGCCGGGACGGGACCGGAGGCGGGGACGGGACCGGAGGCCGGGGCTGCGCCATAGGGCGGCGGCGGGGTGCCGGGCTGCCCGTATGCCCCCGGTGACGGCGAGACCGAACCGTAGGGCGACGCGGTGCCGGAACCCTCGGGTGAGACCGAACCGTAGGGCGAGGCCTCGGACTGTGGCACACGAGCGGACCCGTACGAGGTGCCGCCCTGACCGGAGCCGGCGCCGAAGGTGGAGACGGCGGGCACGACGAACGGCGAGCCCCCGCCAGGAGTGGAAGCAGGCGGCGGACCATACGAATTGGGGAAGCCCTCAGCGGGCGGCTGGGCCGAGGCCCGACCGGCGATCCGCTGTGCGTCGGCGTCGGGCGGGAAACCGCCTGACGTGGGTCCGCCCGACGTGGCCTCGGCCGGCTGACCGGCGTGCTGCCCCTCGGACGTCATACGCGCCTCCTCATCGATGCGGCCGTGCCAGCTTTGCACGGACGCGACTCCACCGACGACCTTCCGCCAGGGGTCGTGCCAGCTTTCCGGCCTGGCCGTGCTGGGGCCGGGCGATGTCGCTGCCCGGGTGGCCCCGGTCTCCCTCACCGACCGGCCGTGCCGGTTCGGGGACCGTGCCCACGGTACCGGGCGGGCGCGCGGGGAGGAATCCCGGTGTACGCCCCTTGGGGGCGTCTTCCCGATCACCGAGGCGGCGATGAGGCGGGGATGGAGGTAGGAGAAGGCGGGGATTCACCGCTCGGAGGCGGTGTGAGGCCGGAGCAGTGGGCCGCCGGCCGGGATGGGGTGTGCCCGAAGGCGAGAGAGATGCGAAACGGCCCGCCCGGGTGATCCGGGAGGGCCGTTTTCACGTGTTGGTAAACCCCTGCGGGCCGGTGACCTCAGTTGGTCCAGCGGCGCTGGGCGATGACGGCGATCTCGTCGCGCATGGCCTGCGTGGGAGCGGCCATCATCGCGCGCTCGATGGCACGGTTCTGGCGGCTGATCATCCGGTGCCGGCGAATGCGGTCGATCATGTTCATGGCACTGCTCACTTCCCCCGCGGTGGCGGGTCTGGCTCTGACGAGCGTCGCCGGACCGCTTGTGGCGGAACCCTGGGCGCGCGTCCCGTTGTCGACTCAAGTATCTGCCGACAACGGGAGCGTGGCCAGTGAATTAGGGGGTGAGCTGGGTCATGAACCTAAGGATCGAAAGTCAACTGCCCAATCAGGCCGAAGGTCCTTAGGTCCAGCTGAGCAGGGTGGCCTCCGGGTCGGTCAGGAACGCGCCCACGTCACGCAGGAATTTCGAGCCCAGTTCGCCGTCGATGATCCGGTGGTCGAAGGAGAGCCCGAGCGTGGTGACCTGGCGCACCTTGATCTTGCCTTTGTGCACCCAGGGCGTCGGCCGGATCGCGCCGAAGGCCAGGATCGCCGACTCGCCCGGGGGCAGGATCGGCGTTCCGGTGTCGATGCCGAACACGCCCACGTTCGTGATCGAGAGCGTGCCGCCGGTCATGTCGGACGGCGGTGTCTTGCCCGACTTGGCCACCCGGACCAGCGTGTTCAGGGCCTCGGCCAGCTCGTGGAGGGTGAGCCGGCCGGCGTCCTTGACGTTCGGGACGATCAGGCCACGCTCGGTCGCCGCGGCGATGCCGAGGTTCACGTAGTCCTTGACGATGATCTCCCCGGTCGCCCCGGACCAGGTCGAGTTGACCATCGGATGCCGTTTCGCCGCGAGCAGCACCGCTTTCGCCACCAGCAGCAGCGGGGACACCCGGGTCTCGGCGAACTCGGGCCGGGCCTTCAGCTTCTCCAGCGCCTTCATCGAGCGCGTCACGTCGACGGTGAGGAACTCGGTGACGTGCGGCGCGGTGAACGCCGACGCGACCATGTTCTCCGCGGTGAGCTTCCGCACCCCCTTGATCGGGATGCGCTGCTCGCGAGAGGCGTCGAAGACCGCGGCCGGTGCGGTGGGAGCGGTCGCCGGAGCGGTCTCGGCCGGCGTCTCCGGACGAGATGCCGCCAGCTGTACGTCGTTCCGCGTCACCGACCCCATCGGGCCCGTCCCGTTCAGACCGGCGAGGTCGACGCCGAGATCACGGGCGAGTTTCCGAACCGGCGGCTTGGCGAGCACCGGCCCGGTCCGTCCGGCTGCCGCGGGAGAGACGGCCGCCGGGGGGACGGTCGCCGGAGCGGTGGACTGGACCACCGGTGCCGGAGCCACGGGAGCCGGCTCGACCGGTGCGGCCACGATCGGGGCGGCAGCCGCCGGAGGCGGGGTAGGTGTGGTTGCGGTCGTGGGAGCGGTGGCCGTACCGCTGCGGGGTCGTCGTTTCGCCGTTGTGGTCTTCGGGCCGTAACCGACGAGGACCGCGGTGCGGCCGCCGGGCGCCGGACCACCGATGAGGCCGGCTTCGGTTTCGCCGTCCCCGGATGAGGACGAGGACGTGGGCGCGGGGGCGATGGGTCCGGCGGTCGGGTCGGTGTCGATGGAGATGATCGGCTTGCCGACCTCGACCACCACACCGGCCTCGTGGAAGATCCGGGTGACGACGCCGCCCCACTTCGCCGGGATCTCGACGGCCGCCTTCGCCGTCTCCACCTCGACGATCGGCTGGTTGAGCTCGATGGTGTCACCGACCTTGACCAGCCAGGACAGGATCTCGCCCTCGGTCAGACCCTCACCGAGGTCGGGCAGGTTGAACTCTTTGATCCGGGACATCGCGGTCACCAGCCGAACGAGCGGTCGACGGCGTCCAGCACCCGGTCGAGGTCGGGGAGGTACTCCTCCTCGATCCGCGCGGCCGGGTAGGGGATGTCGTATCCGGTCACGCGCAGCACCGGGGCCTCGAGTGAGTAGAAGCACTCCTCGGTGATCCGGGCAGCGATCTCGGCGCCGAGGCCGACGTTGCCGGGGGCCTCGTGGACGACGACGGCGCGGCCGGTCCGCTTGACCGACTCGAAGATCACCGGGTAGTCGATCGGGGAGAGCGAGCGCACGTCGATGACTTCGAGCTCACGGCCGTCCTCGGCGGCGGCGGAGGCGGCGTCGAGCGCCACCCGGACCATCGGGCCGTACGCGAGAAGCGTCGCGTCCCCACCCGGCCGCGCGACCCGTGCCGAGTGCAGCGGGAACGCGGCATCCAGGGGAGCGTCGAGGTCGACCTCCCCCTTCTCCCAGTAGCGCCGTTTCGGCTCGAAGAAGATCACCGGGTCGTCGGAGGCGATCGCCTGCTGGATCATCGTGTACGCGTCGGCCGGATTCGAGCAGCTCACGACCTTGAGGCCGGGGGTGTGCGCGAAGTACGCCTCGGGCGACTCGGAGTGGTGCTCGACCGCGCCGATGCCACCGCCGTAGGGGATCCGGATCGTGATCGGCAGCCGCAGCTTGCCCTTGGACCGGTAGTGCATCTTCGCCACCTGGGCGACGATCTGGTTGTACGCCGGGAAGACGAACCCGTCGAACTGGATCTCGCAGACCGGCCGGAAGCCACGGATGGCCAGGCCGACCGCGGTGCCGACGATGCCGGCCTCGGCCAGCGGGGTGTCGATGACCCGGTTCTCGCCGAAGTCCTTCTGCAGAGCGTCGGTGATCCGGAAGACGCCGCCGAGCTTGCCGACGTCCTCTCCCATGATCACGACCTTGGGGTCGTCCTCCAGCGCTCGGCGCAGGCCGTGGTTGAGAGCTTTGCCCAGGGTGATCATCAGTGCCCACTCCCCTCGAAGGACGCCTGGTACCGGGTGAACGCGTCACGCTGCGCGTCGATCTCGGGCGAACCGTTGGGATAGACGTGATCGAAAAGGGCCACGGGCTCGGGGTCGGGCATCGCCAGCACCCGCTTCCGCAGGTCCAGGGCCTTCTTGTTGGCCTCCTCGTCCACCTCGAGGAAGAAGTCCTTCTTCGCGACCTTCTGCTTGGTCAGGAAGGCGCGGAGCCGGCTGATCGGGTCCTTCGCCTTCCACGACTCGACCTCGCTCGCGATGCGGTAGCGGGTCGGGTCGTCCGAGCTGGTGTGCGCGCCCATCCGGTACGTGTACGCCTCGACCAGCGTCGGGCCCTGACCGTTGCGCGCGTTGTCCAGCGCCGCCCGGGTCACCGCATAGGTCGCCAGTACGTCGTTGCCGTCCACCCGGATGCCGGGGAAGCCGTAGCCGCCGGCCCGCTGATAGAGCGGGACACGGGTCTGCCGCTCCAGCGGCTCGGAGATCGCGTACTGATTGTTCTGGCAGAAGAAGACGATCGGGGAGTTGAACACCCCGGACCAGACGAACGCCTCGTTGACCTCGCCCTGGCTGGTCGCACCGTCGCCGAAGTAGGCGATCACGGCCTCACCGTCGGAGGAACCGGTCTTGCCGTCCATGGTGACGCCCATGGCGTAGCCGGTCGCGTGCAGCGTCTGCGAGCCGATGACGATCGTGTACTGGTTGAACTTGAACTCGTTGGCGTCCCAGCCGCCCTGGTCGACACCCCGGAACAGGCCGAACGGCATGATCGGATCGATGCCGCGGCAGTAGAGGACGCCGTGCTCCCGGTAGGTCGGGAAGGCCATGTCCTGCGGGCGCAGTGCCCGCCCGGAGCCGACCTGAGCCGCCTCCTGCCCGAGCAGACTGGCCCAGATGCCCAGCTCACCCTGCCGTTGCAGGGCGACCGCCTCGGTGTCGAGGCGCCGGACGGTGACCAGATCCCGGTAGAGCTCGCGGTACTCCTCGTCGGTGAAGTCGACGGAATACGTCGTCCCGTCAGCGGTGGTGACGCTGTCGACACGCTCGCCGTCGGGGGTCAGCAGTTGGACGAAGCCGCCGGGCGGGATGTCGGTCCCGGCCACGCTCTCGCCTTTCGCCATCCGTGTCTCCTGTTTCCTCGTTGCGCCCGCGGCGGGTGTCTCCCGGCCACGCGGCTGAACCACTCAGGTGCCGCGCCTGGCCCGGGTGTGGGTTGTCGCGCGGCGAACACCGGCTCGAAGCCGGGACGGCCGCCGTGACCCCGCTGGTCGGCGTAGGCAGCGACGTGCCGTCGCCCCCATCCTGACAGAGAGAGTGACCGCCGTTACAGGCTGCGTGGATCACGAATCCAGAATTCTTGTCTGGTCTTTTGTCTTTTTTATGGGGTTTTGTCCATTCACTTCGGTACTAATGGCCCTTTCATGCCGCTCCCTCCGGTGCCCGCCGTCGTTCAACCCCAGTGACCGGGACGGATCCAAGCTGATCTTTGGAGGAGCCTCGCGTGCCGCACCTGCCCGACGACGACTACTTCGCGCGGCCCCTCAAGGTGCTGCGCAAGCGGATCAACGGGGTGTATCGCGAGGATCTCGGCTTCTCCGGGCCGACCCGCCGCTACGTCGTGATGGTGGCGCTGCTCGTCGCGCTCGCCTCGTTCCCGACCCTCGCCATCCTCACCACCGGATCCAGCGAGATCACCGATGACGGGCGGACCGGGGCGATGGACGTGCCGTTCCTGCCGCCGCCGGCGACCGGGCCGGTCATGCCGACGACCATTCAGGGGTACGGGGAGAAGCCGCCCCGGCCACAACAGTCCCGGCCCGCGAACCCGGGGATCGTTGCGGAGCCGCCCTCGGTGACCCCCGCGCCCACGGCCTCGCGGGTCTCGGCCGCGCCCCCGTCGCGTGCTGCCGTATCTCCGTCGCGTGGCGCCGCCGCTCCGCCGCGAGCCACCGCGCCCGTGCCGCGGGCGTCGCTCTCGGCCGCTCCCGTGCCGCAGCGGGTCGCGCGCCCGCCGGCGCCGAGGTCGCGGCATGCGTCGCGCTCACCCGTGCCGAGCCGGGCCGCGCCTCTGCCCGCACCCACGTCGCGTCAAGCCTCGCCTGGGCCGGCCCGCACGTCGCATCGGGCCCTGCCTCTGCCGGGGCCGCGGCGGGCCTCGTTCACATCGGGTCCGATTCCGGTGGTGCCGAATCTGCCCGTCGTCCCGGCGGAGGACGAGTCTCCGGAGCCGGAGTTGCCGCGCGACTTCCCGACCGTTCCCAGCCTGCCGGACATTCCCGATGAAACCGGCCGTGCCGCGGATGATGATTCACATAAACCCGAGGAACCGCATAAACCGGACGTGCCGGGGAAGCGGGACTGTGAGAAAGCCGTCAACGATCGCCGATCCGTGGATCGGCCCCGACACAGCCGGAGGTCAGCAGTGGCCGAACGCCCGTACAACGTCCGCCCGTCCCGGGTCCTCGAGCAGAGCCACACCGACGGCAACCTCAACGTGGTCCGCCGCCTGCTGACCGAAACGAACTCGGAGGAGAACCGGCGCGCCAACCGCCCCTATCGCGGGATGCACCGGGCCGAGCACACCAATTACCCGGAGGAACGCAGCGCCTCCTACGACCGCAGCACCCGGGTCGGCCGTCATCACGCCGACCCGAGCACGGACGCCCATCACATCAACCGCCGCTGACCGGGCGGCTCACTCGTCGCGGTTGGCTTCCAGCCACGCGTCGATGGCGGCGGTGTCGCCGGGGTCGACGCCCTCGGAGATGAGCTGGGCCACCGCGGCGGTGGCCGGGCTCCGCCGCTCGCCGGTGGTGTAGAGCCGGGCGAACTCGGGGATCAGCTCCCCCAGTGCGTCCTCGGTCTCCTGGACCGCCGCCGCCGGCAGGTTGCGCCGCACCGTGGCATAGGCCGACCAGGCCCGCACCACGCGCGGCATCATGGCGGCGTCGTCCAGATCCAGGACGGCCCGCCGGTGCACCCAGTCGAGCAGGAACAACCCGGCGACCGCCGGACTCCAGCGCAGCGGATCGCCACCCGGCAGGCTCGCCGCGTGATCGAGCACCAGGCTGACACAGAAGTCCAGGGAGGCGAGGTCGGCCGGGTCGCCCGAACCGGCCGGCAGGTCGAACCGGGCCGCCTCCGGCGAGGACAGGAAGTCACGGACCAGATCGTGGCCGGCCGGCCCGGCCGGCTCGGTGAGCGGCGGCGTGGTCACGGCCGGCAGCAGCGCCAACCGGGCCGCCGCGAGCGCGCGGTCGGTGGCGAGCGAACCGTCCGACGGCAGCTCGCTCAGCTCGTCGGTGACACGCAGGTGCCGGCCCACCTCGTCACGCAGGCGGCCGGGATCCTCGGTGCGGAACCAGGTCAGCTCGTCGGCCTCGCAGAGCTCGCGCACCTGCGCGAGCCGCGGCGCTGCCGAGGCGGCCACGAACAGGTCCTTGGTGATGCCGATGTTGTGGTCCACGAGAGCCACCACGGCGTGCTCCGGCCCGCCCTCCGAGTCGTCCTCGTAGGCGAAGGTGACCAGGTAGGACGTCTGATCGCCGAAGACGTCCCCATAGGCCCAGCAGCCGGTGGGCCGGACCCGCCCGAGCTGTGCGGCCCAGGCGGGCGCCTCCGCGGCGTGGCCCACCTCGGTCGCGCCGTCGGCGTCGGGCACCAGGGCCGCGAAGACCTCGCGGATCGTCGTGGTGGCCGGGGCGTCCGGAGCGGTCGTGGCGGTCAGGAACCGGCCCACGAAGTCACGGACGGCCGCGGCCCGGTCGTCGGAGGCAACCGAGTAGACACTGCCGAGCAGAGCCGTGCCGAGCATCTCGGCATCGAGAGCGCAGCCCAGCTTGGTGACGTCACGGGCTGCTTGCAGCACGGCGTCGTAGACCGTCCGGGGTGCGGGCATGCCGCGAGCCTACGCCCGCGGCACCCGCCGGAACTACTCCGCTCGCACGACGCTGAGAGCTTCTCTCGCCTGGGCGTAGGCGTTCAGCACCTCACGGACCGGCGCGACCACGTACCCACGCCCGACCTCGGTGACCGCGGCCCGCAGCCGCAGCTCCGCTCGTCGCCGGGCCCGTCGCGCTCCGGCCTCGATGATCGGCCGCAACACCAGCCACAGCAGCAACCCGCCGGCCAGTCCGATGAGCAGCAACAGCGTCGGCAGCGGGACGACACCCACCTCCGGACCGTCGATGTCGGGCAGGCCGAGAGCGGACAACGCGTACCCCAGGATCAGCCAGCCGAGACCGGCCGCGGCGGTCGCCAGCAGCACCCACTGCAGGACGCCGACTGCCCGCCACCAGACCGGCGGTTGCTCCAGGCCCAGGTCGGTCTGTGCGACCGCCCGGTCGAGCGCGTCCGGCACGTCGGCCGCCTTCGAACGGGCGGCGCTGTTCAGCGCGGGGGACCACACCTCCGGCAGCGGAGCCGCGGCGCGTGCCGCGACCGCCCGGACGGTCAGGCCCACGGCGGACTTCTGCGCGGCGTCGGCCTCCGGGACCGACGTACGCGGAACGACATCCGTGGACACCGAGTCGGTCTTGACCGGCTCGGCGAGATGCAGCTTGCGCAGCGGGTCGGGCCGGAGCCGGCGCAGCCCGCGCGCCAGCGGCCAGCCGGTCGCCGCCGAGGCCCGGTGCCGGTAGGCGGCGGCGGTCGAGTCCGCCACGCCCGGCACCCCGGCCGACTCGGCCAGCGCGTCACACAGCTGCCGGACGGTCGCCCGGTCCACCTCGTCCTCGGCGGCCGGTGGCCCGATCATGGCGCCCAGTTCCTCACCGACCGCGTCCAGGTCGGCGGTGAGCCGGCGCAGTGCCGCCTGCCGGTTCGCCACCGTGGACTCCAGGGCCGACCGCAGCTCGCTCAGCATGCCCGGCTGTTTCGCCGAGGTGGCGATCACCGGGGTCCCGGTGAGCCCGTCCTCCTCCAGGAGCCGGGCCAGGTCGTTGCGGACCACCTCGGTGTCGGCCGGGTTGAGCCGGTCGGCCTGATTGAGGACCACGATGGTGACGCCGGCGTGGGTGCTGAACTGGGACAGGTACGCCCGGTGCAGGACCCGGTCGCCGTACTTCTGCGGGTCGACGACCCAGACGATCTGATCGACCAGACCGAGCAGCCGGTCCACCTCGAGCTGATGGGCGCGCTCGATCGAGTCGAAGTCGGGCAGGTCGAGCAGGATCAGCCCGCGCAGGGTGGCCTCGTCGTCGCCGTCCAGAGCGCTCTCCCGGACGAACCGCTGCCGCGGCAGCACCCCGACCCAGTCGAGCAGCCGGTTGGCCGGCTCCAGCGGGCCCCACACCACAGCGTGCGCGGTGCCGGTGGTCGGCCGGCGCACACCCACCGGCGACAGCTTGAACCGGGCGAGCGCATTGAACAGGCTGGACTTGCCGCTGCCGGTGCTGCCGGCGAGCGCGACCACGGTGTGGTCGAGGGAGAGGGTGAGCCGGCCACTGGCCCGCTCGACAAGGGTGTGCGCGGCCACGAGCTCGCCGTCCGGCAGGTACGGGTCGGCCACCCGCAGGAACCGGGCCAGCGCTTCCAGTCGTCGTCCCAGGGCCTCCGCGTCGACGGACTCGTCGCGCGACTTCTGTACCAAGTTCATGACCCGGACCCGGTCAAAGCGAGTTCCTTCCTGGCGTTCTCCACCTCGGCGGCGGTCTGGCGCAGAAGCGTGCCATGCGTCGTCTCGAGGCGTGCCGCCGAGGTCCGTTCCGTGAAGCGGGCGGCCTCGACGGCGAGCAGTTTCTCGACCCGGTCGAGCAGTTCGGTGCGGGCGCGGCCGGCGAGGGTGCGGATCGCCTGGTCGCCGAAGACGGCCTCGAGCACCTTCTGTGCGGCGACCGCGCTGCCGGCACCCGCGGCGACCTCCAGCCCGGTGGGGATGAAGGCGGTGGCGGTGAAGACCGCGATCATGACGGCGAGCCCGGCGCCGTTGACCGCGTACGCCGCGCCCCGGGCCACGGCCCGCTTGTCCGACGCCTCGGTACGGACCAGTTCGAGCACCCACTGCTGCCAGTCACGGACCAGGCGGTCGGCGCGCTCGGGCAGGTCGGGCGAGGCGTGCTGCAGGTTCGGCGCCAGCAGGGCGGCCCCGGCCGGGTGGGCCTGCCACGCCGCATACGCCTGCTCGGCCGCGTCCGTCGCCACCCCGCGCAGCAGGGTGACCAACTGCGACTCGAGAGCGACCCGCAGGTTCTGCCCGGGGGTGGTCCGGCCGCTGAGAGCCGCGAAGAGACGGTCACGCAGGTGACCCACCCGGGACTCCAGGTTGCGGACCAGGTCGCCGGTGCCCACGTAGTCCTGCCAGCGGGCCAGCACCTCACCACGGAGCAGCCGGCCGTCGCGCAGGCCCTCCTCGGTGACCCGGTGGGCGTTGCGGTAGGCGGACTCGACCCGCTCGTCCAGCGCATGCGCCGTACGGACCTGGTCGTCGGCGGCCTCGGCCAGCCCGTTGAGTGCCGGGGTGAGTGCGCTGAGCGCTCCGTCCAGGGTCTGCCGGACCACCGTGCCCCGGGCTCCGGCGTCACCGGCCAGCTGGGCGAACCAGATCCGCATCGGGCCGATCGCCGCGTCCGGCAGCATGCCGTGCTGGTCCAGCTCGGTCTCGGGCAGCACGAACAGCGGTGCCGAGCCGAGGTCGTTGGCGGTCAGCATCTCGCCCAGGTGGGCGGCGATCTCGGCGGCCGCGTCGACCGGCACCCGGTCCAGGACCAGGGCGATCACCGTGCCCCGTAGCCGGGCGGTGGTGAGCAGCTCCCACGGGACGGCGTCGGCGTAGCGTGCGGCGGTGGTGACGAAGAGCCACAGGTCGGCCGCAGCCAGCAGCTGGGCGGCGAGCTTGCGGTTCTCGTCGACGACCGAGTCGACGTCGGGCGCGTCCAGCAGGGCCAGGCCGGGACCGATCGTCGGGGTCGCCACCACCTGGAGCACGTCCGCGGCGTTGCTCGGCTGACCGGTCCGGGTGAGGCCGGGCAGCAGCCCGCCCCGGCCGAACCACTGCACGTCGTCGGGGTGGGTCACGAGCACCGGTGACTTGGTCGTCGGCCGGAGCACGCCGGCGTTGCTGACCGGGGCTTGGACCAGGCTGTTGACCAGTGTCGACTTGCCCGCTCCGGTGGAACCGCCGACGACCACCAGCAGGGGTGCGTCGAGGCGGGCCAGTCGTGGGAGCAGGTAGTCGTCGAGTTGAGCGGCCAGGGCCGAACCGACTCGCCGGGCCTCGTCCGCGGACGGAAGGACCAGGGGGTACGAGACCGCGCCGAGCGCCGCCCGTAACCGGCTCAGGGCCGTGGCCAACCGGCCGACCGCCGGGGGTACTTCGACCGGTTCGGGGCGGTTTCCGTGGTTTTCCGGACGGATCGGGCTCGCCCCCGTACGCTCTGATGGGCCACCTGTGGCCACGCTGACCTGGTTCTTTTCATCCGATTGGGCGGGGACGGCGGAAAGGGCCGACGGACCGACCGCGTCTCCGTGCGTCGTCACGGGTAAAGCGTGCACGATCTATGCATCCAGGACAACAGGGTCCCGGTATGCCGTGACCTGACAGGTATGTGCCGGTGCCCCTGTATGCACCGGCTTGCGCCCCAGGGGCTCAACTTCGATTTGACGCTGTGCGGCACCGTGGCATCATTGAGTCGGTTCCACTCAACCTTCGTACGCGAACCCCAGCTGTGAAAAGCGAGGAACACCATGGCACGTGCGGTCGGCATCGACCTCGGCACCACGAACTCCTGCGTCAGCGTTCTGGAAGGAGGCGAGCCCACCGTCATCGCCAACGCGGAGGGCTCCCGGACGACTCCGTCGATCGTCGCCTTCGCCCGCAACGGCGAGGTGCTCGTCGGTGAGGTCGCCAAGCGCCAGGCGGTGACCAACCCCGACCGGACCATCCGTTCGGTCAAGCGGGAGATCGGCACCAACTGGTCGATGGACATCGACGGTAAGCAGTACACGCCGCAGGAGATCTCCGCGCGGGTGCTGATGAAGCTCAAGCGGGACGCCGAGGCCTACCTGGGTGAGCAGATCACCGACGCGGTCATCACCGTCCCGGCGTACTTCAACGACGCGCAGCGCACCGCCACCAAGGAGGCGGGCGAGATCGCCGGCCTCAACGTCCTGCGCATCGTCAACGAGCCCACCGCCGCCGCTCTGGCGTACGGGCTGGACAAGGGCTCCAAGGAGCAGACCGTCCTGGTCTTCGACCTCGGCGGCGGCACCTTCGACGTCTCGCTGCTCGAGCTCGGCGACGGCGTCATCGAGGTCAAGTCGACCTCCGGTGACAACCACCTGGGCGGCGACGACTGGGACCAGCGGATCATCGACCACCTGGTGAAGAGCTTCCGTGGCGAGCACGGCATCGACCTCTCCCAGGACAAGATGGCGCTCCAGCGTCTGCGCGAGGCGGCCGAGAAGGCCAAGATCGAGCTGTCCGCCGCGACCACGACCAGCATCAACCTGCCCTACATCACCGCGGGGGCGAACGGCCCGCTGCACCTGGACACGTCGCTGAGCCGCGCCGAGTTCCAGCGGATGACGCAGGACCTGCTGGACCGTTGCAAGGGCCCGTTCGAGGCG
Source organism: Actinoplanes subglobosus (assembly GCF_042650585.1). Taxonomy (NCBI): domain Bacteria; kingdom Bacillati; phylum Actinomycetota; class Actinomycetes; order Micromonosporales; family Micromonosporaceae; genus Actinoplanes; species Actinoplanes subglobosus. The sequence continues at coordinate 161,496 of NZ_JBHSBL010000014.1, forward strand.
GCCATCAAGGACGCCGACGTCAAGCTGGCGGCCATCGACCACGTCATCCTGGTCGGCGGCTCGACCCGTATGCCGGCCGTCACCGAGCTGGTGCAGAGCCTGATCGGCCGCGAGCCGAACAAGGGCGTCAACCCGGACGAGGTCGTCGCCGTCGGCGCCGCGCTCCAGGCCGGTGTGCTCAAGGGCGAGGTCAAGGACGTCCTGCTGCTCGATGTCACCCCGCTCTCGCTGGGCATCGAGACCAAGGGCGGCATCATGCACAAGCTGGTGGAGCGCAACACCACCATCCCGGCGCACCGCTCCGAGGTCTACACCACGGCCGACGACAACCAGCCCTCCGTGCTGATCCAGGTCTACCAGGGTGAGCGCGAGATGGCGGCGAACAACAAGAAGCTCGGCACCTTCGAGCTCAGTGGCATCGCCCCGGCGCCCCGCGGCGTCCCGCAGATCGAGGTCTCCTTCGACATCGACGCGAACGGCATCGTGCACGTGTCCGCCAAGGACCTGGGCACGGGCAAGGAGCAGAAGATGACGATCACCGGCGGCTCCGCGCTGCCGAAGGACGACATCGAGCGCATGATGCGCGACGCTCAGGACCACGCGGACGACGACAAGAAGCGCCGTGAGGACGCGGAGACCCGCAACCTGGCCGAGCAGCTGCAGTGGCAGACCGAGAAGTTCCTGGCGGAGAGCGGCGACAAGCTCCCCGAGGACAGCAAGAACAAGATCGGCGAGGCGCTCGGCGAGCTCCGTGGCGCGCTCGGCGGCACCGACATCGAGAAGATCAAGTCGGCCCACGAGCGGCTGTCGCAGGTCTCCCAGGAGGCCGGCTCGCTGCTCTACTCGCAGGGTGAGGCCCCGCAGGCCGCCGCGGGTGGCGCCCCGGGTGCCGGTGCGGGCTCGACCGGCCCGGCGGCCGGCGGTGACGACGTGGTCGACGCCGAGATCGTGGAGGACGACAAGAAGTGAGTGCCAAGGACGACGAGAACGACGGTCCGGCGGCCGAGCGGGAAGTCATCCAGGGCGAGATCGACCCGACGGCCGAGGAGGCTCCCATCGAGGAGTCGGCGAGTAAGAAGTCGCAGAAGCCGGTCGGCGCACACCGCGCCCCCGAGGAGGAGGACGTGACTCCCGTGGCCGAGGAGGACGCGAAGCCCGGTCTCGGTGCTGAGCTGGAGGCCCTGCGGGGCGAGCTGGAGGAGCGTACGCACGACCTCCAGCGCGTGTCGGCGGAGTACGCCAACTACCGCAAGCGGGTCGACCGTGACCGTGGCACCGCGGCCGAGCAGACCACCGGCAAGGTCCTCACCGACCTGCTCCCGGTCCTGGACGACATCGACCGGGCCCGTGAGCACGGTGACCTGGTCGGGCCGTTCGCCTCGGTGGCGGAGCAGCTCACCGCGGTGACCGGCAAGCTCGGCCTGGTGGCCTTCGGCGAGAAGGGCGACCCCTTCGACCCGAACAGGCACGAGGCGGTCGCGCACCAGACGTCCGCGGACGTCGACGAGCCGACGTGCGTCGAGGTGATGCGCCGGGGTTACACACTGGGCGAGCGCCTGCTGCGCGCGGCTCTGGTCGCTGTCGCCGATCCGGAGTGAAATCAGTGACTGTGTCCCGCCCACCGGTCTCCGGTGGGCGGGGCGTCGCCGACAAGTCGAGGAGGTGGACTGAATGAGCTCGAAGGACTGGCTCGAGAAGGACTTCTACGCCGTGCTCGGCGTGAACCGGTCCGCCTCCCCCGACGAGATCAAGAAGGCGTACCGGAAACTCGCCCGCGATCTGCACCCGGACCGCAATCCCGGTAACAAGGAGGCGGAGGAGAAGTTCAAGGCCGCTTCCGAGGCGTACGACGTGCTGGCCGACGACAAGAAGCGCAAAGAGTATGACGAGATGCGCTCGTTGTTCGGCTCGGGCGCGTTCCGGCGCGGGGCGCGGGGTGGCGGTGGCACCCAGTTCGACCCGTCGGACCTGTTCGGCGGCTTCTCCGGTGGAGCCGGGGCGCCGGGCGCGGACCGGCGGTTCGGCGGCACCGGTTTCTCCGACATCTTCAGCTCGATCTTCTCCGGCGGTCAGCCGCCCGGCGGGCCGGCGGGGCGGCGTGGTCCGCAGCGCGGGCGCGACGTGGAGACCGAGGTGACCCTCGACTTCGCCCAGGCGGTTCGTGGCACGACGCTGCCGCTGACCTTGCGCACGCCGGGCGCCTGTGACACCTGTCACGGCAGTGGCGCCAAGCCGGGGACCACGCCACGCTCCTGCCCGAAATGCCACGGGACCGGCCTGATCTCCAGCAACCAGGGTTCGTTCAGCTTCTCCGAGCCGTGTCGTGACTGTCAGGGCTCGGGCAGCATCGTGGACGAGAAGTGCCCGGAGTGCCGGGGCAGCGGTGGGGTCACCAAGACCCGCACGATCAACGTCCGGTTCCCGGCGGGCGTGGCCGACGGCCAGCGGATCCGGCTCAGCGGCCGGGGCGAGCCGGGTGACCGGGGCGGCTCGGCCGGCGACCTGTACGTGCAGGTCAAGGTGCGGCCGGACGACCTGTTCGGGCGCAGCGGCGACGACCTGACACTGACCGTTCCGATCACCATCGCCGAAGCCGTGCTCGGCACCGACCTGAAGGTGCCGACCCTGGACGGTCCGGTCACGCTGCGGGTGCCACCGGGTACTCCGGGCGGCCGGAAACTACGGGCGCGGGGCAAGGGCGTGGTCCGCAAGGAGGGCCAGGCCGGCGATCTGATCGTCACCGTCGACGTGCAGGTCCCGGCCGGAGTCACCGGCGAGGCCCGCGACCTGCTGGAGAAATTCGCCAAGCTCACCCCGCCCCCGGCGCGGGACCGGATCGACGAACGTCTGCGCCGGGCTGCCGGTTAGAGCCCTCCCGGGAGGTGGCACATGTATGAAGAGATCCACATCTCGATCGAACAGGCCTCCGACGCGAAGGTTTTGATCATCTCGGTGGCCGCACGTCTGGCCGGGATGCATCCACAGACCCTCCGGCAGTACGACCGGCTCGGGCTGGTGCAGCCCGGCCGGGCCGGTGGCGGTGGCCGGCGGTACAGCGAGCGGGACGTGGCACTGCTCCGCGAGGTGCAGCGGCTGAGCCAGGAGGACGGCGTCAACCTGGCCGGCATCAAGCGGATCATCGGCCTGGAGCAGTTGGTCTCCGACCTTCAGCACCGGGTGGCCGAGCTGGAGCAGGAGCTCGAGTCGGCCTACCACCGGATGGCCCAGGTGGAGGCGATGACGAATCCGTACGGGAGCCGTGACCTGGTCCGCCAGGAGAGGCAATCGACGGCGCTGGTGGTCTGGCGACCCCGGCGATCCCCGGACAAATG
>NZ_JBHSBL010000014.1:164849-221465 GCF_042650585.1 Actinoplanes subglobosus
GCGTGTAGTTACCGCCCGAATACTTTCCGTAATCAGCGGCGGTTGAACAGGCCCAGTCGGCGCGGGTAGCGCACCAGGCCGCCCTCCATCCAGTCGTGGTGGTCGAAGAGCTCCGGCCGGGTCATCAGGACCCGGCAGTTGTGCGCCCAGATCTGCATTGGCTCGTCGCCGACCTCCTCGGCACGCTCCACGAACTTCTTGAGCCGGCGCTTGCGCTGCCCGCTCGCGTTCTGCCGCAGGCCGTCCGCGGCGTAGATGTACATGCAGTGCTGCGCAAACCGGCGGGCCGGGCACTGCCGGTCCATGGCCAGCTCGAAAAGGGTCGGGCCGAGCACGTCGCCGGAGATCAGGAGATCCCAGTCCTTCGGCATGCTGCTCAGGGGAACCGACTCAGGGTTGTATGCCCAGGTCTGCAACTCGTCGGGTCGAGGGTCGACCGGGTTGCCGAAACCGAGGAATGTAGCTTCACGCACGCTCACGTCGCCGCCTCACTCAACCGCTCGCAATACGGCAAGCGTCACCCGCTGGCCATAGTGGCGAACGTCCCAATACTCAGAGTCGTCGCCGCGCAACGCTAGCGTGCGGAGTCCGCAAACGGAAGTGTCAAGGCTTCACATTCAGATACTGGACAGTAACTTTGGGCTTCCTGTATGGAGACGCAGGTCACTCCGTAGATGGCAGTGGCTTTTGGGTAGCCCGCTGAGCTGCCATCCGCTTGCGCAGAATCTCCTTGAACCAGGCGTAGTCGGGCAGCCGTGCCAGCAGTGGGCCGGTCACCACGGTGATCAGCACGTACGCCGTGGCGAGCGCGGCGAGTTGGGCATCCACCCCGTAAGCCACCGCAAGTCCGGCGATGACCACGGAGAACTCGCCGCGCGGCATCAGCGCCAGGCCGGCCCGGATCCGGCCGGGCAGCGCGATACCCACCCGGCGGGCCGCCAGATAGCCGGTGAGCACCTTGGTCAGCATGGTCAGCACGGCCAGGCCGAGAGCCGGCAGCAGCACCGGCGGGATGTCGGCCGGGTTCGTGGAGAGTCCGAAGAAGACGAAGAAGACCGCGGCGAAGAGATCCCGCAGCGGGGTGAGCATCTGCGTGGCGTGATGTGCCACCGGCCCGGAGATGGCGATGCCGACCAGGAACGCACCGACCGCCTCGGAGACCTTCAGCTCACCGGCCACCCCGGCGATGAACAGCGTCAGGCCGAGCACGCTCAGCAGCAGGGCCTCGGGATCCTTCACCGACATGAACCGGCTGATCTCACCGCCGTACCTGATCGCCACGACGAGGACCGCGACCACCGTGACCACCGCGACGCTCAACGTGCTGAGGCCGCTGGCCAGGCCGAGGCCGGCCAGCACGGCGGTGACCACGGGCAGGTAGAAGGCCATCGCCAGGTCCTCGATGACCAGCACCGAGAGGATCACCGGGGTCTCGCGGTTACCGACCCGGCCCAGATCGCCGAGCACCTTCGCGATCACGCCGGACGACGACACCCAGGTGATGCCGGCCAGCACCAGTGCGGCCTTCCAGTCCCAGCCGAGCAGCAGCGCGAACGCGGCTCCCGGCAGAGCGTTGAGCAGCATGTCGATCAGGCCGGCCGGTGCCGCCGAGCGCAGGTTGCCGACCAGCTCGTCGGCTGAGTACTCCAGGCCCAGCATCACCAGCAGCAGCACCACACCGATCTGGGCGCCGACCGCGGTGAACTCCGTGCTGGCCCGGAGCGAGACCAGACCACCCTGGCCGAACGCCAGGCCGGCCAGGAGATAGAGCGGGATCGGGGAGAGACCGAAGCGACGACCCAGGCGACCGAGCATCCCGAGGCCGAACAGGAGCGCGCCGATCTCGATGAGCAGGATCGTCGTGTGGTGCTCCACCGCACTCAGCCGTCGTCGTCGCCGGCCAGGATGGCGGTGACGCCGTCCAGGCCCTGCCGGGTGCCGACCGCCACCACCACGTCGTTCGCCTCGAACCGGAACTCCGGCCCCGGTGAGGCGATCACCTCCCGGTCGCGGAGCACGGCCACGATCGACGAGGTGGTACGACTCCGGGCCTGGGTGTCGCCCAGCCGCCGGCCCACGAACGGTGACCCGGCCGGGAGCGCGATCTGCTCGGTGAGCAGCCCGGCCGCCTGCTGGCGCAGACCCGCCAGCTGGCCCAGCATCAGCGAGGCGCCGAGCACGTCGGCCAGGGCCTCGGCCTCGTCGTCGGTGAGCGGGATCGAGGCCAGACTCGAATCGGGATCGTCCACGTCGTAGAGCACGAGATCGCGTCGCCCGTTGCGATGCGACACCACCCCGACGGTTCGTCCCGAAGAGGTCACCAGGTCATGGCGGACGCCTATTCCCGGCAGCGGAGTCTGTTCCACCCGTACGCGCACGATCTCACAGTAGTTGGGCGATTGACCCTTTGCTCGGCTCTGCGACTCATAGGCGTGCCGACCGTGACGACGTTACGGGATCGTCTCCTCGGCGGCTATCATTCTGCTCGATACGGGGAGAGGGAGAGATCCATGCGCCGACTGTTCGCCGTCCTATTGGCCGCGCCGCTTCTGATGGTCCCGGCCGCCGCACCGGCCTCGGCCGCCTGCGCACGGGTGCCGGGTGACTTCAACGGTGACGGGTTCGGCGACCTCGCCGTCGGTTCCCCCAACCGCAACGACACGGTCAACGGTGCGCCGTGGGAGGGCGCGGTGAACATCGCCTACGGTTCGGCGGCCGGGATCGGGAAGGGGTCCCTCGGATCGGCGACCTACACCGGTCACCGCGACATCGTGGGTCCCGGCTTCGACGGCAGCCTCCGGCTCGGTGAGGCGCTGGCGACCGGCTACTTCGACGGCGACTGTTATGCCGATCTGGCGGTCAGCGCTGCCTCGGGCAGCAAGTTCCTGCTGCTCTACGGCAGCGAGTGGGGCCTGACGACGGCACGGGCGACCGGGATGGACCGGACCGACATCCAGCCGGACGGCGAGTACGGATCGGGTCTCAGCTACGACCTCGCCGCCGGTGACTTCAACGGTGACGGCTTCGACGACATCGCGGCCGGTGCCCCGTTGACCGACGGCAAACGGGGTGCGGTCGGCGTGCTTTACGGCTCCGCCGCCGGCATCAGCGGAACCGGCAGCCAGTGGATCACCCAGGACAGCCCCGGCGTGCCCGGCGCCGCCGAACCGGACGACATCTTCGGCTGGTCGGTCGCCGCCGGTGACTTCAACGGCGACGGACGGGACGAACTGGTGGCCGGAGCGCCGGGTGAGACGCTCGGCGGCAAACGTGACGCCGGGGGCATCGTGGTCCTCCCCGGTTCCGCGGCGGGTGTGTCGACCACCGCCTCGACCTGGTGGGACCAGGATTCGCCCGGCGTGCCCGGCGCTGTCGAGCGATACGACCAGTTCGGATACGTCCTGGCCACCGGTGACACCGGTGCCGACGGCCGGGACGAGTTGATCGTGTCCGCTCATCAGGAGGCGATCGGTTCGAAGACGGCGGCGGGTGCGGTGCAGGTGTTCCGCGGGTCCACCTCCGGCCTGGTGCCGGGCGCCATGTTCAGTCAGGATGACGCCGCCATCCCGGGTTCCTCCGAGAGCGGCGACTACTTCGGGTCGGCGCTGGTGCTCGCCGACCTCGACCGTGACGGCAAGCGTGACCTGGTGATCGGCGTCCGTGGTGAGACGGCCGGATCAGCGCAGGGCACCGGTGCGATCAACGTGCTCTTCAGTGCGGCCACCGGTCCGGTGGCGGCCGGCTCGATCTATCTGGACCAGAACTCGGCCGGGGTGCCCGGTGCGAACGAATCACAGGACGGGTTCGGCTGGGGCCTCTCCCGGCTGGCCAACGCCTACGGCGGTGACGCCCTGGTCGTCGGTGTCCCGGACGAGAAGGTCACCTACGCCTCCGAGGGCGCCGTCGTCATCCTGCCCGGTGCGGCCGGCCGGACCCGCCCTGCCGGTTTCTCCCTCACCGGGGCGAACTTCCCGGGCCGCGCCTCGGCCGAGTCGAACTTCGGCTGGGGTCTCCCCTCCTGAGTCTCTCCTGATCAGCCCGGGTCGGCGGCGGTCGCGTCCGTCTCCACCCGGGCTGTTCCGTCTTCGGGCGCGGGGGGCCGGACCACCAGCAGCATGAGCAGCCCGAGTGCCGCCAGCCCCAGGTTCAGGCCGTACGCCAGGCGGAAGCCGAACTCCTGGGCCACGCCGAAGAGCGGTGCCGACAGGATCTGGCCGATCGGGAAGGTGTTGGAGAACATCGTGGACGCGCGGCCCGGGTAGCGGGGCATCAGGTCCTGGAAGTAGGAGATGCCCAGCCCGGAGGCGGCCGCGATCAGGATCGCGTTCAAAATCTGTGCGACGGCCAGCATCCAGACCGACGTGGCCGACGCCGCCACCGCTTGATACGCGACACCGCAGATCGCGCCGAACAGGATGATCCGGCGCAGCGGCATCCGGGTGGAGAGTTTGCCGAAGCCGAGCATCAGCGGGATCTCCAGCGCGGCGCAGATGCCGAGGATCATGCCGGCGTCACCGACCGAGCCGTCCAGTTCGGTGCTGATGAACAGCGGCATCGCCTGGACGTTGAGCACCATCGAGGTCTGGATCAGGATGAAGCCGGCCAGGATCGGGTAGACCTGCCAGGGTGCCCGGTACCGGACCGTCTCGCCGTCCCGGGGTGCGGCGGGCGCCTCCACCTCGGGTAGCCACCGTGCCGCCAGCAGGGCCGCTATCAGGTAGAGCACGGAGGCGGTGCCGTAGACGTACTGGAAGTCCCCGGTCTCCAGGAGGAACGCGGCGAGCGACGGGCCGCCGACCCAGGCGATCGAGAAGACGGTGCGCAGCGTGCTGATACCCATCGCGGCCCGGCCCGGATCCTCCTGTTGGAGCACCTGACGGGCGTACGCGAAGGATTGGGGGAAGAGTGACCCGGCGATCGCCGTGGCCGTCGCGGTGAGCGCGAGCAGCACCCAGTAATCGCGGATCACCGCGGTGAGACCGGTGCCGGCGCAGCCGGCGAGGGCCGCGACGATCAGGATCGTGCGCCGCATCGGCCGGCGGTCGGAGACACGGCCGATCGCCCATGACATGGCCACACCCGAGAGTGAGGCGGTGACCAGGAAGAACGTCACCTGGATCGGACTCGCCCGGACGGCGGTGCTGAGGAAGAGGCCGAGGAACGGGCCGACCACCGCCGTGGCGATGCCGACCGTGAGGAAGACCAGACCGAGAGGGAGGAGCCGGCGGGACAGTGGCACGGATGCCGACGTTACGGGTTCTTTCCGATTAGCGGACCCGTCCGGTGGTGACTGTCACCGTGGTTCCGACGCGCTAGAGTTGAGTGGAACCCGCTCAAGTCTGCCCGGTGCATTCAGGGGAGCTGATGAACACCGAACGTTTGACCACCAAGAGCCGCGAAGTGATCACCTCTGCGGTCGCCGACGCCGGTCGTCGGGGCCACGCCACCGTCGAGCCCTGGCACATGCTCCAGTCGCTGCTCGACACCGGCGGTTCCACAGCCACCGCGCTGCTGCGTGCCGTCGGGGCCAATCCGGCGGACATCCGCCGGGCCGCGGTCCGTGCGATCGAGCAGCTGCCGTCCGCGCGCGGGGCCAGCACCGTCGAGCCCAGCCTGTCCCGTGAGTTCGTCAACGCGATCGGCTCGGCCGACCTGATCGCCAAGCCGCTCGGCGATGAGTATGTGTCGACCGAGCACCTGCTGGCCGGTCTGGCCCGGGTCGGCGGCGCGGTCTCGCAGGTCCTCAAGGACGCCGGCGCCACCGAGGACGCGCTGGTCGGGGCGTTCCCGCAGGTCCGTGGCGGGGAGCGCCGGGTCACCACCGCCGATCCCGAGCAGACCTACAAATCCCTGGAGAAGTACGGCGTCGACCTCACCGCCCTGGCCCGCGAGGGCAAGATCGACCCGGTGGTCGGCCGGGACGCCGAGATCCGCCGTGTGGTGCAGGTGCTCTCGCGGCGTACCAAGAACAACCCGGTGCTGATCGGTGAGCCGGGCGTCGGCAAGACCGCCATCGTCGAGGGTCTGGCCCAGCGCATCGTCGCCGGTGACGTGCCCGAGTCGCTGCGCGACAAGAAGCTGGTCTCCCTCGACCTGGGCGCGATGGTCGCCGGCGCGCAGTATCGCGGTCAGTTCGAGGAGCGCCTCAAGAGCGTCCTGGAGGAGATCCGCGGGTCCAACGGGCAGGTCGTCACCTTCCTCGACGAGCTGCACACGGTGGTCGGCGCGGGCAAGGGCGAGGGCTCGATGGACGCCGGCAACATGCTCAAGCCGATGCTGGCCCGTGGTGAGCTGCGCATGGTCGGCGCCACCACGCTGGACGAGTACCGCGAGCACATCGAGAAGGACCCGGCGCTGGAGCGGCGTTTCCAGCCGGTCGTGGTCGGCGAGCCGACGGTCGAGGACACCATCGGCATCCTCCGCGGGCTGAAGGGTCGCTACGAGGCGCATCACCGGGTCCAGATCACCGACGCGGCCCTGGTTGCGGCGGCCAGTCTCTCCGACCGCTACATCAGCGACCGGTTCCTGCCGGACAAGGCGATCGACCTGATCGACGAGGCGGCCTCCCGCCTGCGGATGGAGATCGACTCCCGCCCGGTCGCGCTGGACCAGCTGCACCGGCAGGTCGACCGGATGCGGGTGGAGCGCCTGGCGCTGGAGAAGGAGACCGATCCGGCGTCGATGGCCCGGCTGGAGAAACTGATCGCCGACCTCGCAGACCGGGAGGAGGAGCTGACTGCCCTCACCGCCCGATGGGAGCGCGAGCGCAGTGGGCTGAACCGGGTCGGCGAGCTGAAGAAGCAGCTCGACGAGGCGCGGGCGGCACAGGAGCGGGCCCAGCGCGACGGCGAGCTGCTGGAGGCGTCACGCCTGCTCTACGAGGTGATCCCCACCCTGGAACGGGACATCCGGACTGCCGTCGAGTCCGAGGAGGAGGAGACAACCGAGCCTCCCATGGTCAAGGAGGACGTCGGCGCCGACGACATCGCCGAGGTCGTCTCCTCGTGGACCGGCATCCCGGCCGGCCGGATGATGGAGGGCGAGACCGCCAAGCTGCTGCGCATGGAGGACTCGCTGGCCGACAAGGTGATCGGTCAGCGTGAGGCGATCGAGGCGGTCGCCGGTGCCGTGCGCCGGGCCCGGGCCGGGATCGCCGACCCGGATCGTCCGACCGGCAGCTTCCTCTTCCTCGGTCCCACCGGCGTCGGCAAGACCGAGCTGGTCAAGGCGCTCGCCGGGTTCCTCTTCGACGACGAGCGGGCGATGGTCCGGATCGACATGAGTGAGTACGGCGAGAAGCACTCGGTGGCCCGGCTGGTGGGTGCGCCGCCCGGCTACGTCGGTTACGAGGAGGGTGGCCAGCTCACCGAGGCGGTGCGGCGGAGGCCGTACAGCGTGGTGCTGCTCGACGAGGTGGAGAAGGCGCACCCCGACGTCTTCGACCTGCTGCTCCAGGTGCTCGACGACGGCCGCCTCACCGACGGCCAGGGGCGGACGGTCGACTTCCGTAACGCGATCCTGGTGCTCACCTCCAACCTGGGCTCGGCCAACTCGGACTTCACGATGAGCGACGAGGAGCGCCACGACGAGGTGCTGGCCGCGGTCCGGGCGCACTTCAAGCCGGAGTTCCTGAACCGGCTCGACGACATCGTGGTCTTCCATGCCCTGACCAAGGACAACCTGACCCGGATCGTCGACATCCAGCTGGCCCGCCTCCGGGACCGGCTCGCCGAGCGGCGCCTCACCCTCGAGGTGACGAAGGCGGCGGTCGACTGGCTGGGGGAGCACGGTTACGACCCGATCTACGGCGCCCGCCCACTGCGCCGGCTGATCCAGTCCTCGATCGGTGACCTGCTGGCGAAGGCGTTGCTCGCCGGCCGGATCCGGGACGGTTCGACGGTGCTGGTCGACCTCGGCGACGCGAAGGACGGCCTCACGATCGCGTGAAAACAGACGAAGGGCCCCGGGTCTCCCCGGGGCCCTTCGTCGTCAGTCGGCCGTCCGTCTCCGGTAGGCCTGCGTCATCAGTACGTCCGTGATGGCGTGCTCGCCCTCTGCGGACCAGATCCGTATGCCGTTGCGATGAAGCTGATACCGGACGTTTTTGAACCGCGTCCGGGTGTCGTCATGGTGGACGATGTCCAGGGTGTCGGCGTGGGGCATGGGACTCACCGGTCCTTGTCATGTCTGGGGCGGCCGCGGTGTGGTCACGCGGCCTGCGTAGTCGGAGTGGCGCCGTCAGCCGGTCTGCCTCGGCCCCGGGATCATGTGCGCGGGGCGGGCGACTCGTGCGGGCACGGCGTGCCGCTGGAGCCTTGTGCTTCCAGGTGGACGCCACGTCATCGAAGTCTAGGGGGCCCTGTCGAGGCGTGCCGCCCCCCGAACGGGCGACGGTTTGCGGTCATTTGGGGTCATCGTTGCCTGATGTTGCCACATCGTCGCGAACGGTGAGGCCCGGTCGCGGGATGTGGTCCGAGACAGATACCGTGAATTGATCTATAGGAGGGCAGCGTGACCGTACCGGCATTTCCGGTTCCGAACCCGGCGGCACCGAGGCGCCCGGCGTCGGTGACCATCTCATCGAGTCTTCTCTATCTGGCCGTCGCCATGCAGGTCGTGAACGCGGTCGTGCTGCTGTCGACGATGGGCGTCATCGTCGACGCCTATCAGGACGCCGCCGAGGCGCTCGGCGACACGCAGACCGCGGAAGCGGCGCCGATCATGCGCATCGTCCTGATCTTCGGGGCGGTGCTCTACCTGATGATCGGGGCCGGCACCGTCGTCCTGGCGATCCTCAACAACCACGGCAAGAACGCATCGCGGATCGTCACCTGGGTCTTCGCCGGTCTCGGTCTCTGTTGCAACGTCCTCAGCCTGGGCGGCAACGTGACCAGCGGCATCGCGACCGGTGGCGCGGGCGAGGGCCCCACCGCCACCCAGATCGAGCTGCGGGTCAACGACGCGATGCCGAGCTGGTACGAGCCGATTCTCACGATCTCCGCTCTGCTGACCGTGCTCAGCCTGCTCGGCGCGATCATCCTGCTGGCGGTGCCGTCCTCGAACGCGTGGTTCCGTCGGCCGACCGGCTGGACCCCGGGGATGCCGTACCAGCCCTACCCGGGACAGCCCGGCTACCCGGCGGCCCAGCCCGGTTACCCCGCCCAGCCCGGTTACCCCGCTCAGCCCGGCTATCCGGCCCAGCCGTACCCGCCGGCCGGGCAGTCGCCCTACGGTCAGCCGGGCTATCCGCAGGCGCCGTACACCCAGCCGGGTTACCCACCCGCGCCCAGCCACTTCGGATCACCGCAGCAGTACGGCCAGCCGGGTGAGCCGGCGCCGGGCCTGCCGCCGTATCCGGGAGCCGGCGAGCCCGCCACCCCGCCGCCGTACCCCGGCGCGGGGGAGCCCGCCACTCCGCCGCCTTATCCGGGTCCGGGTGCCACCGGTTCTCCGGCATCCGGTCCGGCGTTCCCCGCACCGGATCCCTGGGCGCCGCCGCCGTCCTCCGACCCGTGGGGCACCCCGCCGGTGCCGCCCGAGCCGACCGACCCGCCCACACCGCCGCCGCCATCGACCGGCGAGGATTCGGGCGGCGACTCGTCACCGCCCCGGCCGCCATCCGGCCAGGCCTGATCGATTTCGGACCGGTCCGCCCTACGGGGTGGGCCGGTCCGGCCACTTTCGGGGTACTGCACGCGATAGGTTCTTGCCAGCCGAACCCGCGGGAGCATCGATGTCGTACGCCGTCCAGCCGCCGCTCGTCGCCGCACCGCCGGCCACCCGCCGGCCGATCTCCGTCGCCACGGCGGTCGCCCTGCTGTGGGCCATGGCGGCGGCTGGTGTGACCTATGCCATCGGCATGGTCGCTGTCACCCCGGGTGTGGTCGGCCGTTTCCGGGACGCCGTCCTCGACTCCGACGGTGTGGACGGCTTCGTCGCCGTCATGTGGCTGGTCGCTGCTCTGGCCCTGGTGCTGAGTCTGCTGGTGACCGCCCTGTTCGTGGTGCTCGGCGTCGCGCTGCGCCGGGGTAGTCGCCTCGGCCGTGGAGTCACCCTCGGGGTGTGCGTGCTGGGCATGCTCGCCGGTTGCGGGACTCTGGCCATCCTGGCCGCTCAGCGGGCCGGTGAGGCGGTGCCGGGGACGTTGAGTGACGCACTGAACTCCGCGTACCCCAACGGGTGGATTGTTCTCAACGTCGTCGTGGCCGCGGCGCAGGTGATCGCGTACCTCGTCGTGGGCATCCTGGTGCTGGCCGCCCCGAGAGAGTTCTTCGGCAATTCCGTGTCGGGTGACTTGGCCGGCCCACAAACGAAGCCTTTTGTTACTGACGGGTTTGAACCCGATCAGTTCTCAGTTCCGGCGGTTCCGCCGAAGTCCACGCCGAACCCGGAAGACGAGTTCTGGTCACGACCGAACGAGTGAGCGGTTCCGTATCGACGACTGTGGGTCACTCGAACGGGTACGGTCGGTTTCTGGCACTGTCACTCGATCGGCTGTCCGGATAGATCGAGATCGGCCGGACGGTGGGTGTTTTCGCCCGTACGGACAAACGTGATTTGGTGGGTTCACAGGGTCTTCACAGCGCGACCACCAGGTGATCCTGAGGGTGACGCGGGTAGCGTCGTGCCGTTACCTGCTTTGAGCAGCATCTATGCTCTGACGAAGGGTCGAGATCCGTTGGGCAATCAGTAAACCTTGTTTACAGAGGTCTCAAAGTCCCGCGTCAATAGTTCCGTTCCGTCCTGCCGGGGCGAAAGATTCCGGTTTTCGTACAGCCAGTACGCTCGATGTCATGAGAGCACGGCACGACCTGGGTAAATTCATCACTGAATTGTCCGTCGCGCAGCGTGGCGTCGTGCTTTCATCGGGTCGTGGGGGTGTGGACGAACTGGTGATCGCGCAGTGTGGCGTGATGGTCTCGACGCGTTCAGTGGCGGGTCATCGTCGAGGATCTGTGTGGCGAACAAATCGACGAATTGACAATGTGGCCGGCCTCACTCCGAGGGCGGGGATCGAGACCTCGACACGGATGGGTAGCGACCAGATGGCGGCTGAGGCGTTGCAGGAGGCAGAGACCGAAGTCGTAGTCGCACGAACGGTCGACCCGGGTGATGGTGTCCGGTCGACCGACTCGGCGATCGATGTCGGCCTTACGGCCTGAAAGTTAGCCGGTTCGTTCCTGCTCACATGCAGGAGAATCGATGCAGTTGGTGGAAGGATGGAGATCGTGGGAACTGCGTTGGCGGAAATGTCCATGCCTCAAATCTCGCCGCTTGCCGGTGAGCCTATTGAACGCGCTGACGCTGAGCGCCTGGCGGGAGTGCTGAAGGCGCTCGCCGACCCGGCCCGGCTACGCCTGTTGAGCCTCATTCAGTCCGCGACGGACGGTGAGGCGTGCGTCTGCGACCTGACGGCCCCTCTGGGTCTCTCGCAGCCGACCGTGAGTCACCACCTGCGGATCCTGACCGAGGCGGGTCTGCTGGAGCGGGAGAAGCGGGGTGTTTGGGCGTACTACCGGCTGGTGCCGACGGCCATCGCCACCATCGCCGACCTGCTGACCCCGCCGCGGAAGCGGGCCACCAAGAAGGCCCGCTGAAGTCAGATCGCGGTAATGCCTGGCGTCATTGACTATGGGGGCGTGACGCCAGGCCGAGGACCCCGGCCCACGGACGGGCCGGCGGACCGAGGAGGAACGGGTGAACTACGTCCCCGGTGACCTGCGTGACCAGCTCGCGCACGTGGGTTACGACGTGGTGCAGGCGGGCCTCGTGTGTGGATCGGGCGGCAATCTGTCCGCCCGCATTCCCGACGAGGACGCCATCTGGGTGACCGCGAGCGGATCGTGGCTGGAAAGGCTCAGCCGCAAGGACTTCACCGCGGTGCGGATCTCCGACGGGGCCCCCGCCACCGTCGGCGCCGCCCCGCCGTCACGGACCGAGCCGACCAGCGAGTTGGCTCTGCATCTGGCGCTCTACCGGGCCCGGCCGGACGTCAACGCCGTGGTGCACCTGCACCCGCAGACGGCGCTGCTGCTCGATGCTCTCGGGGAGCACATCCGGATCGTGACCACCGATCATGCGTACTACCTGCGGCGGGTGTCGACCGTGCCGTTCCGGCTGCCGGGCGGCACCGAACTCGCCGCCCTGACCGCCGCGATGGCCGCCGACGGCACCGACTGCCTGGTGCTCAGCCAGCACGGGTGCGTGGTGATGGGCGACTCCGTGGAGCTCGCGCACAAGCGGGCCCGCAACCTGGAGGAGGCCGCGTCGCTCACGTACCGGGCGCTGACGGCCGGGCGATTGGAGAACCTGCGGGAGTGCCCGGAGGAGTTCCTGGAGAAACTCTCCGGGTCGACCACCGTTCGGGTGTAACCGGGACACGAAAAAGGCCGGCCCGTCGGGCCGGCCTTTCGCGTCGAGTCAGTAGTTCCGCGGGTAGTCCTGAGGGGGCTGCGGCGGGTACTGCTGCTGCGGCGGGTAGCTCTGCGGGGTCGGGTAGTGCCCCTGCTGCGGGTAGGCCGGCTGCTGCGGGTCCTGGTACTGCGGCTGCTGGTACTGGGGGTGCTGCTGCCCGTACCCCTGCTGGCCGTGGTCCTGCTGGTGGCCGTACCCCTGCTGGTGGTGGTGGCCCTGCTGGTTCTGGTCGTGATCGAAGTGCTCGTGGTACTCCTCGCGGGCGGCATCGGCCAGGCCGACGACGCTGGCCGCGGCCACGACGCCGATCGCGGTGGCCGGGTCCGCGGTCTTCAGGCCGCGCTTCTTCGCCTTCCGCTCGCGGAGGATCTCGATCAGGATCGGCAGCACCGAGATCAGGACGATCAGCACGACCACCGGCAGGATGTAGCGGTCGATCTTGTCGCCGATGGCGGCGTAGATCTGCTCGGCCAGCAGGTAACCGATCAGGATGATGCCGTCGGTCCAGAGGATCGCGCCCACGACGTTCCACAGGAAGAACTGCTTCGCCGGCATGCCGAGGGTGCCGGCCACCGGGTTGAGGAACGTCCGCACGATCGGGATGAACCGGGCCAGCACCACGGCCTTGGCCGGGCCGAACTTCTCGAAGTAGTACTCCGCCTTCTCGACGTACTCCTTCTTGAAGAGCTTCGACTCGGGCTTGTCGAACATCCGCCGCCCGTATCTCGCGCCGAGCCAGTGCCCCAGCTGCGCGCCGACGATGGCACAGACGGGTGCGCCGATCAGCAGCCCGACGATGGACAGTTGCGCGCCCTCGCCGAAGATCGAGTTGGCGACCTCGGAGGCCGCGACGCCCGCGAGGAACAGCAGCGAGTCGCCCGGGAAGAAGAAGCCGACCAGCAGGCCGGTCTCCGCGAAGAGAATGGCCAGCACGCCCGGGAGCCCGAAGGCACTGAGCAGGTCCTTCGGGTCCAGCGGGTTCAGGGCGAGCTGCTCGGTGAGCGCATGGATGTCCACGAGGAGCCAGGGTACCGGCCTATCCGAGGCCGGTACCTGTATGAATGCTGTGCACTCCGAGAAGTAACCCAGCGGTCACAGTCGGGGGTCGACCGGCTCGGATTCGGCGGCCAGGATCGCGAAGACCAGCTCGTGCACCCGCCAGGCCGGTGCCCCCTCGGCCAACCGGTCCAGCGCCGCCAGGCCCAGCCCGTGCTCACGCAGCGCAAGCGACCGCTTCCGGCCCAGATTGCGATGCCGCAGGCGATCCAGCTGCTCCGGACGGGTGTACTCCGGCCCGTAGATGATCCGCAGGTACTCCCGGCCGCGGCACTTCACGCCGGGCTGCACGAGACGGCCCCTCCCGTCGACCGCCGCGAGCCCGGCCCACGGCTTCACCACCATGCCCTCGCCACCGGCGCCGGTCAGCGTCAGCCACCAGTCGGTCGCGGTGGCCTCCGCCGCCGGATCGGCCAGGTCGACGACCATCCGGCGGGTCGGGGTGAAGAGATCCGGATCGGCCGCGACCAGCCGGTCGGCAAGAGCGAGATGCCAATCATGATCCTTTTTGGCGTACGAGACACCGGCGCCGGCCAGGAACACGAACGGGGCGAGCGTGACACCGGTGAGGCCGTCCGTCGGCCGCACGTAGGACCGGTACGCCGCCGAGTAGCCGTCGATCTCGGCCGACCGCAGCTCCAACCGGTCCCGCAGCCCGCCCACGTCGTGGCCGCGCCCGGCCACCCGCTCCAGCACCGACAGCGCCGCCGGCAGAGCCGCCCGGCCGGCCGCGCCCACCCCGGCGTAGTGGTCCCGGATCAGGCTGCCCGCCTTCGCCGACCACGGCAGCAGCTCGGCGTCGATCAGCAGCCAGTCGGTGTCCAGCTCGGTGAGGATCGGCGCGACTGCGGCACGCACCCGGGCCAGCAGCGGCTCGTCCAGCTCGGGGCCGAAGAACGGCCGGCCGGTCCGGGTCCAGATCGCGTCGCCCATCCCGGAGGCGGAGACCCGCACCACGGCCCGGGAGCCCATGTGCTTCTCCTCACACACCACCCGGTCCACTCCGCTCGCCCGCAGGTCGGCGAAAGCGGACGCCGGGTACTCCAGGTAGCCGTCCACCGTCGAACTCGTGCACGGGGCCATCGTCGGCGGCAGCCAGACCAGGGACTCCGGGTCGACGGCGAACCGGCCCATCACCTCCAGTGCGGCGGCGGCGTTCTCGGCGGGGACGGTCGTCTGCCCGTACCCGTAATCGATGTGCCGTCGTCCGATGACGTCCGCGATGTCGAGACCGGTGTCGGGCTTCGCCGCGATCGCTGTGAACGGCCGCACCGGGGCGTAGTACTCCTTCGCCGCCGGGACCGCGACGATCTCGCGTGACGGCCAGCGCAGCGCGGTCAGCGCCCCGCCGAAGACGCAGCCGGTGTCCAGGCAGATGGTGTTGTTGATCCACTCCGGCTGCGGCGTCGGCACGTGTCCGTAGACGACCGCGGCGGAACCGCGGTACTCCCGTGCCCACGGGTGACGGACCGGTAGGCCGTACTCGTCGGTCTCACCGGTGGTCTCGCCGTAGAGCGCGAAGCTGCGCACCCGCCCGGAGGCCCGCCCGTGGTATGCCTCCTTGAGCCCGGCATGCGCGACCACGAGCTTGCCGTCGTCGAGCACGTAGTGGCTGACCAGGCCGTCGATGAAGGTCCGGACCTCGGTGACGAAGGCCGGGTCCTCGGCGGCGAGCTGCTCCAGGGTCTCCGGCAGCCCGTGGGTGAGCTGCACGTTGCGCCCGTTCAGCTTGCGGGCCAGCTTCTGCTCGTGGTTGCCCGGCACACAGATCGCGTGCCCGGCCGCCACCATGCCCATGACCAGGCGCAGCACGCCCGGCGAGTCGGGGCCACGGTCGACCAGGTCCCCGACGAAGACGGCCTTCCGCCCCTCCGGGTGGACGGCGTCCACCGGACGGTCGAGGTCGTCGCGGATCAGCTCCCAGCCCAGCCTGCCGAGCAGCGACTCCAGCTCGGCCCGGCAGCCGTGGACGTCACCGATGATGTCGAACGGCCCATGCTCGTCCTTGCGGTCGTTGAAAAGCTTCTCGTAGCGGATCTCGGCCGCCGCGATCTCGTCCACCCCGCGCAGCACGTGGATCTTGCGGAAGCCCTCCTTGGCCAGCTGACCGAGGGAACGTCGCAGGTCACGGTTCATCCGGGTGAGGACCTGACGGCCGAAGGTACGGTCCTCACGCGCCTCGGTCCGCTCCCACGCCACCGACTCCGGCACGTCCAGGACGATCGCGACCGGCAGCACGTCGTGCTCACGGGCGACCTTGACCAGGCCGGCTCGGGCGTGCGACTGGAGGTTGGTGGCGTCGACGACGGTGAGCCGGCCGGCCGCGAGCCGCTTGCCGGCCACGTAGTGCAGCACGTCGAAGGCGTCACCGGAGGCCGACTGGTCGTTCTCGTCGTCGGCGACCAGGCCACGGAAGTAGTCCGAGGACAGCACCTGGGTGGGCTTCCAGTGCGCACGGGCGAACGTCGACTTGCCGGAGCCGGAGATGCCGACCAGGGCCACCAGCGACAGCTCGGGAACGTCGAGGATCATGCGGACACCTCCTTGAGGGTGAAGAGAGCGAGCTGGGTCGGGGCGCCGGTGGTCTCGTCGACCTCGCCGACACCACGGATGGTGACGGTGTAGCCGTACTCGTCGGCCTTCGCGGAAGCCCACCCGGCGAACTCGGCGCGGGTCCACTCGAAGCGATGGTCCGAGTGCCGCATCCCGGTCAGGCCCTCGTAGTGCACGTTGTACTCGACATTCGGCGTGGTCACGACCACGGCGCGGGGCTTGGCGTGCCCGAAGACGGCGGCCTCCAGCGCCGGCAGCCGGGGCAGGTCGACGTGCTCGATGACCTCCATCAGCACCGCCGCGTCGAAACCGCGCAGCCGGTCGTCACGGTAGGTGAGGGCGGTCTGGATCAGCTTGACCCGGTCCTTCTGCCGTTCCGGCAGCCGGTCCAGCCTCAGCCGGCGGGCCGCCTGCTCCAGCGTGCGGGTCGCCACGTCGGCACCGACGATCTCGGTGAACGCACGGTCCTTGAGCAGCGCCGCCAGCAGTGCGCCGCCGCCGCAGCCGAGGTCGAGCACGCGGGACGCGTTCACCTCGGCCAGGGCCGCCAGGACCGCGTCCCGGCGCTGCTCGGCCAGCGGTGCCCTGCGGGTCACCGGCAGCTCGGCCTCCTCCTCGGTGACCGGCTGGTCCGCCTCCAGCAGCGACAGGGCCGTGGTGGCCAGCGACTTGCGGTGCGCCAGGTAGCGGCGGGCGATCAGTACCTTCTCCGGATGCGTGGCGAGCCAGCCCTCACCGGAACGCAGCAGCTTCTCGATCTCGTCGGGGGCCACCCAGTAGTGCTTGCCGTCGTCCAGGACCGGGAGCAGCACGTACAGGTGGTTGAGCGCGTCGGAGACCCGGAGTTCACCGGTCAGCACGACGTCGACGTAGCGACTGTCACCGCCGATCTCCGGCTCGAACGGGATCGGCGTGGCCGTCACCGACCAGCCGAGCGGGGCGAACAGGCGGGTCACCAGGTCCGGCGTGCCACGCAGCACCGGCACCCGGATCTCCAGCGGGATCGCCACGGCGGCCAGCTCCGGCCGGTCCTTCGAGGCGCCGCGCAGGGCGGTGCGGAAGACCTTGGCCAGGGCACTCGACAGCAGGCTGGAGGCGGCGTACGGGCGATCGTTGACGTACTGGCTCAACTCGAAGGCGTCCCGTTGCGCCCGTAGCAGCTGGGGGTCGACGTCCAGGAGCAGGGCGGCGGTACAGCGGTCGTCGTCGGCCTCGGGGTAGAGGACGTACGCCGTACCGGTCGGCACGCTGAAGGAGTGCACCTTGCCGGGATGCTTGACCAGCAGATAGCCCAGATCGGTGGCGGGCCGGTGGGTGGTCGTGAGTGTGAGCAGCACTCACCGATCGTGACAGTGCGTGCGTAATCAGGCGATCGATTTCAGCGGTAGTCGTCGTCGAACGCGACGATCCGGTCCTGTTCCTGGCCGTCCGTTTCGTCGGCTTCGTCGTCCTGCCAACCGGGGATCGTCGTCGCCTGCTCGGCCGCGTCGATCTCAGGAGTCTCCAGGTCGATCTCATTCGTCGGGTACGTCATCAC
Organism: Actinoplanes subglobosus; assembly: GCF_042650585.1. Classification (NCBI taxonomy): domain Bacteria; kingdom Bacillati; phylum Actinomycetota; class Actinomycetes; order Micromonosporales; family Micromonosporaceae; genus Actinoplanes; species Actinoplanes subglobosus. Next base: position 182,410 of record NZ_JBHSBL010000014.1, read on the forward strand.
CGGCTCCTCCGTCCTTCCCCTCATGCCTCATGGTGGGCGTTCCCCACCCCGTCCGGCGGGCAAACCGGGTTACCCGGCGGCGATCTGAGCGGCGTCGTTCGACACGTCAGGGTCGGTGAGGCCCGAAGAGAGCGATGCGATCGCGACCCGCCCGGGGTCGGCCTGGGGATCCGTGGACGGAGGTGTGCTCAGGCCACTGAGCGCGAGCAACGCTCCGGCACCACTGGCCGCAATCTGTCCCGTAAGTGCGAACATGCCCCGACGGTAACCGCCCGCTTTGTGGTATGTGCCGGAATCGGTGGTCGGATTTCGAGGCGGTTTCCACTACGCACCGCAACTGCGGAATACTTCACTGCTGGAGGACAGCGCGGTCCTGCCCTCTCGCAGCCCGTGAAAATGAGCAAGGAGCGCACCCGATGCCTATCGCTTCTCCCGAGGTCTACGCCGAGATGATCGATCGCGCCAAGGCCGGCGCGTTCGCCTACCCGGCGATCAATGTGACGTCCTCGCAGACCCTCAACGCGGCCCTCCAGGGCTTCGCCGAGGCCGGCAGCGACGGCATCATCCAGATCTCGACCGGTGGCGCCGAGTATGTCTCGGGCCCGACCATCAAGGACAAGGTCGTCGGTGCCGTCGCGCTGGCCGAGTTCGCCCACCACGTGGCGAAGCAGTACTCGATCAACGTCGCGCTGCACACCGACCACTGCCCGAAGAACCACCTCGACGGCTTCGTCCGCCCGCTGATCGACATCTCCGCGGAGCGTGTCGCCAAGGGCCAGGCGCCGCTGTTCCAGTCGCACATGTGGGACGGCTCGGCCGTGCCGCTGGACGAGAACCTCCAGATCGCGGAGGAGCTGCTGGCGAAGACCGCGGCCGCCAAGATCATCCTGGAGATCGAGGTCGGCGTCGTCGGCGGCGAGGAGGACGGCGTCTCCGCCGCGATCGACGACAAGCTCTACTCGACCGTCGAGGACGGCCTGGCCACCGCCGCCGCGCTGGGCCTGGGTGAGAAGGGCCGCTACCTGACCGCCCTCACCTTCGGCAACGTGCACGGCGTCTACAAGCCGGGCAACGTCAAGCTCCGTCCGGAGATCCTCAAGGAGATCCAGGACGCGATCGGCGCGAAGTACGGCAAGGAGAAGCCGCTCGACCTGGTCTTCCACGGCGGCTCCGGCTCGCTGCTCTCGGAGATCCACGGCGCGCTGGACTACGGCGTGGTGAAGATGAACATCGACACCGACACGCAGTACGCGTTCTCCCGCCCGGTCGCCGACCACTTCTTCAAGAACTACGACGGCGTGCTCAAGGTGGACGGCGAGGTCGGCAACAAGAAGGCCTACGACCCGCGCGCCTGGGGCAAGCTCGCCGAGAACGGTCTCGCCAAGCGGGTCGTCGAGGCCGCCGAGCACCTCCGCTCGGCCGGTACCTCTCTCGGTAAGTAAGTACCCGATCCAGCGGTAACGGCCGGTCCCCTTCGTGGGGACCGGCCGTTGTCGTCTTGCGAAGTCACACAGAGGCGCGGGTACCATCGACCGATCAAGATCGGTTGGACGGTGGTCGTGCTCGGAATCGAGGGCTGGAAACCCGAGTGGCATCACGATGCCGAGGCCCTCGCAGCCACTCATCGACACATGTTCGTGCGGCTCATCGGCAAGAGACTGCGATCGAGCTGGCTGATGTGGGATGTCGCCGAGCGTGGATGGTTCGCCGACGGTCCGGTGATCCTCGACTTCGGACTGAGTCGCGTGGAGATCACTCACCGTAAGTTCGATGAGTGTGCGATCACCTGGGACCAGATCGACATGGAGGTCCCGGTGGATCTCTACGAGCATTTCGACTGGCGGCCCGACCCGCACGCCGCGCTGCGCAGGGCCCGGGGCCGGCCGCTCCGGGCGGTCAACGTCATCGAGCGGACCACTTCGGCCGACTGGCGGCCCCGGGTGCTGCACGCCGTCGAGTTCCTGTTCGACGGCGCGCGCCTCGCGATCTACAACGCCATGGACGAGAACGGCATCACCGACGTCCCCGAGGGCGACCTACCGGCGGCACACTGGCGCCGCGTGCACGTGGCATAGGGCCTCAGTGGTGTAGGGGCTCAGTAGCCGCCGCCGCCACCGCTGTCCCCGCCGCCGGAGAACGAGCTGCCACTGTCGCCGCCGCCCCAGGACGAGCCGCCACTGTCCCCGCCGCCCCACCAGCTTCCCCCGCTGTCGGAGGAAGAGGACGACGAGGACGAGTCCGACGAATCCCAGGAGCCGCTGCTCCCGTCGTGGTGGTTGTGGTGGTAGGCCGCACCGCCCGCCGCCCACGAACCGCCACTGCGTGACCGGCCCTTGCCATACCGCCCGTCCCGATAGGCGGCCTTGGTGCTGGACCCGATCAGCCTCACGATGAACACCACGGCGAACACGACGATCACAAAGCCCAGGATCACCGGGACGATCAGCAACGCTTCCATGGCAGCAGTGTGCGGTAGCCGCGCCACTACCGGGAGAGTGCGGCCATGGCTTCGTCCAGGGAGTCGGTGATCACGATCAGATGGGACTGGTCGCCATGGGGCGAACGGGCCAGCAGCGGACCGAGCAACTCGGCCACCGGCAGCCGCGACCAGTGCTCCACACCGAGGAACACGTACGCCCCGGACGGCCCGTCAGTGGCGTAGAACGTCTTCGTCGCGGCCTGGAAGATCTCCTGCACGGTGCCGGCCCAGCCGGGGGCGAACACGATGCCACCCCGGGCCAGCCGCAGGATCGAGTCCTCCCGGACGGCATTGGAGAAGTACTTGCCGATCTGGCCGGCGAACAGATTGGCCGGCTCGTGGCCGTACAGCCAGGTGGGCAGGGCCAGACCGCCGTGCCGCAGCCGCCCGGCGACGTCGAGCGACGGCAGCGGATGCGCGGCCCGCACCGACAGCGCCGCCGCCGTGTAGGGCTCGTGGTCCATGAAGTGCGGCGCCACCGCCAGCCGGTCGACAGCGGTCGCCAGGGCGGCCTCGTCGAAGGACGCGAAATAGGCGCCCAGGTTGGCGGCCTCCATAACCCCGGGACCCCCGCCGGTCACGATCAGCCGGTCCGCGGCGGCCAGGCGCCGGGCCAGGGACGCGACCATGCGGTACGGCTCGGAGCCCCGCGGTGCCGCATGCCCGCCCATGATCCCGATCGCACCGCGGGTCCCGTGCGCCGCCGCCCACTCGTTGAGCGCCTTGCCGAGCGCGTTGTCGATCCCCGCGTCGTGCAGACGCTGGGCGAGCGCCTCCCGGATGTCCGGGACCGCGCCGCCGTGGTCGACGAAATGGCGGTAGACGACCGTGTCGTACATCCCGGCGAAGCCCTGCTCGGCGAAGCCGGCGGACAGGTCCTCGGGCGTGTAGAGCAGAGCCGGATGGGTCGGATAGGGCCGCCCGTCGAACGGCGGGACCACGTGCGCCCCGCGCAGGATCAGGTCGGACTCCACCTCGAAACCGGCCAGGTGACAGCCCACGAACATGGTGTCGCGCACATCCACACCGGTCAGGTCCGGCGGGTCGCGGTCCAGTCGCAGGCCCAGGACGCAGAGGCCGGCCAGGGTGTTCTTGGCCAGGTGCACGTCCAGCTCGGCTCGGGTCTCGATCTCGTCGGCGGTCGCGTCGAAGGGCGCGTCGCCGCCGAGGACTGGTTGCAGGGGATCGGGCATGAAGTCCATCTTGCTCGAACCGAGCGAGTCGTTGACGTACTACCTAGAGTTGGCGCATGCGCGCTGCGACGGGATCACTGTTCGGTCTGGCCTACGGGGACTCGCTCGGGAAACCGACCGAGTTCCAGGAGTATGCGACCATCGTGGCCCGCTACGGTCCGGGCGGCCCGCGCCAGCTGGTCGGTGAGCCGGCGCTGGTGACCGACGACACCCAGATGGCGCTCGCGGTCGGTGAGGCCCTGCGTGAGGCGGCCGCGGTCACTCCCGAGGCGCTCGAGCCGGTGCTTCGGCGGCGCTTCCTGGAGTGGGCGGCCAGCCCGGAGAACGATCGGGCTCCCGGGATGACCTGCCTGCGGGCGATCGGCAACCTCGCCGACGGCCGGGCCTGGACCCGGGCCACCCAGGCCGACTCGAAAGGCTGCGGGGCGAACATGCGGGTCACCCCGGTCGGTCTGGTGCCCGGTCTCACCGACGACGAGCGGGCCGGGGCGGCACAGTTCCAGGCCGCACTGACGCACGGGCATCCGACCGGGCTGGCGGCGAGCGAGCTCACGGCGTACGCCGTCCTCTGGCTCCGCGAGGGTCTCGCGCCGTCGGACCTGCTCGCCGCGCTGCGGGACCGCTGTGCCGAGCAACGCAAGGTCTATCGCGGCGACTGGCTCGGCGACCTGTGGCACCGCCCGGCGGTGACCTCGCCGGAGGAGTTCATCGCCCGTGGCTGGGACGAGTGCGCGGCCGCCCTGGACCGGGTGGCCGAGGCCCTGGCCGGCGGCGATCACACCGGTGACCCCTGCCTGCGCACCGGCGCCGGGTGGATCGCCGAGGAGGCGCTGGCCACCGCCCTCTACGTCTACCTGGTCTCACCGGACGAGCCGGTCGCCGTCGTCGGCCGCGGCGCGGCCTCCTCCGGCGACTCCGACTCGATCGCCTGCCTGGCCGGTGCGTTCGCCGGCGCCTCCCTCGGCCTGGCGGCGTGGCCGGCCGATTGGCAGACCCAGATCGAGTACGCCGACCGCCTGTTCCGCCTCGGCACGGCCTGGGACTGACTGTTCATGCGGCGAAACGCGGCCGGTGCGGAATGAACACGGTCCGGACGGGTTGAATGGGGGCATGCAGAACCTCCTTCCCGAGCCGCCGGCCACCCGACTGCCCGCCGACGCCGAGGCCGACAAGGCCCTGGCCGAGGCCGCCGCGACGGGCTCCGAGCAGGCCTTCAAGGCGGTCGCCGCCAAGTACCCCGCCTACAGTGCCGCCTGGGCGCCGCTGGCCGCCGCGGCTCTGGCCGCCGACGAGCCGGTGACCGCCTACGCCTATGCCCGGACCGGATACCACCGTGGTCTCGACGCGCTGCGCCGCAACGGCTGGAAGGGCCACGGCCCGGTCCCGTGGTCGCACGAGCCCAACCAGGGCTTCCTCCGCTGCCTGCACGCCCTGTCGCAGGCCGCCGCCCAGATCGGTGAGGCGGACGAGGCGGCCCGCTGCGCCCAGTTCCTGAGGGACAGCGACCCGGCCGCCGCCGACGCCCTGACCTGATCCACCACGTCGGCGGGCCTGGTCCCCACCGGGCCCGCCGGCGGCGTCGTTCTCACCGGGCCCGCCGACGGCGTCGTTCTCACCGGGCCTGCCGGCGGCGTCGTTCTCACCGGGCGCGCCGGCGGTGTCAGAGACCGTCCGCGACCGCTGCGGCGATCTTCAACCAGGCGTCCTTCGTGTTGCTGGAGAGCTCGCCGTAACGGATCGGCTCACCCGAGTCGATCAGCCGCTCGTAGGGGGCGACCAGTACCGCCCTGGTCCGGGCGGCGAAATGCTGCTGGATCCACTGGAGGTCGATGTCCTTGCGGGTCGGCGGCATCGTGACGATGGTCACGGCCTGCCGGACCAGTCGCCGGCGGCCGCTCTGCTCCAGATGGTCGAGCGCCCGGGCCGCGGTCTCGGCCGAGTCGTTACGGGCCGACATCGTGATCACCAGCTGGTCGGTGGCGTCCATCGCGGCCTGCCAGTTCTCCGCGCGGACGTTGTTACCGGTGTCCACGAAGATCAGCTTGTAGAACCGGCTCACCACGTCACGGATCTCGGCGAACGACGCCGCGGTCAGCATCTCACCGGCGGTCGCCGACTCGTCCGAGGCGAGCACGTCGAACATGCCCTCGCCCTGGGCCCGCACGTATTGCGAGAGGTCACCGACCCGGCCCTGCGCGCCCTGGAAGAGATGGAGGTCACGCATCATGTCGCGGACCGTCCGGGCGTGGAAGTCCTGCTGCGCCCGCATGCCGAGGGTGCCCTGGGTCTCGTTGTTGTCCCAGGCAAGGACGTAGCCGCCACGTTTCTGCCCGAACGTCATGGCGAGCAGCAGCACGGCCACCGTCTTGCCGGCGCCGCCCTTCGGGTTGACCACTGTCACCTGACGCAGCCCGCCGAAGTTGCGGCGGACCATCTCGACGTCCTGCTTGTACTCCAGCTCGCGCTGCCCGGGGGACAGCTTGACCAGGCCGAACATGCCCTTCTGCAGCATCGCCCGGGCACCCATGGTGGCGCTCTGCTGAGCGGGCCGGGCCAGCCGTCGCCGCGCGAACTCCTCGGCCGTCGGCGTCCCGTCCACCATCCAGTTGAGCTCCTGGAACGGGTCCGCCTCGGGACCAGGCTGCGGCTGCTGGCCAAGCGGGCGATGATCCACCGGTTGCTGGACGGGCGGCGGTGGAGCGACGGGCGGCGGTGGAGCGACGGGCGGCGGTGGAGCGACGGGCGGCGGCGGCTGCGGGGCCACCGGCCGCTGCTCCACCGGTTGCGTCGGGCGGTGCAGCGGCTGGGCCCACGGCGAGTCGGCGACGGCCTGGCTCTCCGAGGGGCCGGCTGACGGCGGTCCGACCGGCGGCCCGTCCGGAGCGGGTGACGAGAAGCGCTGCGCGGGCACGTGCACCCCGGGTGGCAGCGGCGGACCGTCGGCCGGCCGGAACACGCCCGGCTCGACCTGGACCATCCCGACCGGTGGCACACGATCGGCCAGTGGCACGGCACGACCGTGCACCGGCGTCTCGGGCTCGTCGGCCCAGAAGGGCTCCACATCCCGGGCGGGAGTCGAAGACTCGGCCCCCGGGACGTAGACACGGTCGGCGTTCTCGTCCGCCACGGATGAGACCTCCGGTATCACGAAATCTTGGCTCTGCTGTCCGTCCAGAGTTGCACGGACCTCAGCCCGCGTACACCGCCCAGGCACCCGGCTCGGTCCACCAGGATCGCTTGCGGCTCGTCGATCCCGCCACCCCGTCGTCGAGGAACTGGAGGTCACCCTCACGAGGCAGGACGGACACCGCGCGTCCTCGGACCCGGCGTACCTCCACTCGTACCCTCGTGCCCTTGAACAGCTTTTTGACGACCACCGGGACCGCGACAGCAACCTCGACCCGGCCATCGGTCGGATCGCCGTCGGCGAGCAGCCGGAGGCCGTCGAACTCGGCATAGCCCGCCGCGTTGCCGATCACACAGGCGAGCACCGGCTCGGCCCCGTCGGTGAGCACCGCATCGTCGACCTCGACCCGGCCCCGCCAGGGCACGGCCCGCCCGTTGTCGTCGGAGCCGCCGAGCAGCGCCCCGTCCAGAGTCACCGAACCGCCGTCGTTGCGCAGCAGGTCGAGACGCCGGACCGTCCCATTCATCACAGCGGCGGCGACAGCGGCCGGCGTCCGCGGCAGGCCCAGTTGGGCCGCCAGGTCCTCGGTGTTGGCCGGGTCCAGCGGCAGGATCGCGACCGCCGGCAGGTCCGGAACGGTCCGCCCGTCGGCCAGATCGCCGGGCCGTTTGCTGGGCGGCGGAGCGTACCGCCGGACCAGCCGGCGCATCACGGCGCGCAGCTGGCCGTCGGTCGCGGTCGCCACCACCAGACGCACCTTCGTGTCCGGATCGGGCCAGGTCAGACCGTCCGGCCGGGCCGGACCGTCGAACCTGGCCAGGACCGCGTCGATCTCCTGATCGGAACCGGCCAGCACGGTCTCCACCTCGGCCCCGGCCGCACGCAGCGCGTCCGCGCAGGCCAGAACCGGGGTACGGGGAGTGGCGCACACGGCGTTGCAGCCTCCGCAGCCCGAATCACCGGAGCCGCAGGAATCGCCCGAGCCCTCGGCCAGGCTCAGGAGAACGACGTCATACATCAGACCCCGCCGAGCACCGAGTGACGCTCGATGACCGCCTCGCGGCCGGGACCCACACCCACGATCGAGATCCGGGCGCCGATGCGGGCCTCGACGAACTCGACGAAGTCCTGCGCCTCCTGGGGCAGGTCCTCGAACTTGCGGCAGCCGGAGATGTCCTGTTTCCAGCCGGGCAGCGTCTCGAAGATCGGCTGCGCGTGGTGGAAGTCGGTCTGGTTGACCGGCATCTCGTCGTGCCGGACGCCGTTGACCTCGTAGGCCACGCAGACCGGGATCTCGTCCAGCCCGTCGTAGTTGTCGAGCTTGGTCATCGCGAAGTCGGTGACCCCGTTGATCCGCTGCGCGTAACGGCCGATCACCAGGTCGAGCCAGCCGATCCGGCGCGGGCGGCCGGTGGTCGTGCCGTACTCGTGGCCGACCTCGCGCAGGTAGTCACCGAACTTGTCGTGCAGCTCGGTCGGGAACGGGCCCTCACCGACACGGGTGGTGAACGCCTTGAGCACGGCGACCACCCGGTCGATCCGGGTCGGCGGGATGCCGGAACCGGTGCAGGCGCCGCCGGCCGTCGCGTTGGAGCTGGTCACGAACGGGTAGGTGCCGTGGTCGACGTCGAGCAGGGTGGCCTGGCCGGCCTCGCAGAGCACGACCTTGCCGTCGTCGATCGCGTTCGACAGCTCCAGGGCGGTGTCCGCCACGTACGGCCGGAGCCGCTCGACGTACGACAACAGCTCCTGGACGACGTCGTCGACCTTCGCCCCGGTCCGGTTGTAGATCTTCGACAGCACCTGGTTCTTGAAGCCCAGCGCCGCCGTGACCTTCTGCCGCAGGATCGACTCGTCGAAGAGGTCCTGCACCCGGATGCCGATCCGGTTCATCTTGTCGGCGTAGGTCGGGCCGATGCCACGGCCGGTGGTGCCGATCCGGCGCGAACCGAGGAAACGCTCGGTGACCTTGTCGAGGGTGCGGTTGTAGGAGGCGATCACGTGCGCGTTGGCACTGATCCGCAGACGGGACGTGTCGATGCCGCGGGCCTCCAGCCCGTCGATCTCCTGGAACAGCACGTTGAGGTCGACGACGACGCCGTTGCCGATCACCGGTACGACCCCCGGGGAGAGGATCCCGCTCGGGAGGAGGTGGAGCGCGTACTTCTCGCCGTCGATGACGACGGTGTGGCCCGCGTTGTTGCCACCGTTGAACTTGACCACGTAGTCGAGCCGGTCACCCAGCAGATCCGTGGCCTTACCCTTGCCCTCGTCGCCCCACTGGGCGCCGACCAACACGATCACCGGCACTTTTAGATATGCCTTTCCCCAAGGTCGTACCTGGAGGAGTCCGGGTACTGCGAAAGTTTACGCGACGCCACCGCAGGTAGGATGGGCCGTCGTGCGCGTACTTCTGATCGGCTCCGGTGGGCGCGAGCACGCGCTCGCCGTCGGGCTCGCCAACGACCCGTCCGTCGACTTCCTGGCCGCCGCGCCGGGCAACCCCGGTATAGCCCAGGTCGCCGAGCTGCACGAGGTGAAGGCGACCGACCCGGCCGCCGTCGCCGCGCTCGCCGTCGAGCTGAGCGCCGACCTCGTCGTGGTCGGCCCGGAGGCCCCGTTGGTGGCCGGTGTCGCCGACGCCGTCCGGGCCAAGGGCATCGCCTGCTTCGGCCCGTCCGCCGCCGCGGCACAGCTGGAGGGCTCCAAGGCGTTCGCCAAGGAGGTCATGATCGCGGCCGGGGTGCCGACCGCGCGATCCTTCGCCTGCTCCGACATGGAGGCGGTGCGGGCCGCGCTCACCGAGCTCGGCGCGCCCTACGTGGTGAAGAACGACGGGCTGGCCGCGGGCAAGGGCGTGGTCGTGACCGACGACCTCGACGAGGCCCTGATCCACGCCGAGGCCTGCGGCACCGTCGTGATCGAGGAGTACCTGTCCGGTCCCGAGGTCTCGCTCTTCGTGGTCACCGACGGCACCGCGGCCGCTCCGCTGATGCCGGCGCAGGACTTCAAGCGGCTCTCCGACGGAGACGAGGGCCCCAACACCGGTGGCATGGGTGCCTACGCCCCGCTGGACTGGGCGCCGGCCGACCTGACCGAGCGGGTGCTGCGGGAGACCGTCGAGCCGACGCTGGCCGAGATGCGCCGCCGGGGCACGCCCTTCGCCGGCCTGCTCTACGTCGGTCTCGCGCTCACCCCGGCCGGCCCGAAGGTGATCGAGTTCAACGCCCGTTTCGGTGACCCGGAGACCCAGGTGGTGCTCGAGCTGCTGGAGTCGCCGCTGGCCGGCCTGCTCAACGCGGCCGCAACCGGCACGCTGGCCGAGCACGAGCCGCTGCGGTGGAAGTCGGGTTCGGCCATCACCGTGGTCGTGGCCGGGCACAACTATCCCGGTGTGCCGCGGGTCGGTGACGTCATCGAGGGCGCCGAGCGGCCCGGTGTGATCCATGCCGGAACCGCCCGGAACGCTGACGGGGCTCTGGTCTCGGCCGGTGGCCGGGTGCTCAGCGTGACCGCCTCCGGCGCCGACCTGACCGGTGCCCGCGAGGCCGCCTACGCCCTGGTCGACCAGATCCGTCTGGACGGCGCCCAGTACCGCACCGACATCGCCCTGCGCGCCGTCGAAGGCCGCATCACGCTGTGACGACCGGCCGCGTGGCGTCCCGCAGCAGCGCGACGGAGAGCCACAGGACGCCCGCGGCCCCGGCCACCAGCCCACCGAGATAGATCGCCTCGGGGACGGCGGCCCGCAGCGACGCCGCGCTGAGCCCCGGCACGTAAAGGGCCAGGGCCGCGCGGGGCAGCACCCCGGCACGCCACGACGCGACACCGAAGAGCACCACCCCGATCAAGAACATCAGGGCGACCACCAGGAAGTACGGTCGTCCCGGCCCGGTGAGCACGGCCTCCCGGGCCGCCGCGTCCTGGTATTGCAGGACGGCGTGGGTGAGGAACTCGATCGCGAAGAGCCCGCTCAGCCCGAGGTGATTGAGCACGAACCCGGCCAGCCCGAGCCGGCCCGCCTCCCGCCGCTGGCGCAGGTAGAGCGCGGTCAGGGTGAGCAGCAGCAGCGCCGAGGCGGGCGGTGCCAGGGCGTGGGTGAAGGCGTTCTCCGGCAGCACTCCGGCACGCCGGGCAACGGCTACCAGGGTGAGGACACCACCGGCTAGGCCGGTGAGGGCCGCGAGGCGGTACAGGTTCCGGTCGGACATGATCGAACTCCCAGGTCGATGTGGATGCCGACCACCGTGACCGGAGCGGCCTGGGCCGGGACAGTGCCGCCCGGCCAGGACCGGTGGGAGCGGCCCGCCATCCGGCACATGACCTGTGGCCAGACATCGACGGCCGCCCTGGTCGCGGCGGCCCGTGGTCACCTAGCGTGGCGACATGGCTGTGGACGCTCCGCCGCTGCGCTGGATGGCCTCGCTCCTCTACACCGCCGTCATGCTCACCGGCCTCTACTACGTCGGCGCCGGCCTGGCCCCGGACTGGTCACGCGTCGAGCTGGCCGTCTACCTCGCCGGTCTGGTCGCGCTGCTCGTGGTCGAGCAGGTGGACTGGCGGCGTCCCCGCACGCGGGGATGGTCGATGGCCATGCTGCTGATCCGGATCGTGTTGCTGGAGACGGTGTACGCGGCCGACGGCGCCGGATTCTCGCGCGCGCTCTTCGTGCTGGTGCCGTTCTTCGCCTACTTCTGGCTGGGCCGTGCCGCCGGGATCGGGCTGGCGACGTTCTATCTGGTGATGGCCCTGACCAGGACCACCACGGTCGCCGGCGGCCGGACCGATCCCGAGGTCGTCTCCGAACTGTTCATGCTCTTCATCGGCCTGGTCCTGGCGGTCGCCACCGCCGCGGTCGCGGTGGAACAGAGCCGGAGCCGGGTGCAGGCCGAACGGCTGGTGGCGGAACTGACCGCCACCCAGGAGCGGGTCGCCGAGCTGAGCGCCGCGAGCGAACGCAACCGGCTGGCCCGGGACATCCACGACAGCGTCGGTCACCATCTGACCGCGATCAGCGTGCAACTGGCGAAGGCCGAGGCGTTCCGGGAACGGGATCCGGAGTCCGCGGACCGCGCGGTGGCCGACGCGCATCGGGCCGCGGGCCGGGCGCTGCGCGAGGTACGCGAGTCCGTCGGAGCCCTCCGAGTCGAGCCGTTCTCCCTGGCCACCGCCCTGTACGCGCTGGTCGAGGGCCTGGACGACCCGCATTTCCGAGTGGTCCTCGACCTCGGCGGTCCGGCTGACCTAGGGGGTCCGGCCAAGCTTGGCGACCCGGAGATCGAAGGTGGTCGAGAGGGGGCCGGTGGGCCCGGGCGGGCCGGGGCCGAGGCGCTCTATCGGGTCGCTCAGGAGGCGCTCACCAACGCTCGGCGGCACGCGGAGGCCGGCCTGGTCCGGGTCGCGGTCCGCGGCACGGAGGACGAGGCGGTGCTCGAGGTGGAGGACGACGGCCGCGGCTTCGAGCCGGAGGCCACCTCGGGCGGCGGCCTGACCGGGATGCGGGAACGCCTCGCGGCGCTGGGCGGGAGCGTGCGGATCGAATCGCGCCCCGGCCACGGCACCCGGATCACCGCGAGCGTCCCGGTGGCGGCGCGATGACCGACGTGCCGGTTCGCGTGCTGGTCGCCGACGACCAGGCCCTGATCCGGGAGGGCATCGCCTCGCTGCTGAGCATCGAGCCGGGCATCGAGGTGGTGGGTACGGCGGCCGACGGTCGCGCCGCTGTCGAGCTGGCCGTGGCGACCGCGCCGGACGTGGTGCTGATGGACGTCCGGATGCCGGTCCTGGACGGCCTGCGGGCGGCGGAACTGCTGCGGGAGCGGCTGCCGGCCTGCCGGGTGTTGATGCTGACCACCTTCGACGACGAGGAATACGTCGTCCGCGCGCTCCGAGCCGGAACCGGTGGCTACCTGCTCAAGGACCTACCACCGAAAGAGCTGGCCCAGGCGGTACGGCTGGCCAGCGCCGGCGTCGACCAGCACGACAGTGCGGTGCTGCGCCGGCTCGTGACGGCTCTGGACCGGAGTCCGGTGGCCGCCACGCCCCGGATCGACCTGACCGACCGGGAGCGGGCGGTGCTGCGGCTGATCGCCCGGGGCGCCACCAACCGGGAGATCGCCGCGCAGCTTTACGTGAGCGAGGGAACGGTCAAGAACCACGTCTCGAACATCCTGGCCCGGCTCGGCCTACGGGATCGGACCCAGGCCGCCCTCTACGCCCGTGACCACGGCTTTCTTTAGCCGTACCCCAGAGGGGGGTTTCAGCCCTTGGGGATGTCGAAGAGCTTGGGGATGCTGGTGGCGAGGGTGACGTCGCCCTTGGTCTTGATCTTGCCGGTCATGAACAGCATGACCGGGTTGCCGGTGCCGGAGACGATCTTGAGGAAGGTCAGGCCGTCCATGGTCATCGCGAGCTTGGGATCGCGGACCGGTGTGCTGGTCACGGTGCAGGTCGCATTTTCGATCACTGTCTCGTAGGTGTCGGATGCACCCTCGTGGCCGCCCGTGATGATCCAGTGGATGACGGTGGCGGTGTCGCCGGCCCGGTCCGCGCGGAAGAGCCCGGGCATCCGGTTGAAGACCTCGTCGAGGATCTTCGTGCGCTTCTCCGAGGCCATCACCTCAGTGATCTTGGCGTCCGAGGTGGACTTGACCAGCTGAGTGAACTCCTTCGGGCCGATCGACGCGAGCGACTCGGGGTTGAAATCAGTCATCAGCTGTCCTCTCGGAATTCGCCGGTTTACTCGCCGGTAACTTTAGCGAGAATGCCGCTTTCTCGTGCAGTGTGCCACTCCCAAATAAACGTTGGACAGTCGGGGCGGCCTGTGTCTAGGCTCCCCAACATGTCTTTGGGAGACGGTGACAAGGCGGCGCTGCGGGCGCTGGCCCATCCGATCCGGCTGCAGATCATGTCCCTGCTGACCGGCGCCGAGCTGACCGCGGCCGAGGTGGCCCGTGAGCTGGGGCTGACCCACGCCAACGCCAGCTACCACCTGCGCAATCTCCTGTCCGGCGGGATGATCGCGGTGGCCGGTGAGGAGAAGATCCGCGGTGGCGTCGCCAAGCGGTATCGCTACGACACCCACCGCGACCCGGTCGGCGGGCCTCCGTCGGACGAGCAGCGCCGAGCCGACTACGCGGCGATCGCGCACGAGCTGATCAGGCGCAGCGCCAAGGCCCGGTTCGCGGAGCGCGGCAATCTGCTCGGCGACGGCGACTTCTGGATCGAGCCGGAGACCTGGCTGTCGATCCGCGACCGGATCTCCGGGGCCCTCGACGACCTCCACCGGGCCGCCAAGCCACCGCGCACTTCCGGCACCGTGCGCACCAGCACCACGATCGCGATGTTCTCGCACCGGCAGGAGGAGTCCTCGTGAACGGGCTCGCGCCGCTGCGGCACGTCTCCTACCGGTTCCTGCTGGCCGGTCGCACGGTCAACGCGCTGGGCAACTCGTTCGCGCCGATCGCCCTCGCCTTCGCCGTTCTCGACCTGACCGGCTCGGCCCGGGACCTGGGCCTGGTCGTCGGCGCCCGGACCCTGGCCAACGTGCTCTTCCTGCTCTTCGGTGGAGTGCTCGCCGACCGGCTGCCCCGGCACCTGCTGATGGTCGGGTCGAACGCCGCCGCCGCGGTGACCCAGGCCGCGGTCGCCGTCCTGGTGCTGACCGGGACCGCGACGGTCCCTCTGCTGGTCGCCCTCTCGGTGGTGAACGGGGTGGCCAGCGCGGTGGCGCTCCCGGCCAGCGCGGCACTGTTGCCGCTGACCGTGCCCGAACGGGTGCGCCTGCAGGCCATCGCCCTCAGCCGGATCTGCCTGAACAGCGCGATGGTCCTCGGCGCCCCGATCGCCGGAGTGACGATCGCGGCGCTCGGCCCCGGTGTCGGGATCGCCGTCGATGCGGCCACGTTCGTCGTCGCCGGGCTCTGTTTCGCTCTCGTCCGGGTCACCATGCCGGCCCGGTCGGGAGAGCGTTCGCATGTGCTCGCCGACCTGCGGACCGGGTGGGTGGAGTTCCGGTCCCGCACCTGGCTGTGGGTGGTGGTGGCCGGGTTCTCGCTGCTCAACGCGGCGTGGAGCGGAGGGCTGTATGTTCTCGGTCCGGTCGTCGCCGACCAGACCATCGGCCGCCCGGCCTGGGGGCTGGTGCTCGCCGCCGAGACGGCCGGGATGATCCTCGGCGGCCTGCTGGCCATCCGGCTGAAACTGCGCCGGCTGCTCCTCGTCGGCGTGGTCAGCTGCTTCGGCATGGCGCTGCCGTTGTTCGTGCTGGGCGGCTATCCGCAGCTCTGGGCGCTGTTCCTGGCGATGTTCGTGACCGGGTTGACACTCGAACAGTTCGGGATCGCCTGGGAGACCACGATGCAGGAGCACGTGCCCGCCGACCGGCTGGCGCGCGTCTACTCGTACGACATGGTCGGCTCCTTCGCCGCGATCCCCCTGGGTCAGGTGGCGATCGGCCCGATCGCCGAGGTGACCGGTCTGCGGGCGGCGCTGATCGGAGCCGGCGTGGTGGCCGTCGTCGCGACCCTGGGCATGCTGGCCAGCCGTGATGTCCGCACCCTGCGTCACCGGCTGCCGGAGGACGCATCGCGACCCGTGACAGAATCGGTGCCGTGACCATCCCGAACGTGCTCGCCGCCCGGTACGCCTCCGCCGACCTCGTCACCCTCTGGTCCCCGGAGGAGAAGATCCGGATGGAGCGCAAGCTCTGGCTGGCGGTTCTCAAGGCCCAGCGTGATCTCGGCGTCGATGTCCCGGAGGGCGCCGTCGAGGCGTATGAGGCGGTGCTCGACCGGGTCGACCTGGCGTCGATCGCCGAGCGCGAGCGCGTCACCCGGCACGACGTGAAGGCCCGCATCGAGGAGTTCAGCGAGCTGGCCGGCTTCGAGCAGATCCACAAGGGGATGACGTCCCGCGACCTGACCGAAAATGTGGAGCAGCTGCAGATCCGTGCGTCGCTGGAGCTGATCCGCGACCGCGTGGTGGCCGCCCTGGCCCGGCTGACCGCGCTCGCCGTCGAGCACTCCGACCTGGTGATGACCGGCCGGTCGCACAACGTGGCGGCACAGGCCACCACGCTGGGCAAGCGGTTCGCGTCGTCGGCCGAGGAGCTGCTGATCGCCTACGAGCGGCTCGACGATCTGATCGGGCGTTACCCGCTGCGCGGCATCAAGGGCCCGGTCGGCACCGCGGCCGACCAGCTGGACCTGCTCGACGGCTCCTCCTCCGCTCTCGAGGACCTCGAGCAGCGGGTCGCCGAGCACCTCGGGTTCAAGCGGGTGCTGTCCAGCGTCGGCCAGGTCTACCCGCGGTCGCTCGACTTCGACGTGGTCTCGGCGCTGGCCCAGATCGTCGCCGGTCCGTCCTCGCTGGCCACCACAATCCGGCTGATGGTCGGCCAGGAGCTGGTCACCGAGGGCTTCAAGCCGGGCCAGGTCGGCTCGTCGGCGATGCCGCACAAGATGAACACCCGGTCCTCGGAGCGGGTCAACGGCTTCGCGGTGATCGTCCGCGGTTATCTCTCGATGGTCGGCGAGCTGGCCGGCGACCAGTGGAACGAGGGTGACGTCTCCTGCTCGGTGGTGCGCCGGGTGGCCCTGCCGGACGCGTTCTTCGCCACCGACGGGCTGTTCCA
This sequence comes from Actinoplanes subglobosus, assembly GCF_042650585.1. Taxonomy (NCBI): domain Bacteria; kingdom Bacillati; phylum Actinomycetota; class Actinomycetes; order Micromonosporales; family Micromonosporaceae; genus Actinoplanes; species Actinoplanes subglobosus. Next base: position 198,843 of record NZ_JBHSBL010000014.1, read on the forward strand.
GACGTTCCTCACGGTGCTGGACGAGTTCGGGGCGTACCCGGCGGTCATCGGCCGCGAGCTGGACCGCTTCCTGCCCTTCCTGGCCACCACCAAGGTGCTGGTCGCGGCGGTGCGCAAGGGCGTCGGCCGGGAGGTCGCCCACGAGGTGATCAAGGAGCACGCGGTCGGTGTGGCACTGGCCATGCGGGAGAAGGGTGTGGCGGTCAACGACCTCTTCGACCGGCTCGCCGGCGACGAGCGCCTCCAGCTGTCGCGTGCCGAGATCGACACGCTGGTCGCCGATCGCGCCGCCTTCGTCGGCGCGGCGCCGGCGCAGGTGCGTGCGGTCGCCGATCGGGTCGCCGAGATCGTCGCTCAGCATCCCTCAGCGGCGGCGTACGCACCCGCGCCGATCCTCTGAGGCGTCAGACGCCCGCGATCGAGGTGATCCACGCCCGGTTGTAGGCGACGCTGCCGTAGTACTGCCGGCTCGTGCCGTCCGCGGTCGACGCGACACCCACCTGGGAGCCGTTGTAGACCTGCGGGCCGCCGGAGTCGCCACGCCACGCGTTGCCGTTGATCCGGGTGCTGCCGATCGCCCGGCCGCCGTAGGCGTCGGTCTGGTTGGTCGAGGTGACCTGCACCGTGGCGGTCTTCAGGGTCGGCGACGCCGAGCAGCCGGAGTAGCAGGTCATGCCCCACCCGTAGATGCTGTTCGTCGAGCCGACCGGCGGGTACGCGCTGGACAGCGGCATGTACGAGGTGCTGACCGAGCTGCTCAGGCGCAGCAGGGCCAGGTCGTAGCGGGTGGACGAGGACGAGACGGTACGGGTGACGCCGCCCGACGCGTAGTTCACGCTGCCGACGCGGACCGACATGGTGCCGCTGACGCAGTGCCGCGCGGTCAGTACGTAGTTGGCCGAGATGATCGTGCCGGAGCAGGTGAAGCTGCCGTTGCTGAAGACCGCGGCGGCCCACGGCGCCGAGGCCACGGTGCCACCGCCGATGATGCTCGGGACGGCCGGTTCGGCATGGGCGGCGGTGGGGGCGAGCATGGCCGTGACCGCGCCGGCGAGGGCGGCCAGGAGTCGAATGCGCACGTCGAGATCTCCTTCTGGGGAACGTTAATAGAAATCGACGAATGCAAACTAAGGCTTCGTTCACCCTCCGGCCCAGACTCCAATTGATACATATCACTGAATGATGGCCCCGATGTGAACGCGCATTCCCAGCTCAATGACGCTCGGGTCGGGCTGCCGACACCGGCCCCCGGCTCGTCCACGGGGCCTACCGGGTAGGCTTCGCCTGCTTACACCTATCAGTCAGGAGTGCCCGTGGCTCGCGTCGTGGTCGACGTCATGCTCAAGCCGGAGATCCTGGACCCGCAGGGTCAAGCGGTGGCGAATGCGCTGCCCCGGCTCGGCGTCACCGATGTCTCTTCTGTCCGCATCGGCCGTCGGATCGAGATTGATTTCACTGGGGAGCCCGACCTTGACCGGGCCCGTGAGATCGCCGACAAGCTGCTCGCCAACCCGGTGATCGAGGACTTCGAGATCCGCGTCGAGTCCGCTGCGGCGGAGGTCGCCTGACCATGCGGATCGGTGTGGTCACCTTCCCTGGTTCGCTCGACGACGGGGACGCCGCCCGCGCCGCCCGGATCGCCGGCGCCGAGGTCGTCCGCCTCTGGCACGGCGACCCGGACCTGCACGGCGTCGACGCGGTCGTCCTCCCGGGCGGGTTCTCGTACGGCGACTATCTGCGCTGCGGCGCCATCGCCCGGTTCGCGCCGGTGATGGAGTCCATCATCGATGCGGCGCGGGGCGGTCTGCCCGTGCTCGGCATCTGCAACGGTTTCCAGGTCCTGTGCGAGGCGCACCTGCTGCCCGGCGCACTGACCCGCAACCAGCACCTGCATTTCCGCAACCGCGACCAGTGGCTGAAGGTCGAGGCGACGAACACCGCCTGGACCAACGGTTTCACCCCCGGCCAGGAGATCCTGATCCCGGTGAAGAACGGTGAGGGTTGCTTCGTCGCCGACACCAGGACGCTGGACGCGCTGGAGGCCGAGGGCCGGGTCATCGCCCGTTACATCAAGGGCAACCCGAACGGCTCGCAGCGCGACATCGCGGGCATCACCAACGAGGCCGGCAACGTCGTCGGCATCATGCCGCACCCGGAACACGCCGTGGAGGCGCTGACCGGCCCGTCGCTCGACGGCCTCGGCTTCTTCACCTCCGTCCTGCGCAGCCTGGCGACGGACGGTCAGCTCGCAGGGGGACAACAGTGACGACGCAGCAGAGTGGCTTCGCTGCGACCGACGTGCTCGCTACCGGCTCCGACGAGCCCGACACCGTCGAGCGGGCGGAGAAGTCACCGGACGAGCTCCAGCCCTACACCGACCTGGGGCTCAAGGACGACGAGTACGCCAAGATCCGCGAGATCCTGGGCCGGCGGCCCACCGCGTCCGAGCTGGCGATGTATTCGATCATGTGGAGCGAGCACTGCTCCTACAAGTCGAGCAAGGTGCACCTCAAGCAGTTCAGCGAGAAGGCGCCGCAGAACACCCGGATGCTCGCCGGCATCGGTGAGAACGCCGGTGTGGTGCAGATCTCCGAGAAACTGGCGGTCACCTTCAAGGTCGAGTCGCACAACCACCCCAGCTACGTCGAGCCCTACCAGGGTGCGGCGACCGGGGTCGGCGGCATCGTCCGCGACATCCTGGCGATGGGCGCACGCCCGGTCGCGGTGATGGACCCGCTGCGGTTCGGCGCCCACGACCACCCCGACACCGCCCGGGTCCTGCCCGGTGTGGTTGCCGGCATCGGTGGCTACGGCAACTGCCTGGGCCTGCCCAACATCGGTGGCGAGATCGTCTTCGACCCGTGTTATCAGGGCAACCCGCTGGTCAACGCACTCAGCATCGGTGTCCTGCCGGTCGAGCGCCTCCAGAAGAAGGAGGCCACCGGCACCGGCAACATCGTCGTGCTGCTCGGTGCGCGGACCGGCCGGGACGGCATCGGCGGTGTCTCCGTCCTGGCGTCGGCCACCTTCGACGAGGAGGCCGAGCAGCGCCGCCCGTCGGTGCAGGTCGGCGACCCGTTCATGGAGAAACTGCTGATCGAGAGCTGCCTGGAGCTGTACGACGCCGGTCTCGTCTCCGGCATCCAGGACCTCGGTGGCGCCGGCCTCACCTGCGCGCTCACCGAGACGGCCGCCGCGGCGGGCACCGGCATGCGGGTCTGGCTGGAGCGGGTGCCGCTGCGCGAGGCGTCGATGTCGCCGACGGAGATCCTGGCCAGCGAGTCGCAGGAGCGGATGCTCCTGATCGTCACGCCGGAGAATCTCGACGCCGTCCTCGCGGTCGCCGAGAAGTGGGGCGTCTGGGCCACCGCCATCGGTGAGGTCACCGCGGCCGCCGCCGACGGCACCCCGGGCCGCCTGCTCATCACGTGGAAGGACCACGTCGTCGTCGACGTGCCGCCGGGTTCGCTCGCCGACGACGGTCCGGTCTACAACCGGCCGATCCGCGAGCCGAACGACGTGATGCTGCTCCAGGCCGACCGGGCCGAGACGCTGCCGCGTCCGTCCACCGGCGACGCGCTGCGGGAGACCGTGCTGCGGATGGCCGCGTCGCCGAACCTGTGCGACAAGACCTGGGTCACCGAGCAGTACGACCGGTACGTGCTGGGCAACACGATCCTGGCCCAGCCGGAGGACTCCGGTGTGCTCCGGATCGACGAGGAGACCGGCCTCGGGGTGGCGCTGTCCGTCGACGGCAACGGGCGGTTCGCGCGCCTCGACCCGTACGAGGGGGCGAAGCTCGCGCTCGCCGAGGCGTACCGGAACGTCGCCGTCACCGGCGCCGAGCCGGTCGCGGTGACCGACTGCCTCAACTTCGGTTCGCCCGAGGACCCGCACGTGATGTGGCAGTTCGCCGAGGCCTGCCGGGCTCTCGCCGACGGCTGCCTGGAGCTGGGTACGCCGGTGACCGGCGGCAACGTCAGCTTCTACAACCAGACCGGCGCCGCGGCGATCCACCCGACCCCGGTGGTCGGTGTGCTCGGTGTCTTCGACGACGTGGCCCGCCGCGTCCCGATGGGCTTCCCGCGTCCGGCCAAGGCCGGTGGCGACCTGCTCTTCCTGCTCGGTGAGACCCGTGTGGAGCTCTCCGGCTCGGAGTGGGCCTGGGTGACCCACGGCCACCTCGGCGGCCGCCCGCCGAAGGTCGACCTCGCCGCCGAGCAGGCGCTCGCCAAGGTGATGGCCCAGGCTTCGAAATCCGGCCTGGTCAGTGCCGCGCACGACCTCTCCGACGGCGGTCTGGCCCAGGTGCTCGTGGAGAGCACGTTGCGGCACGGCGTCGGTGCGAAGGTGACCTTCCCGGAGGACGGCAACACGCCGTTCGTCCACCTGTTCAGCGAGTCGGCGGGGCGTGTTCTGGTCGCCGTGCCGCGTGGGCACGACAAGGCGTTCCTCGCCCTGGTGGCTGAGCACGGCGTGCCGGTCGCCCCGCTCGGCGTCACCTCCGAGGAGGCGTCGCTCCAGGTGGAGGGCCAGTTCACCATCCCGCTGGAGGAGCTGCGTGAGGCGTGGTCAGCCACTCTGCGCAACCTGTTCGGCGGTAGTGCCGAGCTGGCCGGCAGCGATGCCGGTGATGAGGCCGCCCCGGTGACGTCCGGTGAGGTCCGCTCGGTGACGCTGGAGCTCAGCCCGCAGGCGCCGGGTGGCCCGATCGACCCGCCCGCCTGATAGCCGGACAATGAGAAAGGCCCCGCGCGGATTCGCGCGGGGCCTTTCTCATCGGTTCGCTATGTCAGTTGCCGTCCCAGTCACGGTTGGGGCGCTGGCCGTAGTTGCCGCCGCCACCCTGACCCTGCTGGGGCTGCTGCGGGTAGCCGTTGCCGTAGTTGCCGCCCTGCTGGGGGTAGCCGCCGCCCTGCTGGGGCTGGTCGTACCCGTCCTGATCGTAACCACCGTAGTTGCCGCCCTGCTGCGGGTAGCCACCCTGGTCGTAACCGCCCTGGTCGTAACCGCCCTGCTGGTCGTAGCCACCCTGCTGCCCGTAGCCGCCGGCGTCCTGACCGTTCCAACCCTGGTCGTAACCACCCTGGTCGTAGCCACCGCCACCACCGCCGTAGTTGCCACCACCGTAGTTCCCACCGCCCTGCTCGGGCTGGTAGAGGTTCGTGTGCTCGTCGTAGCGCTGCGGCTGCTGCGACGGCTCCGGCTGGTACATGTTGGTGTGCTCGTCATACCGCTGCTGGCCGCCGTCGTTGTAGCCGCCCTGCTGCTGGCCGTAGGTCTGCGTCGCGCCGCCGTAGTTGCCGCCGCCGTAGTTCCCACCCTGCTGCTGGTCGTCCCACTGGTCGCCGCCGCCGTAGTTGCCGCCGCCGGACGGCAGCGGAGCGCCGTACGGGTCCGGGAACTCGTCCTCCGCGGGCCGGTGGATCACCGTGGGCGCGTCGCCGAGCCCACCGGACCGGGCACCCATGCCCATACCGGCGGCCGGGGCGATCATCGTGGCGTCGCCACCACGGCCGGCACCGACCGGAGCGGCCACCCGGGTGGCGTCGAAGCCACCGCCGTAGCCGCCACCGCCGACACCCGCCGGGACGGCCTGGCCGAGACCGGTGTCCGAGCCGAGTTCCTCGGCCTTCTTGCGGCGAATCCAGACCAGCACCATGACGCCGATACCGGCGGCGACGAGCAGGCCGCCCATGACGATCAGCAGCCAGCTGCTGCCGCCGTCGTCGGTCGTGCTCGAGGTCTCCTGGGTGTCACCGGCGATGTTGTTGACACCGCCGTCACCCTCCTCGGTGCCGTCCTCCTCGTCGGTGGCGTCGTCGGTCGCCGCCGGGGTGGCCGAGGCGCTCGCGGACGGGGTCGGCGAGGTCTCGGCGGCCGCCTTCTTGATCGTCAGCGACACGTTCACCGTCCGGCCGGCGGTGCCCTGCACCGTCGCGTCGGCGCTCTCGTAACCGGACTTGGCCGCGGCGACCTGGATGCTGCCGACCGCGATCGGAGCGGAGTCCGACGAGGTGAACGAGTAGCCGCCGCTGCTGTCGGTGGTCGTGTTGTACGAGTGGCCCTGGCTGTCCTTCATGACCACCTGGACGCCGGAGACGCGGGCGCCCGCGTCGTCCTTGATACGGCCGCTGACCTGCCGGACGGTGGTCGGCGCCGCGGGCCCGTTGACGGTGATCGTCTCGGAGCGGGTGCCGGTCTCGCCGTTCAGCGTGACGGTCACGGTGACCGTGACGGTTTGCTTCTGCCCGGCGCTCACGGTGGGTGCGGTCAGCGTGGCGTTGAAGTCCGCAGAGGCCTCGGGCTGAATCGGCTGGCCTGAGGGGCTGCATTGACCGGAACAGCTGATGCCGCTGACCTTGATGGAGGCCCGGTTGTCACCCTGCTGATCCTGGCCCCCGGGGTTACGCACGGTGTACTGCATGGTTACAGTACTTCCGGAGTCGACCTCGCTGTTGGACAGCTGAATCTGGATCTCTGGGGGGGCAGCCAGGGTAGGGGATTGCACACCGGCCACCAAGCCGCCGACCAGTGCCAGGAACGCACCGGCCTGGGCCGTCCGGGCACGTAGGTGCGTTGTCACGTCCACCGCCTTCCGGTCGCGCGGTCCCCGGTTCCTTCGATGTCCGGTGGATCCCGCGACGTGTACACCGTCGGCAACTATGCCTTGTCATACGTCACTCGCGCGACCCAGGGCGGTGTGCCGTTCTCCTCAGCTCGGGTCGTATCGTCCCGACATGTCTCCTGCGCACAATAAATCCGAGTCGGTCGCCGAGGCGTTGGACGCGCTGGACCGGGGTGTCGAGCCCGCCCGCGCGGTGCTGCGTGATGCCGTGCGAGCACTGCTGACCGAGTTGTCCTCCCGGGCGCCTGGCCGTTCGGTGGAGGTGCGGATTCCACCTTTCGGTGCGATTCAATGCGTCGCCGGCCCGCGGCACACGCGAGGCACACCGCCCAATGTGGTCGAAACGGATCCGACTACCTGGCTGCTCGTGGCCACCGGCCGCGTCGCGTGGAACGACGCGGTGCGCGACGGGCGCCTCCGGGCCAGTGGTGTGCGGACCGACCTCACCGAGTACCTGCCGCTCATCGCCTGACGAGCCCGGGTGCCCTTCCCGTGGGCTCGCGTACACTGGTCGGTCGGACGGACCAGCGAGTTCGCGGTCCGTGCAGACCCCGACATGAGGGAGCGAGCAGGTGCCCCGAGGCGACGGCCTACTGACCGACGATCTCGACCCCCAGGAGCGCGGCCCCCAGGATGCCTGCGGCGTCTTCGGCGTCTGGGCCCCCGAGGAGGAGGTCGCGAAACTCACGTACTTCGGGCTCTACGCACTCCAGCACCGGGGGCAGGAAGCCGCCGGCATCGCGGTGAGCGACGGGTCCGGAGTCGTTGTCTACAAGGACATCGGCCTGGTCTCCCAGGTGTTCGACGAGCCGACGCTGGCCAGCCTCCGCGGCCACCTCGCGATCGGCCACGCGCGCTACTCCACGACCGGTGGCTCCAACTGGGAGAACGCGCAGCCCACGATCCGGGCCACCCCGGCCGGCACGACGATCGCGCTGGCCCACAACGGCAACCTGGTCAACACGGCCGAGCTGGCCAAGGAGGTCGCCGACCGCGGCCTCGAGGTGGGTGACTCCACCTCCGACACCGCTCTGGTCACCACGCTGCTGGCCGGCCGTCCCGACCTGTCGGTCGAGGCCGCCGCGCTGGAGCTGCTGCCGACTCTGCGCGGCGCCTTCAGCTTCGTCTTCATGGACGAGCACACCCTCTACGCCGCCCGTGACGCGCAGGGCGTCCGCCCGCTGGTGCTGGGCCGGATGGAGCGGGGCTGGGTGGTCGCCAGCGAGACGGCCGCCCTGGACATCACCGGTGCCAGCTTCGTCCGCGAGGTCGAGCCCGGCGAGATCATCGCGATCGACGAGCACGGTCTGCGGTCCAGCCGCTTCGCGGCGCCCGAGCCCAAGGGCTGCCTCTTCGAGTACGTGTACCTCGCCCGCCCGGACACCACGATCGCCGGCCGCAACATCTACTCGGCCCGGGTCGAGGTGGGCCGCAAGCTCGCCAAGGAGCATCCGGTCGAGGCGGACCTGGTGATCGGTGTGCCGGAGTCGGGCATCCCGGCCGCGATCGGTTACGCCGAGGCCTCCGGTATTCCGTACAGCGCCGGTTTCATGAAGAACGCCTACGTCGGCCGCACCTTCATCCAGCCGTCGCAGACCATCCGCCAGCTCGGTATCCGGCTGAAGCTGAACCCGTTGCGCGAGGTGGTCCGCGGCAAGCGGATCGTCGTGATCGACGACTCGATCGTCCGTGGCAACACCCAGCGTGCCCAGATCCGCATGCTGCGCGAGGCCGGCGCGCTCGAGATCCACGTCCGGATCTCGTCGCCGCCGGTGAAGTGGCCGTGCTTCTACGGCATCGACTTCGCGACCCGGGCCGAGCTGATCGCCAACGGTCTGGAGATCGACGGGATCCGCCGTTCGATCGGTGCCGACAGTCTGGGTTATGTTTCGCTCGACAACCTCGTTCAGGCGACCGAGCAGCCGAAGTCCCGGCTCTGCATGGCCTGCTTCGACGGGGAGTATCCGATCGAGCTGCCGGCCGGCGACCTGATCGGTAAGCACGTCCTGGAGGGCGTCGGCCGCCGGGCGTCGATGCCGGGCTCGACCCCTGAGGCGGCCAGTGCCGCCGTCGCCGATCTCGAGAGCGATTACGAGGCTCGCGAGTTCGCGAAAGACGACCGGGCGGCATCGGAGCCGTTGGTCGCCAGCCCTGGCGGCGCGACCGCGCTGCACCACCCGTGATTCCAGTTACACAGAACCGCTAAGGGGAGAACCGTGACGCACGTGTCCGAGCGCAACAGTGCCGGATCCAACGGCGCCGAAGGAGGCGACCGTCAGCCCTGGACGGCCGGCTCAGGACGCGGACAGCGCAAGCGTTCGGCCACGTACGCGGAGGCGGGTGTCTCGATCCACGCGGGTGACCGTGCCGTCGAGCTGCTCAAGGCGAAGGTGAAGAAGACGTCCCGGCCCGAGGTGATCGGTGACCTGGGTGGTTTCTCCGGCCTGTTCCGGCTGAACACGGCGAAGTACAAGAGCCCGATCCTGGCCTCGTCCACCGACGGCGTCGGCACCAAGCTGGTGATCGCCCAGCAGCTCGACATCCACGACACCATCGGCATCGACCTGGTCGCCATGGTCGTCGACGACCTGGTGGCCTGTGGTGCCGAGCCGCTGTTCCTGCTCGACTACATCGCCTGCGGCGAGGTCGTCCCGGACAAGGTGGCCGAGATCGGTGCCGGTATCGCCGACGGCTGCCGCTACGCCGGCTGCGCCCTCCTCGGTGGCGAGACCGCCGAGCACCCGGGTGTGCTGCGTCCCGACGAGTACGACGTGTCCGCGACCGGCGTCGGTGTGGTCGAGGAGAGCGAGATCCTCGGCAAGGAGCGGGTCGAGCTGGGCGACGCGGTCATCGCGATGCGCTCGTCCGGCCTGCACTCGAACGGCTACTCGCTGGTCCGGCACGTGCTGCTGGGTGCCGGCCGGATGCGCCTGGACACCGTGGTCGACGACTTCGGCACTCAGCGCACCCTCGGCGAGGAGCTGCTCACCCCCACCAAGATCTACGCCAAGGACTGCCTCGGCCTGATCGAGGAGACCGACGTGCGGGCCTTCTCGCACGTCACCGGCGGCGGCATCCCCGGCAACCTGAACCGGGTGCTCCCCACCACCATGGATGCCATCGTGGACCGGTCCACCTGGCGTCCGCAGCCGATCTTCGACCTGATCCAGGCCAAGGGCCGGATCGAGGACTCGGAGATGGAGGCCACCTTCAACATGGGTGTCGGCATGTTCGCGGTCGTCTCCCCGGACGACGCGGACCGGGCGATGGCCTACCTGACCGGCCGTGGTGTCGAGGCCTGGCAGGTCGGCGAGGTCGTCGAGGGCTCCGGTGAGGTCCAGATGATGGGGTCGTACACCCGGGGCTGACCGGAAAGTGATTCTGGTTGGCAATAGTCCGAACGTGAAATGATCCGTGTGTGTCGATGTCCGGCACATGCGGATCTTTCGCATGGACTGTGGAGCGCGAGGCCTAGCCTGACCTGAGTCACGGAGTGCCGGACGGGAGTGTGCGGGGACATGGCGGTTGCGTGGAGCGGGATGCGGGGCATCTCGGCAGAACCCGGCTACGTCGTCATGCAGCCCACTACCCTGTGCAATCTCGCATGCGAGTACTGCTACCTGCCGTTACGCCGGGAGAATCGGCGTATGCCGGTGACCGTCGCGGAGGCTGTCGCCGAGGGGGTGGCCGGCTTCGCCCGTACCGGCAGATTCTCGGTGGTGTGGCACGGCGGTGAGCCGCTCGCCGCCGGCCGGGACCACCTCGCCGCGTTGTTCGCGCCGTTCGGCGCCGGCGTGGAGCATCACGTGCAGACCAACGCGACCCTGATCGACGACGAGTGGTGCGAGTTCTTCGCCGAGCGTGACGTGCGGGTCAGCGTCAGCGTGGACGGCCCACGGTCGCGTAACGGAGATCGGGTGGACCGGGGTGGGAAACCCGCCTACGACCTCATCGTGCGCGGCATCGAGCGGCTGAGGGCCCACGGCATCCCGTTCTCCACCCTCTGCGTGGTCAGCGATCCTGGACCGGGCGTCGCCACCGAGCTGTACGAGTACTTCCTCACCCTCGGCTGTGAGGTCCTCGGCATCAACGTGGAGGAGCAGGAGGGGGTCAACACCCGGCTCAACCGGCACGATCCGGCCGCGGTGAGCGCCTTCTGGGCCGAGCTGGTGACCGCGTGGCGCCGTGACCCACGGATCCACCTGCGGGAGGTGGAGTGGTCGCTGCGCTATGCCGCGGCGGTCCTCGACGGCAACGCCGACGACCTGCTGCCCCGCCGGCTGGACCCGATCCCGACGATCGCCCACGACGGCTCGGTCGTGTTGCTCTCGCCCGAGCTGGCCGGTTTCCACGACCCGAGGTATGGCGACTTCTCCAGTGGCAACGTGCTGACCACGCCGCTGCCGGAGATTCTGGCCACGGCGGAGGACACGTTGTGGATCCGCGAGTTCCTGGCCGGGATAGAGGCGTGCCGTGACACCTGCCCCTACTTCGGCTTCTGCGGTGGAGCACACGCCGCCAACCGGTACTTCGAACACGGCAGGTTCGACGTGACCGAGACGAACCACTGCCGGAACAGCAAGATTCGCCTATTGGAGGGAGTGCTGGACCATGCCCGAGATCACGAAGCCACGGCTGTCTGACGGCGTGGAGACGGATCCGGTGACGGCACGGGTGCACGACACCCGGGCCGGGCTGGCCGCGCTCATCGCGGAGGCGGAAGCGGCCAGGCAACAGCGCGCTGAGGACTCACCGGAAGACGGCGGCTCGGCGGTGTGCGCCTGGAACCACTTTGAGAACATCCCTACGTTCTACAACTGGAACAACCGCCCACGCTGAAGATCGACGCGGCTCGGTTGAAGCCCACGCGGACGAGCCGCGTGGGCTTCAGTCGTTCAACCGTAGGAATCGTCACCCCGTGACACACGGGAGCACGCGGTGAGTCCGCGTGCTCTGTGGAAAACGGGGTCAGCTCCGCCTTGAAGGTGACCAGGAGTCCTGGTCACCCCAGGTGTCCTGGTCTTCCGCAGCGTCGTCCTCGTCATCGTCGACGAACTCATCGTTGTCGTCGTCGAAATGACGGTCCGATTGGCGGGTTCCCGCCAATTCGCGCTGCAAGGCGGTGAGGTCGGTGTTCGGGGAGTGGTACTTCAACTCCCGGGCCACCTTCGTCTGCTTGGCCTTAGCACGGCCGCGCCCCATGGCTCGACCCCCTCGCACAGAATTCGGGGCAGCCCGAAGGCTGGGCCCCGATGACGTCAGGCATCTCTCGTGGGTCTTACGGTACATGGACGATGCCTACTTCGGCACCTCGGGTTGCGTGTGACACTGCCGCGCGTCGCGGTTGACCTTCTCCGGCGGCGCGCGGCAGTGATTTCAGCGCCTCAGCCGAGGTAGATCGAACGCAGTCGGCCGACCTCCGCCATCCGCCTCTCGGCGAGCCGGTCGGCCGCGACCGCCGGCGGGACACCCTCGTCGACAGCGAGCTGGAGAAGGCGCCGGGTGGTCTCGAAGATCCCGGTGGCCCGCAGCTTGGCCCGGTCGAAGTTGAAGCCGTGGATCTCGTCGGCGACCTGGATGACTCCGCCCGCGTTCACCACGTAGTCGGGGGTGTAGAGGATGCCCCGGTCCACCAGGACCTTGCTGATGTCCGCGTGGGCGAGCTGGTTGTTGGCGCCACCGGTCACGACCTTGGCCCGCAGTACCGGCACGGTGTCGTCGTTCAGCGCGCCACCGAGGGCGCAGGGCGCGTAGACGTCGATGTCGGAAGTGATCAGGGTCTGGGTGTCCGCCACCAACGTGATCTGCGGGTAGGTGGTGCGGGCCCACGCCAGTGCCGCCTCGTTCACGTCGGTGGCCACCACCGTCGCGCCGTCGTCGAGCAGGTGACCGGCCAGATACTTGCCGACCTTGCCCAGACCCGCGACGCCCACCGTACGGCCGGCGAGCGACGGGGTGCCCCAGGTGTGCTCGGCCGCGGCCCGCATGCCCTGGAAGACGCCCCAGGCGGTGAGGACCGAGGAGTCACCGGCGCCGCCGTGCTCCACGCTGCGGCCGGTCGCATAGCGCGTCTCGCGGGCGACCACATCCATGTCCTGCACGTAGGTGCCGACGTCGCAGGCCGTGTAGTAACGACCGCGCAGCGAGTCGACGAACCGGCCGTACGCCCGGAGGAGGGCCTCGCTCTTGAGCTTGACCGGGTCGCCCCAGATGACCGCCTTGCCGCCGCCCAGGTCCAGACCGGCCATGGCGTTCTTGTAGGCCATGCCGCGGGACAGCTTCAGGACGTCGGCGAGGGCGGCTTCCTCACTCTCGTACGGGTAGAAGCGGGTGCCGCCGAGCGCGGGGCCGAGAGCGGTCGAGTAGATACCGATGATCGCCTTGAGGCCGGTGTCCCGGTCCTGGCAGAAGACGACCTGTTCGTGCCCGTCGGTGTCGAACACGTCCATCGTGGGTTCTCCTGATCTCTGCGTAGGCCTTCGTGGGGCCATGATCCCGGCAGGGTGAGCCGGTTACGCCGAGCGTAGTCGTGCGAATGGCGCGCCGATTACGTCGCGGCGGGAAGTTCCAGGCGGCCGGATTCGTGAAAGGATCGCGCCGTGCCGTCACTGTTCGCGTCGTACCTACGGGTTTACGAGCCACTGACCGCCTTCGACCGTGAGCGTCAGGTCTTCTGGCGTGAGTACGCGCGCGAGGGCCGCGATATGGGGCTGGTCGAGGGCCCCGCACGGCAGCGCACCGCCGTGCTCGAAGCGCTGGGCGCCGGCTGGACCCGCCTGCCCGACCTGCCCGACGAGGCCTACGTGCTGGAGTGGGACGGCTCGGTGCTGGTCTGCCCGTGGAACCTGCGGTTGCGGGTCGCCGAGGCCGCTCTGAACGCCCGCGACGGTGTGCCCGCGGTGCTCGCCGACGCCTTCGTCCCGCCGGTGCTGGCCGGCCAGGCGAAAGCGGTCGTGGAGGACTGGCGCAGCGGCGCGAAGGTGCTGGAGCAGGGTGTGCCCCGGGTGCACGAGCAGACCGCCACGTGGGGTGTCCCGCTGCGCTGGTTCGCGTTCGTCGATCTGGAGGAGCGGGAGATCGCGCTGTCCGGCCGGCGGAAGGTGTTGCGCTACCGCACCGAGATCTCGAAGGCGCGGCGGCGGGCGCACCGGGCGGTGTCGGTGCTCCGCAAGTCGCTCGGCGACGCCCCGATCACCGAGGCCGTCGAGGAGGGAACCCGCTGGCTGGAGGAGTTCCACCCGAGGTCGGTGGTGGAGCTGGACTACGGCGGTCTCGTCAACCTCCTCCCGGAGGACAGCCTCACCGAGGACGATTCCCCCGGATTGGTGGCAGCCGGACTTTCGGCACTTTCTCGCGGTGACGCTGAGTCAGCAAGTGAGGCTTACGAGAAGTTGGTGGCGCGTTGGCGCGTCGTCCAACTTCTCGAGCGATGCAATTGACCTGCGGAAATAGGACAGACACCCACTTTTCCCGGCACCCGGGAGCGCTCCCGAAGCGAACACTCTTCGTAATCACCGGTCGTCTAAGCGTGATAATCGGGCTAAACGAGACACTATCTGGCGTATAAAACGCGCAAAAATCGGGCATGCTTCATCCGTCTATCTGGGGACGTTCGTCCGTTCGGCCCATGTCGGACATCGGGGACTAGCCGGACCATGAGAGACGCACCGGCCGGCGGGACCCCGGCCGATGTTTTTTAGGCACCTGTGGAGGAGTGACCGATGGCATCGCGTACGCACGATCCTGAGCCGCTACTAACGCCGGCCGAGGTGGCGTCGATGTTCCGAGTCGACCCGAAGACCGTTACTCGGTGGGCCAAGGCGGGCAAGCTCAGCGCTATTCGCACGCTGGGTGGCCACCGTCGCTACCGGGAGTCGGAGGTCCGCGCCCTGCTGCAGGGGCAGATCCCCACGCAGCGCCAGGGCGACTGACCGAGTCGACCGAGAACACGTCGTAAGGGGCGAACGCTGGGGAAGGCGATCGCCCCTTCTTCGTAAAGAAATGAGCGCCGGCAAATGCCGGCGCTCATTTCTTATTCCGTCACGAGAACGGCGACCGTTCCGTCGACGCCCCGGCGCAAGCGGCTGCCGAGCATGGTCAGCCGGCCGACCACTCCGTACTTCTTCTTGATGCCGTCGCCGACCCGAAGCCGGTCGGCGCGATCGCCGATCCGCGCGGTCGCCTCGATCGACTCGCCGGTGGGGTTACCCCGCATGTCGCAGGCACCGACGGTGACCCGGCCGCTGTTGCGGATCCGCTTGAGCTTGCCGCTGCCGGCCACCGTCCAGAAGGCCAGGCCGGCACCGTCCGGAACGACCCAGAGCGGTGTGGCGACCGCCCGGCCGTCTCGGCGGAATGTGGTGAGAAGGACGTATTTCTCCGAGCCGAGTTGCTCCAGTGCGGTCATACTTGAAGAGTATTGACCATGACACAGCCGGCGATCGGTGACGCCTTCGGAGAGATGATCCGCGACGCGTACGCGGTGCACAGGGGCGTGGGCCGGCGGCCACTGGCGGGCGGGCGGTACCCGCGGCCGGTGATCGAGGTGATCGAGCGCGAGGACGGGCTGATCAACGGCGCCCCGGCCGCCCATTATCTGAGCGAGCCGGACGACTGGCGATCCTTCGACCACCGGGCGGTACGGCTGTGCCGCGGCCGGGCACTCGACATCGGGGTGGGTGCCGGCCGGATCGCGATCGAGCTCCAGCGCCAGGGGGTGGCGGTGACCGGGCTGGACACCTCAGCCGGCGCGATCGAGGTGTCCCGGGAGCGCGGCCTGCGCGACACGGTGCTCGCCACCGTCGACGAGTTCTCCCGGGCCAGCGTCCGGTACGACACGTTCCTGCTGCTCGGCAACAACCTGGGACTGCTGGAGAGCGCCGAGCGGGCCCCCGCCTTCCTGGCCGCACTGGCCCGTCTGGCAGCACCCGGAGCGCGGATCGTGGCGCAGGGCGCGGACCCGTACGGGACGACGGATCCACTGCACGTGGCCTATCACGAGCGCAACCGGCAGCGGGGGCGGCTGGGCGGGCAGTTGCGGCTCCGGCTGCGCTACCGGGAGATCGCGACCGACTGGTTCGACTACCTGAACTGTTCCGTCGACGAGCTGAAGTCCCTGCTCGTGGGCACGCCGTGGCGGCTGAAATCGATCGACGAGCAGGACCGGCCGTACTACGTTGCGGTCATGGAGTACACCGGATGACAGTTCTCAGCCGGGACCAGGTCCGCCTCAGTAAACGGATGTCCCTGGTCCTGCGACACCGGCCCGAGGTGGCCGGCCTGGTCCTCGACGCGAACGGATGGGTGCCGGTCGCCGAGCTGCTGACCGCCCTCGGCATGACCCGCGCCCAGCTCGACCTCGTGGTCGCCAACAACGACAAGTCACGGTTCGCCGTGCAGACCGGCCCGGACGGCGTGGATCGCATCCGTGCCAGCCAGGGCCATTCCCGGCGGGTGGCCGTCGATCTCGACCTGCCGGCCGCCGCCCCGCCCGCCGAGCTGTTCCACGGGACACCGCGCGCCAACCTGGAGGCGATCCTCCGGGAGGGGCTTCGACCACGGAGCCGGCACCACGTACACCTCTCGGCCGATCTGCAGACCGCGGTGACCGTCGGCCGCCGGCGCTCGCCCGACGTGGTGGTGTTCAGCGTGGCCGCGGGGGTGATGGCGGAGGAGGGGCACGTCTTCCACCGCAGTGACAACGGGGTATGGCTCACCGCTGTCGTACCGTCACAGCACCTTTCGGAAAAACGGACAAATGCGTAATCTGCCAGGTTGATCCTCCATCCACTGTGGCCGGTGACCGGTTCTCCGGACAACGACGGGTAACCGCCGTTAACTTGGACGGATGGGGAGGGTCACTCGGCGTCATCTCACCGACCTTCCCGGCACCCTCGGCCTGCCCGTCGCACTCGCCATGGCATCGATCCTCGCCGCCCTCGCCTTCGGTCTCCCCGTGCTGGACCGGGCCGTGCCGGCGGAACGAGCCGTCGCGTCCGGGCCCTACCCGGTGGGTGCCGGGGTCACCGTGCTGCCCCCGCCCGGTGCCGTCCTCGATGTGACCGGCACCCGGCCCGGCGACGACCGGGGAACGGTGCTCTTCCGGATCGGGCCGGTCCGCTACGCGATCGAGGTCGAACCGTTCGACGGCGACCTGACCGAGGCCGCCGTCCGGCTCCGCCAGCGCATCACCGGCACCAACGGCCACCAGATCACCGGCACTCAGCTCGCGGTCTCCACCGCCGGTGGCCTCGCCGGGGTGCAGGGCGGCTACACGGCCGGCGACCGGGACGGGCGGTACGCCGTCTTCGTCGGGAACGGGCTCACCATCGAGGTCATGGTCAGCGGAGACGACAACGACCTCCTCCGGGCCCTGCCCGCGATCGACGCCAGCACCCGCACCCTGCGATACGAGCGGGCTCGATGAGTGAGCCGGTCCGGCCCGGGACACCCCGGGTGGCCGCGCTCGCCCGCCAGCCCGCGTTCTGGGTGGTGATCGCCCTGCTCACCGCCGGTGCGGTGCGGATCGGCCAGATCACCCTGCTCTTTCTGGACAGTTTCCCGATCGCGACGATCACCGCGATCCTGTTGTTCGGGCTGCTGGCCGTACCCTTCTGGCTCTTTCTTGCCGAACTGGACTTTCTGGAGCGGGAGCCACCGAGCCTGCGCATCCTCGCGTTCGCCTGGGGCGGCCTCGTCGCGACCAGCGTCTCCATCCCGGGCAGCACGGCCCTGGACAACCTGATCGCCAAACTCGGATCGCCCGACCTGGCCGCCGAGTGGGGTGCCGCCCTGGCCGGTCCCACGGTCGAGGAGATCGCCAAGACGCTCGGCGTGGTCGCCATCGTGCTGATCGCCCGCGCGCAGGTGAACAGCGTCCTCGACGGCATCGTCTACGGCGCGCTGGTCGGGCTCGGCTTCCAGATCGTCGAGGACGTGGTCTTCGCGATCGGGGCGGTCCAGCAGGCCGGCGCGGGCGACCGGATCCAGCCGGTGATCACGACGTTCCTGGTGCGCGGGTTCCTCGCCGGGGTGTGGAGTCACACCCTGTTCGGCGCGCTGGCCGGCGCCGGCATCGGATATCTCGTGGTCAACCGGGACCGCGGCCGGGCCCGCCGGATCGCGGTCGCGGGTCTCGCCCTGCTCGCCGCCTGGGCCTCGCACTCGTTGTGGAACTCACCGCTGTTCCGGGAGAGCCTCGGCGACGGCGCGGTCGCCCTGCTCGCGGTGCTGCTCTTCAAGGGCCTGCCACCACTGCTGCTGGTCCTCTACCTGGTGCGGCGGGCGCACGACCGGGAGGCGGCCTACTACGTGGCCATTCTGGCCACGGTCCGGGATCCGGACCTGATCACCGACGGCGAGCTGCGGGTCCTCGGTTCGGGCTCCCGGCGGGGTGCGGCCCGGCGGCACGCCGCGGCGAGTGCGGGTCGCAAAGCCCGGGCAGCGGTACGGCGACTCCAGCGCGCCCAGGCCGGTCTGGCCGTCGAGTTGAGCCGTGCCGAGGCCGACGTACCGGACGAGGCCACCGAGGCGCGTGCCGCGGAGGTGCGGGAACACCGTGGCGCCCTCGCCGCCCTGGGGCATCCGGAGGCGGTCGAGGGCACACGGTCCTGGCGGCACACTGCTTCCACCGTCGGGACCGCGGTTGTCGCCATCGCAGTCCTCTGGGTGACTCTGTCCGCTCTGGGGGGTGGTTAGGCGCCTCAGACCGTTCCGGCCGGCGGCAGACCGCCGTCGCCGTCGACGATCAGGTCCGGCGTGCCGTCCTCGTCCAGGTCGACCATCGTCACGTCGACTTTGCCGTCGCCGTCGGTGTCGAACTGGTACAGGTCCGGCTTGCCGTCACCGTCGGTGTCCGACACCCACACATCGGTACGGCCGTCGCCGTTCGCGTCGTTCTTGAACAGGTCGACACGGTCGTCGCCGCGGGTCTCGATGACCTCCTGCGGTTCGCTCATGCTGTTTCCTCTCATCGGCCGGAGGGGCTGTCAGTGTGCCCGTCAGTACCCAGCGGATCAATCGAACAGTCCCCGATGCTGTGATGGTTGTCGCTGGTGCCGGTCCTGAACGGGCGTAACGTACGCCGACGTGGATATCGCTGAGGACGGCAAGCAACACCTGTTCACCAGCGGTGGCGGTGGTGCGCTCGCGGAACGTATGGGTATCGAGATCACCGAGGCCACCGCGGAACGGGTCGTAGGAATCATGCCTGTCGAAGGCAACACCCAGCCGTACGGGTTGTTGCACGGCGGTGCCTCCTGCGTGCTCGCCGAGACCCTCGGATCGGTCGGGGCGGTCCTGCACGGGCAGACCGTCGACCGTCCGTTCGCGGTCGGAGTCGACATCAACGCCACCCACCACAAGGCGGCCCGCTCGGGTCTGGTGACCGGAATCGCAATCCCGGTCCACCGGGGCCGCGCCGTGGCCACCTACGAGGTCGTCATCACCGACGAGTCCGGCGACCGGGTGTGCACCGCCAGGATCACCTGCCTGCTCCGGGGTGCCTGAATTCCCACGTCCGGGTGCGTTCCTTGACCGCCCGACGTACCTTTTGCAACGTGACCGACGTACCACAGCACGCATTCGACGACGCCGCGCAGGTTCTGCAGTGTGCGCTCAGCGGCGACACCGCGGCTGTGGCCGACACCTTCGACGCGGTCGTCGATCGTGACGGTGTGGTCGGTGCGTGGGACGTCGCGTGGTGCCTCGCCGCGACCATGGTCGGTCAGGTTCCGCCCGGCGGCGCCTGGACCCTGGAGTTCCCGGGGATCGACGACGCGCGGTATGACAAGCGCTGGGTGGCCCGGTTCGTCAGCGCCTACGTCAACGGCGACTTCCCCACCGGTGAGGCCCTCTTCGGCGCGGCGATCGCCGACGGCACGCTTCCGGACTGCCTGCTCGCCCTGGCCGGATCCACGGTCGCGACACTGCGCCACCGGGCCGCCTGAGCACCCCTACTTGCCCTTGAGGTAAAGAGCCTTCGCATACTGCGCGGCCGCCGCGTTGTTGTACATCGACGCCTGCGACATGAAGAACGCGTTGTCGGCGATCGCCCGGGACGCCTGAACCGTCCCCGCCCATCTGATGTCCGCCTCCGCCTCGGAGAGCCCGCGCGCCTTGAACTGCCGGCGCATAGCCACCCGGCCGGAGCGGAACGCCTCGGCCGCCTCCTCCGCATTCTTCATGCAGGAGAGAGCCTTCTCGCTGAGCGCCTCGGCCAGGGTGTAGGCCGCATGCTCCGCGTCATTGGAGAAGCCGTCCACGGCGACGCCTCCTTGCATCCGAGGGTTTGACCGATCCCGACAACACTCTGTAGCACCGAGCGGCCGGTGTGGACAACCCCATCACCGTCCGTTGATATAGCTTTCGAATCATGATCGATCCACAGCCGACACACGAACCCACCCGCCGTCGGCTGCAGCTCCTGGCCGTCGCCGCGGTCGCGCTGGTGTCCGGGTCGGCCGTCTCCACCACGGTGATGCTCGTCGCCGGCTGGCGCTACGAACCCGAGCGGGAGTACGCCGTCACGGTCTTCCTCCAGCCGGACGCGGACACCGCTCAGCGTGAGGCGGTGCAGCGCAGGCTCGGCCAGCTTCCGGCCGTCGACGGGGTGCGTGTGGAGACGCGGGATCAGGCGTACGAGAAACTCCGCCAGCGTGTCGCCGGTGATCCCACCCAGATGGAGGGAATCGAGCCCGCCACGATGCCGGAGTCGCTGCATCTGACCACTGTGGGCCGAGACTTCGACTGCGGGCCGCTCCCGTCGATCCGGAAGATGGCCGGCGTCGACCGGATCCGGGTGACGACGCGGCCCGCGGGCGGCCGCCCGGGCGCCGAACTGGCTTGCTGAGCCGGCATCTCGCATCGGATCGAACGGGGGTTCCTCGATGAACGCAAGGCACTGCTCGGTGTTCGGCACCACCGCTGTGGCACTCGCCTCCACCGTGCTCTTCGGCACGCCGGCCCAGGCGGCCTCGGCCGGGCTGGCGACCGCCGGCGGGAGCACCGTGAGTTTCCGCGCGCTGGCGGGCCGGATCAACAGGGTCGCGGTCACCGTCTCCGGGCGTACCGTCACGCTCACCGACCGGGTCGCCATCAGGGCCGGCAGGGGTTGCCGCTCGGTCGGCCGGACCTCGGTCCGGTGCACCACCACGCGGGCGCCGAAGATGATCAAGATCGCGCTCGGGGACAAGAACGACTGGGTCCGTAACCAATCCGGCGTCTTCATGCTGGCCAGCGGAGCCGGCGGCGACGACACCCTGATCGGCGGTCCCGGCGCGGACCAGCTCCAGGGCGGTCCCGGCAACGACAGGATCTACGGCGGCGACGGCCGGGGCGAGCTGTTCGGCGACTCCGGTGCGGACCACATCGTCGGAGGCGCCGGGAACGACTACCTCCTCGGCGGCCCCGGCGACGACACCCTCATCGGAGGGGCGGGCTACGACGTCTGCCCGGAGTCGTCGGGCGGCGGCGTCTCGGGCTGCGAGTGGTTCACCTCAGCGGCATCCCCCTCGATCTCGAAGAGTGACGCACATCACTGAAATCGGGAGAGAGCGTCGGAACGGTAGCGTTCTACGATCTCTGCAGCGTGGCCGGGCCATCGTCCGGCCGCTCCGCTCTGAAACGGGGATTCTCACCATGGCATTCGTCAATCGCCGAACCCTGTCCGCGATCGGAGCCGCCGCTGTCGCGGTTGCTGCGTCGTCCCTCTTCCTCTCGGCCCCGGCCCAGGCGGCCAGCACCGGTCTGGCCAAGGTGGTCGGTACCAACCAGGTCCAGTTCCAGGCCCTGGCCGGCAAGTCCAACGCGCTGACCGTCACCATCTCCGGTCGCACCGTCACCCTCGACGACAAGGTGGCGATCAAGGCCGGCAAGGGTTGCAAGCCCGTCAAGGGCGACAAGACCAAGGTGAAGTGCACGACGTCGAAGAAGACGGCGAAGATCACGGTCGCCCTCGGCGACAAGAACGACAGCTTCACCAACAAGACCTCGGTCGCCTCGCTCGTCTTCGCCGGCTCCGGCAACGACACCCTGACCGGTGGCCCGGGCGTCGACCAGCTCCAGGGGTCGACCGGCAACGACAAGATCTCCGGCAACGGCGGCAAGGACAACCTGTTCGGTGAGTCGGGCGACGACAGCATCAGCGGTGGTGCCGGCAACGACTACATCGACGGCGGCTACGGCCTCGACCGTGTCTGGGGCCTGACCGGCAACGACACCATCTACGGCGAGAGCGGCAACGACATCCTCTCCGGTGGTGAGGGCAGCGACTCGATCGACGGCGAAGCCGGCAACGACACCGTCTACGGTGAGAACGGCAACGACAAGATCTGGGGCAGCGCCGGCACCGACAACCTCAGCGGTGGCGCCGGTGCCGACATCGTCAACGGCGGCGACGGCAACGACACCATCTACGGCCGGGAAGGCGACGACGAGCTCTGGGGCGGTGCCGGCAACGACACCATCTCGGGCGCGACGGGCGTCGACTACATCGAGGGTGAAGCCGGCAACGACAAGATCTACGCCGGTGCCGGTGTGGCCACCAACTCCGCCGGTCAGACCATCGGTGACAACGTCTACGGCGGTGCCGGCGACGACACCATCTACGGCGAGGGCGACTTCGACTTCATCAACGGTGAGGACGGCGTCGACACCGTCGACGGCGGCACCGGGGCGGACTGGGTCGAGGGCGGCTTCGGCAACGACCAGGTCCTCGGTGGCGACAACGACGACCTGGTGATCGGCGAGTGGACCGACGAGAGCAACATCCTCGTCGAGGACCCGAACGCGGTCGACTACGCCGACGGCGGCAACAACGACATCGAGGGCGACCTCTGCTTCGTGACCGCGCTGTCCACGGCGGTCAACTGCGAGCCGCTGCCGACCACGCTGGGCGCCCGCGCCAGCAAGACCGTCGTGACTCCGTCCGCCGAGCTGGCGGACGTCGTCGAGGCGGCGAAGGCGCGCCGGTGACACCACGGCACTGACACACCGAA
>NZ_JBHSBL010000014.1:221472-233495 GCF_042650585.1 Actinoplanes subglobosus
GTTCTGCATGGTCCGTCAGTTCGGGAACGCGTCCGGGTCGACCTCCGAGGAGGAGGCGTTACCGCCGAAGGCGACCTTCAGGCTGAGCTCCCAGATCGTGTACTGGCGGGAGGTGGTGGTGAACTTGAAGTTGTCATCGAACTTGCTGAACTGGCAGTTGCGGGAGAACCGCTTGCCGTCCCAGTCGGCGCCCGAGGAGATGAAGACCTGGTAGGTGCCGTCCTTGATGCGGCCGGTCGTGACCTTCTTCTTACCCCGGATGTAGACGGAGACCGCCGGCTTCTTGCTCCCCACCTTCACCAGGTTGACCACCGTGTCGACCGAGTTGCCGTTGTCGACCTTGAGCTGGCCGAGACCGCCGGTGGTCCGTTTCAGATAGCTGCCGTTGGACTTACGACGGTTCTGATCCTTGGTCACAGCCGGCAGGAACGAGCCGAAACGATACTTCGCACCCGGGTCGGCGGCGGCGAGCGCGGTGACCGCGGTCCGCAGATCCCCGGCAGGACCGGCCCGGCTGAGCTCGGCGCTGGCGGCACCGCCGGTGCAGACGCTGCGGCTGTCCGCGGAACTCGAGACCGAGGTGAGTTCGTCCTCCAGGGCATACAGCGCGGAGACGACGTCGCTGTGCGCGGAACTGACCTCGGCCGGCACCGTCAGGGCGGACAGCGTGGAAGCCTGGGTGCGGACCGTCTCGGCCAGGGCCTCCGCAGCGCTGGAGACGGTACGGGGCGTGGTGGCCTGCTTCAGCTTGGTGGTGGCGGCGGCCAGCTGCTTGTCGGCCTCGTCCAGTGAGGACTGGAATGCTGCCGGGTCGAGCGGGGGCGCCGCCTCCACGGTCGGCTGGGTCGTGGTCGTGGAGGTGCTGCCGGGGGTGGCACTGGTGTTCGTGGTGCCGGCGTCGCTGCTCCGGAACAGGGTGGGAACCAGGCAGATGCCGCCGACCAGAACGATGGCGAGAGCGACGGCGACGATCCGGGCCCGCCTGCCGAACCGGGGCTGGGCCGGCGGCGGCGCGGCATAGCCGAACGGGGTGGGCGGCGGCGGGCCGTACTGAGGGAAGGCCCCGGCGGGGAGCACGCGGACGGCGACGGCCAGGACCCGCGTGACCGGCGCACCGGTCGCGGGGTCGACGCCGGGAAGCTCGATGTGCTGAACCAGGCCGTCATGGGAGCCGGGCGGAAACGAGATCATGACGGGCGTCCCGTCCGGCGGGCCGGCGATCAACTTCGTGGTGCCGTTGGCGGCCTCGGCCGCGGTCAGCTCGACGACGACGTCTACCGGCCTATCAGCAGAACTACCCCCCGTATTCACATCCATCCTTAGAGTATTGGAGGGCGGCGCAAGTAAGTCCATCCATGTTTCGGCCGCCGCGACCTCCACTCCGGACGGATGCCCGGCTTGTTGCCGCAGTCAGAGGAGGTGTGCTGTCGTGATCGGCACAGGGCGCATGCCGACTCCGGTGAACCGCCAGTGGACGAGTTGCACCTCCTTGATGACGACGGTGGCGATGTCGTGGTCGCGGCGCTCCGCCACCCAGGCGATGAGCCGATCGGGGTGCTGAATCGTGTCTGCGAAGTGGAGCAGGTTCAGGTACCAGAAGTCTCGAAGGACGCCGCGGCTGCTCTCATACCAGCCATCCGCCCCAATGGCGTCGGTGTACGCGTCTGCCAGCCGGTCCGCCTGGTCGTCGGCCGGTACCGCATGAGCCATCACCGACCCGGGCGTCAGGGTCAGCCCGACCACATCGAATCTCAGCGGCCCGACCTGGGCAGCTGCCACGGCGAGCGCGGCAGCGTACCGATTCATGAGGACGTCATCGGGTGCGACTGTCTCTCGCCAGGGCTCCAGCGTACGCATCGTCAGGTGTGCGCTGTCTTTCGCGCCGGTTATCCAGTGGCTTCCGCCGGCGATGTGGGCGGCCTCATGCGCCGTACTGGCCAGGTCCTCCGAAGATGCCGGGTCGGGACGCAGCAGAACGGACAGGCCCCAGCGTGGCCCGCCATCGTCCGGTGGAACCTGTACGCCGTGCGTCCCGGCTGACACCGCCGCCCGCCCGTCGACAAACAGCTGATCGAGCTTTCGGCGACCCTCTACCCGCGACTCTGTCCCAGCATCCACGAACCACTACCTCCGAAGATCATCGGCACGAACGGCTCACGAACGTACATTGCCGCCGCACGCCGGATGGTCACCGTGAAGTTCCGGTGCGAGATCTGGAAATGACGAAGCCCTCAACCGCGTTTCCGCAGGTGAGGGCTTGCGTACCGAGTTTCGCTGAGAGTGGCCAGGGGCGGGGTCGAACCGCCGACCTTCCGATTTTCAGTCGGACGCTCGTACCAACTGAGCTACCTGGCCGTGAAACTTACTTGCGGTCCTGACGGGACTTGAACCCGCGACCTCCGCCTTGACAGGGCGGCGAGCACTCCAACTGCTCCACAGGACCTTGCTATGTAACTGTCTTGCTTGGCTCGCTAGCGGCGGGCTGCCACTAACTTACCAGTACCCCCAACGGGATTCGAACCCGTGCTACCGCCTTGAAAGGGCGGCGTCCTAGGCCACTAGACGATGAGGGCATCTCCACTATCATTGCACATCGCGCTGGTTGCGCGATCGGCAACGCTTGGTGGTTGTGGCCCCAACCGCGCCCCCCGCTTGAGGCATGCAAAGCATATGCGATGCCCCTCCTGATCTTCAAATCGGTATCCCCCTTTCTTGCAAAGGTGGCTCTGACCAGCAGAAACGTCAGGCGCCGGCGGTGGCCACGATCCGTACCCCCTCCGCGAGGCCGTTCAGCGGGGTGACCTCGGGAGGCAGATCGTGGGCCGGCCAGCCCGGTCCGGCGGCCGCGACCACGAGCGGTGGGTGGGGCAGGGACAGCAGGCTCACCAACTGGGTCACGTCGCCGGTGCTGGGCAGCTGTGACCAGAGGACGACCACGGCCGGCCCGGTACGCCCCACCGCGTCCAGCAGAGCCCGGGGCGGCACCCGCGCCCCCAGCAGACGGCTGGGTACCCCGTTCTCGGCCAGGGCGGCCGCCAGCGCCTCCAGCGGAAGCGTGTGCTGTTCCTCGTCGGCCGCGGCGAGCAGCACGCGTGGGGCGAGTTCGCGGGGCGGCCGGGGCACGGTGCTGAGTGCCTCGGTGACCGACCGGGACAGCAGGTGCTCGACTTCGACGAACCGGTCGGTGGCCTCGTACCGCTCACCGATCCCGATCAGCACCGGCATCATCACGTTGGTCCAGGCGGAGATCACGCCACGATGGGTGACCGCCGACTCCAGGATGTAGCGCATCGCCGGCCCGTCCAGGCGCATCGCGGCGCGGGCCAGGCCGCGGGCGGCCGGATCGGCGCGCGGACCGAGCGGGATGGTCTGCCCGCCCCCGGCCCGGGCCTCGGAGATGCCGGAGTCGGCGATCAGGGCTCCCGACTCGACGAGCGAGAGGATCGACTCGCGGGCGTCGGCCGCGGCGGCCCGGAGGATCGGGTCGGGCGAGTCGGCGAGCGTCGGTGACGGGGTGACGGGGGAACGCCGGGCCCATGCCGCGGCCTCCGCCGGCGCCACGCCCTGCGCGGTGAGCCGCTGCATGACCTGGAGACGGACCATGTCCTCGACGGTGTACCGCCGGTGGTGCCCCGGTTCGTGCCGACTGGGCCCGAGGCCGTAGCGCTGGTGCCAGGTGCGCAACGTGGTCACCGCGACGCCGAGGCGGCGCGCGGCTGCTCCGGCGCTCAGGCCGTCATTTGCCACCCGACCGCTCCGCCGCCGATTCCGTCACCGCGTCCGGGAGCTGCGGGCCGAGGTGGGCGGCCAGCCGCCGGGTCACCCCTTCCAACCACGGGGCGTACGCCGTAGGCGCGTCCCCGATCTCGCGCAGCAGTGTGTCGACCGTCACCCAGCGGAGTTCCGCCACCTCGTCGGGATCGGGCCGGAACTCCACATCGTCCGGCACATCACCGAGCAGGACGTGGTCGTACTCCCGCTCGACGCGCCCGGTGACCGGATCCTCGGCGAAGTACTGGTAGACGCCGACCTCACGCAGGGTCACCCCGGACACGTCGAGTTCCTCGTGCAACCGGCGGGCGGCCGAGACCGTGACGGCCTCCTCGGGCACCGGGTGCCCGCAGCAGGTATTGCCCCACCGCAGCGGGAAACGAGTCTTCACCGCCGCCCGCTGTTGCAGCAGCACCCGCCCGTCGGGGCGGCGCAGGAAGATCGAGAAGGCCCGGTGCAGCATCCCGGGTGCCTCGTGCGCGTCGAGGACCGTGGCGGTGCCGGTGAGGGCCCCGCGGTCGTCGACGAGCTCGACCAACTCGGACTCCCGTGCCCCGGTCCGGTTGCCGGAGCAGGAGGTCGTGGGGGACGAGGCGTTCATACGGGACCTCCGGTGATCCGGGTCGCGGCCAGCTTTCCGGAGATCAGGACCATCGGCACGCCGACGCCGGGCTGGGTGCCGGAGCCGGTGAAGACGACGTTCGGCAGGGTCGGGTGCAGGTTGGACGGGCGGAACGGGCCGGTCTGGGCAAACGTGTGCGCGGCCGCGAACGGTGTTCCGGCGGCCATGCCGTCGTCGGCCCAGTCGGCGGGCGTGATGATCCGCTGGACCTCGACGCCGTCCCGGAATCCGACGTAGCCGCGGCCCTCGAGGACACGCAGCAACTCCTCTGCGTAACGACGGTCCATACCGCCGCGCCAGTCGATCGGGCCGGCTTCGAGGTTCGGTGTGGGGGCGAGCACGTAGTAGGTCTGCCGGCCGTCGGGCGCCACCGACGCGTCGGTGTGTGTGGGGTTGGTCACCAGCAGGGACGGATCGCTCATCAGGAGACCCTTGTTGATGATCTCGTCGAAGGTGCCCTTCCACGCCGTACCGAAATGGATGTTGTGGTGGGCGATCTTGGAATAGGCCTGGCTGGAGCCGATGTGCAGGACCACGCAGCTCGGTGAGTAGCGAAGTCGCCGAAGGCGGCGAGCCGGGAGGAGATCGCGGTAGGCGACCGGCAGATCGGGGTTGAGGACGACGACATCGGCCGGGATGTGCTCGCCGTCGGAGGTGCGCACACCGGTCGCGCGGCCGTTCGCGGTGGTGACCCGCTCGACCGTGGTGTCGTAACGGAAAGTGACGCCGTGTTTCTCGGCCGCACCGGCCAGCGCCTTCGGCACCGCGTGCATGCCGCCCTTGGGGAAATAGACCCCGGCGACCGAGTCGAGGTAGGCGATGACGGCGTAGATGGCGAGCGCGTCGTGCGGCGCGAGCCCCGCATACATCGCCTGGAACGAGAAGATCCGCTGGGTACGGGGATCCCGGAAGTACTGATCGATCTTGGGCTGGAGCCGCCGGAACGCGCCCATCCCGAGCAGCTTCAGCAGGTTGAGGTTGACCAGATCGATCGGTGTGTCGAGGTTCCGGTCGATGAAGTGGTCCCGCTCGAGCTGCCACAGCCCCCGGGTGAAGTCGACGAACCGCAGGTAGCCGTCGGCCTCCCGGGCGCCGCAGACCCGGGCGATCTCGGCCGCCATCCGGGTGGTGTCGGTCCGCACGTCGAGCGTCGATCCGTCCGGGTAGTAGGCCCGGTACGCCGGGTCGAGCGGGCTCAGCTCCAGCCAGTCGCTCAGGTTCTCGCCGACGGCGTTGAGCGGTTCGGCGATCAGGTCGGGCATGGTGAGCACGGTCGGGCCGGTGTCGAAGTCGTATCCGCCGACGGCGAGCCGGCCGGCCCGGCCGCCGGGCACCGGTTCCCGCTCGACGACGGTGACCTGGCGGCCGGCCGCGGCCAGGTGCAGGGCACAGGCGAGACCGCCGAGCCCGGCACCGACGATGACGACCCGGTCGGTGGGTCCGGTCACTATTCGCACGTCACGGCTCCAAAAATAAGGGTCATCATGCCGGTCGGTGCGTGGCCGCGGTGGCCAGCTCGATCAGGGCGGCCCGGGCGTCGGGACGGATCGGGGCCTCGGCGATCGCCGTGACACCCTCCTCGACCCTGGACCGGATCATCTCCTCGACCTGGGCGGGTGCCCCGGTGGCCGCGATGATCTCCGCCTGCCGGGTGACGCCGGCCACCGTGAGCTCGTCGAGCTGCGCGGTGGTGGCCAGGCGGCGAGCCAGCATGAGAAGGGTGGTGGGCTTGCCGGTGCGCAGGTCGTCACAGGCTGGTTTCCCGGTGATCGCCGGATCGCCGTAGACCCCGAGCAGGTCGTCCCGCAACTGGAAGGCCTCACCGACGGCGAGACCGTAGATCCGGTAGGCCTCCTCGATCGCGGGGTCGGCGACAGCGGAGGCGGGTGCCAGGGCCAGGCCGAAACCGAGCGGCCACTGCACCGTGTAGCTGGCCGTCTTGTGTCGCGCGACGAGCAGCGCCCGCTCCACCGACCAGGTGCTCGGCACGGTCTCGCCGAGCACGTCGAGATATTGCCCGGCCACCGCCTCCACCCGCATCCGGTCGTAGCGGGTGCGCACGTCGAGGAGGTTGGCCGGCGGCAGCGCGGTCCGGGCGAGCAACTGATCGGCCCAGACGAGACAGAGGTCACCGACCAGGATCGCGGCCGAGTCGCCGAACCGGTCGCCGTGCTGGGCCGCGAACAGCCGATGCGCGGTGGGCCGGCCCCGCCGGGTGGCGGAGCCGTCCATCAGGTCGTCGTGCACCAGCGCGAACGTGTGCATGAGTTCAAGAGCGCCGAGAGCGGGTAAAACGCCCTCGATCGGCTCGGCGGAACCGACGACACCACGCCAGCCCCAGTACGCGAAAGTCGGCCGGATCCGTTTCCCGCCCGCCATGACCAGGTCACGTGCGGTCCGGGCGAACCCGCCCAATGCGGGGTCGACGGTGTCGAGGGAGGCGATCTGACAGGCGAGGAAGTCGGCCAGCGTGCCCTCGACGGCGCCGATCAGCGCTCGGTGCGAGACCGGCTGGCGAGGGATCGTGTCGAGACGATTTCCCTCGAGGGTGTGATTGGCCACGCTCAGTACCGTACCCTAACTTTCTGAAGTTGCGTCGATTCGTGCGTCGATTTTGACCGGAGGACCCGGAGTGGAAACCGATCTGGCAGCGGCCTACGAGCGCTGCCGCGAACTGCACCGTGAGCACGGGCGGACGTACTACCTGGCGACCCGGTTGCTACCGGCGTGGAAGCGGCGGCATGTGCACGCCCTCTATGGATTCACCCGATATGCGGACGAAATCGTCGACCGGACCGAGTCTCGTCCCCCCGCCGAGCGAGCCACCGAGCTCACCGCATGGTCGGACCGGTTCCTCGCCGGACTCCGCGGCGAACCCACCGACGACCAGCTCCTGCCGGCGGTCCTGCACACCATCGCGGTCTTCGACCTCGACCTCGAAGACTTCGAGAAGTTCCTGCGCAGCATGACGATGGACATCACCGTCACGAGCTACCGCACCTACGACGACCTGCTCGACTACATGGACGGCTCGGCCGCCGTCATCGGCACGATGATGCTGCCCATCCTCGGCTCGTCCGACCCGGCCGCCGCCCGCGAACCGGCCCGCCAGCTCGGCCTCGCCTTCCAGCTCACCAACTTCATCCGCGACGTCGCCGAAGACCTCGAGCGCGGACGGGTCTACCTCCCCGAGGAACACCTCGCCGAGCACGGCGTCACCCGCGAGACCCTCGAGAGGGGCGTCGCCACGCCCGCGGTCAAAGCACTGATCAAGTCCGAGGTCGCCCGCGCCCGCGAGCACTACGCCCTGGCCGCCCCCGGCATCCCGCTGCTCGAACCCGCCTCGCAGGCCTGCATGCGCACCGCGTTCCAGCTCTACGGCGGCATCCTCGACGAGATCGAAGCCCTCGATCACGACGTCTTCGGCCGCCGCGCCACCGTCCCCAACCGCCGCCGCGCCGCCGTCGCCGTCCGCAGCCTGCTCACCCGGCCCGGCACCCCGGTCCAGCTGGCGGCCTGATGCGCACCGCGGTCGTCCTGCTCACCCGGGACCTGCGCGTACACGACAACCCGGCCCTCGCCGCGGCCGCCACCGCCGACCGGACCGTCCCCCTCTACGTCCTCGACCCGAAACTCGCCGACCTCTCCCCGAACCGCACCCGCTTCCTCCACCAGTGCCTCGCCGACCTGCGCGAACAACTCCGGAGGACGGGCGGTGACCTGGTCGTGCGCGAAGGCGACCCGGTCGCCGAGACGATCCGCGTCGCCCGCGACACCGGCGCCGAGACGATCACCCTCGCCGCCGACGTCAGCGGCTACGCCACCCGACGCGAACGCCGCCTGAAAGACGAGTGCGAACGCCACCGCATCGCCCTCGAACTCCACCCCGGCCTCACCGTCGTCGAACCCGGAACGCTCCGCCCGGGCGGCGGCGGAGAGTCCTACAAGGTCTTCACGCCCTACTATCGGAGCTGGTCAGCGGCCACCTGGCGACAACCGGCCGGGACACCGCAACGGCTCACCCTCCCCGACGGCCTCACCGCCGGCCGCCTGCCCGGCCTCCCGGCCGGAGAATCACCCCACGCGTGCGAGGGTGGCGAGACCGCGGCCCGGCGCCGGCTCACCGCCTGGTTACGACAGGACCTGCAGGGGTACGGCGACGCGCACGACGATCTACCCGGCGATGCCACGAGTCGCCTCAGCCCGTACCTCCGCTGGGGTTGCCTCTCCCCACTCGCCCTCGCCGAAGCCGCCCGCGAACGTGGCGCCGACGCCTTCGTCCGGCAGCTCTGCTGGCGCGATTTCTACTACCAGGTCGCCCGCGCCTTCCCGAAACTCTCCACCGAGGCCCTGCGCCCGAACGCCGACAACGACTGGCGCTACGACCAAGACGCCCTCCAGCACTGGACGGACGGGCTCACCGGCGTCCCCGTCGTCGACGCCGGCATGCGCCAGCTGCGCGAAGAGGGCTGGATGCACAACCGGGCCCGCCTCATCACCGCGGCCTTCCTGACCAAGCACCTGGGTCTCGACTGGCGGCTCGGCGTCGCCTGGTTCTTCCGCTGGCTCCTCGACGGAGACGTGCCGAACAACTCCGGAAACTGGCAGTGGACCGCCGGCACCGGCAACGACAGCCGCCCCTACCGGCGCTTCAACCCGATCCGGCAAGCGCTCCGGTTCGACCCCGACGGCGTGTACGTTCGTCGTTACGTACCTGAGTTGAAGGGGATCGACGGCGCCGCCGTGCACCAGCCGTGGCGTCTCCCCAAGTCGGAATTCCGCGGTCTCGACTATCCCGGCCCGCTCGAATCACACCGGGACGAGGCGGTCTGGCTGCGGTAGCGGGACCCGCCGGCGGTTGCGT
This sequence comes from Actinoplanes subglobosus, assembly GCF_042650585.1. NCBI lineage: Bacteria > Bacillati > Actinomycetota > Actinomycetes > Micromonosporales > Micromonosporaceae > Actinoplanes > Actinoplanes subglobosus. Next base: position 230,730 of record NZ_JBHSBL010000014.1, read on the forward strand.
CCGTCAAACCTTCTACCGGCGGGTCTTTCAAACACCGATGGCGGCCATGAGGATGTCGAGCGCCAGCCAACGCTCGCCATCGCCCCCTCATGGCCGCCGCTTCCTCGGTGTGACCCGCTTCCGCGTGGGTCCTGAATCGGTCGCCTCCGCGCCCACATGAGGAAACCTCCCGGTGGTTAGCTGGACCCCATGGGCGACGTGCGAAATGTTGACGTGGTGGTCATCGGTCTCGGCGTGGGCGGCGAGGAGACCGCCGGGCGGCTCGCGGCAGCCGGGCTCGACGTGATCGGAGTGGAACACACCCTGGTCGGCGGCGAGTGCCCGTACTGGGGATGCATCCCGACCAAGATGATGGTCCGGGCCGGATCCGCGATCGCCGAGGCCCGCCGCATCCCCGGCCTCGCCGGCAGCGCCACCGTCGAACCCGACTGGGCACCCGTCGCCCGCCGGGTCCGCGACGAGGCCACCGACGGCTGGGACGACAAGGTCGCCGTCGACCGGTTCACCGGCAAGGGCGGGACGTTCGTGCGGGGCCGGGCCACCATCACCGGTCCGGGCCGCGTCCAGGTCGGAGAGCAGGAGTACGCCGCCTCGCGCGCCCTGGTCATCGCCACCGGCACCGTCGCCGTCATCCCGCCGATCGACGGTCTCGCCGGCACCCCGTACTGGACGAACCGCGAAGCCGTCGAGACCAACACCCTGCCCGGTTCACTCCTGATCCTCGGCGGCGGCGCGATCGGCTGCGAGTTCGCGCAGGTCTTCGCCCGTTTCGGCGTCCAGGTCACGATCATCGAAGGCTCCGACCGGATCCTCGCCATGGAGGAGCCCGAGTCCTCCGAGGTGGCCGCCTCGGTGATCGGCGCCACCGTCCGTACCGGGGTCCGCGCCGCCAAGGTCTCCTACGACGGCGCCTTCACCGTCGAACTCTCCGACGGCAGCACCGTCACCGGCGAGAAACTCCTCGTCGCCACCGGCCGCGCCGCCCGGCTCGGCGAGCTCGGCCTGGAGACCGTCGGCCTCGACCCGTCAGCCCGCTTCCTCACCACCGACGACCGGATGCGCGCCGGCGACCGGATCTGGGCCGTCGGCGACGTCACCGGCAACGGCGCCTTCACCCACATGGCCATGTACGAGGCCGACATCGCCGTCCGCGACATCCTCGACCAGGGCGGACCCGGCGCCGACTACCGTGCCCGGCCCCGCGTCACGTTCCTCGACCCGGAGATCGGGGCGGTCGGCCTCACCTCCGCCCAGGCCGCGTCCCAGCTCGGGAACGTCCGTGTCGGAGTCGTGCCGCTCGACCAGACCTCGCGCGGCTTCGTGCACGGACCCGGCAACGAGGGCTTCATCAAGGTCGTCGCCGACATGGACCGGGGCGTGCTCGTCGGCGCCACCACCGCGGGCCCGGCCGGCGGCGAGATGATCGGAGCGCTCGCCGTCGCCATCCACGCCGAGGTGCCGATCGCGACTCTCCGGAGCCAGATCTGGGCGTACCCCACCTTCCACCGCGGCATCGGCGACGCCATCAAGGCGCTCTGAACGTTTGGCCCGGATCCGGGTGGGCACCGCCATTACATGTTGCGGCAGGTACTCACCCGGATCGAACAGGCCGGCGCCCTCGACGGCGCCAGCGACAAACTGCAGACCGCGGTCACCTCCGCGGTCCGGCCGCGCACTCTGCGCGACGTACTGCACGGCAGCCTTCTCGGGCACCCGCTCCACCCGGTGCTCGTCCAGCTCCCGGTCGGGGCATTCCTCTCCGCCGCCGTCCTCGACCTACGCCCGTCCCGATCCGACGCGTCGACCGCGCTCATCGGGGTCGGCCTGGCCGGAGTGCTTCCGGCCGCGGTGGCCGGCTGGGTCGACTGGTCGGAGATGACCAGGGACCGTCGCCGGATCGGGCTCGTTCACGCCGCGACCAACCTGGTGGCCACCGGCCTCTACGCCGGCTCCCTGATCGCCCGGCTCACCGGGCGGTCAAAGACGGGCCGGGCGTTGTCTTTCGCGGGCCTCTCGGTCGCGGGTGTCGGTGCGTTTCTGGGAGGGCATCTGTCGTACGCCCAAGGCGGCGGTATCAGCCATGCAGCACCCGAGGTCGCGCGCGTTCCGGAGGAATGGACCGTGGCCGGGTCGCTCGCCTCCCTCCCCGAGGGTGAGCCGGTCGCACGCCGGGCCGGGGACACCGCGGTGCTCCTCTTCCGTGAGGGTGATCGGGTCAGCGCGCTGATCGACAGGTGCTCGCACGAGGGGGGTCCGCTCAGTGAGGGGCCGGTCGTGGACGGCTGTGTGGTCTGCCCGTGGCACGGGAGCACCTTCCGGATCAACGACGGTGCGGTGATCCACGGACCCGCCGGAAACGATCAGCCGGTTCTGCCGGTCCGGGTTCGCGACGGCATGGTCGAGGTACGCCGTCCCTGAAAGCGCATCCTCCCTGGCGGATGACTTCTGTCGGGCTCTATAAGGGCTCTGACCTGCGGAAACGACTAAGGGTGACCCCCGATTTGGAGCCCTGGAAACCAGCGGGTAATGTTTTGGGAGCCGCCAGGGAGACGGGCGAGCGAGCGGGACCTGAAGTTTGGGGCCCGGCCGGCCGTCCTGACGGAAAACCTTCGAACTTCGGATCACGGCCTAGCCGTGCGCCCGAGTTCGGAGATTCTAGGGCAGATCGGAAGCAACCGGGATAAACCGGTTGACAACGCCGAGAAGGCCTAGTAAAGTAGAGCGAGTGCCCCGGGGAAACGGGCCGCGGATGCGGATCGGTTCGAA
>NZ_JBHSBL010000015.1:0-142385 GCF_042650585.1 Actinoplanes subglobosus
ACGGCCGCTACTTCCGCTCCTTCACCGCCTCCAGCCTCGGCGGCACCTGGACCCCACAGGCCGCCACCGAGAGCAACCCCTTCGCCGGCAAGGCCAACAGCGGCGCCACCTGGACCAACGACATCAGCCACGGCGAACTCATCCGCACCAGCGCCGACCAGACCATGACCATCGACCCGTGCCACCTGCAACTGCTCTACCAGGGACGTTCCCCCAGTTCGGGCGGCGACTACGGCCTGCTGCCCTACCGTCCCGGCCTGCTCACCCACCAGCGCTGACCAGAGAGGTCCCGTTCCCCATGCGCATTCCCCGACTCGCGCTGCTGTCCACGGCCACCGTCGGCGTCCTCGTCGCGGCGAGTATCGCCGTCATCGGCACCGCGGAGGCGGCCACCACCCTCGGCGCCTCGGCCGCGCAGACCGGCCGCTACTTCGGTGTCGCCACCGCCGCCTTCAAGTTCACCGACACGCCCTACATGACGATCCTCAACCGTGAGTTCAACTCGGTCGTCCCCGAGAACGACATGAAGTGGGACGCCACCGAACCCCAGCAGGGCCGTTTCACCTTCACCAACGGTGACCGTCTCGTCAGTCACGCGCAGAGCCGGGGCATGACCGTGCGCGGCCACGCCCTGCTGTGGCACGCCCAGCAGCCGTCCTGGGCGCAGGGACTGTCCGGATCCGCCCTGCGCAGCGCCGCGATCAACCACGTCACCCAGGTCGCCACGCACTTCCGCGGCAAGATCCACTCGTGGGACGTGGTGAACGAGGCGTTCGCCGACGGCGGTGGCGGCGCCCGCCGTGACTCCAACCTGCAGCGCACCGGCAACGACTGGATCGAAGCCGCCTTCCGTGCCGCGCGGGCCGCCGATCCGGGCGCCAAGCTCTGCTACAACGACTACAACACCGACGGGATCAACGCGAAGTCCACCGGCATCTACAACATGGTCCGCGACTTCAAGTCCCGCGGCGTCCCGATCGACTGCGTCGGCCTGCAATCGCACCTGGGCACCACGCTGGACAGCACCTACCAGCAGAACATCCAGCGGTTCGCCGACCTCGGCGTCGACGTCCAGATCACCGAACTCGACGTCCAGCAGGGCGCCAACCAGGCCAACATCTTCGCCTCGGTCACCCGGGCCTGCCTCGCGGTCGCCCGTTGCACGGGCATCACCGTCTGGGGTGTACGGGACTCCGACTCGTGGCGCACCGGGCAGAACCCGTTGCTGTTCGACGCCAACGGCAACAAGAAGGCCGCCTACACCGCCGTCCTCAACACCCTGAACGCCGGCGGCCCGACCACCCCCACGTCGCCGACCACCAGTTCCCCGCCGCCGGCCTCCGGCGGATGCACCGCCCAGGTGACGCTGAACTCGTGGACCGGCGGCTACACCGCCACCGTCCGGGTCACCGCCGGATCCGCCGCGATCAGCGGCTGGAGCGTCGGCGTCACCGTGCCGTCCGGTGGGGCGGTGACCAGCACCTGGAACGCCGGCAACAGCGGGACCAGTGGCCAGGTCACCTTCCGCAACGTCAGTTACAACGGTCAGGTCCCGGCCGGCGGCTCCACCGAGTTCGGCTTCCAGGGCACCGGCACCGGACCCACGGTCACCCCCTCCTGCACCGCCGGCTGATCCCCCGGCCCCATCCCCACAGGAGTCATCCCCATGCGAAAACCGCACGTCACCAGCGCCGCGCTGATATCGGCCGGTGTGCTCGTCGCCTCCGCCGCGGTGGCCACCGCCCTGCCCGCCGGAGCGGCCGCCGCCGGTTGCTCGGTCAAGTACGCAGTGTCCTCACAGTGGCAGGGCGGATTCGGCGCCGACGTCACCATCACCAACCTCGGCGATCCGCTCACCAGCTGGACGCTGACCTGGTCCTACACCGCCGGGCAGACCGTCACGCAAGCCTGGAACGCGACGGTGACCCAGAGCGGCACCGCGGTCACCGCCAGGAACGTCAGCTACAACGGCGCGATCGCCACCGGCGGGACCGCGTCGTTCGGCTTCAACGGTGCCTGGACCAGCGCCAACCCGGTGCCGGCCGACTTCGCCGTCAACGGTGTGGCCTGCACCGGCGGCACCACCACGCCGACCTCCTCACCGACCAGTGGGCCCCCGACCAGCAGCCCCCCGGCCGCGGCGGACATCACCGTCAACACCGCGACCAGATATCAGACGGTCGACGGATTCGGGGCGGCGGTATCGATCTGGGGGAGTGCCTGGTCGGCCGCCGAGACACAGACACTGGTCGGGCTGGGCGCCAACCAGCTCGGGCTGTCGATCGTGCGTACCGGGATCTCTCCGGTGTCCAGCGAATGGGCGACGCAGGTCAGTGCCTTGAAGACCGCGAAGTCGTACGGCTCGAATGTCAAGATCCTCGCCTCGCCGTGGACCGCCCCGGCCGCGTGGAAGACGAACAACAGCCGTATCAACGGCGGGAAGCTGAAGACCGACTACTACGACGACTACGCCGGCCATCTCAACAGCTTCGTCCAGTACATGCGGGGCCAGGGCGTGACCGTCGACGTGACGTCGGTGCAGAACGAGCCGGACTGGCATCCCGATTACGACTCGATGGACTGGAGCGGCACCGAACTGCGCGATTTCGTCCGCGATCAGGGCGCCAAGGTGCAGAACACGAAACTGATGGTCGCCGAGGCGGTGAACCTCAACTACAGCTACACCGACCCCACCCTGAACGACGCGACCGCCCGCAACAACATCGGCTACATCGGCGGCCACCTCTACGGCACGGAATCGGCCGGCCGTCTCGCGAACTATCCGCTGGCGGCGCAGAACGGAAAACCGGTGTGGATGACCGAATGGAACCTGCATGCCGCCGACGGCAGTGGTTCCAACATCTGGGGGAACCCCGCGAATCAGACCGTCTGGAACGAAACCCTCGACGACATCATGCGTACGGTCCACAAGTCGATGGAATCGAATTGGTCGGCCTACGTCTGGTGGTACGGAAAGCGCTACTACTCGTTCATCGGCGACGGTGAGGCCGCCTACGGCACGACCGCCGGCGCCCCGCTCAAGCGTGGTTACGCCTTCTCCCAGTTCTCCAAGTACGTCCGTCCCGGATACCAGCGTGTCGCCCTGACCAAGAGCACCAAGGCGTCCCCGCTGGAGATCACTGCCTACCAGGGCGACGGCAAGATCACGCTGGTCGTCCTGAACCGCTCGACCAGCGCGGTGAACAACGCCGTGGTCCAGGCCCCGCAGAACATCAGCCGTGCCGAGTACTACGCGACGTCGGTGAACGCCAACGCGGCGAGCCAGCCGGCCACCGTCAACGGCGGCCAGGTGACCGTCAACGTCCCGGCCCGGAGCATCTCCACCATCGTCCTGACTCCGTGACCGCGAGGTTCCGGCCGGGTCACGACCCGGCCGGAACCCCCGAAAGGCCCGAAAGGCTCGGCGGGCGTGCTGATCGCCCGGCAGGCGTCGTTGCCGGCCCACATGTCGACGCCCGGTGTCAATCCCCCGGGCTGCGCAGCGCCAGCAGCGCCACGTCGTCCTCGTGCCGGTCGCCGGCCAGCCGGGCCAGGATCTCGTCCAGAAGATCGGGCAGCGAGGCCCCGGCCAGGCCGGTGAGGACACCGTGCAGTTGTAACTTGCGGTCGTCGAGGGCGTCGGTCCGGGTCTCGATGAGGCCGTCGGTGTAGAACAGCACGGTGGAACCGGGCGGCAGCGGGCGGGAGTAGTTGTTGCGCGTGGTTCGCTGGCGCAGGCCGAGCAGCATGTCGCGCCCGGTCAGCGGGCTGACCGTGCCGTCGGCTTCGAGCAGGACCGGCGAGGGATGCCCGGCGTTGGCCCACTGCAACCGGAAGCCGGTCGTTTCGGGTCGCACGTAGGCCAGCACCGCCGTGGTCGGTGTCGGGTCGCCGAGGACCTGCATCGCGGCGTCGAGCCGGCGCAGCAGCGCGGACGGTGGTTCGTGCCGGTCCACGATGAAGGCGCGCAGCATGCTGCGCAGCTGCCCCATGCGGGCGGCGGCCAGCATGTCGTGGCCGGTCACGTCGCCGACCACCAGTGCCAGATGACCGTCCTCCAGGCGTACGGCGTCGTACCAGTCGCCGCCGACGTGCTCGCCACGGGCGGCCGGGACGTAGCGGGCGGCCAGTTCGAACGGGGCGGCGTCCGGTAGGTCGCTGAGCATGGCCCGTTGCAAGAGGGTGGCGACCTGCTCGCGGGAGTACAGGTAGTCGACGCGTTGCAGAGCCTGGCCGACGTAGCCGGCGAGAGCGGCCAGGACGGCCTGCTCGGCGGCGCCGAGCGGATACCGGTCCTTCCAGACGAAGGTCAGCGCACCGATCGGCCCGTGCGGGCCGGGCAGCGGCACGCTGGCGCCGGACTGCCAGCCCATCTCGGCGAACGTCGCGGCGGCGTCCGGGGCCTGCTCGGCGACCGCCGCCAGGTCCGGCAACAGGATCGGAAGCCCGGTGTCGGCGGCAAGGGCCGATGGGGTGCGGGCGGTCTGTGGGTAGCGGCGCCAGCGGTCGGCGACCCGTTTCGGCAGTGAGTCGCCGGACTGCAGGTGGACCTGGTGATCGGCGTCCAGCAGCGACACACCGACGTAGTCGGGATCCATGGTGCCGGTGACCAGGGTCCGGACCGCGCCGACGACCTCCGCCAGGGTGTTGGCGCGGGCCAGGGCGACACTGGCGCGCAGTAGCAGCTGGCTGCGGTCGAAGGCGGCGCTGGCGGCGTGTTCGTTCCCGCGTGCGGTCTGGGTGGCGATACGCAGCCGCAGACTGTCCGAGCAGGTCGCCGCCAGGTCGGCGAGCAGGTCGAGTTCGCCGGCGGTCCACTGCCGGGGCGCGGTGTCGATGGCGCACAGCGAACCGAGCACCATGCCGTCGCCGTCGGTCAGGGGGATGCCCGCATAGCCGACGACGCCGAGGTCGGTGATGGCCAGGTTCCCCGCCACGCGTGGGTCGGTGCGGGCGTCGGTGACGACCAGCGTTTCGCCGCTGGTCACGACATGCTGGCAGAAGGAGTGCGACAGCGGTGTCTGCCGCCGCTGCTGCCATGGCAGGGCCAGTCCGTACGCTCCGGGGAACACCTGCCGGATGTCGTCGACGAGGGACACCAGTGCCACCGGGACGCCGAGGGTGCGCTGCACGATGGAAGCGAACCGGTCGAACATCGGATCGGCCGCCGCGCCCAGTCCCGTACGGATCAGCGCGTCCAGCCGGCCCGGATCGTCGAGCGGCTCAGCCATGCGGCAGCCGTGCGGTCTCGCCGTAGAACGAGCTGATCTGGTGAACCGTGGATTCGAACGCGTCGGCGTCATCGTCGTCGACCACCAGGACGTTCAGCTCCTGCGGCTCTACAGACGTTGTCACACGATCCCCCTCGTCAGCCGGGAATCACCCATCCCGCCGGACGAAGATACGGCATGAGGCATCGCCGCGCACAGCAACCGGACGCTGATCGCGGCGCCGCGGCCCGGGGCTGCATCAGTGTCGCTCCCACTGCTCTCTGGTGAGTTCGTAGCGCACACCCCCGAGCTCGGCGCCCTCGACCAACAGCATGTCGGGGGGAGTCTCCAGGGTGCCGGTCATCGTCATCCCGACCTTCTCCAGCACCCGCCGGGAACCGTCGTTCAACGACATCGTCGCGGCCCAGACCAGCTGCACGCCCAGCTCGCCGAAGCCCTTGTCCACGAGTGCCCTCGAACCTTCGGTGGCGTACCCCTTGCCCCACTCCGCCCGGCGCAGCCGATAGCCGAGCTCGGCCTCGTCCAGCGGGCTCTCCTCGTCCTCGGGACCCAGGTGGAACCATCCGATGAAGGCGCCACCGTCCTTGGCGTACGCCGCGAACAGCCCGAACCTTCCGCCCCACAGCTCGTACCCTTTGAGGATGTTCCGCAGGCCGCGCTCGCGGTAGTGCTCCGGTGGTGTCGGCTCACCGCCGGTCAGATAGCGCATGACCGCCGGATCGCTGTCCAGTTCGATCAGCAGGTCCGCGTCGCCGGCGGTGAAGTGACGCAGGGTCAGGCGCTCGGTCTCCAGGAAGGCATCCACCGGCGCATATTGATCTACGCGGGACGAAATGGCCACTGCTTTTCCAGCAGGTCGGCGATCGCCCGGTGGCCGGCCGCGTTGGGGTGGTCGCCGTCCGCGGCCAGCAGGCCGGTCGGGTCACCGGTGAACGCGACTGACGTGTCGAGATAGGTCGCCCCGCTGCTCTCGGCCGCCTGCCGTAGCGCGTCGTTGCAGTCCCGGGTCGCCTGTCTGGCCTCGGCGAGCCCGTCCGGGCCGTAGGTGCTCAGGCCGACCGCACCGTCCGCGACCACGTTCCAGTAGCCCAGCACCAGCACCTCCACCGGGCCGCTGTGCTCCCGGCGCACCGTGTCGACGATCGACGACACGGTGGTCCGCACCGACCGTGCGGTCGCCGGGTAGTCGTCGCCGCTGTCGAACGCCGCGGCCATGTCGTTGGCTCCGGCCATCAGGATCACCACGTTCGCCGCGCGGATGTCGGCGCGGACGTCACCGGCATCGAGCTGTTCCTGTACGTCTGTCGTGTCGAAACCGGGTTCGGCCAGATTGATCGACGTCGCACCCGGCGACGCGCGATGGGCGTACAGATCGGGAAAGGGTGTGCAGTCGCAAGCGGTGCCCGCCGGAACCGAATCGCCCAGGGTGACCACCACCGGCGCCGTTGTGGTGGGCGCCGCACATCCGCTCAGCAACAGCACGGCCGCGGCCGCCACCCGCCACCGGATCAACGCGTGGCGAGGGCGGGTTGCGCGGCGGGCAGGAACGCCTCCGCGGTCAGCGCCGCCACGGCGATCCGCGGCAGGTCCCGGGCGGTGGGGAAGCACAGGTACCGAGGTTGCCACAACGGCAGATACTTGGCGTTCGCGCGGTACAGCGACTCGATCTGCCACACCCGGGAGAACAGCCGCAACAACCGGTGCCACAGGCGCAGCACCGGCCCGGCGCCCAGTTGCTCGGCACGGGCGAAGACCGACCGCAGCACCGCGAAATTCAGCGACACCCGGCGGATCCCGAGCGCCGGGCCGGCCTCGACCGCGGTCGCCACCATCAGCTCGGTCAACCCGTTCGGCGCGGTACGGTCACCGCGCATCAGGTCGAGCGAGATCCCGTCGGCACCCCACGGCACGAACTGCAGCACACCCCGCAGACCGCCGTCCTGATCGTGGGCGAGCACCATCAGGCAGTCACCGTCGGCAGGGTCGCCGAGCCGGGACAGCGCCATCGAGAAGCCGCGTTCCACGTTGCCGTCCCGGAACCGTTCGGCCGCGTCCAGCACCGACGCCAGATCGCCGGGTGACAGGTCCCGCTGACGTACCGCGGTGCAGGTGTAGCCGGCCCGCCGGATCCGGTTGACCGCCTGCCGTACCGAACGCATCGCACGACCGTCGAGGCTGAACGTGGCGACGTCCAGGACCGCCTCGTCACCCAGCTCGATGACGTCGAGACCGGCCCGGGCGTACGCCGCGGCACCGGCCCGGCCACACCCGAGGACCGCCGGCGTCCAGCCGTGACGCTCACCGTCGGCCAGCCAGGCGGCGATCGCCTCCGGCCAGGCCGACTCGACACCGATCGGATCACCCGCCGCGAGACTGACCCCACGGACCACCCGGTACGCCACCGCCGCGTTACCCGACGGCGTCCAGACCAGCGCCTTGTCCGACCGCAGCGCGAAATAGCCCAGCGAGTCGCCACCACCGTACCGTGCCAGCAGCCCGCGCAGCCGCTGCTCGTCGTCGGCGGTGCGCACCGGTCGCGGCTCACCCGGCCGCAGGAACAGCACGGCCGCCGCCAGCACCGCCAGCAGCCCGAACGTGCCGGTGGTGAAGCTGACCGTGTCGGCCGCCCACGGCCGGGCGAACTCCACCGGCCCGGTGACACCGATCAGACCCAGCGCGGCGTGTTCGGCCCAGGCCCGCACCCCCGGCGTCCCGATCAGATGGTCGGCCCGGATCGCGATCTCGACCAGGCCGAGCAGAAAACCCGCGCCGGCGAATCCGATCAGCACGGTCACCGCGCGCCACCGGCTGCGCGGACCGGGAAGAGCATGGAATTCCCGGCGTACGGCCACCAGCAGCGTCAACAGCGCGGCCGACACGACCGCCGCGGCGAGATCCAGCCCTTTGAGCAGGTGCAGCCCGATCGCCGCGCCGGCCACGACGACCGCCAGCTGCCACGCCCGCAACCGTCCCCGCCGTAGCCCCGCGCCCAGATAGACGAGCAGCGCACCGGCGCCCGCGGTAGCGGCCCGAGCGGTGAGGATCCCGGCGGCCGGCACGAACGCGGCGAGCGCCGCCATCCGCCCGTGGTGAACGGGGACGACCGCGGTGACGACGTTGAACACGCCGTTGAGCTGGACCAGCCGGGCGACGGCGGCTCGGGACAGTGGTGGCCGGGGGCGCCACGTGCGTACAGACATCGCTTGCTCCTTCTCTCGCCGGGCGAATTTATGAGCGTCGTGATGAGAAGACGATGAGATTCAGCGGCGCCGGCTCTCACCGGGTTCTCATCAGCGGGGGAGCAGATTGCGATCGTTCCCGGTGCGCCGACGAGATGAGAACCCATGTCCCTGACCGGCATTCCCCTGATCGTCGCGGCCGGGTTCGGGGTGATCGCCGCCGCGGCCCTGACCGTGCGGGCGTGGCGACGCCCGGTGGTGCGGCCGCTGGGCATCCTGATCACCGAGGCGTTGCTGCTGGCCGGGATCGGTCTGGTGGTCAATCGGGTCGAGCTGTTCTATCCGTCCTGGGCGGACCTGCTGCAACAGTCGGACGACCCGGCGGTCACCGCCGCGGTCCAGCCCGGTGCCCTCGACGAATGGCTGCGCACCCGGCCGGCCGGCGACCCCTTCACCTGGCATCCGCCGGGCTGGACCGATTGGCATCTGGCCGCGGCGCCCACGGTCGTGGTCCCACCGGACTATCCGGACCACCCCGACCGGCGGTATTCCGTGGTGGTCGTCATCGGAGACGCCGGGGCCGGCCCGCCCGCCGGTGCCGAGCAGACCGTGGTGGTCGTCGCCCGTACCACCGTGGCCACCACGGCGGCGGCACTCACCGAGGACCTGCCCGCGCGGCTGAGTCACGACCTGCGGGTCACCGGCCGCCGCTGGGCACTGGTGTCCCCGGCGTCCGGAATGGCACTGGCCGACCAGGCCGCGGCGGTACCCGGGCGGTATTCGGCGATCGCGATGATCCGTGGCCGGCCCGGGGACAGCCGTGCACCGGTGGGTGTGACCGTCGGCACCAGCGACGGACTGGCCACCGCCGTCGCCTGGGCCGCCCGGCAGACACCACCGCCACTGGCCGCCGCCGTGCCGCCGGTCACCTGGCTGCCCGTCCACCACCGCCCGCACCGGCCCGCCGGGTCCGCGCCCACCCGTACAGGAGGAAGCCTTGTCCCCGGACAGCCTCGGCCCTGAACTGCTCGCCCTCGCCGCCGCCGTGGTCGCCGCCCTGATGGTCGGCCCGCTGTGGAGACGCGGCATCGCCGTCCGGGCCGCCGCGCTGACCGCCTGCCTGGTCACGGCTGCGGCGACCGCGCTGCTGTGGGTGAACCGGCAGGTCGACACGTACCCGACCTGGGCCAGCCTGCTCGGCTCGGAACCCGCCGCGGCCGTGCCCGTCACCGCCGCCGGTGGGGCCGGTCGCGGCACGGTGACGACGATGACGGTCACCGGCCCGGCGAGCGGGCTGACCCTTCCCATGTACGTCTACCTGCCGCCCGGCTACGACCAGCGGTCCGGCCTGCGCTATCCGGTCGTCGAGGCGTTCCACGGGTACCCGGGATCGCCCGTGCAGTGGTTCAACGGGCTGCACGCCGCCGGGGTCCTCGACGCCGAGATCGGTGCCGGGCGGATGGCTCCGACGGTCGTGCTGTTCCCCTACCAGACACCGGACCCGGCCCTCGACACCGAATGCACGAACCTGCCCGGCGGCCCGCAGACGGAGACGTTCCTGACCGTCGACGTGCCGGCCGCCGCCGAGGCCCGGTTCCGGATCCGCACCGACGCCGCCGGATGGGGGCTGATCGGCTACTCGGCCGGTGGCTACTGTGCCGCCGACCTGCTGCTTCGCCACCCCACCGAGTACGCGGCCGGTGCCGCCCTGTCCGGATATGCCACCCCGGGCATCCGGGTCGGCCATGGCGCTGAGGACACCGGGTACAACCTCCTGTGGCGGCTCGCGCATCTGCCGGTGCCGGCGGTGTCGCTCTACCTGGGCTGCGCCCGGACCGACCGGCACCCGATGCGTGACACCGCAGCGCTGGCCGTCGCGGCCCGGGCGCCGCTGTCGGTCACCACCTCCTACCTGGGCGGCGGTGGCCACAACATGCGGACGTGGCAGGCGCTGGAAGCCCCCGCCTTCGACTGGTTGTCGACATCACTGGGCCGGCCGCTCCACTCCGCCGCGCCGCCGCCGAAGGTTCAGGACCGGTGATTCTCCGGCCCAGGATCGCGGAGCCGGCCCCGCCGATCAAATGCCGTGCCGAGGGGGACGGTGATCCTGTACATTCCCGGTGTCTCGTCGTCTAGGGGCCTAGGATGCCGCGCGCCCTCCGGGGACGCGGTGGCGTGGGTTCAAATCCCATCGAGGCAACGGGCCGGCGCCGTCTTCGGCGCCGGCCCTCTCCGTGCCCGAAACCCGGGCTCGTTGTCATACCCCCGCTCTAGCATCGCGGGCATGGCGATTCCTGAGCGGATTCCGATCGCGCACGAGCCGGGCTACCGGACCAGCTCGATCGGCACATATGAGGACGGGCAGTTCTTCGGTTCCGTCACGGCCACCCTCGAAGACGGTGCCCTGGCGACCGACGACTGGCCCCGCCACAAGCGGTGGTATGCGGTGTTGCACCGGTTCGACGCGGACGGTGCCCACACCGGCTCGCAGATCTGGTGCGCCGGCACGAGCGAGGAGGAGCAGGCCTCCATCGACCGGGCTGACGCGCGCCTCGCCGAGTGGCTGGAGGTCCTGCCGGGCCGTGCCTTCGGTGACATCGCCGTCAAGCTGTTCCACGTCGACTTCGAGGGGCACGTCTTCGGGCTGGTCGATCAGTCCGAGGACTATGACGGCGACGACCATGCGGAGTTCGTGCCCGACGACCTGGGCTTCGACCCGCCCTGGGACGGCCTTTACGACACCTGAGACACGGACGGGTGGGCGAGATGGTCGAGCGCCACTCGTATCCGTACTCCTGCCTGCTCGGTCAGCGGTCCTGGCTTTTCGGGGTGGTGGCGATCCAGGCCGCCCGCTCCGGGGTGACCAGCAGGTTCAGCACCGGATCGGTGAGCAGCGTCAACGGCGCGACGCACAGGGGGTCGTCGCTGTGCCAGTGCGGGACCGCCGCGGCCACGACCGACCAGGCCGCCTCGGTGTCGCCTCGGCGGGCGAGTTCCCGGGCCTGGTCGAGCGCCGCGGTGAATTCGGGCGGTTCCGGTGACGCCGGTGCCTCGCCGGCCTCGCCGAGCGTCTCGGCCACGAATTTCGATGCCCAGGCGCCGGGCTCGCGCCGCAGGAAGAGCGGCACGAGTTCGGCGCGGACCCGCCCGGCACCGACCGCCTCGATCACGTGCGGATGCCCGAGCACGTCGTTCCGGATCCGGTGCTGGATGCCGGGCTCCAGGAACGCCGCCATGACGACGGCGAGGTACTGTCCCGCTCCCGATCCTTTACCGGCCGCCGACGCGAATCGTTCGGCCGCCCCGCCGGCGTCGCCCCGCAGTGCCAGGCGCCGCCCCTCGGCGACCAGCTCAGCCGCCCCGTCCGGTTCAAGGGCCCGGCCCTCGCGGGCATTGAGCTGCTCGAACGACGCCCGCTCGTCAGCGACCAGATCAGCGAACGACGCGAAACGGTCGCTCAGACCCGGGTACCACGACGCCCAGACGTACGCCGCCCACTCCCCGTCGTCGCCGACGTCCGTGGGATCGAGGAGCCAGTAGCACGCGTCGGCGTCGCCGGAGATCAGCAGCGCACGGGCCAGCAGATCGTCATCCGGGTCGCCCAGATCGCACATCCCGGGCTCGATGTCCCGCAGCCATCCGACATCCGACGTGGTCCGCATCGTCCACACGAACGGCCCCATCTCGAGCCACCCGTCCGAGGCCTCCAGGAATGCCCGGTATCCCGGCGGGAGAGGCATCCCGAGCCGATCCTCGACGGCGGTGAGCGCATCCGCACCCGCGCCGGCGAACCCGAGCCATCCGGAGACCCGTCGTTCCTCGCCGAGCTGATCGAGACGATCGGCGTCGGCGATCCGGAGGAGATCCGCGCTGTACCCGGCGAGATAGTCCCGCCACTGCTCGGCCGTGCGGGGCCGTCCATGCGAAGCCACGCACCCACCTTAGAAGGTCGCCGGCAGCCGGACAGTGACCACCGCACCGCTCAGCGGAGGCCCGTTGCGCAGGAGCGCGGTGCCGTCGTGGGCGGTCACGACCGCCCGGACGATCGACAGGCCCAGCCCGGCGCCGGTCGGTGCGGTGCGCGACGGGTCGCCGCGGACGAACCGTTCGAAGGCCTGGTCGAGCAGGTTCGGCGGGAAGCCGGGGCCGTCGTCGGCCCACTCGATGCACGCGTCGGCGCCGTCGGTGCCGACCGTGACCCGGGCCGTGCCGGCACCGGCGGCGGCACTGTTGGCGGCCAGGTTGGCCAGGACCTGGCGGATCCGGCCGGCGTCCGCGTCGATGATCACCGGATCGCCGCGGACCTCGACGGTGATGCCGGTGACCGGGCCGAGCGCGCGGGCCTCGGCGTGGGCCAGGTCGGTCAGGTCGACCGGTTCGCGCAGGACTCCCAGTGCCCCGGCACGTTCCCGGGCCAGCAGCAGCATGTCCTCGGCCAGCCGGCTCAGGCGAGCGGCCTGGCGCTGGGCGGCGGACAGCGAACGGCGTACCTCCTCGGGGTCGTCGCAGGCCTGTAGGGCCAGGTCTATCTCGCCGCGCATGATCGCGATCGGTGTGCGCAGCTCGTGGCTGGCGTCGTCGACGAAGGCCCGTTCGCGGGCGAACGCGACGGCCAGCCGGGCCAGCATGCCGTCCAGCGTCGCGGCGAGCCGGGCGATCTCGTCGTCACCGGTGACCGCGGGCAGCCGCCGGTCGCTGTCGAGCGTGGAGATCGCCGCGGCCTCCCGGGTGAGCTCGTCGACCGGGCGCAACGCGGCCCGCACCAGCAGCCAGCCGAGCACGCACAGCGCCGCGATCAGCAGCGGCGTGGCGACGGCCAGCACGACGAGCTGCCGGTCACCGGCGCCCTCGACGGTACTCAGCGGCTGCCCGACCGCGAGGATCTCGCCGTCGCGGCCGACCGGGCGCGCGATCAGCCGGACCCGCTCGGGTGTTCCGCCCGGTCGCGGCACCAGGAGGACGACACTGCGGACGGTCCGGTCGCCGACGGCACGGACCTGCTCCGGCGCCAGAAGGGTCTGCCCGGCCAGCGCGGCCGCCGACACGAGCGGAGTGCCGTCGGCGGCGTACAGCTCGGCCATCGGATCGCCGCGGACCGCACCCGGATCCCGCGCCAGGACGCCGGCGATCAGGTCGTCGGCGCGGCCGGAGATGTCCGCGTCGACGGCGGCGTCGAGCTGCCGGTCGAGGGCGACGAAGAGCAGAGACAGAGCCACCAGGAGTACGAACGACGTGCCGGCACCGAACGTCAGGGCCAGGCGGGCGCGCAGTGAGGAGGGAACGAGCCGTACCACCGTCACCTCCGTCGGTCTTTCACGATGCTCTCATCATCGGCGGTGCAGGATCGGCGCCATGACGTCGACCTCTGCGCTGTGGACGCGGCACCCCGGAGTACGCGCCGGGCGCCGCCCGGGTCCGGCCGGACCCGTCGGTAACCGGCTGCTCGTGGGCGCGCTGACACTCGGGGGAGTGGTGGTGCTGGTGGGTTTCCGGCACGCCGGTGGGGTGATGGTGGCCGCGCTGGGGCTGTCCGTGCTGGCCGTGATCGAGTCGGCGGTGGTGCTGATGTCCCTGCGCCGGGCCGACCGGATCGCCGCCGAGGTCGCGCTGCACCAGCTCGGCGCCGAACGCCGTGCCGCGGCGCTGGCCCGGGACCTGCGTGACGAACTGGGCCGGCTGCATCAGGAGCTGGCCCGGGTCGCCGCGCAGACCGCGATCGCCGCGCAACCGGCGTCTCATCAGCGGCCGCACGACGCCATACGCTGAGCCGATGCGCATCCTGATCGCTGAGGACGACCCGGCGATGGCCGCCATGCTGGAGCGGGCGTTCCGGCGTGCCGGCTATGCCGTGGACACGGTCGGCACCGGCGAGGACGCGGTGTGGGCGATCACCGAGACCGACTTCGACGCGGCCGTGCTCGACGTGATGATCCCCGCGCCGGACGGTGTCGAGGTGTGCCGGCGGATCCGGGCCGCCGACCGGTGGGTGCCGGTGCTGATGCTCACCGCCCGTGACGGCACCGAGGACAAGGTCCGCGGCCTGGACGCCGGCGCCGACGACTACCTCACCAAGCCGTTCGCCGTCGACGAGCTGATGGCGAGGGTACGGGCACTGCTGCGCCGTGAACCGGCCCAGCGCCCCGCCACGTTGCGTGTCGGCGACCTGGAACTCGATCCGGCGGGGCGGACGGTACGGCGTGGCGACGCCCGGATCCCGCTGTCCGCCAAGGAGTTCGCGTTGCTGCACGAGTTGATGCGCCGGGCGGGGGAGACGCTGAGCCGCACACATCTGATCGAGCACGTGTGGGATTTCGCGTACGACGGCGGGTCGAACGTGGTGGACGTGTACGTGCGTTATCTCCGCGACAAGGTCGACCGGCCGTTCGGGCGCAGCACCATCCAGACGATGCGGGGAGCCGGCTACCGCCTCGACCCACAGGCGTGAACTCCCAGCGACGACGCGATCATGGAACGGCGGCCGCGAGCTGCTTGCGCACCCAGGACGGCTCCGGGTTGACGTGGCACTGCCCGGCGATCACGAGCGTCGGGACGGTCTCGTCGCCGCCGGTGATCCGGCGGACCGTGCCCGCCGCCTCGGGGTCCTTCCAGATGTCGACCCAGCGGAGCTTCGCCGCGTCGGGGCCGAGCCGGGCCCGCATGCGCAGGCAGTACCGGCAGCCGGGCCGCCAGTAGATGACCGGCCGCCCGTCGTCGGCCGACTCCCGGGGGTAGAACAGCGGCGAGAGCACGAAGGCATAACCCAGGAAGAAGATCAGCAGGAGCACGGCGGACCAGGTCCGGCCGGCACCGATACCGGCGGCCGCCACCAGGCCGCCGGTGAAGACCCCGAAAACGGCCAGACGCCACCGCCGCACCATGAACCGGAGAATACGCTACGGACCGTCCCCCGCCGGACCACGGCGGGCGATCCGCTGGGTGAGGGCGTGCGCGGCCTCCAGCAGCAACGTGCCCAGCTGCGCCGTGCGGTCGCCGTTGAAGCGGGGCTCGACACCGGTCAGGCTCAGCGCCCACGCCGGTGACCCGGCACGGTCGAACACGACCGCCCCGGTAGCCCAGCTGCCCGGCACGATCAGGCCGGGTGGGCCGGATCACTCGGCGCATCGACGTGGTGGCCGGCACCGGATCGAACGCCAACGGCGAGAACGGCGATCGGTGGGTACCGGCCGGCGGCTGGAGCGAACTGCTCGGCGACGAGGGCTCCGGCTGGCCCGCGTCGCCCGAGCCAAGACACCCGGTGCGGGAGCCCGAAAAGGCGGCGATGGCCGGCCTGCGGCAACGGTTGCCGGAGGCCCTCGACGGCCCGGGCGGGCAGACGCAGCCGATCAGTCGGACACCTGGCCCTGCCAGTAGGCAAGGTTGCGGCGGGCGATCCGAGGCTCGGGATGGTCCGAGGCCGCCACCCTCCTCGGCTGGTCGGTGAGTGGTTGTCCGGAGTCGGCGAGGGCCCCGTCCGGGGCCACGGCCTGATGCTGCCAAAGGGTGCGGAGATGGCGGGCGTTCACGGTATCGGGGTGGTCCGGGCCCAGCACGCGCAGATAGTCGGCGAGGACCTGTTCGAGGGCGTCGACGGCCCCGTCCGGATCGCCGGACTCACCCCGCCACCGGGCGAGGTTGTAGCGGGTGTACAGAGTTCCGGGGTGGTCCGGGCCGAGGACCCGCAGATAGTCGGTGAACAGCCGTTCAAGGGCGTCGACGGCCCCGTCCGGGTCACCGGCCTCACCTCGGAACCGGGCGAGGTTGTGGCGGGTGGTCAGGGTGTCGGGGTGGTCCGGGCCGAGCACCCGCAGATAGTCGGTGAGCAGCCGTTCGAGGGTGGTGGCGGCGCCCTCCGGATCACCGGACTCACCGCGCCAGTAGGCGAGGTTGCCGCGGCTGGTCAGGGTGTGCGGGTGGTCGTGGCCCAGGACTCGCCGCCGATCGGCGAGCAGTTGCTCGAACGCGGCGGCGGCTCCGTCCGGGTCGCCGGCCCGCCCTCGCCACCAGGCGATGTTGTTGCGGCTGGTCAGGGTGTGCGGGTGGTCCGGGCCCAGTGTCCGCAGATGGTCGGTCAGCAGCTGTTCGAAGGCATCGGCGGCCCCGTCCGGGTCACCGGCTTCGCCCCGGAACCAGGCGAGGTTGTGGCGGATGGTCAGGGTGTCGGGGTGGTCCGGGCCGAGTACCCGCAGGCAGTCGGCAAGCAGCCGTTCGAGGGCGCCGATCGCGGCGGTGGCCTGGCTGGTCTCTCCGAGGCTCTGTGCGGCCCGCAACAGTAGGGGGTGCAGGTCGGGGGTGAGCAGGGCATCGCCGGTGTTGGTGGTCAGCGCGGTGGTGTTGGCATACAGAAGTTGGGTCTGAGCGGGATCGCGGTTGATGCCGGGCCAGATTTCGGCGAGGGCGTCGGCGGCGATGCGGGCTGTCGTCGCTTGCTGGTCGGGGCTGAGTTGGTCACGGGTGGCGTGCTGGACCAACGCGTGCACGCGGATGCTGCCGCTGACCCGGTCGTGGGTGATCAGGTGGAGACGGTGCAGGTTGCTCAGGGCGTCGTCGACGGCCTGGCCGTCGGGTGGGCCGGCGTGTTCGGCGGCCAGGCAACCGGCCACGGCGACGGTGGTGAACAGGCTGGTGGGGATGGTGTTGGGGTCGAGCATGGCCGCCAGGTTCAGCAAGGGGCGGGCCAGGCCGCGCGGGGAGAGTCGGTCGGCTGCCTGCACCGACAGGATCCAGGTGGCGGCGACGGTGGTGCGGTGGTCGTCGGGCAGGGCGTCCTCGGGCGGCAGGACTCGGGTCAGGCCGTGCCGGCGTAGCAGGGCGAGATAGGTGGCGCAGTCGATGTCGCGGTCGCGGATGTAGGCGGCGGCCTGGGCGATGGCCAGGGGTAGCAGGCCGAGCGCATTCGCCAGGGCCTCGATGTCAGCCGGTGGGCTGGTCGTGCCGGTGGCGGCGGTGAGGTGGGCGATGGCTTCCGGCATGCTGTACAAGCCGACAGTGATCATGGTGCGGTTGCCTCCGGTCAGGACCGCATCGCGGCGCCGTGTGGTGATCAGGGAACGGCCGCGTGGGTTGTCGGGCGGCCACAGGCCTGCCATGTCGGCGGGGAGGTCAAGGTTGTCCAGCACGATCAGCCACCGCTTGTCGGTGTGTTCCAGCCAGCGCAGCAACTGTTCGGCGGCGGCCTGCGGGTCGGTGTCGGTGCTGATACCGGGCAGCCGCAGGGAGCGGGCGAGGGCGGCGTAGCCGGCGAGCAACGCCTGACGGGTGTCGGCGGTGATCCACACCCGCACGTCGAGTTCCCCGGCGGCGTCCAGGTGGCGGGTGAACTGGGCGGCCACTTGGGTCTTGCCGACGCCACCGAGTCCGGACAGCACTTGGGTGCGCGCCGCGGCTCTCCCGGCGCCGGCTGCTCGCAGTAGCTGGCGCACGACTTCCCGGTCCTGGAAGTAGTCCGCCTCGCGGGGGACCAGTCCCACCCGGACCGCTCCATCGCGGTCGGCGGTGGGGGCGCTCTTCGCCCGTTCCTGCCGGCGGGCGTCGCGCCGGTCGAGCACGGTGATCACCAGCGCGGCCAGGCCGAACACGGCGCCGGCTATGCCGGCGATCCAGCCGGCCTGTTCGGTCCCGGTCCAACCCGGTTTCGGAAGTTGCCGGCTGCCTGGTTGCCACCAGAACAATACTGCGGCGCCGGCCAGCAGCACGATTCCCGTTGACAGCGCTCGCGTCAGCCGGCTTTGCCGTCTCGGTCGTGGAAACACCCGTCGTGCCATCCCCCCATCATGGACAAAGAGAGCCACCGACCAGAAGCCACGCCAAGGTACGGCCGGGTGTGGGGTTTGCCGCTGGTCGGCTACTCTGGCCGTGTCTCGTCAAGGTCGAAGCCATCGGTTGATACCGCATTCGACGGCATGCCGCAGCTGGTGCTGCTGTGGGTCGAAGGCGGGTCGCGCCTGCCTTGACCTTTATCGATCACCGCCGCGCCGAGACCGCACCGCACCAACCGCTACGAAGAACGGCCTAATATCCCTGCTACTCAATTGGCGGACGGCGGGGGTTCGGATGGGTGCGAAGACGGCGTTGGTGGCGTTCGTCGACGGTGATCTTCCAGCGACGCTCAGGGCGGCAGCTCGACCGGCGGCGGCCGGGCTGGAACCGGGCGGCAGGTCGCGGTGTGGGCGAGGCCGAAGCGGTCGTGCGGCGGTTGTCACCCGGCTATGAAGTGACCCCCGCGGCGGGCGGGACTCTTCTCGAGGACTGCTATCCACCCGAAGACATCGTGTTCGTTGCCGTCATGCCCGGCGCCACCGTGTTGTGCGGCCGGCGGCTCGTCGCCGAGACTCCCTCCGAGCTGCCCGAACACCTGCTCGGGGAAGCGGCCGGCCGACGAATCCTGTTCCATTCCATGCATTCCGTCATCGACGCGCTGACGTTCGCCGTCTGCGAGGACGGCCGGCTGATCCGATCGTTGAGCGTTTCGCCGGATACCGGAATCGTCGAGAACGTCGGCGAGCCCTTCCTGTTCGAGCGCCCGTACTTGGCCGGCGAGCATCCGGTCACCTCGGTGTTTCCTGGCCAGGCACCGTATCCATTGCCGTTTCATCCGCTGGTTCTCGGCGAGGAGGCATTACGTGCTCTGTTCGGCTTCGTCATCGAGGGGCGCCCGCAGCCGGACGATGTCGACGCCGACAAGGTTCACCTGCACGGCTTCCGCGTCGCGGATCCGACCGGTCGGGAACAGGAGGTGCGCGAGGCCCACCTGCGGGAAGTGATGAGCCGCATGGGTCCGCCTCGTAGGTACCGGATGGGGCCGGACGGCGTGATGCAGGAAGTCGGCCGGGACGATCTGTCCTGATCGCCACCGGTTCCCGGGCGGCTCGATGACCGGAGTCCAACTGTCCCGGAACCCATAGGCCCGGGAAGCGGAGTCCAGGTGGTCCTGCTGCGGTGACGGCTGGGCGCGAACACACGCGGTTGGACCTCCTTCTCCGACGAGGGATCTCCCGGCGATTCGGCGATGGCTCATCCGCGGAAATCGGTCTAATGGGACACAAGGTCGCGAACTGTTCGGAGGTGGCGACGATGCCTGATCCGGAAGTCGACGTCCGCGCCGTCTGGTCTGATCTCTGCGCGGTGTCGCCGAGCCCTGAGGTCGCCGAGCGTCTGAGGTCTGACCCCCGCCTCGGGGTCCGGCCGCGGCATCCCGGCCTCGACGACGGCACGATCGTACCGCCGCCATCGGGTATGGCCGAGTGGGCCGTCCCGCCACGGGCGCGGCTTGCGGGAACGGTCCGCCTGGTCGTCGTGTTGGTGGAGTTTCCCGACCAGGAGATGACCCACACGGCGCAGCACTTCAACGACCTGTTCTTCTCACTCGATGTTCTGCCGAACGGCAGCGTGCGGGAGTACTTCCGCGAGGTCTCCGGCGGCCGGGTCGATCTCGTCGGGCAGACCGTGGGGTCGTTCCAGCTTCCGCAGACACTGGCCTGGTATGCCAACGGCAACTACGGCCTCGGCTCGCCGGGTGAGCCGGGGCGTGCCCCGGACATGGCCCGCGACACTGTCGCCGCCGCCGATCCGGCGGTCGACTTCGCGACGTACGACAATGACGGCGACGGGTACGTCGAAGGGTTCGTGATCGTCCATGCCGGCCCCGGCGGCGAGTCGACCGGCAACCGGGGCCACATCTGGTCACACAAGTGGGCCCTGCCGTCTGTCTACCCGGCCGACATGACGAAGGTCTACGGCTACCTGACGGTTCCGGAGGACGCACGGGTCGGTGTCTGTGCCCACGAGTTGGGCCATCTGCTGTTCGGGTTCCCCGACCTTTACGACACCGACAAGACATCCGAGGGCCTCGGCGACTGGTGCCTGATGGCGGCGGGCTCGTGGGGTGGGCAGGGTGACATCCCGGTGCACCCGTCCGCCTGGTGCAAGGTCAGCCAGGGATGGGTGACCGTCACGAACGTCACCACGGACGGCCGGCTTTCCCTCCCGGACGTCAAGTCCAGCGGGGAGGTGCATCGGCTGTGGACGGACGGACTGTCCGGCCCGGAGTACTTCCTGCTGGAGAACCGTCAGCGCACCGGCTTCGACCAGTCCCTACCGGATGACGGCCTGCTGATCTGGCACGTGGACGAGTCACGACCGGACAACACCGACGAGAACCATTACAAAG
This sequence comes from Actinoplanes subglobosus, assembly GCF_042650585.1. Lineage (NCBI taxonomy): Bacteria > Bacillati > Actinomycetota > Actinomycetes > Micromonosporales > Micromonosporaceae > Actinoplanes > Actinoplanes subglobosus. The sequence continues at coordinate 20,577 of NZ_JBHSBL010000015.1, forward strand.
TGGCCCTCCTTCAGGCCGACGGCTACTTGAAACTGACCGGGCAGCCCTGACCGTAGGCGTGGTGCCCTCGCCGGCCGCGATCGGTCCGGGCGCACGGCTACCATCCACGCGTATCCGATGATGGCGAAGGTGGCGGGGCTGACATGGCTGGTTACTCGGGCACGCCACTGCACCGCAAGCTGGGCATCAAGGCGGGTCACCGGGTCGCCCTGCTCGGCGCGCCGGACGGATTCGCGGCCACCCTCGACGGCCTGCCCGACGGGGTCGTCATCCGGCCCGGTCTGGCCGCTGACGCGCCGGCCGACGTGATCGTGCTGTTCGTGACCGAGCGCCACGTGCTGCAGACCCGCCTCGACGAGGTCAGGCATGGCATGGCCCAGGACGGTGGCTTCTGGGTCGCCTGGCCGAAACGCGCGTCGAAGGTTCCCACGGACGTCACCGAGGACGTCGTTCGCGAGGTCGCCCTGCCGACCGGCCTGGTCGACAACAAGGTCTGCGCGATCGACGAGATCTGGTCGGGCCTGCGGCTCGTCATCCGCCGGGAGTACCGCACACCAGCCGATTGACGCCCGATACGAACCGTGCGCCCGCGTGGCTACGGCGAGAAGGTGCAAGATCGGAAACCGCGGGATCGGAGCGTACGGCATCGAGCCGATCCGAGCCTGTCCCGTGATTGGCGTCGGCCTGGATGGCGTCGACGCGCCAAGAGATGTCCGCCCATCTCGTATCTGCCGGCGGCCACCGCCGCACGCTGGTCGGCACACAACCGGCGGCGGCAGCGACCACGCCGGCCGGAGCACCGGAGCCGGTGCCGGAACCTGCGGCGGGTGGCCGCCGGCCGTCGCCGAACCGCAGATGCCTCAGCCTCGGAAATGACCACAGGGTGTCACCCGCGGCCGCGACCGATCGCGCTGCGACATCAGGCGGCTGCTCGCTCCAACTCGTCGCGGCGCACGTTCAGTCGTACGACGCCGGCGGTGACGTCCGCGATGTGTTCGCCGGAGACGTAGGCGTCGCTGGACAGCGCCCCGGTGCCGTCGATGCGGAGATACCCGGTTGCCATGAGCATCTCCGCGACTCCGGCGACGGTGTCCGGGCGGACGTCCGTGCCGGGCAACTGGACGGCGCTCACCGTGCCGGCGTCGTCGCCCGCGGAGTCCGTGACGATCATGCCGGCATCGATCCGCGCGACGACGGAGCTCTCGGTGGGTACGGCGGTCTCGAACTGGTCAATCGGCTGCATGTGAGTCGGTTTCCCGACGCCAGCCGTGTTGAAACGGCGGCCCGAGGAATCCGCCGACCTTTTCATTGCCGCCGCCCTTTCCCGAGAAAGGTCATGGAATCTGATTGGCAATCATTTCCCGGGGGATTCCGGTCCGATCAGATCTTCGGATGGGAGGCATGGTGAGCAATTCGGGGGCGAACGGCACGTCGGCGGTCCACCACGGGTCCGTCACACACGCCGCGGCGGAGGTCAAGGACACCGCCATGGAGCAGGCGCACCGGGTCGGCGCCGAAGCGCGGGCACAGGTGCGCACTGTCGTGTCCGAGGTGCGCGACAAGCTGGGCGAACAGGCCCGTACCCAAAGCGACACGCTGGTCACCTTCCTGCGGGAGGCCGTCGGCAACCTCGACGAGATGCGCGGTGACCGGCAGGACACACCGGCCGCGACCGTCGTCGCACGGGTCGCCGACAGTGGCCGCCAGTTCGCCGACTATCTGGACCGTCATGGTCCCGAAGGTGTGCTCCAGGAGGTTGAGGACTTCGCCCGGCGCCGTCCGGGAGCGTTCCTGGCGTCCGCCCTGGCGGCCGGCTTCGTCATCGGCCGGCTGGGTAAAGGCATCGCTGGGGCCGAATCCCATGGGGCCGAATCCACCGCCGGTTCCCCTCCCGATGGGGACACCGTCGTCTCCCCGGACCCGGCCGCGGGCCCACAGACCCTGCTCGACGAGTTCACCCGCCTGCAGCAACACCGGGTGGTCCGGCCGTGACCACTCATACTTCACGTCGCCGGGCCGGCGAGGACACCGGGACGTCGATCGGTGACTTGATCGGCGACATCAGCGACGACCTGTCCCAGCTGTTCCGCAAGGAACTGGAACTGGCCAAGGCCGAACTCAGACAGGAGGCGTCGAAGGCCGGCCAGGCGGCCGGCATGCTCGGCGGCGCGGTGTTCGCCGGCTGTCTCGCGGTCGTCCTGCTGAGTTTCGCCGCCGTGTTCGGCCTCGCCAACGTCATCGACGGCGGCTGGGCGGCACTCATCGTCGCCGCCGCCTGGGCGATCGCCGGCGGGGTGCTGTACATGAAAGGACGCAGCAGGTTGAAGACCGTCGACCCGGTCCCGCACCGGACCGTCGACACGCTCAAGGAGGACGCCCGATGGCTGAAGAACCCGAACGGCTGAGGCAGGACATCGAGAACACCAGGGCCTCGCTGACCCGCGACGTCGACCGGCTGGCCGACAGGGCCAGCCCCGGCCGGGTCGCGCAACGCCGGTGGCAATCGGTGAAGGAGAAGGTGATGGGCAGTGCCGACCACGTCCGCCAGCTGGCCGGCGACTCGACCGGTGCGGTTCGCGGCGCCCCGCAGGCCGCGATCGCACAGGCCCAGGGAAACCCGCTGGCCGCCGGGATCATCGCCTTCGGCGCCGGCCTGCTCGCCGCCACCCTCATCCCGGTCAGCGACACCGAACGCAGGGCCGGTCAACAGCTCAAAGACGGCGGCGGCGACCTGACCGACAAGGCCAAGGACATCGCCACCGAGATCAAAGACGATCTGACCGGTACGCTCCAGCACGCCGTCGAGGAGGTCAGAAGCACGGCCGAGGACGCCGCGGACACCACGAAGAACCGAATCCGGGCCCGCTCGTAGCCGGCTCACCGGGCAGGGATCACGGCCATGGGCTGTTGCGTGGTGGACGGTCCGCAGGAGACGCAGTCAAGCCCCGTCTTCAGGCCGCGGGCAGATGAACCTCGAAGCGACATCCGGGGCCGGTGTTGCGTACCCCCACTCGCCCTCCATGAGCCTCGACGAGGCCGCGCACGATCGCCAGGCCGAGCCCACCGCCTGCCGTGCCGTCGGTCTCCGGGGTGCGGGCGCGTTCGCCGCGGAACGCGACGTCGAAGACGCGGCCCAGGTCGCCGTCCGGGATGCCACCGCACGTGTCGGAGACGGCCAGCCACACACCGTCGTGCTCCTGACCGGCGGCGACCTGCACGGTCCCGTCCGCCGGTGTGTAACGCACCGAGTTGATCAGCAGGTTGGTGACGATCCGGGCGACCTCGCGTTCCCCGCCACGCACCAGTGGCCAGCCGGTGTCCGCGGCGACCAGGCGGATCCCGCGGTTCGCCGCGAGTGGCGCGACGCCGGCTATCGCGTCGGACACGACCTCGCCCAGCGGCACCGTGGTGGGCACCAGGTGCAGCGCGCCCGCGTTGATCCGGGACAGTTCGAACAGGTCGTCGACCAGGCGGGTCATCCGGTCGGTCTCGACCCGGATCCGCCGGTGGTACTCAGCGACGGTGGCCTCGTCGCGGATGATGCCGTCCTCGAGGGCCTCGGCCATCGCCCGGAGCCCGGCCAGCGGGGTCCGCAGATCGTGCGACACCCACGCGACGAGCTCACGCCGGCCGGCCTCCAGGTGACGTTCGCGGTCGCGGGCCGCCTGCGCCCACACCGCGGCGGCCGCCAGCCGGTGGCCGAAGACGGCGCCGACCGTGAGACTGATGACGGCGGACGCGGCCACCGTGACGAGAACGACCCACAGGTCGTGCGCGGACAGGAACATCGCCTGAGCGACCGTGGCGACACCGGCGACCACGGCGAGGACGGTCACCGCCAGCAGGACCAGGACGTGCACGAGGACGGAACGGCCACGTAACAGCCGCAGCACCCCGGCGCCGGCCAGGCCGACCACTCCGCCGGCGGCCAGCGCGTACAGCCCGATCAGCAGGGTGTCCTTCACCGGCCCGGCCCCTGATCGGCCGGGTCGTAGCTGTAGCCGACACCCCACACGGTCCGGATCCGGGCGGGCTCGGCCGGATCGTCCTCGATCTTCTCGCGCAGCCGCCGGACGTGGACCGTCACCGTCGACTGGTCGCCGAACTGCCACCCCCACACCCGTTCCAGCAGGTCGGCGCGCGACCACGCCCGGCCCGGGTTGCTCATCAGGAAGACCAGCAGGTCGAACTCGCGCACCGTCAGCGACAGCGGGACGCCGCCGCGGTCGGCGACCCGGCGCGCGGTGTCGACGGTCAGATCCGCGTCGCGCAGCGTCACCGGGTGCCCGGGGCTCGGGGCCCGCGCGCCGGTGCGGCGCAGCACCGACTGGATCCGCAGGACGAGCTCGCGCGGGGAGAACGGCTTGGTCACGTAGTCGTCGGCGCCGACCTCCAGCCCGAGGACCCGGTCGGCCTCCTCGCCGAGGGCGGTGAGCATGACGACCGGCAGGCCGGGCAGCTGGCGGCGGATCCGGCGGCACACCTCCAAGCCGTCGATGCCGGGCATCATCAGGTCGAGCACGACCAGGTCGGGATGGTGGGCCGCGATCGCGGCGAGGCCGTCGGCGCCGTCGGCGGCCAGGTGGACCTCGCAGCCGGCCTGCTCCAGGTAACGGCGCACGACGTCACTGACGGTGGCGTCATCGTCGACGACCAGCACGCGATGTCCCATCCCGGCCACGCTACACATCACCGGATCGCCCGCCGGGCTCCCCGGGCCTTTCGGAATCCTTACGGTTCGCCACCCACCAGCGCCGCAGCACGGCGGCGACGGCGAGGGCGAGCAGGACGGCGAGAAGATTGCGGGGGTACGGCAGAGGCAGCGCCGACGGATTGTCCGGCGGGCGCCCGAACCCGAGAACCAGCGGCAGCGCCACGACCGTCACCGATACCGCGCAGAGGATCGCGGTGATCACCGCCGGCCGGTGCCGCCGTGGCACGTGACGTGCGAGGAGGGCCCCGGTGGCGAGGACGGCAGGCATCCAGATCAGGTCGTGGGCGAGCAGCACCGCGACGAGGAAGATCAGTACGCCGGCCGGCTCCACGTCCGGGTCGTGCAGGGCGCCGGCCACGGCGTACCCCATGATCGGAATGGAAACGGCGGCCAGCACCGCCCGCGTCCTCATCGGGGCCCCAGGACGGTGATCCGGCCGACCCATTTGGTCTGCAGCACGCCGGGGCGGTTCGGGGCGATCAACCGGGCCGGATAGCCGTGATCCGGATGCAGCGGCTCGCCACCCAGCCGCAGTGCGATCAGGGTGAGTTCGTCGCGGGTGTGTCCGGGCGGGACGGTCGTGGACCGGTAGCGTCCCGCCGTCTGTACCGACTCCACCAGCACGGTGGCCCGGTCCGGATCGTCGCCGACCAGGGCCACCAGGTCACGCAGGCGGACACCGGACCACTGCCCGTCGGCGCTCCAGCCTTCGACGCAGGCGATCGGCAGGCGCGCGGTGTGCTGCCGCATCAGCGCCAGGTCGGTGAGGCCGAGGCTCACCGCACGCCGGGTTCCGGTGACCACCAGCCGATACCGCGGGTCGGTGATCACGGAGCCGACTCCGGCCCCGGCGGCGGTCGCGTTGACCGGCAGGCCCTGTGGGCCGATCCGCGGGTTGCGGGGCGCGAACAGTGCGAGACCGGCCAGCGGCCGGACGGTCTGCCCGACGGTGGTCACGGTGATCAGCCCGGCGGGGCCGCCGACGGCGCCGAGCAGACCGCGACGGCTCAGCCCACCGGATTCGCGCGGCACGGCACGGCGGGCGAGGGCGGAGCTGATGACCGGCAGCTGTACGGCGATGTGCAGGAGCACGGCACCGAGAAGAAGCCAGGCCATCCAGTAGTGGGCGGCGGTGAAGAAGAACGGCATCGGGGCATACCAGCGCGAGACGTTGAGCACGCCACTGACCACCTGGAAGAGGGCGGCGGCGACCAGCACGGCGACACCGGCGCGTTCGGCGGCGTGCACGACCGACCGGATCGGCGGCCAGGTGAACAGGCGCGGGAAGACCGACCACAGTTTGGCGCCGAGCAACGGCACCGTGGCCAGGCCGGTCGCCACGTGCAGGCCCTGCGTGAACCGGTACAGCCCGGCGGGCCGTGACGGCCACGGGAACCACCCGGGCGGGTGCTGGATGAGGTGGCTGATCAGGCCGGTGACGAAGCAGACGGCGAACGCCGCCCCGAGCGCGACACCGAGCAGGCTGGTCAGCCGCGCCGACCGCAGCGCCGAATCGAATCGTGCCGGGCGCAGCGGTGCCCGCCACCATCGGCCGGGTCCACCGGTCAGCGGGGCGTCAGAGTGGTGAACCATCGGCCGGCCTCCGTCCAGGTCTCGATGACACGCAGGCAGGTCGCCGCGGCCAGCGCGGGCAGGTCGCCGACGGGGACGCTGGCCCAGAGCAGGGGACCGCCCCGGCCGTCCGGCGTCCGCACGGTCGCGACACCGGACCACGCCGCGGTACCGGGCGGCGCCAGTTCGGCGTGCAGGCGGCCGTCGGCACCGAGCAGTTCACGGCAGCGCAGCAGGAGCCGGTGCGGGTCACCGCCGATGCCGATGTTGCCGTCGGCCAGCAGCAGATGCCGCCAGCGTCCCGAGCCGGGCACCGGGTCGAAGACGTCACGGCGCAGCGCGATCGCGCCGCGCTGCCGGGCCAGACGGACCGCGGCGGCGCTGATGTCGATGCCGAGGGCCGGACGGCCGGAGCCGGCCAGCGCGCCGGTCAGCCGGCCCGGTCCACATCCGACGTCGAGGGTCGGGCCGGTGCAGCGGCCCAGCAGCGCGGTGTCGCCGGCGACGACGTCCCGGCACCAGGCGCCCGGGTCGAAACGCAGCAGCCCACCGCCGGCGTGGTGGGCGGTGAAGGCGGCGGGAACACCGGCCGCGGCCCGGCTGATGGCGGAGTCGAAGACCGCGACGCCGCTCATCCGGCGGCCATCTCGGTGGCGACGGCCCGGACGAAACGGCTGCCTGCCGGGCACATCGTGGCGACCGCCCGGGCGTCGGCGGCGGTGTCCACGTCACGCAGCCGGGGCAGGAGACGAACCCGCAGGCCACGGTGGCGCAGGGCGGTCAGCGTACGGTCGCCGGTGGTCGCCGTCGACGTGGGGACGGTACGCAGCACCTCGGCGTGGCGCGGGTCGCGCAGGCCCAGTGCCCACCAGCCACCGTCGTCGGCCGGCCCGAGCACCGCGTCGGCTTCCCGGTCGTCGTCCAGCAGCCGCAGTGCCGTGCCGAGGTGGCCGGCGGCGGTGAGTTGCGGAGTGTCCATGCCGATCAGCAGCGCCGCCGTGCCCGGGATACGGGCGTCCGCGAACGCGTCGGCGAGCCGGTCACCGAGCGGGCCACCGTGCTGGGGCAGCGCCGTCCAGCCCGATGGTGCTGGATAGTCGCCGTCGACGACGAGCAGGTGCGCGCCCGCCGTGACCGCGCCCGCGGTGTCGAGGGTGTCGGCGAGCGCTGCGGCGGCGATCCGGGCCGCCTGCTCGGGGGTGCAGGGCGGGCACAGACGGGTCTTGACCCGGCCCGGGACCGGCGTCTTGGCCATCACCAGGATCTGCGGCGCGCTCACCGGGCCAGCACCGCGCCCATGTCGTGGATGGCCCGCAGCGTGCCGAGCACGGTCCCGGTCACCTTGGAACGGGTACCGGCCGCCCGCGGGTGGTAGTCGACGTCGACCTCGACCACCCGCCACCGGGCGCGACCGGCGGCGATCAGCAACTCCAGCGGGTAGCCGAACCGGCGGTCCCGCAGGCCCAGGCCGAGCAGGTCGTCACGGCGTACCGCCCGGATCGGCCCGATGTCGTGCACCGGCAGGCCGGCGGTGCGCCGCAACCGCCGGGCGAGGACGGCATTGGCCGCCCGGGCGTGCAGCGGCCACGCACCCGGCGCCGCCGGACGCCTCCGGCCGGTGCACAACTCGGCCACGCCGGCGCGGACCGGCCCGGCCAGCAGCGGCAGTTGCGCCGGGTCGAAGGAACCGTCGGCGTCCATCACACACACCACGCCGTCGTCCGGGCCGGCGGCCAGCACCCCGGCGTGCACCGCCGCGCCGTACCCCGGTTCGGCCTCGATGATCACCTCGGCGCCGTGGGCGCGGGCCACCGCGGCCGTCCCGTCGGTCGAGCCGTTGTCCACCACGATCGGCCGGTAGCCGGCCGGCATCCGGGCCAGCAGGCCGGGCAGGGCCGCGGCCTCGTTCCGGCAGGGAAGCACCACATCGGTCATGCAGCGGACGCTAGGACCTGATCGGCCGGGAAATCCTTACGTCGCGATGACGAGGTCTTACGAAACGATGACGTGACCAGGCAGTTCTTACGATCCGCTGACGGACGGCCGCGACCGGCACCGCGGGGCGGCGGCCGGCCCTACCGTCGGCGCCGTGACTCACGTACTCGTCACCGGCGGTGCCGGTTTCATCGGAACCCATGTCGTCAGCGCGCTGCTCCGGGCCGGCCACCGGGTGAGCGTGGCCGACGCCGGCCATCCCGGCGCACACCGCACGCCGCCGCCGGACACCGTGGCCGGTGCCCCCCTGCACCGGGTGGACCTGCGGGACCGGGCGGCGGTCGCCGGCCTCCTGGACGGCGTCGACGTGGTGGTGCATCAGGCCGCCATGGTGGGTCTCGGGGTGGACCTCGACGACCTGCCCGAATACGTCGGCTGCAACGACCTCGGCACCGCCGTCCTGCTCGCCGGGATGGCCCGCGCCGGCGTCCACCGGCTCGTCCTGGCCAGCTCGATGGTCGTCTACGGGGAGGGCTCCTACACCTGTGAGCGGCACGGCGTGGCCCGTCCCGAGCCGCGGACGATCGCGGATCTCGCCGCCGGCCGGTTCGAACCGCCGTGCCCGATCTGCGGGACCGCACTGCGGCCCGGGCTGGTCGACGAGGACGCGCCACTGGATCCGCGCAGTGTGTACGCCGCTACGAAGGTCGCCCAGGAGCACCTCACCGCGGCGTGGTCCCGGCAGACCGGCGGTGCCGTCGTGGCGCTGCGCTACCACAACGTGTACGGGCCGGGCATGCCGCGCGACACCCCGTACAGCGGTGTCGCGGCGATCTTCCGGTCGGCGCTGGAGTCCGGCCGGGCGCCGCGGGTGTTCGAGGACGGTGGTCAGCGGCGCGACTTCGTGCACGTGCGGGACGTCGCCGAGGCCAACGTCGCGGCCCTGACCGCCACCGGTACGCGGGCCGGCTGGCGCGCGTACAACGTCGCCTCCGGCCATCCCGTCACCATCGGTGAGATCGCCGGCGAGCTGGCCCGTGCCGCCGGAGGCCCGCCGCCGGCCGTCACCGGTGAGTTCCGGCTCGGCGACGTGCGGCACGTCGTCGCCTCACCGCGGCGAGCCGCGGCCGAACTGGGATTCCAGGCGACGGTGAGTCCCGCCGCCGGGATCGCCGAGTTCGCCTCCGCCCCGCTGCGCGGATGAGCGCCCGCCCCCGCAACCGTCCCGGCCGCGCCGACCTGGTCGCCGTCGCCGTCGCCGTCGGCCTGTTCGCGCTGGCCGCGATCGTCGGCGCGGTGCTGCACCGGATGGGACGGCCGGTCTACGCCGGAGCACCGCCCCTGCTCGCGCAGTGGCTGCCGCATGTCGGTCCCGGCACGCCGCTCGCCCTGCTGGTGGCCGTGCTGGTCTGGTGGCGGGGACCCGCGACGGCGGATCGGCTGGCCTGGCGGCCACTGCTGGCGCTGTCCTACGTGGCCGCCGTGGGGTGGACGCTGTCGCTGGCACTGATCGACGGCTGGCAGCGCGGTATCGCCGACCGGCTGACCACCGAGCACGAATACCTGCACGAGGTCCCCGGCATCACCGACATCCCCGCCACCCTGGCCACGTTCACCACCCGGATCCTCGACTTCCAGCCCGACTCGTGGACCACCCACGTGTCGGCCCACCCACCGGGAGCGCTGCTCGTCTTCGTCTGGCTCGACCGGGCCGGGCTCGGCGGCGGCGCCTGGGCCGGGCTGCTGTGCATCCTGGTCGCCGGCCTGGTGGCGGTCGCGGTGCCGCACACGGTACGGCTGCTCGGCACCGACCGGGCAGCCCGTGCCGTGGTGCCCTTCGTCGTGCTGTTCCCCGGCGCGGTCTGGTTCGGGGCGTCGGCCGACGGCCTGTTCGCGGGAGTGACCGCCACGGGTGTCGCGCTGCTGGCCCACGGTGCGAGCCGGGGCCGTGCGGTGGCCGCGGTCGCGGGTGGTGCCCTGCTGGCGTTCGGCTGCTACCTGTCGTACGGGCTCGTCCTGATGGCCGCCCTCGCCCTCGGGGTGGTCGTCTCGGCCGGGCCCCGGTGGCGTACCGCGCTCTGGGCGCCGGCCGGGGCGGTGCCGGTGGTGGCCGCGTTCACCGTGAGCGGCTTCGATTGGTTCACCGGCTACCACCTGCTCATCGAGCGCTACTACCAGGGCATCGCCGCGGACCGTGCGTACGGCTACTGGGTGTGGGCGAACATCGCGCTGATGGTCGTCTGCGCCGGCCCGGCGGCGGCGGTGATCCTGCGCCGGGCGGTGACAGCCGTGCGCCCGCGGGCCCGTCACGCCGGGTGGGTGCTCCCGCTGGCCGCCGCCTGCGCGATCATCGCCGCCGACCTGTCGGGCTACAGCAAAGCCGAGGTGGAGCGCATCTGGCTGCCGTTCGCGGTGTGGCTGACGGCCGGCGCGGCACTGATCCCGCCCGCCGATCGCCGCACCTGGCTGGCCGTGCAGGCGATCGTGGCCCTCACGGTCAACCACCTGCTCCTGACGGTCTGGTAGGCCGGCCCGCTCTACAGCGGGCGGACCGCCACGGCCGAGAAGCGGGCGGTGGCCGAGCCGGTGACCGCCGGCCAGGGACAGGCCGTCAGCAGCTCGGACGCGTCGTCGTCCCGCGTCCCGTTGACGGACACCTCGGCGGTCAGCCGGTCCGGAGTCCGGTTGACGAACACCTTGATCCCGCTGGGGCCGGCCGGGTCGAGCAGGCCGGTGACGTCGGCCCGCCCGAGGATCTCCGCGTCGCGCAGGGTGTCGCTGAGCGCCTCGAACTCCTCCGGGTGCTCGCCGTAGTAGACGATGTTCGACGAGACCGTCTGCCAGCCGGGGACGCCGGGAGCGCAGCCCTCGCGGTGCAGTGTCTCGGCGAAGCGTCCCTTCGACCCGGTGGCCAGTTCGAGGAAGCAGGCACCCGAGGTACGGATCCACAGTTGCGCGGCCATGCCGGCCGGGTCGCTGCCGAAGCCGGTCACGCAGTCGACAACGGTCGACCCGCCCTTCCTGGCCTTGAGCGTCCACCCGATGTCCCGGTGGTCCGGGGCGCCGTCGTGAACGTCCAGCAGCATGACGACCCAGCCGGTGTGGCGCCCGAACAGCATGCGGTCGCCGACGACGGCCTCCCGGGCCAGCTCGGGTGCCCGCATGCCGATCTCGTGGTAGAGCCGGAACAGCAGCTCGCCGTCGGCCGGCTCGGGTGGTGCGGACGGATCGACCGGAGGCCGGTCCGGATAGCTCGGCGACGGCGCTTTCCTACTACGGTTCCAGAACACGCCCGCACCTTAACCAGAAGATCAACAAGAGGCCAGCCGGTGAATTGGTCAGTCGTTGTCGTTGGCCAGGGTCTCGTAGATGTCGGCGGACAGCTCACCGGCGACCTGCACCGGCGCGGGCTCGACGGCGGTCCGCCCGTAATCCGAGATCCGGATGATCAGCGGCGGCTCCGGTTCCACGGGGTCGGCCGGCTGCGACGCCATCCGCTGCTCGGGCATCGTGACGACGAACTCGGTGAGCCGGCCCTGGTCGTCGAGGGTCGCGCGGAACGGCATCGCCTTCGCCCCCACCCCGTACAGGTAGGCCGGGTCGGAGAGCAGCGGCCCGAGTGCCGGATCCTGCCTGGTGGCGTCGAGGGTGCCGGTGATGACGTCGCCGGCGCGCTGGGCGGTCGTCACCGCGGCGATCAGGGTCCCGGCGCCGGTGGCGTCAGGCTGGCCGGTCGTCGGGAGCGTCGCCATCGTGTCCAGGTGGCTCAACGATTCGTCGGCGGCGGCAGCCGTCAGCTTCTTCTCGTCTGCGCGTACCCAGTTGCTGCCGTTCAGCTGGTCGAAGGCCGTCATCGCCGCCTCGCCCTGGGCGCCGGTGACATGCTGCTGGAAATAGGTGCGGTACTGCTCGTGCTGCTCGGGACTACCGAAGATCAGGTAGCGCATGTAAAAGCCGGACCCGGTGCGCAGCACCCGGAAGGTGTCGGAGTGCTCGATCAGCACGCTGTCCGGCAGATGGACCGTGGCCCGGCGGATGTCGGCGACCCAGCCCGCGCCGGTCCGGGTGAAGGTGTAGTCGCCGTCGGCCAGACCGGACAGCGAGTTCTGCAGCGTCTGCACCGCGTCCCCGGTGCCGGACGGCGGCAGGTCGTCCTCGTTGCGCGGGGCCAGCACGGCGATCCCGGCGGTCACCAGCACGACCGCGGCCGCCGTCACCGCCGCGCCCACCATCCGCCGGTGCCGGCGGACACGACGGCCGGCGTTCAGCACCGCCTCGGGGGCCAACGGCTCGGTGGCACGGGCCATGTCGTTCATCGCTGTCCTCAAGTGGTCATGAGTGGGCATCAGTTGCTCCATCGGGCGGTCATCGGGCCGGCGTCGCTGTGTCCCGTGGGCGGTGGCTCGTCGGTGAGGACGACCCGCAACTTGCGCAGAGCGCGTGAGCAGGTGGACTTCACCGTGCCGAGGCTGACACCGAGGGCCTCGGCGGTGTCACGTTCGGAGCAGTCGTCCAGGTAGCGCAGCACGACGATGGTGCGTTCCCGGCTGGTCAGCCGATCGAGGGCGGCGAGCAGGGCCCGGCGGTCCTCGACGGTGTTCTCCGGGGTGGCGGGCTGGTCGGGCAGCTCGCCGACCGGCTGCTCGTGGCGTTGCTGGGCGGTGCGCCACCAGTCGGTCACCGCGTTGGTCACCGCGCGGTGCACATAGCCGTACGGGTCGTCGTGCTCGATGTGCCGCCATCGCTGGTAGGCGCGGACGAGCACCGTCTGCACGATGTCCCGCGCCTGCTCGTGCTGACCGCAGAGCAGCTCCGCATGCGCGATGAGCCGACCCGAACGCTGCGCCACGAACTCGATGAACGTCTCGTCGCTGTGACGGCGGCGTCTGATCTTCATGCTGGTTAGACGTAGCCGGCCGGACAAAGGTTGAGGAGCGGTGATCATCCGGTGCGCTTTAGGACGGGAAGTGTCCTGAGTGATCCCTAGCGTGTGCCGCGTGACGAACAGCCAAACGGGCGTGCGCCCGTTCCGTATCGACATCCCGCAGTCGCAGCTCGACGACCTGAGGACCCGCCTGGCCGGCGCCCGGTGGCCGGCGGAACTGCCCGGGGTCGGCTGGAGCCGCGGGGTTCCCGCCGGGTATCTGCGGGAGATCGCCGACCACTGGCGCACCGGCTTCGACTGGCGGGCCCAGGAGGCGGCCCTCAACCAGCACCCGCAGCACCTGACCACCATCGACGGGCAGAACGTGCACTTCCTGCACGTGCGCTCGCCCGAGCCGGACGCCACGCCGCTGATCCTGCTGCACGGCTGGCCCGGAGCAGTGGCCGACTTCCTCGACGTCATCGGGCCGCTGTCCGACCCCCGCGGCCACGGCGGTGACCCCGCCGACGCCTTCCACCTGGTGATTCCGTCGCTGCCGGGGTTCGGGTTCTCCACCCCGCTGGCCGGGCCGGGGATGAACGCGGACCGGATGGCCGGGATCTTCGCGCAGCTGATGGCCCGGCTCGGATACGACCGGTACGGCGTGCACGGCTACGACTGGGGCGCGTGGATCGCCCCGAAGGTCGGCCGGCAGGACCCGGATCGGGTCACCGGTGTCCACGCTGCGGCGCTGGTCACCGTCCCGGCCGGCGCCGACGGCGAGTTCGACGGTCTCAGCGAGCCCGATCAGCAGCGCTGGCAGCGGATGCGGCACGGCAACGACGCCTATCTTCAATGCAACAGCAAAAGGCCACAGACGGTGGGGTACGGCCTGACGGACTCGCCGATCGGTCAGCTCGCCTGGATGGTGGAGATCTACAAGGAGCACACCCATCCCGAGGACGGGCTGCCGGAGGACAGCATCGACCGGGACCGCATCCTCACCGGCGTCTCGATCTACTGGCTGACCGCGACCGCGGCGTCGTCCGCCCAGATCTACTACGAGGAGTTCTCCGTCTTCACACCGCCCGGGCCGCGTGGCACGGTGCCCACCGGGGTGCTGGTGTCCGCCACCGACAACACGATCCGGCCGTGGGCCGAACGCGACCACAACGTCGTGCACTGGACCGAACTCGGCAAGGGCGGCCACTTCCTCGCCATGGAGACCCCCGGCCTGCTGATCGACGACATCCAGACGTTCTTCCGGAAGCTCCGGTGAGCAGCTTCCGTAAACCTTCGCCACGCATCCCGGACGCGGGATCCCGGGTCTTCAGGTTGTCCGCTTTCGAGCCCTGGATGACGGGGACATTCGTCTACTCGAATCTCGTCGGTACTCGGTGAAGATCTCGCCGAGGACGTGCTGCGCCTCGGCGAGGTCCTCCGCGTCCTCGGGATCGTCGATGGTGGCGGGGCAGTCGGCGAGGGTCTTCCAGAGGGCCCAGCCACGACCGCGCGCCCATGTCGCGTCGTCGACGGCCAGCCGTTCGCGGAAGGCCCGCCGGCCGTCGGCAGTCAGCAGGGTCCAGGCGATCGCCAGGTCGCAGGCCGGGTCGCCGACACCGCATGTCCCGAAGTCGATGACGGCCGTCAACCGGCCGTCGGCGAGCAGCAGATTGCCCCGGGCGATGTCCCCGTGGAACCAGCGGTCCACGCCGTCCCAGCGGCTGTCCAGTGCCCGCGCCCAGATCTCGCGGACCAGGCCGGCGTCGACCCGGCCGCCCAACTCGTCGAGCGCGCCGCCGAGCAGCCCGTCGAAGGTGCGCAGTGTCCCGCCCCGGAACCAGTTGTGCACTCCCGGCCGCGGACCGCCGGTGGTGTCGATGCCCTGCAGGGCCGCCAGGAACCCGGCCAGGTCGAGCGCGAACCGCACCGGATCGGCGATGCGGTCCCGGCGGGCGGGCTCGCCACCGATCCATCGGTAGATCGACCAGGGGTGCGGGTAGTCCGCGACCGGCTCGCCCTTCGCCAGGGCGACCGGAACGGGCAGCGGCAGCTGAGCGGCGAGGACCGGGAGCCACCGGTGTTCCTTGTCGACCGCCAGGGCGTACTCGGCGGCGCTGGGCAGGCGCACCAGCCTTTCGGGGCCGAGATGGAAGGTGAAGTTGTCCCAGCCGCCCCTGGCGACCGGCTCGACCGGCAGATCAGCCAGCTCCGGGAACTGGCGGCGGACGAGCCGGCGCACCAGTGCGGCGTCGACGGTGACGCGCTGCGGCCGTGGCCCGAGATCCGGGACATCCTCGTCTGACATGGCCCGATTATCGCGTCTCCCGGACGGATCACAGGGTGCTGATCAGGCCGCCGTCGATGGTGAAGTCGGCGCCGGTGATGTTCGTGGCCCGGGCGCCGGCCAGGAACGTCACCAGGTCGGCGACCTCCTCGGGGCGGGTGAACCGGCCGGTCACCGCGTCGCTCGCGGCCCGTTCGGCGACGGCTTCCGGGCGGCCGCCGGTGGCGCTCGCGACGGCCGCAGCCACCCCGCCGTCGCCCAGCCACAGGTCGGTCGCGACCGGGCCCGGGCTGACCGTGTTGACCCGCACCCCGGCCGGGCCGACCTCTTTCGACAGCGACTTGCAGAAACTGGTGAGCGCGGCCTTCGCGGCGCTGTAGTCGATCACCAGTGGATCGGGCAGGGCGGCGTTGACCGAGCTGACCGTGACGATGCTGCCGGCGTCACCCGCCAGGAGCGCGGGTAGTGCGGCGCGGGTCATCCGTACCGCGGAAAGGAGGTTGATCGTCATGGTCGTGGTCCAGTCGTCGTCGGTGACCGACAGGAAACCGCCGAGCCGCGGACGGACCGCACCCACGTTGTTGACCAGCACATCCAGGCGCCCGAACAGGTCGAGTGCGGCCGTGACGACGCCCGGCGGCTGATGCGGATCGGTCAGATCCGCCGTCACCGCGCGCACCCGGCCGCCGTCCTCCAGCGCCTTCAGCTCCGCCGAGCCGTTCTTCGAGACCGCCACCACCGACGCACCCTCGGCGAGCAGCGCGCGCGTGACGGCCAGGCCGATGCCGCGGCTGGCCCCGGTGACGATGGCGCTCTTGCCGGACAGACCAAGATCCATGTCAAGATCCCTTCGGTGGTACGGGCTCAGAGGCCCTGCCGCCGCAACCAGGACAGTGCCTCGCCGGCGACGTCACGCCAGCCGCTGTCGATGGTCAGCGAGTGACCCCTGCCGGGGAAGTCGGTGATGTCGGTGACCGCCTCCGAGTGCCGGTACTGCTTGAGCGTCGCCCGGACCACCGCCTCCGGAACCGTGTGGTCCTTGCCGCCGCTCATCAGCAGCAGCGGCCCGCGCGACGCGTTGCCGGTGTCGACCTTGGCGGGGGAGTGCGGGTCGAAGTTCGCGGCGGCGGCCTCGAACAGCGGCTTGCCCGGCGCCGGGATCGTCCACTGCTCGAACAGCGCGTCCGACTCCTCCTCGGGGATCGCGTTGCCGAACGCGAACCGGAACTGCTTGGCGGTCAGCGACACCGCGCGGTGCCTGTTCGCCGGGTTCTTGAACACCGGCAGCGTGGCCCGCAGTGCCGACAGCGGCAGTGGCAGCACGCCCTTGATCTGCGCGGCGTCGATCGCCACGGCGGCCCGCGCCAGATCCTGGCCGAGCAGCTTCTGCGCGATCATCCCGCCGAACGAGTGACCGATCAGGATCGGCGCCGCGTCGAGGCCGCGGATGATCTGAGCGAAGTGGTCGACCACGTCGTCGATGCCGTGGTCGGCGATGCTCTCCGGGTTCTCGCGGGCCTCGGCCACGGTGTCCGGATCACCCGGCCAGCCGGGGGCGATCGGCGCGTAGCCCTCCGCGGCGAACAGGTCGATCCAGGGGGCCCACGACGTCGCGTGCAGCCACAGCCCGTGGATGAAAACGATCGGAGTCGGTGTCGTCATGTGCACAGGACATCAGCCCGGCCGGGCGCCGCGAATCAGGGAAACCCCACAGTCCCCGGGACCGCCTTGCGCCCGAACCCGGGGGATTCCTAGGGTCGGGCGGTGACACGGGAGCTGTTCGTCGGCAGGGAGCGGGAGTCCGGGCAGCTGCGGACCTGCGCCGACCGGGTCCGCGCCGGGGATTCGTGGCTGGCGGTGGTCGAGGGCGAGGCCGGGATCGGCAAGAGCGCTCTCGTCCGCGGGCTCACCGGGTCGCTGGCGGACTTCACGGTTCTCCGGGCGGTCGCCGACCCTTCCGAGAGCGATGTGCCGTACGGCGTGCTCGAACAACTCGCCCAGGAGGCCGGTTTCGCCGCCGGCGCCGCCCCGCACGTCGCCGGGGGCCGATTGCTGCTGCTTCTCGGCGAGTTGCAGCAGGCCGGGCGGCCGGTCGCGGTGATCGTCGACGACCTGCACTGGGCGGACCGGCTGTCGGTGCAGGCGCTCGGGTTCGTCCTGCGCCGGCTGTGGGCCGACCGGGTCCTGACCGTCCTGGTGACCCGTCCGGAAGCCGGCCCCGCCGCCGAGACACTGGACCGGCTGCTGCGCTCCTCCGACCGCACCACGAGACTCGAACTGGGCGGACTCGACGCCGGCGAGGTCGGCCGGCTCGCGCAGGCTCTCGCCGACAGCGCACCCGCGCCCGGCGTCACCGAGCGACTGCACGCGTGGACCCGGGGGAACCCGCTGCACATCCGGACCGTGCTGGCCGAGGTCCCCGCGGAGGTGCTGCGCGACGGTTCGGTGGACCGCTGGCCGGTGCCCCGCACCCTGCTCGCCGGCATCGGGACCCAGCTCGCCCACCTGCCCGGCGAGTCCCGCGAGCTGGTCGAAGCGCTTGCTGTCCTGGACGCCCGGACACCGCTGTCGACGATCGGCCGGCTCGCCGGTGTGCCCGATCCGGCCCGCGCGCTCGGGCCGGCCCTGACCGCCGGGCTCGCACAGTGGTGGCCGAACGAGCCGCAGAGCCCGGTCGAGCTGGTGCACGCCCTGCACCGCGACGCGATCTACGACGGCCTCGCCCCGGACCGGCGGCGCACCCTGCACGCCGGCGCCGCGCACCTGGTCGGCACGGCCGCGTCCTGGGCGCACCGGGTCGCCGCGGCCACCAGCACCGACGAGGTTCTCGCCGCCGAACTGGAGCGATCCGGGACGGACGAGGCCACGAACGGGCGCAACGCCGTGGCCGCCACCCGACTGAGCTGGGCCGCCTCCCTGTCGGCCGGCCGTGCGGACCGGGAGCGGCGGCTGCTGACGTCCTGCGCCCAGTCGTTGCTGGCCATGCGGCCCGAGCGGGTGACGCCGTTGCGCGGGCCGATCGAGGACTGCGCGGACGGCCCGCTGCGCAGCTGCGTGCTGGGCATCTTGGACCTGATGGGCGGCCGGATCCCGACCGCCGAGGAGAACCTGACCCGGGCCTGGCGGGACGCCGCCGGCTCGCCCGGTTCCGGCTGGATCGCCGGGCTGGCCGGCATGTTCCTGGCCCAGATCATGATCTGGACCGGCCGGGGCGCGGAGACCACCGAGATCGCCCGCCGGACCCTGACCGCCGGCGGTCTCGACCCGGCCACCACCGACCTCACCCGGGCGCTGCTGGCCACCGGCCGGATGTGGCACCTGGGTCCGCGGGCCGCTCTCGGCGACCTCACCCACCTGCCGGAGGCCAGCTCCGAGGTCCGCGACGACGGGCTCGACAGCCTGGCCACCCGTGGGGTGATGCGGCTGTTCCTCGGCGAGATCGCCCGGGCCCGCGCCGACCTGTGGACCGTCGCGCTGCGCGACCAGCAGGGTGCCGGGTCCAAGCTCGCCGCCGCCACCCTGGCCCTGCAGTCGGTGGTGCACTACCTGGCCGGGGAGTGGGACGAGAGCGAAGCCGCCGCCGACCGCGCCCAGGCCGTCGCGGTCGCCCACGACCATCTGATCTTCGACTCGGCGGCGCGGTTCGCGGCCGTCTGCGTCGAGGCCGGCCGCGGCGAATGGGACCGTGCCGGCGAACGACTCGACGACCTGTCCCGGCTGGTGCGGACCCTCGGATCACCGCCCGAGATCGTCTACTCGTCGCTGGCCGCGGCGACCGTGGCGCAGGCTCGGGCCGACCACGCCGGGATACACCGGGCGCTGCGGCCGCTGCTCGACGACCTCCGCCCCCGGTTCACGCCGTTCGCCCTGTGGCAGCAGTCCCTGCTGGTCGAGGCACTGATCGGAACCGGCCGGGCCGACGACGCCGCGACCGTGCTGGACGAGCTGCGGGAGGCCCACGACGGGACCGGCTACCTGCGTGACGTCGTCGCACGCCTCGCCGGGCAACTCGCCGAAGCGCAAGGACGGCCGGACGACGCCGTCGCCGTCTACCGGGCGGCGCTGGCCACCGAACCGGACGCCGACACCGCGCCGCTCTACCGGGCCGTGCTGGAACACGCCTGCGGCAGGCTGCTGCTGGCCACCGGGTCCCGGCGCGACGCCGCTAGCCTGCTCATCGCGGCCCACCGCGGGTTCACCGCGCTGCGGGCCGCGCCGTTCCTGGCCCGGTGCGAGCAGGACCTGGCCGCCGGTGGGCTGACCGTGGCCGGCGACGACTCCGGCCGGTCACCGGCGGTGACGCTGACCGAGCGGGAGAAGTCGGTGGCCTACGTGATCGCGAGCGGCCGCACCAACCAGGAGGCCGCCGCCGAGCTGTACGTCAGCCAGAAGACCGTCGAGTACCACCTGTCCAACATCTACGCCAAGCTGGGCATCTCGTCGCGGCGACTGCTCGCCGAGGCGTTGCGCGGCCGTGACCCCAGGGGCGACGACTAGGGTCCGACCCCAGGTGATCCGGACACTTCGGGTGATCTGCTGGACAGGTGATCCCCTTCATCGGCCGCGTCGACGAGCAGCGGGTCCTCAACGGCCTGGTGGCCGGTGTCCGGGAAGGACACAGTGGCACCCTGGTCCTCGTCGGCGAAGCCGGAACCGGCAAGACCACCCTCCTCGACCGAGCCGTCGAGGACCGCGAGGACATCCGCGTCGTACGGATCTCCGGCGTCGAATCGGAGAGAGTCCTCGGGTTCGCGGCCCTGCACCGGCTGCTGCGCCCCTGGCTGTCCGCGGTGGACACCCTCCCGCCCCCGCAGCGCGACGCCCTGCACACCGCGTTCGGCCGGCTCGCCGGAGTCACCGCCGACCGGTACCTGGTCAGCATGGCCGCGCTCACCCTGCTCGCCGAAGCCGCCACACCGCAGCCACTGCTGTGCGTGATCGACGACGCGCACTGGCTGGACCGGGAATCGGCCGAGGTGCTCGCCTTCGTGGCACGCCGCCTGCACGCCGAATCCATCGGCCTGCTGTTCGCCACCCGCCCCTACGGAACCACCGCCGTCGACGGTCTCCCCGTCCTGACCGTGCCCGGGCTGCCCGGTGACGACGCCGGAACCCTGCTCGCGGCCGGCACCACCGGACACCTCGACGGCACCGTCGCCGCCGCCATCGTCGCCGGCACCGGCGGCAACCCGCTGGCCCTGGTCGAACTCGCGCAGAACCTCACCGCCGAGCAACTGACCGGGATCGCTCCGCTGCCCGATCCGCTACCGGTCGGTGCCCTGCTGGAGAACCATTTCCTGCGGCAGGTCCGGTCGCTGCCGGAGCAGACGCAGACGCTGCTGCTGATCCTGTCGGCCACGCCTCCGGGAGATCAGGTCCTGCTCTGGCGGGCCGCCGGTCACCTCGGCGTCGCCGCCGACCGGGCCGACCCGGCACTGGCCGCCGGAGTCCTGACCGCCGGTCTCGACTTCCGGCACCCGCTGATCCGCTCGGCCGTCTACCGGGGCGCCGACCCCGCCGCCCGCCGACGCGTCCACGCGGCCCTCGCCGCGGTGTGCGATCCGGTCCTCGACGTGGACCGCCGTGCCTGGCACCGCGCCGAAGCGACCATCGGCCTCGACGAACAGGTGGCCACCGAACTGGTGGAGGCAGCCGACCGCGCGTCGGTCCGCGGTGGGCACGCCGCCCGCGCCGCCTTCCTGTCCCGGGCCGCGGACCTCAGCCCCGATCCGCGCACGCAAGCCGCCCGTCTGGTCGCGGCGGCCCGCGCGCATCTGGTCCTCGGAGATCCCGGCGCCGCCCACGAGATGCTCGAACGGGCCGAACGCGGGCTCGACGAACCGGTGCTGCGGGCCGTCGCGCGGCAGACCCGGGCGACCGTCGAGATGTACTCCGACCGGTTCGCCCGCACGCCCGCCACCCTGCTGGAAGCGGCCCGGTCGATCGCCGGGCTCGACGACAGCCTGGCCCGGAAGATGATGTTCGAGGCGCTCCAGGCCGTGCTGTTCACCGACCACCGGGTCACCGCGGTGCCGCTGCCCGAGCTGTCCCGCCAGGTGCTGACGTCCCCCATCGGATTACCGGAAAACCCGACATGCAGCGACCTCTTCCTGTACGGCTACGCCAACCGTGTCGCTGTCGGCTACCGCCCGGCCGTACCGTTGCTGAGGGCCGCGCTGACCGCCCTGGCCAGTGACGACAACGTGGAGCGGGAGGTGTTGCCGCTCGCCGTGGTCAGCCGGTATGCGGCCGACGAGCTGTGGGACGACGAGGCCGGCCGGCAGGCGTGGAAACGGCTCGAAGCCCGCGACCGGGCCACCGGAGCCCTCGGCACGCTCCAGACCACGATCATGGTGGGCGCGGTGTGGGAGCTGCGGGCCGGCCGGTTCGCCGCGGCCGGGGCGCTGCACGACGAACTGACCGAACTCGCCGCCGTGGTCGGGCACGCGCACCGGATGGGCATCCAGCGCATCGAGTGGCTCGCCTGGACCGGGCGGGAGGAACAGATCCGGGCGGTGGCGGCCGAGCCGGGCATCGGATTCGACGACCACGTGCAGGGTTGTGTGGCGGTGCTGGAGATCGCCCTGGGCCGCTACCAGGAGGCGCTGGCCTGCCTGCTCCCCTGGGTGGACCGCGACTGGCCCGGTGCCGCCGTGCGGTCCCTGCACGAGATCGTCGAGGCCGGGGTCCGCGGCGGTGATCACCGGGCGGCCAAGGCAGCGCTCGCCCGGCTGGAGGAGCGGGTGCCGGTCAGCGACACCCCGTGGGGATGGGGGCTGCTCGCCCGCTGCCGGGCGTTGATGGCCGACGACTCGCACGCCGAACCGCTCTACCGGGAGGCGATCGAGCAGCTCGGCCGGACTCAGGTGGCGACCGAGCTGGCCCGGGCCCATCTGCTGTACGGGGAATGGCTGCGGCGGTGCCGGCGTCGCGGGGATGCCCGGGTGGAGCTGCGGACGGCGTACGACATGTTCTCCCGGATGGGTGCCGAAGCGTTCGCCGAGCGTGCCCGGGTGGAGTTGGCGGCGACCGGGGAGAATCCTCTGCGGATCGGCGACCGGGCCGGTCAGGGCCTTCTCACCGCCCAGGAGAGACAGGTGGCGAGCCTGGCCGCCGGTGGGGCGACGAACAGCGAGATCGCGGCGCGGCTGTTCCTCAGCACGTCGACCGTCGAATACCACCTGACCAAGGTGTTCCGGAAGCTGGGCATCACCTCGCGCCGTAGGCTCGCTCAGGCCCTCGGCGGTTGAAGCACGCGCAGGCCGAGCAGATCCGCTGCCTGGCGTGCGATCTCCCCGGCGATCGTGACGTCCGTGGCGCCCGGCGTGCGTTCGGCATCCGGCCGGTGAACCACCGACCGGTCCTCCCGGCCGCCGATCCGGTCCACTCGGCCCTGGCGGTCGAGGAAGACGATGATGCCGAGTTCCCGCAGGTCGGCGAGCAGTTCGGTCTCGGTGACGCCCGCCTTGGCCGCGAATCCGCCGCAGGTCTCCTCGTCCATGGAGAGGAAGTGCAGGCCGGTGACGGCGGCCCGGAACTCGTCGAAGGTCAGCACCGTGTAGAGGTCGTGCGGCACCACGTCGACCCACAGAAGGCCGCCGGTCTCCCGCAACGCCGACACCGCGGCCCGCCGGATCCGATCGGCGGCGTCGTTGAAATACAGGTACCCACTGATCGATCCGACGACGTGCCGGTGACTCGCGGCCGCGCGCCGGATCGACGCGTCGACGTGCCCGGGTGACATCGCGGCGATGCCCGCCGCGTCCGCCACCATCACCCGTCCGCCGTCGTGCGGGTACAGGAGCACGACCCGCCCGGTGCGGCAGCCGGTGCCGACCTCGACGTCATGCCGCTGCCCACGCCGGTCGAGCTCGGACAACAGGTACGCGCCCAGACCATCGGGTCCGAGGTCGCCGCCGGGCGTCGCGAGACCGCCGACCACCGACACCACCACGGAGCCGAACCCGGCCTGCTCGAACCCGGCACAGGCGTGCAGCGGCGCACCACCGACCTGGACGGTCACCGGTGACTCGGCGTAGTGCCATGAGCCGGGCGATCGCGGCAGCGCCACGCCGGTGACGACGGGTCATCCGTTCTGGACGTGCCGACGGTCAACGGCGACGACGACTTCTTTCACCTCGGCGGTACTTCGTTGAGTGCGGCCCTGACAGCGGTCGAACTGTCCCGGTCCACCGGCAAGCGGATAACGCTGGCGGATGTCCTCGGAAATCCGG
This sequence comes from Actinoplanes subglobosus, assembly GCF_042650585.1. Taxonomy (NCBI): domain Bacteria; kingdom Bacillati; phylum Actinomycetota; class Actinomycetes; order Micromonosporales; family Micromonosporaceae; genus Actinoplanes; species Actinoplanes subglobosus. The sequence goes on from NZ_JBHSBL010000015.1 coordinate 44,183, forward strand.
GCGCCGTGGATCTGGCGCGATTGATCGACGAGCGGGTGCAGTCTCCCGCCGCCGGCGTCACCGTTCCCGGCCGAGGCGGCCGCGTGTCGTTCGATCAGGAGCGACGCCTGTTCCGTGACGCCGTGACGAGCTCACCCGGCTGGCGGATCAGCCTGACCTACCGTCTCCGGGGCGCCGTCGACGTCGATCGGCTCGGCCGTGCCGTCCGAGCCGTGGCCCAGCGGCACGAAGCACTGCGGATGAGGTTGTTCATCGACGATCTCGGGGTTCCGGGCCGTGCCGTCGCCGAGATCGACGGCGAGGTTTTCTCGTACTGCGATGATGGGGAAGACTTCGACGGACACCATTTCGACCGTGCGCGCGGAGTGGTATTCGGTGTCCGGCTGATGCGGACCGGCGAGCTTTCCTGGCTGCTTCTGATAGAACTCGACCACATCGTCGGGGACGCTTACTCCACGGGCATCCTCCTCGGTGACATCAGCCGCTTCTACAACGCTCCCGCATCGATTGCGGCCACTGATCCTCCGGCGCAGTTCGGCGAGTTCATCGAAAGGCAGCGGGCGCGCCTCGAAGCACCCGGTGAGATGGAGCGTCACCGCGCGTTCTGGCGTGACCATCTCGGTGACTGCCTCCTTGACGAATGGCCGGCGGTCCTGCCGGCGGACTTCCCGGCCCGTGCGGACACGAGGTTCATCGAACGGCACCGCGGCCTTTCCACGGCCATCGGTGACCAGGCGATGCGTCACGTCGTGTGCCTGGCGGCCCTCAACCTCACCCTGGCCGCGATGACCGGCCACCACGATCACGTGGTCGCCACGCCGGTGAGCAACCGTGACGACCCGGCATTCGCCGACACCATCGGATGGATCTCCAGTCTCGTCGCGGTCCGTACCCGATGGTCGACCGGCGCCGCCTCCACGAGCGACCTCCTGCGAGCCACCCGCGAGGCGTACCTCACCGCGATCGAGAACGCCCTGCCGTGGGGCGAGATCATCAAGACCGTCCGGCCCGACAGCTACCTCGGGGCACCGCGGCAGCCGCAGGTGTACTTCGACTTCCTCGGCGAGGACATCGCGGGCGCCCTGTCGCTCCAGGACATCACCTGCACCGAGATCGCTGACGGCGGCTACGGTGGATACGTCGTCTTCAGCATGCTCGTCACCGACGGTGTCCAGGGATGCGGGGCTCGTGTGACGGCGAGCGACGCCGTGTTCGACGAGGAGTCCACCGACCGGCTCCTGCGGGCATACGCGTGCTCACTCGCATGGATCGTCGAGCGGGGTGACGAGCCTCTGGCCGAGGCGGAGCGGGACGTCGCGCGCCACCTGCTCAGTGCCGGTCCAGCGTCGCCGCGCGCCGGCTCGACCGCTCCAGCAACGCCAGCGTGACCAGGCCGACGGCCAGATAGAGAAGCCCGATGCCGGCCTCGACCAGCAGGTCCCCGCCGATCTCACCGAGCGGGGCTCCGGCCGCGAGATGCCGGGCCGCCTCGATGCCATGGGTCAGCGGCAGCCACGCCGAGATCGACGACATCCATTCCGGAAGCAGTTCGAGCGGCACGTTCACGCCGGCGAAGATGAGCAGCACACCGAACAGGATGTTGCCGAGCACGGCCGTCTCCCGGATCCGCAACGCCAGGGCGGCGGTGAACATGCCGAGCCCGGTGCAGGAGAAGGCCGACACACCGACGGCCAGCGCCAGCGGTCCCACCGCATCGCCCGGTATCCGCACCCCGAGCAGGGCGCTCCCGGCGGCGATCGCGAAGATCGAGACGCAGAAGCCGTTGAGGATCACCGGCAGCGCCCGCCCGAGGAAGAGCGGCACGCGCGGGGCCGGTGAGGCGAGCAGCAGTTCCAGGGTCGCCTCCTGCCGTTCACCGTTGATGGTGCTGCCCATGGCGAACAGGCACGGCAGGGCCGCGTACTGGATCGCGTTGCCGATGATGAAGAACATGTCGTCGGCGATGCCGGCGGTACGGCCGAGGTAGGCGAAGAACAGGATCTGGAACAGCGGCGAGACGATGAAGCTCGGGATCAGGATCCACGGCCGGAGCCACGTGAAGAGGGCCCGGTAGCTCATCAGGCCGCCGACGAAGAGGATGCGTGCCGCGTTCATGGTCAACGGAGAGCCAAACTCGCGTGGATACGGGCGGATCGGAGAAGGTGGCCGGAGAGCAGGACCCCGATGGCACCGTACGCCGCCGCGAGCCCGAAGCAGGCGGCGAGCGCCGGTGCGGCCTCCCGACCCAGCGCAGCGGACCGCAAGGCCTCCATTCCCCAGGTCGGCGCGAGCAACCACGAGATCGGGTGCACCCAGCCGGGCAGCTCGGAGAGCGGTACGAGCAGCCCGCACACCAGCCAGACGGGAAGTTCGAGTGCCGCGCCGAGCGCCCACGCGGCCCGATAGCGGACGGTGCTGAGCGCGAGGATGAAGCCGAGCATCCCGACACCGATCACGGTCGCCACCACGGCGACGGCGAACGTGACGGGATCGGCGATCGTCACGTCGATGTCGAAGGCGAGCCAGCCCCACAGCATCGTCGCGCCCAGGCTGTAAGCCCCGATCGTCGCCATCGACAGGGTGATCGGAAGGATGACGGCGGTCAGCGGGCTCGGCGAGGCGACCAGGAGTTCCAGGGTTCCCTGGCTGCGCTCCTGGGAGAGGGCGAACGCGGCGGTGGTGCTGGTGGCCGACCAGACGCCCATCACCCCGGCGCCGATCGCCGCGGACAGCATCGTCGTCTCGTCCATCGACCCGGCCTGGAACAGCAGGAACACCGTCGTGCCGAAGAACAGCGGCCACAGCAGCTGCAGCACACCGTCGAACGCCGACCGGCTGCGCATCTTCAGGTGCAGCCACCAGCCGAGAGCCACCACGCGGAGAACGCTCACGACGCCTCGATGATCTCGACGTACGCGTCCTCCAGCGTCGGGGGCCGGGTGTGGATCCGTGCGACGGGTGCCCCGTCCAGGCAGGCCAGCACATCGGCTTCCAGGTCGGCGCCCTTGGCGGTACCGATGGTCAGCAACTGGCTCCCGTCCCGGTCCTCGACACCGACCCGGTGCACCTCCGGCAGCGCGGCGATCTTCTCCGTCGCACCGACCGGCACCGCGCCGAAGACCTCCACCTCGAGGATGCCGCTGCTGCCGGCCCGCGACTTGAGCTGGCCGGGCGTGCCCTCGACCACCAGCCGGCCGTGGTTGATGACCGCGATGCGATCGCACAGCTCGTCGGCCTCGAACATGTAGTGCGTGGTCAACAGGACCGTCGTACCCGTCTCGACCAGCCGTTTGACGGTGTTGCGCAGTTCGCGGGCACCGACCGGGTCGATGCCGATGCTCGGCTCGTCCAGGAACAGCACGGCGGGGGAGTGCAGCATGCCGCGGGCGATGTGCAGCCGCTGCCGCATCCCGCGGGAGTAGCCCTCGACCCGTTCCTGCTCGCGGCCTTCCAGGCCGACCACGGCCAGCAGCTCGGCGATGCGTCTGTCGCGAATGCGATGGGGTACGGCGTACAGCTCGGCGAAGTATTTGAGGTTGTCCATCGCGGAAAGCCGCGAGTAGAGCCCTCGGTCGCCACCGAAGACATAGCCGATGTTGCGGCGTACGTCCTTCGCCTGCCCGACCACGTCGAAGCCGAGGACCCGGGCGCCACCACCGGTCGGCAGGAGCAGACTGATCAGCATCTTGATCGTGGTCGTCTTGCCCGCACCGTTCGGGCCGAGCAGGCCGAAGAGCTCGCCGCGCTGGACCTGGAAACTGACGGAGTCGACCGCGGTGACCACCTGACGGCGGCGGCCGAAGGCACCGGATCGCAGTTCGAAGGTCCGGGAGATCCCATCGACCTCGATGGCGGTCATGCGTGCGTCCTGTCTTTCAGGGTGTCCGCCATGGCGCGCATGGTGCGCCGGTCGAAGACCGTGGAGAGTGGCACCTTGTGGCCGAGTTCGCTGTTGAGGCGAACCACGAAATGGGCGGCCAGCAGCGAGTTGCCGCCGATGTCGAAGAAGTCGTCGTCGGGTCCGACGCGGTCGACCAGGAGGATGCCGGCACCGATCCGGCACAGCTGTTCCACCAGGTCGGCGGCGGGTCGCCCGGCCGGTGGGCCGGTGCCGGCGGCGACCTGTGCGGTGGCCAGGGCCTGCCGGTCGACCTTGCCGCTGGTGCCGCGGGGCAGCTCGTCGACCCTGGTGAAGGTCGCCGGGACCATCCAGTCCGGCATCTCGGCGCGGAAGGCGGCACGGGCGGCGGCCACGTCGATGCCGGAGTCCGCGACGTAGAAGGCCGCGAGCCGGGTGGTGCCGTGGACGTCGACGGCGGCCACGGCCGCGTCCCGTACCCCGGGCAGGGCCGCCACACGCCACTCGATCTCGCCCGGCTCGATCCGGTGCCCGCGGACCTTGAGCTGGTCGTCGGTGCGGCCGAGGAAGGTGATGCGCCCGTCGGCGGCGACGCTGGCGAGGTCACCGGTCCGGTAGAGACGGTCGCCGTCGCCGAACGGGTCGGGGACGAAACGCTCGGCGGTGAGCGCCGGTTCGCCGATGTACCCGCGGGCGACCTGGACGCCACCGATGAAGATCTCGCCGACGGCACCGGCCTCGACGGGGTGCAGCGCGTCGTCGAGGACATGGGCCCGGACACCGTCGTAGGCGTACCCGATCGCCGGCGCCTCGTCGGACTCGATGAGTTCCATGGTCGCCCAGATGGTCGTCTCGGTCGGCCCGTAGGCGTTGAAGAACCGGCGACCCGGCCGCCGCCATCGGGCGGCCACGTGCGGCGGGCACTGCTCGCCCGCGGTGAGCAGGGTGGCGAGCGGGACCACGCCGGGATCCGGTGTGACGGCGAGCGTGGACGGCGGCGCGCCCAGGTAGGTGACGCGGCAGCGTGCGATGGTGCCGGCGAGCGGGTCGCCGGGCAGCAGCTCGTCGTCCTCGGCGAGGATCAGGGTCGCGCCGGCGCCGAACGCGAGCGCCGTCTCGAAGACGACGCCGTCGAAGCTGAACGGCGCGAACTGGAGCACGCGGTCGTCGGGGCCGAGCGCGAGGATCGCCCGATGGCCCGCGATGACGTTGTCCAGGCCCCGGTGGGTGAGGGCGACACCCTTGGGCTGGCCGGTCGAACCGGAGGTGAAGATGACGTACGCCAGCGAATCGGGGTCGTCCACCGCCGGGAGGGTGCCGGCCGCTGCCGGTGCCGGGCCGAGCCCGTCGTAGGTGTACGCCGGGACGACACCCGCGAGCCGGGCGATCCCGGCGCTGTCACCGACCACGATGCGCGCGGCCACCCGGGTCAGCATGAGGTGGAGGCGCTCGACCGGGAAGGCCGGGTCGAGGGGCAGGAACGCCGCTCCGGCCTTCAGTGTGCCGAGGACGGCCACGACCCGCTCCGGGCTGCGCCGGCCACAGATCGCCACGACGTCACCGGGGCGCACGCCACGCGCGTACAGCCTCTTCGCGAAGGCGGTCGACTCGTCGTCGAGCTCCCGATAGGTCCGTGTCACGCCATGGTGCTCGACGGCTGTCGCCTGTGGATGCGTCGCGGCTCGCGCGGCGATCAGACCGTGCAGGCTGACAGGTGGAGAACCGGCGACCGGACCGTCAGCGGTCAGCATTCACAGCCCCATCTTCCGGCCTCGACCACACATTCCCCTGCCTCGATCAGAGTCGTATAGTCGTGCGGCGTTCGTCCTGTTGTCAAGGTTCCCGTCACCCTATGGGTTACGATTGCCATCGATGTCCACTGTAGACATGATGGTGTCGCGCATGGTCCGGTAGGGTTCGCCGACAGGGGGACAAATGCGAGCAGTCGTCCATGACGGTGGCACGAGTTCGGTCATCGATGTGCCCTCGCCGGTCCGGCCGCCGGGCTGGGTCCGGGTGCGCGTGCTCCTGGCGGCCATCTGCCGGACCGACGTCTACGCCGCGACCGGTCTGCTGCCCCTGGGCGGTCCCCGGATCCTCGGCCACGAGCTGGCCGGTGTCGTCGAGGAGGCCGACGGCGCGAGCGCCTTCTCCGCCGGTGACCACGTCTCGGTGATGCCGTTGCTCCCGTGCGGAGCCTGCAAGGCCTGCGCCGATCAGGCCCGGTGCGCGCAGCCGGTGATGATCGGGGTCGAGGTCGACGGTGCGTTCGCCGACGAGATGGTCGTTCCCGAGGCGGTCCTGGTGCGGGTGCCGGCCGGTCTGCCGCTGCGGCGGGTCGCTCTGGTCGAGCCGATGGCGGCGACCATCGCCGTCCTCGGTGCGCCGATCCGGCCCGACCAGCGCGGTGCGGTCGTGGGCGCCGGGCGCATCGCCGATCTGACCGTGCGGGTGTTGCGTGCCCACGGCTTCCGGATCGACCACTGCGAGCGGCCGGGGTCCGGTGACGGGGGATACGACTTCGTCGTCGAGTCGGCCGGTAACAGCGCGGCGCTCGCCGAGGCGGTGCACCTGGTGCGCCCGGGCGGTGTCGTGGTGCTGAAGAGCCGCCCGGCCGAGCCGGTGAGCCTCGACGTCGGTCGCGCTGTCCGCAACGACATCCTGTTCGCCGCCGTGTCGTACGGGTCGTTCGACGACGCGGTCGATCTCGTCGGTGCGATGGACGTCGACGACCTGTTCGGTGAGATCCTGCCGATCGAGCGGTTCGACGAGGCGCTGGCGATGAGTCTGGACCAGCCGTACGGGCCGAAGGTCTTCCTGACGCCGACGGGCCGGAGCTCATAGTGTGCGGGCTGGTCGCGGCGTTGTCGTATGGCGTACCGCTGGATCCGGCCCGTCTGGAGGCGGCGGTGCGCTCGCTGTCGCACCGCGGCCCGGACGGATCCGGTCTCTGGGTCTCCGCCGACCGGATGGTGGCGGTCGGCCACACCAGGCTCGCGATCCGGGACGTCGCCGGTGGTGTGCAGCCGATGAGCAACGAGGACGGGCGCGTCGTCGCGGCGGTCAACGGGGAGCTCTACGACATCGACGGGCTGCGCGGTGAGCTCGTCACGCGTGGTCACCGCTTCCGGTCCCGGTCGGACAGCGAGGTGGTCGTCCACGCGTGGGAGGAGTGGGGTCCCGGACTGGTCGATCGTCTCCGCGGAGAGTTCGCCCTGGTGGTGTGGGATGCCGGGGCACGGTCGGTGTTCGCCGCGCGCGACCGGCTCGGCGTCAAGCCGCTGCTGTGGGCGGCCCACGACGGATCCCTGCTGATCGCCTCACAAGTGTGCGCGCTGCACCGTCTGGGTCTGCCCTCCGCCTGGGACCACGAGGCGCTGACCCAGGCGACCGCGTTCCAGTACACGCCGCCCGACGCCACCCTGTTCGCGGGCGTCAACGTGCTTCCGGCCGGGCACACCCTGCACGCCGTGGACGGGCGGACCACGATCCGGCCCTACTGGGAGCTGGACTATCCCCGTGCCGATCAGACCGGTGCCGACCACGGCGACGCGGCGGCCGAGGTTCTGGAGCTGTTCGACGAGGCGGTCCGGATCCGGCTCGAGTCCGACGTCCCCTACGCCTTCCAGCTCTCCGGCGGCATCGACTCCGCCGCGGTCCTGGCCTCGGCGGCGACGCTCGGCGGGCCGTTGCACGCGTTCACCGTGGCCTTCGAGGACGACGGCGACTACAACGAGCTCGCCATGGCCGGGACGGTCGCCCGTCACCTCGGCGCCGACCTGCACCGGGTTCCGGTCCGGGACCGCGACGTCGCGGAGTCTTTCCCGGACGCGGTGGCCCATGCCGAGAGCGCGTGCATCAACATCCATGCGGCAGCCAAATTCCGGCTGAGCCGGGCGATGCGGGACGCGGGCTTCACGGTGGCCCTCACCGGGGAGGGCGCCGACGAGATCTTTTTCGGGTACGCCCACCTGCGCGCCGATCTGGCCGGTGGAGTCGGCGCGCTGACCTCCACCAACACCGCCTCAGCGGGACTGATGCTGCCCGACGGTGAGGGCGTCTCCACCGCGTCGATCGCCGCGACCCTCGGTTTCGTGCCGACGTGGATCGCGGCCAAAGCCGTCTTCGGCAGGCGTGTCCGCGAGCTCGCCCGTGACGACTGGCTGGCCCGGGTCCGCGACCACGACGCCGGGAAAGCGCTGCTGGCCGGCTTCGACATCTCGGCGCGGCTGGCCGGGCGCGGCCGGGTCGAGCAGTCCGCCTATCTGTGGACCAGGCTCGCCCTGGAGGGCTACATCCTGCGGGCGCTCGGCGACGGCCTGGAGACCAGCCACGGTGTGGAGGGGCGGGTCCCGTTCCTCGACCACCTCCTGGTGGACCGGCTCCGGCGGCTGCCCCTGCACCTGAAGATCCGCGACGGTGTCGAGAAATGGGTGCTGCGCGAGGCGATGCGTGACCGGCTGCCCGGGGAACTGGTGCGGCGCGAGAAGCATCCCTTCCTCGGCCCGCCGATCGGCCCGGCGTTCCTGGCGATGGCCCACGATCTGGTGACGTCCCGGTCGTTCGGCGGCCAGCCGGTCTTCGACCCGGCCCGGGTCCGTGCCCTGCTGACCCGGCTGCCGGGCATGCCGGCCGCTCAGCGCAAGGCCTACGACCCGGTCCTCTGCTTCGTGGTGTCCATCGCCGTTCTCCAGGACCGCCTGGCGCCGACGGCTTGAAAGGGAGTCGCCCGCATGTTCGATGACGACGACGGCCGGATCTACGAGGTCGTGCGGAACAGCGCCGGTCAGTATTCGATCTGGCCGGCGGACCGGTCCGTGCCGGCCGGCTGGGACACCGCCGCACACCGCGGGACCAAGGCCGACTGCCTGGCCCACATCAGCCGGGTCTGGCCCGTGCCCGTCCCGGTCGGGGAGGGAGCCCGATGATCGTCGTGCTGGACTTCCCCGGCCGCCGCGACCAGCCGCCGGTGTCCGATCTGCGGCTGGAGGACGCCGGCCACCGGGTGCGCTATCTGCTGGCCGAGGAACAACCGAGAGAGACCTCCGGGCGGGAGTACGTCTACCGGCTGCGTGACCGTCTGGGCGCGGAGGCCTCCTCGGTGACGGCGGTCGTCGCCTACTGCCTGGCCGCGCCGATCGGCGTCGAGTTCGCGGCCGCGGTGGACTCGCCCCGGCTGGCGCTGATCAACGCCACTCTCGGTGGCCCGGACGCGGTCGACGCGGCGCTCGCGGAAGCCCTCGACCAGCTCGGTCGTGGTGACGACACGACGGTCGCGGATCTGCGCCGGCAATCGCCCGAGGACCGCAACGATTTCCTGGTCGAGCGGGCCCACGCGGTGCTGGGCGGCACCAGCGACGACGAACTTCTCAGTGCCGTCGCGCACGACCTGGCGGGCCGCCACATCGGCTGGATCTCGCACGTGATGGCCGCGTCGAGTCTCACGGCCGACCACCCGCACGCCTGGCACCTGGTGTCGGCCGATCACGACCTGGCCCGGCACTGGCCGCTGCCGTCGGGCCGTCACCCGGCCCGGGTGGCCGATCCCGTCGCGAGCCTGACGAGCAGCCCGGCCGCCCGTGACCACGTGCTGGGCTGGTTGGACGCGGCCACTCCGCTGGCGGCCGGCGCCTGACATGCCCGGAGCGTCGAGCGGCACCTCGATCCTGCGCGGCCCGCGGCGTGACGTGCCCTTCTCCGCCTGTCAACTGGTCGAGCGTACGGCTGCCGCCCATCCGGCGTCGATCGCCGTCAGGCACGGCCGTGACCTGCTGACCTACCGCGAGCTCGTCGACCGGGCGGCCCGTCTCGCCGCCGTGCTGCACCGCCGGGGGCTGCGGGCCGGTGAAGCCGTCGCCGTGCACCTCCGGCCCGGCCTCGACAGTGCCGTCGCCGCCCTGGCCGTGCTGTGCGCCGGTGGCGCGTACCTGCCGATCGACCCGGCCCTGCCGCTGCGGCGCCGTCAGCTGATGGCGACGGTGGGTGGCGCCCGGATCGTGCTCGTCGCCGGCGGCGCGGCGGAGTCCTGGGAGCCGGCCGAGACGATCGCGCTGGACGACCCCGCGGTCACCGCCGTCGAGCCGGTGACCGGCGTGGCACACCGTCCCGGCCGGGCCGCCTACGTGCTGTTCACGTCCGGTTCGACCGGGACGCCGAAGGGCGTCGTGATGCCCGGGGCGAGCCTGGCCAACCTGGTGTCGTGGCAGACCCGGACCTCCGTGGCCGGCCCGGGGAGCCGCACGCTGCAGTTCGCGCCGTCGACCTTCGACGTCTCGGTGCAGGAGATGATGAGCACCTGGGCCACCGGGGGTGAACTCGTCGTCCTCGACGCCGACCGGCGCCGTGACCCCGAGGCGATCATCGCGGTCTGTGCGGACCTCGACGTCGCCCGGGTGTTCCTGCCGTTCGCCGCCCTGGGCTCGCTCGCCGGGTGGGCGGCGGCGACCGGGCGCCGGCTGCCGGCGCTTTGCGAGATCATCACCGCCGGTGAGCAGCCGCTGGTCACGCCGGCGGTGGAGGGATTCATCCGGCGGTGTCATCCGGAGGTCGTGCTGGTCAACCAGTACGGGCCGACCGAGACGCACGTGGTCACCCACGAGACGTTGTCCGGCCCGGCCGGGCACTGGCCCCGGGTTCCGCCGATGGGGCTCCCGGTCGACAACTGCGACATCGCGCTGCTGGACGGCGACGAGGTGGTGCCCGACGGCGCGGAGGGCGAGATCTGCGTCGCCGGGGTGCCCGTCGGGATCGGTTACCTCGGCGCGTCACCCGCCGACACCGGGCGGTTCGGCCCGCTTCCCGCGCTCGGCGGGCGCTGGGGCTACCGTACCGGCGACCTCGCCCGTGTCCAGGACGGCCGGCTCCGGTTCCTGGGTCGCGCCGACCGGCAGGTCAAGGTGGCCGGTCAGCGCATCGAGCTCGGCGAGATCGAGGTCCTGGCGGCGCATGTCCCGGCCGTGGCGGAGGCCGTCGCCGTGCCGGGTGACACCGCGGGCGCCGGGATCACCCTGTTCCTCGTGCCCGCGGAGCGGAGCCGGGTGGACACCGGCGAGGTCCGGCGGACACTGGCGGACAACCTGCCCGCCCCGGTCGTGCCGTCGCGCATCGAGGTCGTCGACGTCCTGCCGCTGACCTCCTCCGGCAAGGTCGACCGGACGGCGCTGACCGGCCGGACGGTGCTGACCGGCCGGCCGGCGCTGGCGGTGACCGGTGGTGGCGCCGACGATGTGACGGCCCGGATCGCGCGTGTCCTCGCGGACGTCCTGGGCGGTGGTCCCGTCCGGCCGGGGGACTCGTTCGTCGGCCTCGGCGGAAGTTCCCTGCAGGCGATGTCCGCGCTGGCCCGGTTCGCTGCCGAGTTCTCCCGTACGCCCGGCGTGGAGGGGCTGCTCGGTGGCCGTACCGTCGCTGATCTCGCCGTTGATCTCGAAGCCGGGCGGTGGCGGCCCGTCACGTCCGCGATCCCGCCCGGCGGGGCGGGCGGCGAGCGGTTCGCGAGCGCTGTTCAGGAGGAGTTCTGGGTCGCGGGGATGGGACCGCACGGTTCCACGCCGCTCAACCTCGTGGTGGCGCTGGACGTGGACGGGCGGGTCGACGCGGGCAGGCTCCGCGAGGCGCTCCGCGGGACCGTCGAGGCGCACGACGAACTCCGGTCGACGCTCTACCCGGGGGAGCGGCGGCTGATGATCCGGCTTCTGGAAAATGTCGATCCCGAGCTGTCGATCATGTCGGTGACCGGCGACGTCGAGCGGGAGGCGGTGACGCGGGCCTTCGCCGACCGGCCCTTCACGGTCGAGACCGACCTGCCGGTACGGGCGGCGCTGGTCAGCGGTCCCGCGGGTGACCGCATCCTCCTCGCCGTTCATCACCACGTCGCCGATGACGAGGGTTTCCACGCGTTCGTCGACGAGGTCGCCGCCAGGTACACGGCCGGTCCGGACGTGACGGTCCCGGCGCCCGCGGTCGTCGTGGTGGACGATCCGGCCGCGCTCCCTTACTGGGCAGGCACGCTGGCCGGAGTCGGCTCCGCCGCCGTCACCTGGTTGCAGGGAGCCGGTGGTGCGCCGAGCGGCAGGTTCACACGGCTGGTGGCAGAGCCGGGATCCGCGTCCCTCCGGCGTGCCCCCGGAGCCACGCTGTTCGCCGGGCGGCTGGCGTCGTTCCTGCACGCGGCCCGGTCCGTGGGGGCGCCGGAGGAGGTTCTCGTCGGGACGGTGGTCAGCCGCCGCCCGGCGCCCGGCGTCGTCGACGGCAGCATGGGTTGTCACATCACGCTGTTGCCGTTGCGGCTCACCGTCGCGGCCACGTGGGAACGGACCGCGGCCGGCGTCCAGGAGACCCTGACCGCCGCACTGGCCCACCGGCAGGTCGCGTTCTCGTCGATCGCCCGGTTCCTGCCGCCCGCCCCCCGGGCTCCGATGGTCACCTTCGGTGCCGAGCGGCAGGAGGGCAGGGCCGTCCGGATCGGGCCGGCGACGAGCCGTCTGCGGTTCGTCGCCCCCGGCGTCGGCCAGTTCCCGTTCATGGCCACCGTCGAGGGCGACGGTCCGTCGACCGCTTTCCGTCTGGTCTTCGACGACGGCCTGTACCCGGCGGACGTCGTCGGCCGGCTCCTCAAGCGGTGGTGCTGACGCCGACCGGCGGGGACCGCCGTCGCGTCGTGATCCTGACGTCGCGCTGGTGCGGCTTCATGCCTCGATCCGGTCCGGCATCATGACGAGAAGCCGCCCGCGCGACGGTCACAACGGCTGATCCGGGGAGGTGACGATCGCGCCGGCGGTGGTGGCCCAGCCGGTGAGGAAGTCGCGGCCGGCGGCCTCGGTGTAGTTCTCCAGGCCGTGCACCAGCGTCACCTCCAGTTCCTCGTCCGTCTCGCGGATCCACATCGACAGGCCCAGGCCCGCCGAGGTGAACGGGAGACTGACCTCGGTGGCGGCTAGGTCGCCGAAGCGGGGCGGGGTGACCGGCATCGTCGGAGAAACCCGGATCACGTCGACCGGTTTGGTGCGGCGGCCACCGCTGAGCGCGTCAGTCACCTCACCGAACGCGATGCCGCGGTAGTCCATGGCGGACAGGACCATGTCGTGGACGTCCGTGACGGTCTGCCGGAAGCCGCCGGCCGGCCGCAGCCGCAGGCGCAGGGCCATCGTGGTGGCCATCCACCCGACCAGGTTCTCCTCGTCGGCACCGGCCCGGTTGTTGTCGGGCACGAGGACGGTGATGTCCGATTCGCCGGTGATCCGGTACAGGTGGGCGTAGAGCGACGCCAACTGCACCGTGTACGGGGTGGTCCGCAGCTGCCGGGCCAGCTCTCTCATGCCGGCGACGACCTCGGCCGGGAACCGGTGCAGGTGCCGTGCACCCATGAACGTGTCCGGCAGAGGCTCGCTGCGGGCGAACGGCAGCCGTGCCGTGGGATAGAACGCGTTCTCGGCGACCGAGGGTGCCCAGAACCCGATCAGCTCCAGGCGACGGCGACGGCCCTCCGGGGTCTGCTGGCGGGCCACCCAGTCGCCGAAGGTGATCCGCAACGGCTCCAGCCGGGGTTCGCGGCCCTCGACCCGGGCGGTGTACAACTCGGCGAGATCGGCGACCGCGATCGAGATGGCGTCGCCGTCCGCGACGATGTGGTCGATCACCACGGACAGCAGCGTGCCGTCGGCGCCCGTGTCGGAGGAGATCACCCGCAGGCGTGGCAGCTCACGGCGGTCGAAGGCGGTGTCGGCGCTGCTGGTGGCGTGCTTGACGGCCGCATCCAGGCCCTCGTCGCGAAAGTCCAGCGACTCGACCTTCGGCGCCGCGTCGGGGTGCACGTGGGCGACGACGCGGCCGTCCTCGACGGCGTACGTGGTCCGCAACGCGGTCTGGCGGTCGACCAGGGCCTCCACGGCGTACTGGAGAGCGTCGGCGTCCAGGGTCCCCGGTAGCTGCGCGCACCAGAACGAGGTACGGATGTACGGCGGCTTGCCGGTGCGCCGGTGCTCCTCGTCGCGCAGCACCACCCGTTCCTGCGTGCCGGTCACCGGCCAGACCGTGAGATCGGTGAGCTCCGGTTCCGCTGCCGGGGCGGCCGGTTCGGGCGCCTCGGCGAGAGCGGCGCCGAGTGTGGACGGCTGCGGGTTACGCAGGATCAGCTGCAACGGCACCGGACGGTCGAGCGCGCGCTGGAGACGGACGCTGAGCCGGGCCGCGTCGACCGAGCGGCCGCCGAGTTCGAAGAAGTTCTGGTCGTCGACGGGAACACCGAGCAGCTCGGCGAACTCCTGCCGGACTAGAGCGAGAATCTCAGCTCCGCTGAGCGCCATCTGATTCGCTACCTTTCTCCGCGGTGACGACCGGCCGGCCGTCCAACAGCTGTTCCGTACGGGCCATCACGACGTCGAATTTCGCGTTGTCCCACCGGCCGTACCGTCCGACCGTCGTGATGTCCTGGCTGCTCAGCCAGTCGATCGCGGTCTGCACCGCCGGTGCCTCGGCCGGGTGCAGGATGGTGCTGGCACATGTCACGGTGCGCACGTCGCGGCAGATCACCGACGCGCTGTCCGGCAGCAGCCCGCGCCGGCGCAGCGAGGTGACCACCTCGTCGGCGTGCTGATCGTCGCCGGTCGTGGGCGTACCCACGAAGTAGCTCTCGGTCTGGATCGCGGCGGATCCCGGCGGGACCGACCCCGGGCTGTACTCGCCCGGGAAGGTGGCGCGGAACCACGGCACCCGCGGGTCGAGGTCGTAGACCCAGGACGCCGGGGTGTCGGCTGCGGTCACCCCGAGGCTGACCAGCCGCACCGAGGTGAATGTCAGGGCGGCGGTACGGTCGACGAGTTCCGGTGGGGCGCCGTCGACCATGGCGAGCAGCCGTGGCAGGGGGATCGAGCTGACCAGGTGCCGGTAGTGGAAGCGCTGTCCGTCGGCCGTCCGCACGGTGCGGGCCGCCGGGTCGATCCGGGTGGCGCTGGTCGCGTACCGGATCGGCAGGCCGTCGGCGAGTCCGGCGACGTAGGTGGCGAATCCGCCGTCGGCGGGGTAGGACCACGAGCGGGTGGGCGGGTCGTCGAGTCCCTGGACGGCACCGGCGCGGATCTCGTCGGCGGTGGCCATGAACCCGGCCCGTGCCACCCCGGCGGGCAGCCCGGCCGGGTCGCTGTTCCAGTACTTGCGCAGCTGCGGGAGGACGAACTCGTGAGCGAGATAGCTGCCGACGGCAGCTTCGCTCGCCGCCGCCGCGTCGCCGGCCGGCGACGGCGGGCCCTGCGGCAGGTCCGCCAGGGCCTTACCGATGACGTCAGCCGGGTACGCCGCCAGATTCCGTGTCACCGGGTACGGGTACCAGGCATCACGGTGCCAGACCTTCTCGGTCAACGGCCGCCGCGCGTGACGGCCGGCCATGACCTCGTCGAGGAGCTTCTCGATGTGCGGGAATGCGGTGAAGAAGCAGTGCAATCCGTAGTCGAAACGGAAGTCACCCACCGCGAAGGTGCCCGCCACCCCGCCGACCGCGTCGGCGGCCTCGAGGATCAGGGTGCGGGAACACCGCCCGGCCAGCCGCCGTGCGGCCGTGACTCCGGCGATCCCCGCACCCAGGACGAGCAGGTCGACCTCGGCGCCCACTAAGGCCTGCACACCAACTGCTCGTCACCCTTGGCGAGCTCGTTGGCGGTGCAGTGACACTCCTTCGGCGCGTTGCGGAAGGTGGAGTAGGTGTCCTCCGCCTGCCACGCCGCGGCGAGGTCGAAGCCGGGATCGCGGAGGTTGCCGAGGCGATGCTCGCTCATGTCCTGCATGCCCACGATGTAGGTGCAGGGGTAGACGTCGCCGTTGGGCGCCAGGTACGCCACGTTGCGCCCGCAGCCGCAGTACATGATCTCCACGTTGGCGTCGTGCGGCAGTTCGTCGGCACCGACGTAGCAGGGCTGCGGCAGCTTGAGTTTGGTACGGCGTCCGCGGCTGTGCTCCACCAGTCTCAGCTGGAGGTCGCGGACCGTACTCTCGTCGATGTGCACGGTGTTGGCGTTGCGTGCCGCCTCACCGAGGCTGAAGACCGGCTTGACCACGAACGCCGCGGCCCCGAGCTCGCTGACCATGTCGTAGCAGCCGACGGTCTGGTCGTAGTTCTCCTCGGTGATCGTGTAGCGCACGAAGACCGGTGAACCGGACGCGGCGATGGTGCCGATCGTCTCGACGGCCCGCTGGTAGGCGTAGGGCCGGCCGCGGAACTTCGACACCATGGCGTCGTCGGTGCCGTCGAGGCTGACCTGGAAGGTGAGGTCGTCGCTGCGCCGGGCCGCGGCCAGGACCGTGGAGATCGGGGTCTGCGCGGCACCGCCGGTGATGAGACGGACCTTGAGGCCGCTCTCGAGTGCGGCCTGCATGACCCGCTCGGTGCGCGGCCAGACCGGAGTCATGAGCGCCTCGCCACCGGTGATGCTGATCCGTTTGGTGCCGAAGTTGCCTGCCATCGTGGTGACGACGGAGACGAGCTCGTCGGTGCTCAGCGCGTCCGGGTAGTACTTGGCGTACTGCTCGCGATGTTCTTCGGGAACGTAGCAGTGCATGCAGCGCAGGTTGCACTGGTAGCTGACCGCGATGCGGACCTCACGGATCGCGAGATCCGGCCGGGTGATCGCGCCCTGCATGGCGGCCGGCTTGCGGATCGCGGCGAGCGGCCCGCAGGCGCTGACACCGCAGCCACATCCACTACCACACGTGCCGGTAAGAGTGCTTTCCGTAGTCATCTCTCCCCGTTCATTTGGCCGGAAGGTGCCATCCCGAGACGGGGAGAGCCTAACAGCCATCGGCGTTCATTAACATCTATTGCGGACAGTCAGACCTCGTCAGTCGTCCTGAAGATCCGTTCCTACCTGGGTAAACAATCCGTCCAGTTTGGACTCCACGGCGTCCAGCCCCGGTAGATAGTCGACTCCGGGCAGCCGCACCGCATGATCACCGACCGCCCAGACCGGCTTGCCGAGATCGGAGGCCACGAGCATCTCCTGGAGCGTGCCGTGCGCACCGGGCGCGGCCACCAGAGCGTCCGCGGTGGAGGCCAGGACGACGTTGCGTGAGTGCACCGTCAGGCCGGTGTCGATGGACAGATCAGCGTGCCCGTGCGTCCGGCTCGGCCGGTGAGCCGCCGCCGGGAGGACGCTGATCACCAGCCCGCCGTGCTCCTTGGCACCCTTGGCGGCGGCTTCCATGACCCCGCCCAGGCCGCCGGTGACCAGCGCCAGCCGGTCGCGCCGGCGGCCGATCAGCTCGCCGATCCGGTGGCCGAGACCGATCACCTGCTCCGGGCAGTCACGGCCCTTGCCCACCACACCGATCAGAACCCTCGGCAGGACCGGCGGCGCGGAGCCGATCCCGAACAGCGCGGTGACGAAACGAGCCATCCGCTGCTCCCGCAACACCGTGGCCGGTGTCGCCCCGTCGGCGGCCATCCGCTCCCGCGAATGGTCCGCCAGGAGCTCACCGACAGCGCGGAACTCGGCCGGCGTCAGATCGCCGGCGGCCAGTGCGTCGTGACACCTGTCGAATGCGGCCAGCGGCCCGGCCGGATGCTGCGCGCACCCCTGCAGGGCCTGGCGAAGCTGTGTCGCCAGGCTCCGTACGACAGGGCCGGGGGAGTCCGGTTCCACGGTCAGCGGCCCAGGAACGCGGGCTTCTCCGCCAGCGCGCTGGCCCACAGCTGGTTGCGGTGCCGGTCCTCGCGCATGACACCGCGGAAGTCGGCCACCGTGACCGTCTCCTGGCTCGGCGCGTTCGTCCGCAGGGCGATGCAGCAGTGCACGCTGCGCAGGATCAGCGCGCAACCCTTCGGCTTCAGCCGCGCCTCCACGAAGTCGAGCGCCGACACCACCAGTCGCTCGTTGAGCTGTGGCTGGCGGGCCAGATAGTTGAGGCCCTTCTTGAGCTTCGAGTACCCGGCGATCGTGGCGTCCGGCACGTAACCCAGGTGGGCCACACCGAACGCCGGCGCCAGATGGTGCTCACACATCGACACGTAGTGCACGTCGTTGACCAGGATGAGGTCGTTCATGCCCGGGTTCTCGAAGACGGTGAAGTCCGGTTCGATGTCGAACCCGCCCGGGTTGATGGTCTCGGCGTAGAGTTCGGCGACCCTCCGGGGGGTCTGCGCCATCACATCCGGCTTGTCCTGCTGACCCAGTGCCCGCAGCAGATCGCTGATCGCCTTCTCGATCGTGTCCAGGTCCACCGGCTTCGGCGGGAGATAGTTCGGTGTGCTGATGGCGGCGGAAAGGTCGGTCACGGGAGTCTCCTGTCAGGTTTGTCACCGGAGCCGACGGATGTCACCGGCGGCCACTTCACAGCGATCGCGGGCGGACCCAGGGTGCCGCGGGAGGCCCACGATTCGTACGCGGCGCCGATGATCGACACCGTGACCACATGCTCGCCGAGTTCGGATCCGAGCCGATCACCCGGAACCCGGGGGCCGGCGGCGGCCGCCCGCAGGAAGTCGATGATGAGCGCCTGTTTCGCCTCGGTGCCGATGCTGTCGGCGGCGGCCGGCCCGGACCCGGTCAGCCACCGCCGGGCCCGATCGCTGAGCGCGTCGGCGGGCAGTTCGCCGAGCGTGAACTCGCGAACCGGCTTCCAATCGGGGAAGACACTGGCGTTGCGGAAGACCTGCAACCGCCAGTGGCGCCCGCCGCCGACCTCGTCCTCGGCACACTGCTCACCCTCGACGTGAGCCTTGTACGAGTGCAGGCGCAGGGTCTGGAACGGCCCCTGCTGGACCGACACCGTCTCGTGGGTCTTGCGCCCGTTGCCGACATAGAGATTGCGGCCGGCGGAGTCCAGCCAGCCCCGCCGCGAGAAACTGGTGTGCAGGGCGGCGATCGACAGCACCGTCGGTGTCGCGCCGTCGCGGTGCAGACCCACGGTGAGCCGGGCGTCGATCTCGCCGAGCGACGAACCGGCCTCCGCACGGGCGGGCGCCGGGGCTGAGCCCAGCAGCTCGCGGATCCGGTCGTCCGGCAATGCCACACGGACGTCGTCCAGCGTGGTGAAGTGCGCCTGGACGGTGGCGCCCTGGTAGTCGGCGTGACCGGGACCGGTGACGCCGGTCAGCCACAGGGCCGTGTCCACCGCGTGGTATCCGGAGTGCAGAAGGACGCCGTACCCCCGATGGAAGGGGTGATAGTCCTGGTCCAGCACCTCCCACGGCATCCGCCATTCGCCGTCGGTGTGCTCGATCGCCACCGAGGTGGGCGGGCAGCCGGTCATCTCGCGCACCTCCTCGATGAGGGCTCGCATGTACCGGAAACCGCGGTGGTAGCGGCGTTGGGTGAGCACCGCGGCGTGCCGGCGGGCGGCGCCGGCGGTCTCGGCCAGACCCAGCAGGTCGGCGACCATGGCTGTGGAGCGGGCCGGGTCCCCCACCAGTCCCTCGTGTGCTGTCGGCGGCTTGTCGACCAGGACGTGCAGGCCACGCGAGAGCGCCCACTCGGCGTAACGATGATGTGCCAGCGGCTCGGTGGCGACCAGGACCGCGGTGATCCCCTCGCGCCGCACGAGCGCGTCGAGCGCACTCTCGGTCTCCGGCTCCAGCCGGCCCGCCGGCCCGAGATCGGCGACCAGGGTCAACGGCGGACCGGGCGACTCCGTCAGGAACTCCCGGACGTCGCGCTCGGCGGCCCGCCGGTCGACCACGCCGCGAAAAGCGATGCGGCCGCGGGCGGCGAGGCCGGTCAGGAGAGGGAAGTGGATCCGGCGGGCATGCAGTCCCAGTCCGATGAGCAGTACGCTCGGCGTGTCGACGGTCAACGGTGCCGCCCGTCAGGCGTCGGGACCACCGCTACCGCTCACTCGCCACGCGTGCGGCGGCCGCCTGTGCGACCGGAATCAGCGCGTCGAGCGCGGTACGGATGGCCTGAACGCCCTCGGCGAACCTCTCACGTTCGTCAGTGTGGAAGCCGCCCTCGGTGATGTGGTCACGGCCGACCAGCAGCGCCACCGCCGGCAGCCGGTACCACTGGGCGCTCGCCAGCACGGTGCCCGCCTCCATGTCGGCGGCCGCGCACCCGAGCTCCCGGTAGTGAACGGCGGTCTCCGGCCCCTCCCGGAAGATCAGGCTGGTGGAGAACGCCCGCCCGCGCACCACGCGACCCTGCTCCAGCTCGGCCGGGAGGGCGTTGACGGCGGTGTCGACGTATTCCGTGGAGGCGGCGGCGAACGGCTTGTTGCGGACCGGGCGGCCGTCACGCTCCAGTGCGTCCAGATACCACTGGAACGTCGTGTCGTCGCTGGTGGCCTCCTCCGCGACGACAACGGTGCCGATCGTCGCGCCGGGCTCCAGAAGGCCGCACGTGCCGATCCGGATGAACGTGCGGACGCCCTGCATCATGGCGGTGATCAGGAGGCGGTCCGCGCTGGGGCCGCCGACACCGTGCACGAGTGTCGCCACCGGGCCGCTCTCGTGCTCCCAGATCCTGGTGAGCGAGGACGTGTCCTCCAGCTCGCGCACCGGTTTGAGGATCTGCTCGAGCTCGAACCACTTCAGCTTGCGGGGCGTCGCCGTCACGATCGCGACCGGTGGCAGTGGTGCGGGTCCGACGTACCGATTCGCGAGGTGTGTCGCCAGCGGATTCACATCCCCGGCCAACTGGCGGGCGACCCGGTCGGCGGTGACGGTCTCGTTCCGGCTCATGTCTCTCCCTCACGCTGCCCCGTGCGGTGCGATGAACGAGCTCTCATCTGCGCGAATAGTCGACCTCGCCCAGCCTGCACCGTCGCAATACATGGACCTCCGTGGATCCGATGGGCACATTAGATCAACGTCCGCCGTTGAGGTCAATGTGGACAGTCGGGCTCCGGCGCGGCTACCGCGGCCCGGGCGAAACGCGTGTGGGCGGTGACCGGTGCGCCACCGGGACGACCGGCGCCATGACAGCATGTGTGCCATGCCGCGGCACAGCACACTGTTGAGAACCCTCGTTTTCGTCGTGGCGGGCGACCGCGTCCTGCTCATCCGGTACCGGGATCGGAACGGGGCCGCGACCGGCGAGAAAAGCGACCGGGCCGGTTTCTACAACGGCATCGGGGGGCACGTCGAAAAGGGCGAGGACATCCTCGACAGCGCGGCCCGCGAGGCCATGGAGGAAGCCGGCATCAGCCTGGAGAACCCGCGTCTGGCAGGTGTCGTGCACGTCGACGGATTCGCCGGAAAGCAGATCGTCAACTTCGTCGTGACGGCCTCGACGAATGACACGCCGAAAGCCGAATGCGACGAGGGCCGCCTGGAGTGGGTCGAGATGTCACGTCTCCCGGACCTCCCGGTCTTCGCGGACGTCAAACCGCTTCTGGAGAGAGCGTTGACCGATTCCCCGACGTTCACCGCAATCGCGCGGTTCGACGGCTTCGAACTGGTGACGTTGCATCTGCGGTAGCGACAGCCGGGTACGGCTCACCTCGTCACACCGGGCCCCGGCGAGGCCGGCCCGGTAGGCGTCCCCGCGCACCCGATCGGCAGAAACCGGCCCGGCCCGTCACGGCGTGAGCCGGAACCACGTGCTGACCGCTTCTGAGCATCTACGCTCAGTCACAGGCCAGGATGATCGGACGAACGACGCGATGACAGCACTCGACGCCGGGACTGCGCCGCCCACCGGGCTGACGGCCGCCCAGGTCGCGGCCGCCCGGGAACGTGGCGAGATCAACACGGTGCGGTCGGCGGGGACCCGGCGGTACTGGACGATCCTGCGGGCGAACCTGTTCACCCTGTTCAACAACTTCCTCTACGCGATCGGGCTGTCCCTGCTGGCGATGGGGCGCACCAAGGACGCCGTGGTCAGCGTCGGTCTCGGTGTGGTCAACTCGCTGATCGGCTCGATCCAGGAGATCCGCGCCAAGCAGAAACTGGATCGCCTGAAACTGCTGCACCGGGCGCCGTGCCGGGTGGTCCGCGACGGCACCGAACAGGACGTGGAGCCGGAGGAGATCGTCCGCGGTGAGCTGATCCGGATCGCCGCGGGGGACCAGATCGTCGTGGACGGCCCGGTCACCGCGGGTGACCGGCTGGAGGTCGACGAATCCTCCCTGACCGGCGAGCCCGACCCGGTGCTGAAGCAGATCGGTGACCGGCTGCACTCGGGAACGGTCGTGGTCGGCGGGTCGGCCTGTCAGACAGCGGAACTGGTCGGCGCCGACAGTGACGTGGGCGCGCTGACCGCGAAGGCGAGAGCCTGGAATGCCGACCCCACGCCGTTGCAGGCGCTGATCGACACGACCGTACGCCTGATCATGCTGACCGTGGCGCTGCTGAGCGCCGCCGTGCTCGCCAACGCCGCGCTCAAGGGATTGTCGCTGGTGAAGGTGGTGCAGACCGCGGCCGTGCTGTCCGGCCTCGTCCCTTACGGCCTGTTCTTCCTGATCACCATCTCGTACGCGGTGGGCGCGGCCGCCATCGCCCGGCGCGGTGCCCTGATCCAGCAGATCAGTGCCGTCGAGTCGCTGTGCGGCGTCGACGTGCTGTGCACCGACAAGACCGGCACCCTGACCACCGGCAGCATGCGCCTGGAACGGGTGGAACCGCTCGACGGCCGCGACCCGGCGGAGATCCGGCAGCAGCTGAGCGCGGCCGCCGAAGCGATGACGACCCGCAACCACACCGTCGTCGCGCTGGCGCAGGCACTGCCCGGACCGGCGGCACCGGCCCTGGAGCAGGTCGCCTTCTCCCCGCAACGCCGCTGGAGTGCCGTCAGCGGTCCTGACGGCGGTTACGTCCTGGGCGCCGTCGAGGCGCTGAGTGCGGCTTTCGCCGCCGAGGCACACCTGCGGATGTACGACCTCCTGGACGACCTGACACGCCAGGGCCTGCGGGTGCTGCTGTTCGCCGGAACGGCCGACCCGGCCGCCGGGTTCCTCGACGACAACCGCACCCCGGTCCTGCCGGCGCTGACTCCGCTGGCCCTGATCGCCCTGCGTGACGACCTGCGCGACGGGGTCGCCGAGACGCTGGCCGAACTGCGCGGCGGTGGCGTCGACGTCAAGGTGATCTCCGGTGACGACCCGCGGACGGTGGCCGCCGTGGCCGCCGGGCTCGGACTCGGGACGGGTGATCCGGTCACCGGCGCCGACCTGGAGGCGATGACTCCGGCCGCGTTCGACGACGCGGTGGCCCGGGGCACGGTGTTCGGCCGGGTCAGCCCGGTGACCAAGGAACGGATGGTGGGCAGCCTGCGCCGGCAGGGCCACTACACCGCGATGATCGGCGACGGGGTCAACGACATCCCGTCGCTGAAGAAGGCGCACGTCGGGATCGCGCTGGGCAGCGGCAACAGTGTCGCCTGCGACGCCGCCGACGTGGTACTGCTCGACGACTCCTTCGCGGCCCTGTCCCCGGCCCAGCGTCAGGGGCGGCGGATCGTCACCGGCATCGCCACGTCGATGTACCTCTACCTGGCCCGGGTCAGCACCTCCATCCTGATCATTCTCGGGGTGGCGATCCTGGGCCTCGGCTTCCCCTACGAGCCGGCGCAGGCGGCACTGGTGCTGTTCACCGTCGGCCTGCCCACCATGCTGCTCACCGCCTGGGCCGAACCGGAACGGCCCGACCCGGGGCTGATCGGCTCGCTGACCCGGTTCGTGGTGCCGGCCGCCATCGTCACCGCGGTGTACGGCGTCGCCGTCTACGCCGTCCTGTACCGGTTCGTCATGGACCTGCCCGACCAGCGGCTGCCCGACCATCTGGTCGCCCGGTTCGAGGAGTTCACCGGCCTGCTCAGCACGAACGCCACATTCACCGAGCAGGCCGCCACGGTCGTCGCCCAGACCGGCCTGACGGTGTTCACGTCGTTCGCGGCGTTCCTGCTGATCCTCATGTTGAAACCGCCGGCCCGCATCTTCGCGAGCTGGACGCCGGTGTGCCGTGACAAGCGCCCCGCGATCCTGGTCGTCGTCCTCGTGGCCGCCCTGTTCGGCATCCTCGCGACACCGGTGCTCGCCGCCTACTTCGGGCTGCTGGCCGACGTCGCCGCCTTCGCCGTTGCCGCCATGGCGTTGCCGCTCTGGTTCCTGACGTTGAGCGTCATCTGGCGTCACGACCTGCTGGCCCGGATGCTCGGCTTCCACCGGCAGCGTCTCGACGGCTGAACGGCCGGGACCGCGGCTCCCCAGGAACGCCGTACCACCGGCGAGAGGTCACCGAGAGTGGCGACGTCTTCGATGTCATAGCCGCGCCGTAGGCTACCTCCCGATGGCTACACGAGGTGTTGAAGGCGCTTACCAGGGAGCGCTCCGGGCGTTCCAGAACCCGATGCTCGCCTTGCTTCACCAGACGCACGCACCGTTCGTGGTGACGGTGCTGGCGATGGTCTTCACCGCCGAGCGGCCGACCGTCGTGGTGGCGGACGCGCATGCGGAGATCAACGACGCCCTCGGCCAGCTGCGGGCGGCCGGCTACGGCGCCGAGGACAACCAGCCGCTGCCGGTGGGTAACGCGCGTGATCTCTGCCGGCAGTGGGTGCAGGCGGGGTGGCTGGTCCGGCAGGTCTCCGACGACGACGCGGAGGTCTACCGGCTCTCGGCGTACGGTGTCGGTGCCCTCGAAGTGGCCGGGCGGGTCGGCGGAGCCCGTACCAGGGTGTCGGAATCGCGGGTCAGAACGTTGCTGGAGGCGATCGAGCGACTGGCGCAGGACGCCGACCCGGACCTGATGTCCAGGATGGTCCGCCTGCACGAGGAGATCCAGCAGCGGCAGAGGGAGCTGACCCGGCTGGAGAAGGGCGGCGCCGTCGAGACCGTCGACGACGAGCAGCTGCTCGAAGCGGCCGAGAACGTGCTGCACCTGGCGCGGGAGCTGCCGGCCGATTTCGCCCGGGTGGCCGAGTCGATCAAAGCCATTCAGCGTGACGTCGTCGCGGAGCTGCGGCACGACGTGCGGCCCACCGGCGAGGTGCTGCGCGAGTACCTGGCCCGCGGCCAGCGGATCCTGGACGCGACACCGGAGGGCCGCGCGTTCGCCGGTGCCCTGCGCCTGATCGGTGACCCGGCGCAGATCGACGGCCTGTGGGGCCAGTTGCGTACGGTGCTGCGCCACCGGTTCACCGAGTTGCTGCCGCAGCAGCAGCGCCGTGAGCTCACCGACATCTCGCGACGGATCGAGCAGGGCGTCAAAGAGGTGCTGGCCGCCCAGCGGCAGGCGTCGCACGTCATCACCACCCAGGTGCGCAACCACGACCCGATGCGCGACCGCCAGGTCGACGAGCTGCTCAGGGACGTGATGTCGGGCCTGCACCGGTGGGTTCCGGCCTCCCGCCGCGGCGAGGCCGTCGAGCCGTTGCGCCGCCTGCCGGTCGCCGACGTCGGGCACCTGCGACAGCGGATGAGCGACCCGCGGCCACCGCAGCCACCCGCCCCGCTGCGGGACTGGGACGAGTCGGAGGACATGCCGTCGGCGGACACCCGGGCGTGGGGCGGCCCTCGGTACGCCGAGTTGCGGACCCATCTGGAGACCTTCGCGGGCGGGGCGGCCAGCGTCGACGTGGTGGCCGCGTTCCGAGCGGCGGGCGAGGAGATCCAGCGGCCGGTCGACCTGCTCGGCCTGCTGGAGGTCGCCCACGACGCGGGCATGACCGAGACGGCCGAGGTCGCGGTGGTCGAGACGGTGCGACCGGACCGGTCGCGGCGGCGTTTCGCTCTGGGCAGTGTGGTGGCGTCGAACCCGGCGGTGGTGGACAGGAGTGGTGACGGTGAGTGAGCCGGATGAGGCCGGGGCAGGCGCGGCGGCCGGGTTCATCGACCCGGTCTCGATGGAGGAGGATCCCGCCGAGCTGTTCGCCGGTGACGCGGGCACGCTGGACGCCGAGGTCCGCCGTGTCCTGGTCCAGCTGTTGCGGCGCAAGTTCCTGCTGGCCGAGAAGAACCCGGCGCACTGGCGGACCCTGCTGGAGAACCAGCAGATCATCGAGTCGCGGATGCACGACCTGTTCGTCCGCCTCGTGGTCGACCACGACCGGGGCGTGGCGTACAAGCAGCAGGTGCGGTCGGTGGAGATGGACGTGCCGATCCTGCTCAAGGACGACCCCTACAACCGGGCCGAGACGCTGGTCCTGGTCCACCTCCGCACCGTCTTCCAGCGCGAACGAGGTACGGGTGAGACGTCCGCGCGGGTGGACATCGAGGAACTGGAGCAGACCGTGCTGACCTACTTCGACCCGCACGACCACAACCTGGCCCGGCGCCAGCAGGAGGTGCGCAACGCGGTGCAGCGGCTGGTCACCGAGGGGCTCCTCGCCGAGGAGTCGGCGGGCCGGTATCGGATCACCCCGATGGTGGAGGTCGTCCTGAGCACGGAGAAACTCGCCGAGCTGGACCGGTGGCTGCGCGAGCAGAGCGAGGCGACCGCGTGAACATGATCGACACGCTGTTCGGGCTGGTCCCGGCAGCCTCCCGGGGCCAGCAGTGGGTGGCGCGCGACCT
The DNA here is from genome assembly GCF_042650585.1 of Actinoplanes subglobosus. Taxonomy (NCBI): domain Bacteria; kingdom Bacillati; phylum Actinomycetota; class Actinomycetes; order Micromonosporales; family Micromonosporaceae; genus Actinoplanes; species Actinoplanes subglobosus. The sequence continues at coordinate 70,473 of NZ_JBHSBL010000015.1, forward strand.
GCAGCTGGTCAACTGGGGCGGCTACGACGGCTACCACCACCTGCGCCTCGCACCCGGCGCGACCCTGCTGAGCGGTGGTTCCGGATCGGGCAAGTCGACGCTGATGGACTCCTACATCGCGTTGCTCATGCCGCACACGACGCCCTTCAACGGCGCGTCCAACGGCGGCGTGGTCGGCCGGCCCAGAGGCAAGGACCAGAGAAACATCCTGTCGTACGCCCGGGGCAAACTCGACGAGTCCCGAGCCGACGGCGAGACGAAAATGCGGGTGCTGCGTGGTGACGGCCGCGACACCTGGTCGGCCATCGCGATGACCTGGGTCGACCACACCGGCGCCGAGTTCACCGCGCTGCGGGCCTGGTATGTGCCGTCGTCGGCCCGCAACCTGGACGACGTCGTGGCGGTCCGCGCCACCTGTGACCACGCCTACGAGCTGCGGACGCTGGAAGGCCCGGCGGGCAACAGGTTCGCCCGTGCGGACGTCGTGGCTACCGGTCTGACCTGGAGCGACACCGACCGGGAGTTCACCGCCCGCCTGCACACCATGCTCGGCATCGGCGCCGCCGGCGACGGGCACAAGGCGATCGCGTTGCTCGGCCGGATCCAGGCCGGCCAGCAGATCACCACGGTCGACGCGCTGTACAAGACGATGGTCCTGGAGGAGCCGGCCACCCTGGCCACGGCCGACGCGGTGGTGCAGCAGTTCGACGAGCTGTCCGGCACCCGGACCCGGATGATCACCGCCCGCCAGCAGGTGAAGGCGCTGACCCCGATCCGCGAGCACCGGCGCACCATCGACGACGCGGCGGACCGGCTGCGATCGATCGACGAGATCGGATCCTTCACCGACGCGTCGTCGCCGGCCGCGCTGTGGCGTCACCAGCACCGCCTCGACCTGTTGCGCTCGGCTGAGGAGGACCTGGACCAGCGGCACCGCCGGGCCCAGGGTGAACTGGCGGAGACCAACGCCCTGGTCCAGGCCGCCGAGGCGCGTCACGACGGGGTCGCCGACACCATTCGCGCGTCCGGCGGCGACCGCATGGAGACCGCCCAGCGCGAGATCCGCGTCGTGGAGCAGCGTCTGGCCGACGTCGAACGCGCCCGGGAGCGCCTGGACCGGGTGCTGGACACGATCGGGGCCTCGGTCGCGACCGGTGCGGACTTCGCCGCACTCGTCGAGACGGCACATCGCTCGGTGGCCGACGTGGACGCCCGGCGGACCACCCAGCAGGCCTACGCCGACGCGATGCTGGAGAAGAAGGAGGCCGAGAGGGAGCTGACCGGGCTGCGCGCCGAACGCGACGCGGTCAAGGCCCGCCGGGGCAACATCCCGACCGAGCTGCACGCGGCACGCGCGGCGCTGGCCGAGGCAGCCGGCCTCAGCCCCGAGGACCTTCCGTTCGTCGGCGAGCTGATCGAGGTACGGACGGAGTTCGAGCCGTGGCGTGAGGCGTTCAACCTGGCGCTCGGTGGATTCGCCACCCGGATGCTGATCGACATCGGCCGGCTCAACGCGTTCCGCGAGGCGATCAACGCGGTGCCGACCGCACGGCGTATCCAGTTCGAGGGCGTGCGCACCGGGCAGCGTGACGAGGCCGGACTCGACGGCAAGACGCTGCCCGGCCGGCTCGACTACCGGCCGTCGCCGTTCACCGCCTGGCTCAAGGGCGAACTCGCCCGCCGGTTCGCCTACGTCTGCGTCGACACGCCACGGCTGCTGCCGCAGTACTCCAAGGCACTCACGATCACCGGTCAGACGTCCGAAGGCGGCCGGGGCGCACATGGCGGCCACGGCCGGGCCAACGTGCTCGGCTTCACCAACAGCCGCACGCTGGCCGAGCTCGAGGAGCGGATCACCCGCGCACAGCGACGCTTCGAGGACGCCGGCGTGCGGACGTCGAGGGAGGAGGAGAACCTCGACTCGGCGGAGGCCCGGCGCACGGCCTACCAGCGCGTCATCGAGTCGTCGTGGGACCAGGTGGATGTCGGCGCGGTCCGGGCCGAACGGGACCGGTGGAAACGCGTCATCGACGAGATCCGCGCCGGGAACCCGGAGATCGATCAGCTGCAGCGCCAACTGGACGAGCTCAAACAGCAGGTCAGAGAGTTGACCGAACGTGTCGGCCGGCAGAAGGACACCCTGGAGGCGGTCGGGAGTTCCTGGGCGGCGATCGTCGACGAGGTGGACCGGGCCCAGACGGCGGTCGACACGTCCGCCGGCCTCAGCGACGACCATCGGCGTTACCTGGAGACCCTCTTCGACAGCGACACCGACGGCATCGGCCCGGAGGAGGTGCTCGCCCGGTTCGACGCGGGAGTGAAACGTGCCGCCGAACGGGTCGACACCGACCGGCGATCCGCGGCGGAGTCGATCGGCCGGTCGCGGAAGGCACTGCACGACACCTTCTCGACCTTCCTCGAGCGCTGGCCGAACCCGAATCTCGGCACCGACCCGGACGCCTCCTACCGCGACTTCGACCACCTGCTCACCGATCTGGAAACCAGCGGCCTGCACGAGCTGGAGACCGAGTGGCGCGACAGCCTGCTCAACCTGTCCGGCAACGACCTGACCGGCCTGGACAGCGAGCTCGGCGCCGCGGTCCGGGAGATCCGCGACCGGATCGACCCGGTCAACCGCATCCTCGCCGAACTGCCGTTCGCCGACGACGGGCACCGGCTGCGCATCGACCCGCAGGAGAGCCACTCCACGACCCGCGCCCGTTTCCGCAAGGAGTTGCGCGACGTGCGCGCCTTCATCGACAGGGCCGAGACCGAGGAGGACCGGGAACGCGCCTACCACCGGATGGTCAAGGTGATCGACCGCATCCGCCGCACCGCACCGGATTTCGCCGACCTGGTCGACGTCCGGAACCACGTCCGGATCAGCGCCGAGAAGATCGACCTCGACGGTACGCACGTCGCCGTCTACGACCACATCGGCGAGAAGTCCGGCGGCGAGTCGCAGGAGCTCGTCGCGTTCATCGTCGGCGCCGCCCTGCGGTACCAGCTGGGTGACGCGGGCGCCACCCGTCCCCGCTATGCCCCGGTCTTCCTCGACGAGGCGCTGATCAAGGCGGACGCCCACTTCACCGGCCGTGCCATCGGCGCGTGGCGTGGACTGGGTTTCCAGCTGGTCATCGGCGCGCCGAACGACAAGCACAGCGCGATCGAACCGCACGTGGACGCGGAGTACGTGATCCTCAAGAACGCCCACGGCCGTTCCTGGGCGAAGCTGCTGGTCGGGATGCCGGACGCATGAGCGGCCTGGTCACCCCGGAGGACGCCGTCGCGGCTGTCGCCGGCAAGCTCGGCCAGCGGTGTGCGCAAGCGGTGTGCGCGGAGTCCGGTGCGGGCGACTGTGTCGTCTTCTCCGTCCGGTTGCGGCCCCGGGTGCGGACCGGCAAGGCCGGCGCAGGCACGACGCCTGGACGGGCCCTGCGCTCTCATTCATGAACATTGTTGCGATGGCTACCTTCGCCTGGTAGTTCTTCACCATCTGCGCGGTTTGTAGCGTTTGCGTAGTCGCCGTTAACCCGCTCCTCAATTCTGTTACCCATTGGTAACTTCAGGGAGCGGGTTCCTCAATGCGCCGACTTGCGGTAATTCTGTCGCTACTCGTGATGTCCGTACTCGTGGTGAGACCCGCTGAGGCGGGGGCACTCGCCGGCTTCCGGTTCAACGACATCACCGCCGCCGATGGGGTGACGCTCAAATCCAACGTCATCGAGCCGGCCACACCGGGCCGGCACCCCGCCATCGTTCTCGTCGCCAGCTGGGCACTGAACGACCTGCAATACCTGGCGCAGGCCAGGAAGTTCGCCGACTCCGGGTACGTCGTCCTCTCGTACACCGCTCGTGGCTTCTGGCTCTCCGGCGGCACCATCGACGTCGCCGGCCCCAGGGACATCGCCGACGCCTCCAGCGCGATCGACTGGCTTCTCGCGCACACCACCGCCGACCCCGGCCGGATCGGCATCGTCGGCATGTCCTACGGCGGTGGGATCAGCCTGCTCACCGCCGCGCGCGATCCGCGCATCAAGGCGGTGGCCTCGCTCAGCGGCTGGGCCGATCTGGCCGCCTCGATGGCGGATCAGGACACCCGCCGGCCGCAGTCGGCATGGTTCCTGCAAACCGCGGCCCGCCTGGCCGGACGTCCGTCACCCGAGATGACCCGGATCCTCGACGACTACTGGGCCGACCGCGACGCCGACGGCCGCGAGCGGTGGGCCCGGGGGCGGTCCGTCCGCCACTCGATCGAGGCGATCAACCGCAACAATCCGGCCGTGCTGATCGCTCACGGCATGGGCGACAGCATCTTCCCCGCCAACCAGATGCTCGACCTCTACACCGCCCTGCGAACGCCGAAACGCCTCGAACTGGCCCCCGGCGATCACGCCACCGTGGAACTGTCCGGTCTCGCCGGCATCCAGAACCACGTCTGGGACAGCGTGCGACGCTGGCTCGACTTCTACCTTCGCGGAATCGATACGGGAATCGGCAAGGAACCCGGCGTCGTGCTGCGGCCACACAACTCCCCGGCGGTCGAGTACTACCCGGACTGGGCGCGCGTGACCGGGCGCACCGATCGCGCCGTCCTGACCGGCACCGGTGACCTGAGTCCGGCGGAGACCGCCGGTCCCTGGGAACTGCGGATCCGGGCCGGTGCCGACACCCCCGCCAACGGCGGGCTGGCCCTGCTGACCAACGGATTCGAGGGCCTGACCGGCATCCCGCCGGTGGTGTGGCTGCCGGCGGTGCCGCGCCGCAACGCGGGAGTATGGGTGTCCGGCCCGGCACCGGCCGGTGGATGGAAGGTGCGCGGTGTGCCGCACCTGCACGCGCCGGTCACCTCGTCACAGCCGTCCGGCACCCTGATCGCCTATCTGTACGACCTCGACGCGCTCGGCTTCGGCAAGCTGTTCTCACACGCCCCGACCACCTGGCGGGGTTACGCCACCACCGTGGACCTGCCGCTCCAGGTGACCGCCTACGACGTACCGCCCGGTCATCGTCTCGCCCTGGTGGTCGACGGCAAGGATCCGCTGTACGCCGACGCCAACCAGCGAGATTCCCGGGTCACCATCGGTGGCGGTTCGTGGCTGCGGATACCGCTGGCATGAGTCAGGAGCTGACCGGGCGGCCCGAACCGCCCGGTCAGCGGGGATCAGTCGGTGATCCAGATGCCGTAGTCGCGGGTCGCGGTGCCGAAGTCCTGGAAACCCAGAATCGTGTTGTTGCCGACGTACGTGTAGTTGTTGATGCCCTTCGCGATCACGTTGCCACTGGCTGACGGGCCGAAGACCGGGCCGCCGCTGTCACCGCCACGGACCGCCGGCCGGCCGTCCACCTGCCGGGCCTCGACGGCGTCGCCCGAGTCGGTGTTGAACTTCTCGACCCGCAGACCACAGACCGGCCCGCCGGTGTCGCGCGCCGAGGAACCCCCGGACTGGCACAGGTACTCACCGGGGAACACCCAGTCCCAGCCCTCGACGGTGGTGACCACGTTGCTGTCCAGGCCGCCGACGTACATCAGGTTGTCGGCCCCGGACGGGGTGTGGATCAGCGCGATGTCGTGATCGTCGCGGTCGCCGGTGAACGTGCCGATGAACTCGCCGACGCCGTCGCGGATCTGGTTGCCGTTGCTGCCGCAGTGGCCGGCGGTCAGGATGAACTCGGCGTCGGCGTTGCGGACCGGGAAGCCCGTGGTGCAGCGGGAGTTGCCGTTGATCTGGTCGGCGCCACCCTTCCATTGCGGCCAGTCGTCCCGGCGGCTGGTCAGCACCCGCACGCCTTGGTCGACCACCTCGACCGGCACCCCCACCTGCGGAACCTGCGCTGTGGTGAACCCGGCGGTCCCGCCCATGTCGACGACCACCCGGCTGCCGTCCACGGCGTACTTGATGCGCGGTTTGCCGGCCGTCAGGGAGGTCCGCAGCCGGGTGCCCGCCGCACGCAGCTCGCGCAGGGAGTGGGCGGCGCCGCCGATCTGCACGGGAGCGGTTCGCCGCGCGGCGCCGACGGCCAGGCGGACCGGGGCGGGAACCGTGCCCTTCCACCAGAGGACGACCCGGTCGTCCTGGAGTTCGATCCCGGCGTAACCGGTATTCGCGCCCTGGTCGACGACGCGGCGGATGGTTGCGGCGGCCTGCACCAGCGGGATCTGCCGGCGTGCCTCGGCGGGGAACTCGAACTTCCGCATGTCCGGCCGTGGGGCGGCCGGCTGCGCGGTGGCGGGGGTGGGAGCGCCGGTGATGACCAGCGCGACGGCGATGCCGAGAGCGGCGCCCAGACGCCTGTTGTCGTTCATGCAGAGTGCCTTCCACGCGGGGACGGGGGATCTGTAGATCGACGACAGTCTATAATTAAACATTCCTAAAACAAGAATGGCGGGGAATCGGTCATCATCGTCGGATGATCGAACTTCGGACCGAACGTCTCCTGCTGCGCCAATGGAAAGACGACGACCTCGACGCCCTGACACCGATGTACGCCGACCCCGAGGTGATGCGCTACATCCGGGACGGTTCGGTGCAGACCCGGGAGGAGACGGCCGCGCACCTGGACCGGATGCGGCAGCACTGGGACGAGCACGGCTTCGGCCTGTTCGCGGCCGAGTCGCTGGCGACCGGCGAGCTGACCGGCTGGGTCGGGCTGGCGGTGCCGGCCTTCCTGCCCGAGATCCTGCCGGCCGTGGAGATCGGGTGGCGGCTGGGGCGCTCGTTCTGGGGCGCCGGGCTGGCCACCGAAGGCGCGCGGGCGGCGCTGCGTTTCGGTCTGGTCGATCGGGGACTGGAGCGGCTGGTCAGCATCCGCGATCCGGAGAACGTGCGCTCGGCCCGGGTGATGGAGAAGATCGGCCTGATCTTCGACCGGCGGACGACCGTGCCGGGCAACGGCCGTACCGTCGACGTCTACGCGACTCCGCGTCTCAGCTGATCCTCGGAACGCCCTGAGCCAGTGCCGCCTGGACGATGTGGACGGCCTCGGTGGTGTCGATGCCGAGGCTGGCGATCACGGCGGCGTACTCGGCGGCGGCGCGCCGGGCCCGTTCACGTCCCTGCTCGCCGGCCGCCGACACGAACGAACCGGCCGCACCCCGCGTCTCGATCAGCCCCGCCTCCTCCAGCTCCCGGTAGGCGCGGCCGACCGTGTTGACCGCCAGGCCCAGGTCGGCGGCCAGCCGGCGGATGGTCGGCAGCCGGGTGCCAACGGCCAGCGTGCGGTCCTGGATCTGCCCGGCGAGCTGCGCGCGGAGCTGCTCGAACGGTGGGACGGGTGAGGCCGGGTCGATGACGATCATGCGATTCACCGGGCGCTGGGACCGTGCTGGGCGCGCAGGGCGTTGCGCCCGTCCCAGGCCGTGATCATGACGAGCGCGACGGCACTCAGGATGATGAAGACGAGCCAGCCGGTGTTCCACGGATCGAGCCCGGTGTCGAACACCGACACGACCGGCAACGACCACACCACCGTCGGCACGGCCACCTCGCGCGCATCCTCGACCCGCATCAGGAAGTCCGCCTTCAGCGAGGCCTCGTCGTCGGCGACCACCGGGTGGCCGAACACGTGGCGCAGCTGGACGGCCGTACCGGCCGCGACCCCGCACAGCCCGATGAGCAGGATGACCGCCGCATACCTCGCGGTGCCCTCGCGCGTCACCAGGGACGCGATCGCCAGCACCGCCGCGGCCGCGTAGGTGACCACCAGGAACGCGGCGCGAGGCACGCCGAGCACGGTTCGCCAGCCCGGCCGGACCGAGTGGGCGGCCCGTCGCGGCAGCTCCGCGGCGGCCTGCTGATCGACCCGCCGCACCCACCGGTTCAGCAGTGACAGCCCCAGCACCAGCCCGGCGACCAGCACCGTCAGGGCCACCAGTGCCCAGCCCTGCCGCGTCCCGAGCCCGTCGTCGGCGGGCCGGAACGGCAGCGCGGAGACGTAGACGAGAGCCATGGCGACGAGGAACGCAGCGGGCAGGATGGCGGCCCCCAGTCGCACCCGCCGCCGAACCGCCAGCCGCGCCACCAGCCCCGGCGTCGGCGTGACATCGGCCAGCCCACGCGCGGCCAGCCACAGGCGCGCGATCTCGAACGCCGTCGTACGAACCTTCCCCGGCATGGCGGCCTCCCCACCTTGTCGTAAGCCTTGTCTCACCATGTTGCGACAAGACTTGAGACAAGTCAAACGTAGGCCTGAGCGCTCAACCCGCCGGAGGATCTCCACGATCCGGAGCTGGCGCCATGGGAGATCACCCGGGACGAATTCGAGCAGGCGTGGTCGGGGGCCCGGGCCGCGGGCACGACCGGCTGATCCGCACCTACCGGGGGATCGGCGTACGGACGACGAGCACCCGCTCGGTGTCGTCGCCGTCGTGGAACGTCTGCGCCAGGTACAGCCAGTCACCGGCGACCGCGATCAGGTCGGCCTGCCCGGCGACGGTCGCGACACGGCCGTCCGGCGTGACCCGCAGGACCTCGGTCTCGGCGTCCATCCACCGGTCCTTGCGGGCCCGCTCGACCACCGCCCGCTGCGCGTCGACGGTGATGCCGTCCCAGGCGAACGACTCGGGCAGCCGCTCGTCGAAGCCCCGCCGGTTCGTCAGATAGACAGCGCCGTCGGCGTCGGCGACCAGGCCCGCGCCCTCGACCTCGCCGGACAACGAGACCGCCAACCCCGCCGCGGGTCCGCGATCCCTCCACGGTTCCTCCGGACGCCCGGCGTCCGCGGTGGCCGGGGTCAGAGCACCGATCAGCGGATGTACGGCTCCGTCAGACCCGACTCGCACGACACCACGGGCGCCCACCGCGGCGTACAGAATGCCCTCGGTGTTGATCGTCATCGGTGTGACGTAGCCGGAGTCGATCGTGAGGCCGGTCGCCGGGATCCCGTCGGGGAAGCCGCCCCGCACGCTCGCCGTGCGCCACGGACCGGTCGCGTCGCGTCCGAGAACGGTCACCAGCCGGCCGTCGCGGACCGTGCGGACGACCTGGTAGGTGGTCTCGCCGAGCCGATTCTCGGCGAAATGGAACCGGCCGTCGGGGGAGACCGCGACACCTTCGAGCACACCGATGTAGGCACCGTCGACCGGTGTCCCGTCCGGCACCGGAACGGTCGGCCCCTGGTAGGCCGCCCGGTCGGGACCGAGCACCCGCACCGTGCCGCCTTCCGGTTCGATCCGCACCACACTGCCGGGGCCCTGGCGCAGTGCCGCATACATGGTGCCGTTCGGGCCGGGGGCGACCTGAGCGACGGCGACGTCGTCGAGACCGGGTACCGGCACGTGGCTGATCCGTCCGTTTTCGATCGTCCACAGCGTGTGGTCGCGGCCCTGCGCGGTTAGCAGGCGCAGGATGTCGCCGGTGCCGGGCGTCATGCCGACGAGCCGGCCCCGTACGGCGGTGTCCGCGGCCGTCGGCCCGCTCCCGGTCCCGGCGCCGGCCACCACCTCGACCCGCTGGCCCGGCCGCCGGTCCAGCAGACCGCCGGACGTCAGCGCCGGGATCAGCAGCAACACGACGGCGGCCGCCGCGGACCAGACCAGTCCGCGACGGGTGACGACGCGGGTGGGGGTGACGCCGAGCATCCACGGGCCGAGCCAGAGACCACCGGCGGCGGCGCCGAGCGCGGCCGGGACGGTGAGCGTCGGGTGTGGCCAGAGTACGCCCACGTGCGGCGCGAAGGCGGTACCGAGGAGGGAGGCCAGCAGCACCGGAGTCACGTAGAGCACGGCTCCGGCCGGCCGGGCCACGGACTTCCCCCAGGGTGCGAACGCGGCGGCGAGGACCGCGGGGAGCACGGCGCCGATCAGGCCGCAGATCAGCCCGAACGGTGCTCCGAGGAGCATGTGGAGCGGCAGTGCGGCGTACAGCTGAAGTCGTTGACCTGGCGGGTTCTGCTGGATCGCCGCCGTGCCGAGGAAGACGGCGGCCGCGGCCATCCCGCTCAGCGCGCCGACGGCGGCACCACCGGCCAGGGTGCGGCCGGCCACCCGCGCCGGTGCGGGCCGCTGTGGTGCCTCGCCAGTCTCCAACGCCATGGGCCGAACGATAGGCGGGCGGCTCAACAGGGCCGGGGTCTGCGAGTATCGGCGCCATGGACCTGGTTCCTCTGGGCACGACGGCCGATGTGGGCCGGCGGCGGCCCGCTGTCGCGGTGCTGCCGGTCGGGAGTTTCGAGCAGCACGGGCCCTACCTGCCGCTCGCCACCGACACCATCGTCGCGGCCGCGATCGCCGGCCGGGTGGCCCAGGCGTACGACGTCCTCGCGCTGCCTCCGGTGACGATGTCGTGTTCCCACGAACATGCGGCGTGGCCCGGGACGGTGAGCCTGTCCCACACGACGGTGACGGCGATCATCGGTGACGTGGTCGAGTCACTGCGTGCCCAGGGGATCCGGAGACTCGCGATCATCAACGGCCACGGCGGGAACTATTTCCTGGGCAACGTGGTGCAGACGGCGAACGCGGCGACGGCACGGTCCATGACGCTCTTCCCATCACGCGACGACTGGCGGCGGGCGCGTCAGGCCGCGGGCCTCGTCACCGGTGACCATGAGGACATGCACGCCGGCGAACTCGAGGTCTCGATTCTGTCCGCGGTGCTGCCCTCGTCCGTACGCGATGGCGCCCCGTCCTCGGACCACGTCGCCGACGAGCGCCCGTTTCTGCTGGTCGAGGGCATGGCCGCCTACACGTCACACGGTGTCGTCGGCAGCCCGTCCGCAGGCACGGCCGCAAAGGGCGAAGCGTTACTCGCCAGCCTCACCGAGTCGTTCGCGGCCCACCTCCGCGTGCTCACCGAGCCATCGGACACCCGCTGAGCGCCGGCCTTTCGCCTCCTACGCGGCCTCCGCCGCGGTAGGCCATCCCCGAGCGTCCTGCCCGACGAGCAACGACACGCGGTCGCCGGCACCTGGGACCTGTCCATCGAACTCGCTGACTCCGCCTCCGGCGGGCTGGCCACGGTGGTGCTGCGGGTGGCGGCGTTGCTGGACCCCAACGGCATCCCCACCGAATTCTTCAACACTCCGGCGGCCCTCGGCCACTACCGGAAACAGCGCGGTGCCGGCGTGGATCCGGAGGACGCCGCCGACACCATCCGGACCCTTCACCGGTACGGGCTGGCCGACACCACCCGTGATCCCGACACGGGTATCACCCTGATGCGTGTCCACGCACTCGTCCAGCGGGTGGCCGCCGAGGCGGCACCCTCGCGGGACCGGCGCGAGTCGACATTCTGCGCCGCTGACGCTCTCGTGCAGTTGTGGCCACACATCGAGAACAACCACGCCACCGCCCATCTCGGCCACCTGCTCCGCGCCAACACCGCCGCGCTCGCGGTAGCCGGCGGAGAACACCTCTGGCAGCTGCGGACCGGCACGCCCGCCGTACACCCGGTATTGGTCCGAGCCGGCGACAGCCTCGGCCAGATAGGGCAGGTCGCCGCCGCCCGCGACTACTTCCGGCAGCTGAGCGCCGAAGCAGCCCGGCGACTCGGGACCGGCCACCGGGGTGCCCTGATGACGCGCAGTAAGTTCGCCTACTGGACCGGGAAGGCCGGGAACCCGACGGGCGCTGCCACCGCTCTCGAACAGTTGCTCGCCGACTACGCCCGGATGTTCGGGCATGGTCACCGGTTCGTTCTGGACATCCGCTACGGCCTCGCGCGATGGACCGGCGAGGCCGGAGATGCGGCGGTTGCGGCGGCCACCTTCGAGCAACTTCTGCCGGTCTATGTCCGGATGTTCGGCACGGATCATCGCCGTACTCTGGCTGCCCGTCATGGCCTGGCCCGATGGCAGGGCGAGGCCGGAGACCCGGTGGCGGCGGCCGACGCCTTCGAGCAGCTTCTGGACGACCGGCTCCGGGTCCTAGGTCCCGACCATCCGGACACCCTCGCGACCGTTCACCAACTCGGCCACTGGCGGGGCCGCGTGGACACGCACGCTCACCCGCCGACCGCGATACCCCGGTAGCCGTCGATCGTGGCGACCACGGAGTAACCGTTGGCGGTCGCGCCGACAGCCTTGGTCGCCTCCGCCGACGGCTTGCCCGACCGGGCCGGCTTTCCGTCCGCGGTGCAGGCGGTGGCCAGGTTGTCTCCCACGCGGTCGAACCTCTCGGGGAACTCGTCGGACGTGTACCCCTCGTGGAAGTCGAACCGGGAGCGGGTCAGGCACCAGAACACCTCACCGGGCGCGGGCACCGTGAGACTTCCGTCGGCGAGGTCGATCTTCCGTTTGCCGGCGGGCAGATCGGCGAGGATGCTGCGAGCCCCGGCGACCGGCGTCGATGTGAGGAAACTGATCAGGGCGGTGGCCGGGCCGGCCGGGATCGACCAGCGCGTCCTACCGGTACGCGGGTCGAAACCCTCCAGCGTGACGTCGACGTCCTTGAACGACTCCCGTTGCACCTTGTGCTCATACCGGACGGTGCCCCGGGAACGGCAGCGGACCGGCTCACCCCGCAGCGACAGGCTGTAGTCGCAGCCCACCTCGCTACCGTTGTCACGCCACAGGACAGCCCCGGTGCGTTCGTCGAGTCCCGCGCTAGCCCCCTTGCTCAGGTCGATGGACACGGCATCGGCCGTCCACGTACCAGGCCCGTAGACCGACCCCGCGAAGACGCCCTCCTCCTCAGCGTGCATCCAGTTCCAGCCGTTGTCGGTGCTGTAGCCCGTGGGGAAAGCATCGCCGATCGGCCTCCTCCACTGGATCTCCCCGTCGCGCACCAGAGCGAGCGGCTCCTCCGGGCGGATGCCCAACTCCATCAGGCCACCCTCCCCGACGGTACGGGCGGAAGCGAGATCAGCCGGATTCGGTGTGAAGGCGCCGGTCATCGAGTCGAGCCGGTACTCCTTTCGCACCCCACCCTTGAACGGCACCGACATGGCACAGGCGGCCTCGTCGTCGAAGCAGCCGTACGGTGTGGTCCGGAAGATCGCCGGCCGGCTGTTCTGCAGCACCCGCCCGGTGACCGGTTCGATGATGGCCAGGCTCGCCCAGTTCTTCCCGCTCTGCGGCCGCGGCTCCAGCAGGACCACGTTGTCGCCGGCCTTCGCCGGCAGGATCAGGATGCCGGCCGTCTGCCGGCTCGGGGTGATCTCGCGTTCCCAGAGCACCTCACCGCTCTCGGGCCGCATCGCCCGGGCATAGAGATGCCTGTCCCGGACCAGGTAGCCGACCGCGACCCCACCCACCTCGATCGGCTGCCCGATCGGATGCAGACCGGTCGTCCGCCAATCTCGTGGCGCGGCCGACGCCGGAGCGCCACCGACGCCGCCGATCGTGAGCCCGATGGCGAAAAGTGCGGCAGCAAAGGCACGCATGACAAATCCTTCGGCTTGAAAAGAAAAGTAAAATGAAGAGCTTTCGCCAGGGGGTGATGGTTTCAGGCCGTCGTCGGACGCTTCCGCTGTTCCGATAGCCCTTTCAATGTGATTCCCCCTTGCTTACCTTAATGGCGAAACCAGCGTAGGCCGGCTCGGGCTGTTCCGGGCCCGGTTCGGCAGTTTCGGCGCGAGTCCCACGAGGCGGATATTCTGGCTTGGTGCGCGTTCCGTGGCCGGTAGCTGCTTCCGTTGCGGTGGTAGTGGTGTCGTTCGGCTCCGCGGTTGCCCTCTCGCAGCTTTCTTCCGAAGGGTCCGAGCCCGTGCAATCGGTTGATGATCAGGTGAAAGCCACGGAGGTCCGGGCTACCGTTTGCGAGGAACCCGTCGGCTCCCACTTCTGTGATTATCCCGAAGTGGATCGGGACCGGCGTGTGCGGCTGTCGGAGCAGGAAATGGAGGTCGACACCTCGGCCGCCGAGATCGACGTCTCGACTGCTCTCGACATTCCTGCCTGTGTTGTCTCTGCTGAATCCCAGCAGTGTCGTGAAGCGTTCGCTCCGTACCGGCCTTCGGAAGAGGACGTTGCGGACGTCGGCGCCGCGCTGGCCGGACTGGGTTACCGCGACTCCAGCGTGCGGATCGCGCGGCCCGGGGATCCGGCACCGGAAGGCGCACTGCTCGCGGCGGTGCCGATCGGCCGGCTCTGTCTGCTGAGCTTCAACACCGGCCGGCACGGGAGCGAACGGGCGATGTCGTGGGTGACCGGCCGTCTGGAAGCCACCGATACCTGCATCTGACCAGCCCGGCTGAGCAGGGTTGCACCGGCCTTCCCGCGCACCGTCAGGTTCACCGCGGCACGCAGGAAGGACCGGGCAGGAAACAGGCGGCGGTCAGGGGTGTGCGTGGACCCGGCGCTCCAAGGCCGAGATGACCGTCTCGCAGACGTCCATCCCGTACAGCCATTCGACGCTCTGCAGGCCGCCCGGGCTCTCCGCGTTGATCTCCACCACCTTGCCGCCGATCACATCGACGCCGACGAAGAACATGCCGTCCGCGATGAGTTTGTCGCTCATCGCGGCGATGATGCCGCGTTCCACCTCGCCGATCTCCAGCGGAACCGGCTGGCCCCCCTTGCTGATGTTGGCCCTCGGGTCGTTGCCGGTGGGCACCCGCCGGAATGCGGCGGCCTTTCCGCCCTGCTCCAGCAGACTGCCCTCGAGCAGGAAGATCCGGGCGTCACCGTCCTCGCCGCCGGGAACGAACTCCTGAACCAGGGCGTAACCGTCCTGCAGAACGGCTTCGGTGATCTGGGCGAGATTCTGTTCCGTCACGTCCCCGACCATGAACACGTTCCGGCCCTTCGCCCCGTACAGCGGCTTGATCACGCAGCGGCCGACCGCCGCGACGAAACGTTCGATCGCCGCGGGGTCGCGTGTCACGAGTGATCGCGGGCGGATCTGCTCGGGGAACTCCTCGAGGTAGAGTTTGCTGGTCGCGCGGATGAGCGACATCGGGTCGTTGACCACCGTCACGCCGCGTGCTTTCAGCATCTGGCCGAAGACCGCGCCGAGCGGGCTCGCCCACGGCCGCTGCTGGAGGTCGTCGATCGACTCGTTGCGCAGGAACAGGGCATCGAGGTCGTCCATGACGACACGCTCGGCGTCGCGGTCCTGGATGGCCTTCAGGTAGGTCTCCAGGGCGTCGCCCTCCTGGTACACCGCGGCATGCGCGTTGGCGACGAGCTGTCCGTCGCTCTCGCCGAGCTCGACGTCGCCGACCCCGATGTACCAGACCTGGTGGCCGCCGCGGCTTGCGGCCCGCGCCAGCCGCGTGGTGGCGTACTCATCGATCTCGGTGGCCACGTCATTGACGAAGAACGCGAGCTTCATGCCGATGCCTCTCCTTCGTAGAGGTCCATGACCGTCGTGCCGGTACGTAGCCTGGCGAGACGCTCCTGGGCGCCGGGTGCGTCCAGCCAGCGGGGACGGATCCACGGCGGTTGGAGTACCTCGCGGTCGAGGAGGTCCTGGATCAGCGGAAGGTGGTCGAGGGCGAGTTTGCCGACCAGCAGCGCGTCGAGACTGACGCCGTCCGCGAACGCCTCGAGGAGACGGCTGACGCCCCGCAGGTAGATCGCGTCCTTGACCGAACCGCCCGCGACGACGACCCGGATGGCGATGATCCACGCGGTTCTGCGTGGTATCCGGTGCTTGACTTGCAGCGTCTCGAAGATGTCGAGGAATCCCGCGCCGTTGAGCATGTCGCCGACGGCCACCACCCGGGCCGCGAGGACGCGCAGCCGCCGCGGGTCCAGGCCTCCGGTCAGGTACTCGGCGAGCACCGCGAGACCCTCCTGGGTCTCGTCGTAGCCGGGCAGTCCGATGGTCAACAGTCGCAGAGGCTGCCGGGCGCCGTTCTGATAGGTGACCACGTGCGTGCCGACCTCGTGGTGCAGCAGCGGTTCGACGCGGTCGGCGCGGAACACGGCGGACTCGGGGACCAGCAGCCGGCCGAACGACACCATCAGTTCGGAGACGTCGTCACGGATGTCGACGTGCACCGGGAAGTCCGGATACACGGCGCGATAGCGTTCCATCTCCGTGCGCGCCGCGTCGGCGAACGCCCCGGCGGTGACACTGGGCGCGGTCGGCGACTGCGCGGGGATGGCTTCGAGCAGGGCTTCGGCGGCTGCCGTCAGGGTCGGGCTGATCCCGCCGTAGAGCTGTAGAGACCCGTTCACGAAACGGGAGGTGTCGCGGTCCTCCAGCGCCGTGATCTGTCGCGCGATCTCGTCCCGCTTCGTGCGCAGAAGCGTGTGCAGAGCGGGGTCGGTGACGTTCTCGATCTCGAGGTTGTACAGATCTCTGCGTGCCAGGTCAGGATCGAAACCCAAGGGCCTCAGGCGAAGCGTCGGTACGGTACGGAAGTCACTGAGCTCGAAGTCGGCCCATGCCTCCGTCGCGTTGACCGGCGTGAGGTTGAGGAGAAGGTCGACGCCACGTTCGATCTCAGCGAGGCGTGCGTCGATGTCCAGAGCGGGCTTCAGCTGTGCCGTCGCGGAGTTCACAGGAGGCACATGCCCACCTGGGCCCTCGGGCAACCTCGGGCGCACTCCGGAGCGCCGCGAGTCGCCCGGGGGAGGGAACCGCACCAGGACCATGCCGTCATGGCCGGCGCAAGGAAACCGCTGGGATGGGATCACGCCACGGAAGGTGCGGCCCGCCTCGCGGTCTTGTGCCGGTACATGTCGGCGTCGGCCGCGGACATCAGGGCGTCGGCGGTCGTGTCCGGGCCGCTTCCGTACGCGACACCGACCGTCACCCCGAAGGACAGTTCATGACCCTGCCAGACGGCCGGTGACCGGGTCGCGTCCTCGATCCGGCGCCTCAGCGTGTCCGCGTCGCCGGGCGTCGCGCCGGAGCACAGGACCAGGAACTCGTCGCCTCCGATCCGGGCCGCGACATCCTCGTCCCGCATGATGCGGCGCAGCCGGTCCGCGAACACACGCAGAGCCTCGTCGCCCGCCTCATGGCCGTACGCATCGTTGATCGCTTTGAATCTGTCGAGATCGCAGTAGAGGACCGCGACGCCGGCGCCTGTTTCGATAGCCTGTTCCAGCAGGGCGAAGTACCGGCGGCGGTTGACCAGACCGGTCAGCTCGTCATGGTGTGCCTGGTAGCGCAGTGCCTCCTGATCGGCGGTCCGTTCCGCCATCAGCAGGCCGATCCGCGAGACGACCAGCGGGATCACCAGCAGCGTGCCGAACGTCAGCAGCAGATTGTCGGTCGTCCCGCCGAACAGTTCGGGAACGCTGCCGACCACCGGCACCAGCGCCAGTACCGCCCCGAGATGGGACAGCCGTACCGGACGCAGACGCCTCCGGCGCCATCCGGCCGGCTGGGTGAACTCGGTGGAACTCGGGTGCAGCGCCGCCGCGGCCAGCCCGAGATAGCCGATCATCGCGAACAGGTCCACGAACGGCGAGTAGTAGTCACTTCCCGGCCGGGTCGACAGCAACGACGAGACCACGCTGATGACGGTCGAGCCCATGCTGAGGAAAAAGTAGATCAGCGACGTACGGGCGGTGCCGGCGGTCCGCGCGATCCGCAGCAGCGCGCCGAGGGTGCCCATCAGCAGCAGCATCTTGAGCAGATAGATGCCCTGGTTGGGGCCGGACACTTCCAGCTGGAGCAGGTGCGGGCGCAGCACGAACTCCCACACCGGGGTGATCAGGCCCAGGCCGAGCAGGGTCGCGTCGATGATGCCGCCGCGGTCACCCTCGCCGTGTTTACGGATCACCTGCAACGCCGACAGCATGATGCTCCCGTAGGCGAGCACCTGGAGAATCAGGTTGGCCGGACCGTCGGCCCCGACCTCCCAGCCGAGGCCGAGCTGAACGAACCACAGGTAGTTGAAGACGCTGAACAGCATCGACGCGGCGAGCAACAGGTACCAGGCGGTGCGGTTCACGATCCGGTTGATCCGCAGTCCGACAGCGATCCCGGCCGCCGGCATCGCGCCGATCACGGTCACGACACCTAGGCGTACGGCCAGCCCGCCGAACGCCCACGCGGCGACCGCGACGAGAACCAGCAGGACGAAGCCGGCGTGCACGAGGTTGCCATGCACACCGGCCCCGCGCCGCCCGCCGATTCTCATGATCTGCATCATCGGCCGTCCCGGCCCGGACTTGAGAACAGCTGTTCCCTCGCGTCAATGGCCTCCGCGTTCGGTGTCGGAGCGCTCGACACAGAACTCGTTGCCCTCGGGGTCGGCGAGCGTGACCCAGCCGGTGCCGTCGGCCCGCCGGTGGTCGGCCACCAGACCGGCGCCGAGTCCGAGCAGGCGGCTGACCTCCTCGTCGCGGGTGCGATCGGTGGGTTTGAGGTCCACGTGCGGCCGGTATCGCTCCATGCGCGGGATCAGATTCAGCCGAACGGCAGGGTGACCACGTTCGACACCGTCTTGCCGGTCGCCTCGCCGAAGAAGTCGTCCTCTTTCGAACCGGACTGCCGGTCCAGACGGATCTGTGCCTCCTTGGACTCGCGTGCGTCCATGGCGTAGACGCGGCCCCGCCGGGTGAACCTGGTTTCGGCTTCGGCCGGAAGGGTCAGGTCGAAGGCCGCCGAATTGGCGGTCAACTTGCGCCGGGGATAGTAGTCGACGTTGCCGTCGTCCCAGGTGATCTCCAGGATGAACCAATAGGTCAGCCCGTCCTCGGGCTGGCCGGAAGCGTTCGCGGTGACCTCGACGACCCGTGGGCCGGTGGCCTCGGCGCTCAGCTGATAGCTCAGGTCCCGCAGTGGCGTCGGACTGGCCGACGGCGACGGCGACAACGACGGCGACGGCGACAACGACGGCGACGGGCTCGACGACGAGGGCACGGGCTGCGGGTTGTTCGCCAGATTGTTCTGCCAGTCGAGATAGGCGATCACCACCCCGGTTATCGTCGCCATCAGCGCGAGCACGCCGATCACCCCGGTGACCGATTGCTCACCCAGGAAGCCGAGACTGATACGGCTCCGGCGAGCGGCTTCCGGGGGAGTCGAGGACGCGCTGATGGCAACCACCTCCGAGATGGACGAACGTCGGTTCGCCGGCGGCAGCCCCATCCGGCGCCGCCCATTATGCGAACTCGCCCCACCCGCCCCGCGTCGCTCATTCGGCCGGACAATCCCGCCGACGTCGCAGCCGGCATCCTCCCTTTCGGACATCGACATCACCCGATCGGGCGTCCCCGGAAGCGGCATCCATCCGCCGGTTCGCCCGGCTGCGGCAGCGGCCGTGCGCTGACCAAATCCGGTCGCCACCGAGGGCCGTCAAGGGCAGACTGATTCAATGATCAACGCACGGGTACGGGTGGCGCTTCGCGGGCAATTCGTGGACGAGGCGGCCGCCATCTGGGCCGCGACGACGGCTGCCCGCGACGGTGAGGCCGAGGTCGCGCCACTGGACCTGGCCCGGCCCGTCATCCAGGCGGTGGTCGACAGTTCCCCCAGATCACTGCTGCTGGTCGTGGCCGACGACGACCGGATCATCGGTTTCGCCGCCGTCGAACCGGTTCCGCCGAGCGGGTCGACCGCGGAGATCCGGTACCTCGGAGTGCACCCCGGCAGCTGGGGCCGAGGCGTCGGCCGGGAGCTGCTGGCGGAGATCCCCTCACATCTGGCCGGCGCCGGTTTCACCCGTGCCGAGCTCGCCGTCTACACCGACAACGAGCGGGCGGTCCGCCTGTACGAGCACCTCGGCTGGACTCCGTACGGCGATCCCACTCCACACCCGAGAAGCGGCCGCCTCGAGCAGCGGTACCAACTCGACATCTGATTCGCCTCGAAGCCGCACGCCGGCCACCCTACATTTGGTAACCACATGATCGCCTTTTGTTGACTGTGGGCAGTAGACTGCCGGGCTATGCCCCGACGTAGTCATCGTGTGGTTCTGATCGGACGCGCTGTCTTCGTCGCAGTGATCGTCGGCTTGGTCGCCTACTTCGTCGTCGTCGGGCTGGACAAGGCTGACAAGATCGCCAGCACCATCGGTGTCGTCCTGGCCGCGCTGGCGCTGGGCGGACCGTACCTGCTGCCACCGCAGAAGAACGGCAACGCACCGGCACCGACCATGGTGGTCGAGGGCTCCGGCTCGGCGACGGCTACCGGCGGGGGCCGAGCCAACACCGGTGTTCAGCACCGTGGCGACGATTCCGGAGCGCAGGTGCGCAGCTCCGGCGACGCCCGCGCTGATGGGCCGGGCTCCAATGCCAACACCGGCGTGCAGCGCCTGAACTGACCGATGACCGCGGGCGACGACCAGGCGTCCACCGTTGAGCAATCCGGGGACGCCACAGCCAGCGACGGCGCCGTGGCCAACTCGGGCATCCTCAACGGCTCGATCACCATCAACAACTTCCGGCAGCTTCTCCTCCCGCCGGCCGCGCCCCCAGCCGACCCGCTGCCGAAGATTCGTGAGAGGTGCCGCGACTACGCCAAGGCCGAGCTGGCGACGCTCGTCGACTGGGGGCAGATACGCGTGCCCTGGCACCGCATCGATCCGACGGCAGGTACCTGCCCGAGTTCCGACACCGAGACTGATCTCGCCCAGCACATCGCGAGCGGCGGCAAGCTGGTGGTCATCGGTGACTCTCAGAGCGGTAAGACGACGCTCGCCTACACGCTGGTGGACCTCCTCGACCGGTTGGCGATCCCGTCGGTCATCCTCCGGATGCGTTCCTGGACACCTCAGCGGCAGCGCCTCGAGGTGTGGATCTCCTCCGTGCTTCGCGACGAGTACGGCCTGCACGGCGATGAGCACCAAGCCGCCATCAAAGAGCTGCACGAAGGCCGGATCGTGCCGATCTTCGACGGCTTCGACGAGGTCGGCCCCGGCGACCAGGTGGTGGCTTCGCAAGCATTGCGCCTCTTCACCAGCCAACGCCGTGCGGTGCTGACAGGCATCCGTACCCTGGACAATCAAGCGGCCTTCGCCGCCGCCATCCCCGATGCCGAGACGATTTCGCTCGGACCCGTCGCGCCGGACGAGGTCAAGCGGTTCCTGCTCCTCCGCGTGCCTTCAACGGCCGGGTCCACCTGGCACTCGTTCACCGGCGAACTGCTGACCGAGCGCGGCGCGACTGTTCTGGCCGCGCTGTCGTCTCCGTTGAACGCCTGGCTCGTCAAGACGATCTACGCGGCCGATGACCCCCTCAACGGCAACGTCGCCGACCTCCTGGATCTCGGTACGCCGGCGGACGTCGAACGGCACCTGCACGAGCGTACGGTCAATGCGGTCTTTGTCCGCTCGGCTGCTCAGCCGGGCGGGGCCGCCGCGCCGTCCGAGGGGTTTCTCCCCGAGGAGGCCGAGTTCTGGCTGGGCTTCCTCGCCTCCCGGCGGGGCAGCCGGGCCATCGCGTTCTGGCAGATCCGTCACTACGCACCGACCTACCGCATGGCCCTCATCGCCGTCGCGGTGCTCGGTGCCGGGGCCGCCCTGCTGAGCGGCACCTGGTTCACGCCGCCCGCGGCAGTGGCGTTGTTCCTGCTGATGGGGGTGACGTTCGGGTTCGGCTATGCCCGCGGCTACTCGACGGGACGATGGCTGGCCCCGGACGATCCCACCCGACTCGGTTATCTTCTCCAGCGGCCCACCTTCGAGCCCGGAACGCGCCGCCGCCGTGCACCGACCGACGGTGATCTCCGGGACCATGCATACAAGCTGCTCATGGGGAGCGTGCTGGTCGCCGTCTGTTACCTCGTGACCGAGGCGGTGTGGTGGGCGTCGCAGGGGCACTCCGACTGGTGGCTGGGCCTGACAAAGGTGCCTTTTCTGGCGTGGCTGGCCGTCGCTGTCGGCCCGGCACCGGCCATCGGATATGTGGGTGGCCGATTTTCGGCCCGCGTGTTGCGCCTGATGCCCAAGGTCGACGCGGCGACCGGTGCCCGGACCGCCGATCCGCTGAAGGTCATTCACAACGACCGGCGATCCGGCGTCGGCATGGTCGTCCTGGCCTGCATCAACTTGACCTGTGGCTACCTCCTGGCCGTTCCGATCGTCGACCTTCCGGGCGGCATGCGCGGGCTTGTGGCGATGCCCGTCGGTGCGGCGGCCGCGATCTTCTTCTGGAACCAGTGGGCGCCGTTTCGGGTCGCGCACATCTGGCTGTCGTTGCGTAACCGGTTGCCTTGGGATTTCGCACGGTTCCTGAGCGCGTGCCACGAGGCCGGCCTGCTGCGGCAGAACGGTAACCATTTCATCTTCCGGCACGACGCGCTCCGCGAATGTCTGGCAGTGATGTACCGGCGGCGTACCGGGACTCCCGCATCATGATCGGCATGGCTTTTGAAGTTTGGCCCGGAAGCGCAGGGCTCGTGCTCGCCGAGGTGACGCATGTCCTGGTGCCTGGCCGCGGCCGGGCCGAATCGGGTTTCGCCTTGAATCCCGAGGCCATCGACCGTGTCGATGTGGCACAGCGTTTGTTCGACGAGATCGGGCGCCAGGCGCACGGCCGTATCGTCTGTGCGGGATACAAGTCTCCGATCGACCGGCGTGGCACACCCTGGCGTCCCGACGGTCTGCCCGGCGAAGTCTATTGCGGCATGCCCGAGGCTGATCTGATGCGAGATGAGCTGGTACGGCGAGGTGTGCCCGCCGAGTCGGTGCAGGTGGAACGCCGCTCCATCGACACCGTGACCAACTTTCTGCGCGCTGAAGGTGAGGGCCACTTCGGCGACGCCCGACCGGTTGCCATCGTCGCGCAGGCCGACCATCTCGAGCGGATGATCAACGTCATCGCACCCCGGACCCTGCGCCGCGAATACCTCGGCATCGTCGTTCCGCAGTACCCGCCGCGTACCGAGAGCCCGATCGTCACCCTGGCCAGCCGGGCAATCCTGTTCGGCCTGCCGGAGGATCCAGAAACGGCGATAACCAAAGCCACAACCCGGGCCGAGTACGTCTGGCGAGCCGCGACGGCGTTGGGCAAGCGCTCCTATCACTGATAGCGGCAGGCCGGCCCGGCGATGAAACTGGTTGCGCGGCTCGGGCATGCCTGAGACGGTTTCTCGTGACGATCTACTTCTACGGCGCCGACGAAGTCCCCTATGGATGCTTCTCGAACTTCTCCGATCACGGCTTCGACCTCGACGGATTCTGGTGGCCGACCTCGGAGCACTATTTCCAGGCGCAGAAGTTCAAGGGCACTCGTCACGCGGATCTCATCCGGACCGCGCGCACCCCGTTGCGGGCGGCGGAACTGGGCCGTGACCCGTCGAAACCGCTGCGGCGGGACTGGGAACGGGTCAAGGACGACGTGATGCGCCGCGCGGTGGCGGCCAAGTTCCGCGCGCACGCCGACATCCGGGGCATCCTGATGTCCACCGGTGACGAGGAGATCGTCGAGGACACCACCACCGACCATTACTGGGGCCGGGGCCGGACCGGAAACGGCAGGAACATGCTGGGCCGGATCCTGATGCGCACCCGCAGCCAGTTGCGCACCGAAGCCACCGAGGCTCCCGGCAGCGACGGTCGCCGAACCCGTCGTTCCTGAATCGGCGGCCATCCCGGACACGCACCCACGCGTGCGTTCCGGGAGACTGTCGGGCCGACCGTCCGCACGGGAATTCGGTGGTCGCGTGCACAGCTGAGACCTAGCGTCCATGGACATGATCGATCCGGAGATCCTGGGATATTACGAGCACGGACTGGAACAGCAACGATTGAGTGCCGATCAGCGGCGGATCGAGTTCCTGCGGATGTGGGACCTGATCGAGCGGCACCTGCCCGCAGCCCCCGCACGGGTGCTGGACGTCGGCGGCGGAGCCGGTGTCTACGCGCTCCCCCTGGCCGCCGCCGGATACGAGGTGCACCTGATCGACCCGGTTCCGCTGCACGTCGAGCAGGCCGAGGCCGCCTCCCGGGCGGCGTCCGCGCCGCTGGCCGGTACGGCTGTCGGAGACGCGAGAGCACTGGACGCCGATGACGCCTCGGCGGATGCCGTCCTGCTCCTCGGCCCGCTCTACCACCTGACGGACCGGGGCGACCGGATCAAGGCGCTGCGCGAGGCCCGGCGGGTTCTCCGGCCGGGTGGCGTGGTCCTCGCGAAGGCGCTCTCGCGGTTCTACCCACTCTTCGAGGACGTCGCCTTCGGCGCCCCGGTCGTACCCGGCGAGATCGAGAAGACCACCGCGTTCCTGGCCGACGGGCAGTACCGCAATCCCGGTGGCGACCCTGCCGAATTCACCACCTCCTACTTCCATCGGCCCGAGGACCTCACCGGGGAGGTGGCGGAGGCCGGCCTGGAGTTGCGTACGCTCGTCGGCGCCAGCGGCAGCGTCAAGCTGCTGCCCCAGCTCCCCGAGCGGCTGGACGACCCCGGCCAGCGCAAGCGGATCCTGGACCTCCTGCGGCTCCTCGAGAGCGAACCCTCGATCATGGGAATGAGCCAGAACCTCGTCGCGATCGGCGAGGCCCCCTGATCCCGAAACGCTCGGTCCCCGCGACCATCCTCTTGATCAGCCTCTTACTCTTTTACTATGTTACTAGTAAAGCAGTAAGGGGCTTCCGTGTTCGTCTTCCGGCTCGACACCCACTCCGGCGTGCCGCCGTACCTGCAACTCGTCCAGCAGGTTCGCCAGGCGGTGCTGCTGGGATTCCTCCAGCCCGGTGACCGCCTCCCGCTCATCCGTGAGGTGGTCGAGGATCTGGCGATCAATCCGAACACCGTCGCCAAGGCGTACCGGCAGATGGAACAGGAGGGCCTGGTCACCGGCCGTCCCGGCCAGGGCACGTTCGTCAACGAACAGCAGTCGGCCGTGATGCCGGCATCGACGTACACGTCGCTGCGCCGGGGCCTGACGACCTGGCTGCGCCGCGCCTACGCGGCCGGCCTCGACGAGCAGGCGGTCAACGCACTCTTCACCTCCGTCCACCAGCAGACGACGAACGACGTCCACCGGCAGACGACGAACGACGTCCACCGGCAGACGACGAACGACGTCCACCGGCAGACGACGAAGGAGGACGTGGCGTGACGACGACCGGGTTCGCGCTGCGCACCGACGGTGTGGGCAAGCGGTACCGGAAGGGTTGGGCGCTGCGTGACTGCACCCTGGCCCTGCCGGCCGGCGGGGTGATCGCCCTGGTCGGGCCGAACGGCGCGGGCAAGACCACGCTCCTGCGCCTGGCCGTGGGTTTGCTGGCGCCGAGTACCGGAACCGTGGAGGTCCTCGGCCAGGACGTCACCGCCAGCACCCCGGAGACCCTGTCCCGGGTCGGGTTCCTGGCCCAGGACCACCCGCTGTACAAGCGGTTCACCGTCGCCGAGATGCTCCGCTTCGGCCGGGCCTGCAACCTCCGGTCCTCGACCAGGGACTGGCCGAGGACCGGCTGGCGAGACTGGGCATCCCGCTCGACCGCAGGGCCGGCACGCTCTCCGGTGGTCAGCAGGCCCAGGTCGCGCTGGCGCTGGCCCTGGCGAAGCGGCCGGACCTGCTCGTCCTCGACGAACCGGTGGCCAGTCTCGATCCGCTGGCCCGGCACGAGTTCCTGCAGGTCCTGATGGGTGCGGTGGCCGAAGGCGGGGTGACCGTCCTGTTCTCCTCCCACGTCGTGCACGAGCTGGAGCGCGTCTGCGACCACCTGATCGTGCTCAACCACGGCCGGGTCACGCTCACCGGCGACATCGACACCCTCCTCGCCGAGCACCGGCTGCTCGTCGGCCCGCGCACGGCCACCGACCTGGACCGGTCCGGCACCGTCGTGGAGGCCGTCCACAGCGACAGGCACACGACCCTTCTGGTACGCGACGGCGCGCTCCCGGCCGCACCGGGGTGGCAGGCCCAGCCGGTAGCGTTGGAGGAGCTGGTGCTCGCTTACCTGCGACGGGCGTCCGGGGTGCCGGCATGACGTGGCTGATCTGGCGCCAGCACCGTACCGAAGTCCTCGTCCTCGGTCTGCTCGCCGGTGTCTTCGGCGTCGCCCTGCTCGTGCTCGGGGCGCAGGCCCACGACCTGTTCCCCGCCGGTCCCGCCCGTTGTGCGGGGGACGCCGGGGCCGGCGACGCCTGCACGGCCTCGTTCCGCCGGCTCGACGAGGAGTACGGCTACGTCGAGAACCTGCTGGCGGCCTTCTACCTGGTCCCGGTCGTCATCGGTGCGTTCCTCGGCGCGCCGCTGCTCGCACGCGAACTGGAGGACGGCACCTGGCAGCTCGCCTGGACACAGGCCGTGCCGCGGATGCGCTGGCTGGCGGCGAAACTCGCGGCACTGGCCGGCGTCACCGTCGTGCTCACCGGGTTGTTCACCGTGGTGCTCACCTGGTTCCGTCAGCCCTTCGACGCGTGGGAGGGGCGCTTCCAGTACGACGCGTTCGACCTGGAGGGACTCGTCCCGGTGGCGTACGCGCTGTTCGCGTTCGCCGTCGCCACCACCGCCGGGGCGATCCTACGGCGCAGCCTGCCCGCGTTCGGTGTCGCTTTCGGAGCGTTCCTCGCCGCCCGGATGGCGGTGGCGCTGCTGGCCCGTCCCGCGTACGCCACACCGCTCACCAGCACCGGGCCGATCCCCGTCCCCGGCGCGAAGAGCCGGTCCGCTGATTGGGTGATCGAACACGGCTACGCGGACTCCACCGGGCGCAGGTTGAGCTCGACCGAGTACTACGAACTGGAGGACGCCGCCGGCCAGGCCGGTACGACGGTCGAACAGTTCCTGCACGCGCGGGGCGTCCAGCAGTTCGAGGTCTACCATCCGGCTGACCGGTTCTGGATGTTCCAGCTCATCGAGGCGACCGTGTTCGTCACCGTGGCGGCGGCCCTGATCGGCGTGGTGGTGTGGCGCGTACGGCGCCGCATGATCTAGTGCCCTGACCGCTACATTCAAGCTGGCGAATGCGGCCTAGCATCACCGGATGACCGAGACCTTTTGGCCGCGCCCATCCCTGCCGGACCGCCTGGAACGCGACCCCCACCGCGTCGCGTTCCTGATTCCCGGCCTCGGATACTCGGCCGAACGTCCGTTGCTGCATTTCGCCCGCGCCGTCCTCATCCGGCACGGGTGGACCACCCAGACGGTCTGGTGGCCCGAGCAGCCTCCGCAACGCGACGGCCAGGATCTGCCCGCCTGGTTCGACCGGCTGCGTTCGTTCGTACACCTGCACCTGACCGAGGTCCTCAGGACCGAGACCGCTCCGAAGGTCGCCCTGGTCGGTAAGTCGATCGGCTCGTTCGCCGCTGCGCTGGCCGCCGACCGGAACCTGCCCGGCATCTGGCTGACCCCCCTCCTGCGTGATTCACCGGTATCCGACGACCTGCGCCGCAGCACAGCCCCGTTCCTGCTCGTCGGCTCCACGGCCGACCGCTCGTGGGACGCGGCGATCGCCCGGAGCCTGGGCCGGCCGTTCTACGAAGCCGACGGCGCCGACCACGGGATGGAGACCGAGGACGACCCGGTCAACTCGGCCGACATCCTGCGCCGCACAACCGTCGCCATGGACGAATTCGTGGCGCGGCTGTAGGACACCAGCCCGCTGACGTGGTGTTTTCAGCGCCACGTCAGCGTCGTCTCCGCGCCCGCCGTCACTATTCCGTCGACCTGCCGCAGCGAGGTGGGTCGATGGAATCGAAAGGACGGGGCGCGTGAAGATCCCAGCAACATCCACCCGCAGGCCGTGGAGCCGTGCGTTCGTCGTGGCGATGGCGGCGGTGTCGGCCCTGGCGCCGGCCACCTCCGCCGTCGCGGCGCCGGCCGACCCGGCACCACTGATCACGGCATCGGGCGAACCGGTCGCCGCCGACAGCTACATCGTCGTGCTGCGACAGTCCGCCGACAGGTCCAAGGCCGTGGCCCGCTCCCGCACCAGCGGGGTGAAGGTCGACCGCGAGTACCGGCACGCTCTGCACGGCTACTCCGCCACCCTGACCGCCGCCCAGCTCGCAGCCGTACGCCGCGATCCGGCCGTCGCCTATGTGGCGGCCGATCAGCTGATCAGCCTCGACGGTGTGCAGACCTCGGCGACCTGGGGCCTGGACCGCGTCGACCAGCGCGGAGCCACCCTGAACGGCATCTACTCCGCCAAGGCGACCGGCGCCGGCGTGACCGCCTACGTGATCGACAGCGGCATCCGCGCCGGCCACTCCCAGTTCGCCGGCCGTGTCGCCGCGGGCGTCGACTTCGTCGGTGACGGCCGCGGCACCGAGGACTGCCGGGGCCACGGCACCCACGTCGCCGGCACCATCGGCGGCACCGTGCACGGGGTGGCCAAGGCCGTCACCCTGGTCCCGGTCCGGGTTTTCGGGTGCAGCGGCAGCACCCCGACCTCGACGATCATCGCGGCCGTCGACTGGGTGACCGGCCGACACACCGGCCCGTCGGTGGCCAACATGAGCCTGGGCGGCGGCGCCAACCAGGCCCTGGACGACGCGGTCACCCGGTCGGTCAACTCCGGGGTGACGTACGCCGTCGCCGCGGGCAACGAGACCTCCGACGCCTGCACGCGCAGCCCGGCCCGTACGCCGGCCGCAATCACCGTGGCCGCGTCCACCCGTGCCGACAGCCGCGACACCACGTACTCCAACTTCGGATCGTGTGTCACCCTGTTCGCGCCGGGAACCGGCATCACCTCGGCCTGGTTCACCTCCGACGACGCCACCGCGACCATCAGCGGCACCTCGATGGCCACACCGCACGTCGCCGGGGTCGCGGCCCTCTTCCTGGAGAGCCGCCCGACGGCGTCACCCGCGACGATCAAGTCGCTGATCATCAACACCGCGACGAACGACGTCCTGAGCCAGATCGGCACCGGCTCACCCAACCGGCTGCTGTTCGCCGCGGCCGCCGGCGGGACGGCCCCGGTACTCGCCGGCGGAGACCTCGACGCCGACGGCCGTACCGACCTTGGTCTGACCGGCGGAGCCGGCTGGAACACCCTGCCGGCCGCGTTCTCCGCCGGCGACGGAACCTTCCGGGTCACCAACGCCGGTGTCGGCGACTTCGCCGGCTGGGCCCAGGCGCCCGGCGTCCGGCTCAACACCGGAGACTTCAACGGCGACGGGCGTACGGACGTCGCGCTCACCCCGGGCCCGAACACGCCGTGGTGGTTCACGCAGCCGGTGGCGTTCTCCAACGGTGACGGAACCTTCCGGATCACCAACACGCCGCTGAACGACTTCGCCGCCTGGGCGCAGGTCCCCGGAACCACGGTGGTTCCCGGTGACTTCAACGCCGACGGCCGTACCGACCTCGCCCTCACCGCGGGCCCGGAGACCCCGTGGTGGTTCACGCAGCCGGTGGCGTTCTCCAACGGTGACGGCACGTTCCGGGTCACCAACAGCGCGCTGAGCGACTTCGCGGGCTGGGCGCAGGCCCCCGGTGCGACGACCTTCGCCGGTGACTTCAACAGCGACGGCCGTACCGACCTGGCTCTGACCGGCGGCGCCGGCTGGAACACGGTTCCGGTGGCGTTCTCCAACGGTGACGGCACCTTCCGGGTCACCAACACCGGTGTCGGCGACTTCGCCGGCTGGGCCCAGGCGCCCGGCGTCCGGCTCACCACGGGAGACTTCAATGCCGACGGGCGTACGGACGTCGCGCTCACCCCGGGCCCGAACACCTCGTGGTGGTTCACGCAGCCGGTGGCGTTCTCCAACGGTGACGGCACCTTCCGGATCACCAACACGCCGCTGAACGACTTCGCCGGCTGGTCACAGGCCCAGGGCGCGAGGACCGTCGCCGGTGACTTCAACAGCGACGGCCGTACCGACCTGGCTCTGACCGGCGGCGCCGGCTGGAACACGGTTCCGGTGGCGTTCTCCAACGGTGACGGCACCTTCCGGGTCACCAACGCCGGTGTCGGCGACTTCGCCGGCTGGGCCCAGGTCCCCGGAGCCACCGTGGTGTCCGGCGACTACAACCGCGACGGCCGTACGGACATCGCGCTGACGCCGGGCCCGAACGCGCCGTGGTGGTTCACGCAGCCGGTGGCGTTCGCCAACGGTGACGGCACGTTCCGCATCTCCAACACCCCGCTGAACGACTTCGCGGGCTGGGCACAGGCCTCGGGAGCAACCGTGGTCGGCCGCCGGGCAGCCAGCTAGCCGGCCGCCTCACCGCTCCGGGGAGACCGCGGGTGCGGTCTCCCCGGAGTCGTCGCTGCTGACTTGTCCCGGCGTCGTTTGATCGCGGTCGTGCCGTCATGAGTGATTTCTCTCGATGTGGCCGCGCGACCCCGCCCGGCCGGTGAGACTACAGCCATGCCACATCTCCGAGCCCATGGGCTTCGTGCTATCGCGGCGACGGCACTGGTCACCGGGCTGGTCACGGTAATCGCGCCGACGATCGCGAACGCCGACGACAAGCTGTTCGACATGGTGGTGACCGTCACCAACAGCCTCGCCGGCTCCTTGACGATGACCGGTTTCGGCAACAACGAGGGCCAGTTCCGGACCGAGCCGGAACTCAGCATCGGGCCCGGTGGCACCGACATGTTCTCGACGCAGTCGACGAGGGGTTCCGACGGCACCGACGCGCACGTCGGCTACAACACGCCGTACGGCCGTGTCACCCTGATCTGGCGGAACCCCACGATCGGCTCGAACACGTTCGATTGCTGGCACCCGGCCGCCATCTCCTGCTCCTACCAGGAGACGAAGACCGGGCGCAACGGAGCGGTCACGTTCACGATCGGACCCTGACACCCGGTTGTGTCCGATGTCCTGCTGGTCACAGCCCGGCTCTACCTGGAGGTCAGGAGCCGCCCCAGTCGTATTCGGAGCTCAATGGTTCCCTTGCTCCACTGATCAATCAGGTACCTGCTGGTCAGGCCGGCCGTCGGTGAAGAGATCCAGCAGCTCGCCGATGGCGTGACCGGCTTCGGCGGGGTGCCGGAACCGGCCGCCGGGGTTGACCGTGTAGCGGTTACGCCGCCCGACCCGCTCACGTTGCAGGTATCCGGCCGCCTCCAGGTCGGCGACGATGGCCTGGGCCGCGCGCTCGGTGATCCCGATGGCGTCGGCGGCGTCACGCAGTCGTACGGTCGGATCCCGGGCGATGGCCAGCAGCACGTGCGCGTGGTTGGTCAGGAACGTCCATCCGGTCGAAGACACCCCGCCAATGTACGCAGGGCAAAACACGAAACCAGCATCGCCGGTTTGACATGCGAACCGCTATTCGTGAATACTGGATCTCAGTTCGAGGGGGAGTACCCGACGCACCACGCGCTGTCGTCAATACGTGCCTGACCTGACCAGGCTCCGGCGGCGCGGCCACCACGCGGTGGCCCGGGGAGACCTTCGTCCAGCAGAGCCGGCCCGTCCACATCGGGCCCGCCTGGACGAGAGGTTTCTGGTGACCGTTTCCTGGTGGATCTGGGCGGTGCTGTTCCTGGCCATCGCCGCGATGCTCGCGATCGACCTGTTCCTGCACCGCGACAACCACGTCATCGGCTTCCGCGAGGCCGCCGTCTGGTCCGGCATCTGGATCGCCGCCGGGCTGCTGTTCGGCGTCGTGCTGTGGGCCTGGCAGGGCGGTGAGGTCGCCGGCACCTACTACGCCGGCTACCTGATCGAGAAGGCGCTGTCGATCGACAACGTCTTCGTCTTCGCCCTGGTCTTCGGCTACTTCGCGGTCCCGGCCGCGTTGCAGCACAAGGTCCTGTTCTGGGGCGTCGTCGGCGCGCTGGTCTTCCGTTTCGTGTTCATCTTCGTCGGCGCCGAACTGCTCGAAACCTTCTTCTGGACCGCGTACGTGTTCGGCGCGTTCCTCATCTACACCGGCTACAAGATGGCGTTCCGCCACGGCGACCAGCCCGCACCGGACCGCAATCCCGTGGTCCGCCTGGTCCGCCGGATCATCCCCACCGACCCGGCCTACCACGGCGACAGGTTCGTGACCCGGATCAACGGCAAGCGCGTGGGCACCCTGCTGCTCGTGGTCCTGATCGCCATCGAGGTCACCGACCTGATCTTCGCCGTCGACTCGGTCGCCGCCGTGCTGGCCATCACCACCAGCACGTTCATCGTCTGGACCGCCAACGCCTTCGCCATCCTGGGCCTGCGCAGTCTCTACTTCTGCCTGGCCGGGCTGCTGCGCCGATTCGTACACCTGCACTATGGCCTGGCGGTGCTGCTCGCTTTCGCCGGTGTCAAGCTGATCCTGTCCGAGACCCCGGTCGGCAAGCTGCCCATCCCCGTCACCCTCGGCGTCATCGTCGTGACCATCACCGTCTCCATCCTCTGGAGCCTGCGAAGCACCCGAACCGCGGTCGCCGAAAAGGCCCAGTAGCCCACCGGGTTCCAGGGCCGGCCCGCCCGGCCCTGGAACCCGCGCGAAGATTCCTTTCGGCGCCGACACCGGAGAGGATGGGTGCCGTGTACAGCGCAGATTTCTACAGCCGCTACGCCGAGGTGGGCCGGGCGGGGAAGCGCCGGGATCCCATCCATCCTGAGCTGGACATTCGTGCCTGGCGGTCGCTCGTCCAATGGTGCGTCGAAGGCTATGACGACAACCTCTATGAATATCACGCGGATCTCTGGATCCGCCGGCTTCTGCAATGGTGATCGATGACGAGGAAATTCGCCGTTGTGACGGCTTTGAAGCGTTCAACGATGCGGTTCAGCGAGAGGACGACGTCTTCAGGTCGATCGCGACCGTGCAGTACCCCATCGAAGGCGGAGGGGACTGGTGGGTCGCTGTCGTTCCCGGGTACGGCGGAGCGGAGTTCGCATCCGATCTTCTGCGCGAACGTGGCATCGCCATCGAGGTGAGGGAGTAGACCCGCGTCCGGTCGGTGCGGCCCCGGCTCGGCGGGTTGCGGGTCGTCTTCGGGAACTTGGTTTCGAAAAGTCTTGTCCAGGTTTCCTTGAGATTAAATACTGTCGATGGGAGCGCTCCCAGAATCTGATCATGCCCGTCCCCCAGGGAGTTCGAGTGAGAGCCAAACGCAAACGCATCGTCGCCGCCGTCCTCGGGATGGCGCTGGCGGTGACCGGCGGGGCCGCCGCGGCCGTCGGCATGGCGCCCGGCGTGTCGGCGGCCGCCGCGCCCGCCAACGACTGGCTGCACGTGTCCGGGAACCGGATCGTCGACGCCGCCGGCAACCCGGTGTGGCTGACCGGCGCGAACTGGTTCGGTTTCAACGCCTCCGAGCGGGTGTTCCACGGGCTCTGGTCGGCCAACATCACGCAGATCACCGCGTCGATGGCCCAGCGCGGCATCAACCTGGTCCGCGTCCCGATCTCCACCCAGCTCCTGCTCGAATGGAAAGCCGGCCAGGCGACGGTCCCCAACGTCAACACCTACGCCAACCCGGAACTGACCGGGATGAACAGTCTCCAGATCTTCGAGTACTGGCTGCAGCTGTGCGAGCGCAACGGCATCAAGGTGCTCCTGGACGTGCACTCCGCCGAGGCCGACAACTCCGGCCACATCCACCCGGTCTGGTACAAGGGCACGATCACCCCGGAGCAGTACTACCAGGGCTGGGAGTGGGCGGCGACCCGCTGGAAGACCAACGACACGGTCGTCGCGTTCGACCTCAAGAACGAGCCGCACGGTACGCCCAACGACACCGTCCGTGCCAAGTGGGACAACTCCACCGACGTCGACAACTGGAAGAACACCGCGGAGACGGCCGCCAAGCGGATCCTCGCGATCAACCCCGAGGTGCTGATCCTCGTCGAGGGCAACGAGGTCTACCCGCGTGAGGGCGAGACCTGGAACTCGCCGAACACCGACCCGGACCTGTCGCCCAACTACTACTACAACTGGTGGGGCGGCAACCTGCGCGGCGCCAAGCAGTATCCGATCAACCTGGGCGCCAACCAGGACCAGCTGGTCTACTCGCCGCACGACTACGGGCCGCTGGTGTTCAACCAGCCGTGGTTCGACAAGCCGTTCGACAAGGCCAGCCTCACCGACGACGTGTGGCGGCCCAACTGGTTCTACCTGCACGAGAACGGCACCGCCCCGCTGCTCATCGGCGAGTGGGGTGGCCGGCTCGGCCAGGACGCCCGCCAGGACAAGTGGATGACCGCGCTGCGTGACCTGATCGTGGAGAACCAGCTGCACCAGACGTTCTGGGTGCTCAACCCGAACTCCGGCGACACCGGCGGTCTGCTGCTGGACGACTGGAAGACCTGGGACGAGCAGAAGTACGCGCTGCTCAAGCCGGCCCTGTGGCAGCACGGCGGCAAGTTCGTCGGCCTCGACCACCAGGTGCCGCTCGGCGGGGACGGCAGCACCACCGGCATCAGCCTCGCCCAGCGATACGGCGACGGCGGCTCCGACGGCGACACCACCGCGCCCGGCGTGCCGGGGCAGCCGACGGCCGGCACGATCACCGCGAACAGTGTCGCCCTGAGCTGGACGGCGGCGACCGACAACGTCGGCGTGACCGCCTACGACGTGCTGCGCAACGGGACCGTCGTGGCCACCGTGTCGGCGACCTCCTACACCGCGACCGGATTGGCCGCGTCCACGGCGTACACCTTCAGCGTCCGGGCCCGTGATGCGGCCGGCAACATCGGCGCGGCGTCAGCCGGCCGCACCGTGACGACCAGCGCCGGCGGGGGAGGCGGCGATCAGGGTTGCACCGCCACCTACAAGACGGTCAGCTCCTGGTCCGGCGGTTTCCAGGCCGAGGTGACGGTACGCAACTCGGGAACCACCGCCGGCACCGCCTGGACGGTGAACTGGACGTATCCGGCAGGTACCACGGTCGGTTCGCTCTGGAACGGTGTCGTCGGCACGCCGGCGGTGACGGTCCGCAACGCCGCACACAACGGCGCTCTGGCGGGCGGGGCGTCGACCACGTTCGGCCTCGTCGGCAACGGCACCGCCACCACTCCGGCCCCGATCACCTGCACGCTGTCCTGATCGACCCGGGTGCGATGGCCGGTGAAGGTCATCGCACCCGGTACCTCAACCCTGGCCCTCGTGTGCCGACCATCAGCATGTGACTGACCAGGCCCAGCCCCGCCAGGTGGCGAACGACGACATACTGCACACTCGTCGCGTCATCTCGTCCGCTGTCGTGGTGCTCGCCGTGAGTATGGCGATCGCGCTGGTGTCGTACCTCTGGGACTGGTTCGACGCGGTCAACGCCGGCGAGGTCCCGGAACCCGACGAGTGGCTCGGCATGGTCGGCCTGGCCGGCCTGCCGTACGCGGCGGTGGTGACCCGCCGCCTGGTGCGGCTGGAGCGGAAGCTCACCGTCCGCGAACGCGACGCGGTGCAGGCGCTGCAGGACACCGTCGACAACGCGCACGGCTGGATCTGGCAGACCGACGCCGACATGCGGCTGACGAACTCCAGCCAGGGTGTGCACGCGCTGCTGGGTCACCGGTCCAACGACGTCATCGGCCGTGTCGTGTGTGAACTGCTCAGCGACGCGGCGTCGGGCCACCCGACCGTCGACCCGGGCGGCCGCCACGACCTGACGACCGCGACCCGGCACACCGACGGCACGGTCCGGCACCTGAGCACCACCGTCGCGCCGATCTTCGACGACTCCGGGCGCACCGTCGGCTACCGCGGCTTCACCGCCGACGTCACGGCCGAGACCGTCGCGCTCACCGCGCAGGAGCAGGAGCAGCGCCGGTACGCCGAGGCCCGGGCCCGCATCGCGCAGGCTCTCGAGGACCCCGAGGCGATGTATGTCGTGCTCCAGCCGATCGTCGACATCGACGGCCGGCGGATCGCCGGGATGGAGGCGCTCGCCCGGTTCAACGCCGAGCCGAAACGGACACCGGACCTGTGGTTCGCCGAGGCCTGGGAGGTCGATCTCGGCATCGACCTGGAGCTGCACGCCATCGACCTGGCCTGCCGCCGCCTGCCGGAACTGCCGGCGCACGGCTACCTGTCGATCAACCTGTCCGCGCAGACCCTCACCGACCCGCGGCTGCTCGCCATGCTGTCCGGCCTCGGTGACCAGGCCTCGCGTGTGGTGGTCGAGGTGACCGAGCACACCGCCATCGACGACTACAGCAGGGTCGCCGACGTCCTGGACCGGATCCGGGCGATGGGGGCGCGCCTCGCCGTCGACGACGCGGGTGCCGGTTACGCCTCGATGCAGCACATCCTGCGGCTGCGCCCGGACATCATCAAGCTGGACCGCAGCATCATCGCCGACAACGACCTGGACCCGGCCCGGTTCGCGCTGATCGGTGCGATGGCCAACTTCGCCGTCTCGCTGGGCATGGTGGTGATCGCCGAGGGCGTGGAGACCTCGGGGGAGCTGGCGGCTCTCACCGAGAACCAGATCTGCCACGCGCAGGGCTACTACCTGGCCCGCCCGGCCGTCGAGCCGTTGATGGAGCTGGCGCCGCCGGTCGCCGCCGAGGCCGCGTGACGGTTCAGTTCCAGTTGGTGGCGGTCACGGCGACGGTGTGGCAGTCCTCGCACAGGTAGAGGCTGCGCGGGCCGTGGCCGTACTCCCGGACCGTGTTCGTCACCGTGAGCACGTGGAACATCAGGCGCTTGCACGACGGGCAGGACGGGTTCGGGTACAGGCCGATCGGCGGGCCCCCGGCCGTACCGACCAGCCCGGGCGTGAGATGCACGTGCAGGTTGGTGTAGACGAGGTCCGGCCCGTACGGGCGCAGCACCACCCGCCCGAGGCCGAACTCCGGCGCGTCGGTGAAGTCGTCCGGCTCGCCGTCGTGGACGACCTGTTCACCGTGGTAGCGGCCGTCGGCGCCGGCCCCGGCGAACATCGTCCACTCGTAGGTGGCCGCCGGTGCGACCAGATGGGCGCGCTCGGCCGGCCACGACGGCAGCCCCGGGACGCCGGCGAGCCGCAGTGACAGGTAGTGCCACACGACCGGGCTCGACGCCGGGTCGGCGACCACCCGGTCCACCGGCAGCCCGACCGGATGATCGGCGTCCGGGAAGTCGCCGAGCTCTAGGAACACGGCGCGGCGTTGCGGGCTGAACCGCGGCTGCGCGGGCCCGGTGGGCGGGATCCAGAAGCCGGAATCGTCGTAGAGCTCCCGGTCGCCGCCGTTGCGCACGTCCTCGGCGACCGCGGTGAGGGCGGCGGGCGTGCCGATCGCCGCCAGGGCCGAGGCGTCGTCGAAGTCGCGCCGGTCGCGCAGACGCCGGGCGAGCGTCTCCACGCAGCTGTCCGGCGCTCCGGCGAACAACTGGCACTGGTCCTCGAGCGCCACCGAGAACCGGTCGAGCAGCCCGTCGACGACCTGCTCCTGATATGGCCGGAACCACTCCGGCCGGGTGCCGGCCAGGTAGGCGAAGTGGTCGCCGAGCCACTCCGGCTCCCGGTCGCCGCGGGCCAGGTGCTCGATCAGCACGGCGACGTCGGCGGGGCTGTCGACGGGGATCGGTGGTCCACCACGCACGGGCTTGATCGGCATGGCGGGCACGTTAGCACCGGTAGAGGCGGGCCATCGCGGTGATGCTGGCGCGCATCAGGTCGCGCAGCTCGGGCGGGCCGAGGACCTCGATGTCCTCGCCGAGGCGCAGGAAGTCGGCGTGGGCGTGCCTCACCGACTCGATCGGCAGGGTGACGGTGGTCCAGCCGTCCTCGCCGGGTTCGCCGACGGCGTCGCGGACGTTGCGGGCCATGGCCCGGGTCATCAGGTACGGGATCCGGTCGAGCCCGGCGGGGGAGAGCCGCACCGTGGCCTCGGTGCGGTGCAGCCGCCGCTCGAAGTCGGCGGCCCACTGCGCCCACGTCGCGGCCAGGTCGAATCCGTCGGGCCGCTCGAACGTCTCGTCGAGCACGGTCAGGTCGAGGATGGTCGCGACCCGATAGGTGCGGATCTCCGCGTCGACCCGGGCGAGGAAATACCAGACCCCCGCTTTGAGTACGATCCCCAGCGGCTCGATCTCCCGGTCCACCTCACGGGGCTCACGCCAGCGCAGGTATCGCATCCGGGCCCGCCGGCGGTTCCACACGGCTCCGGCCAGCGCGGCGAGGTGTGGGT
Organism: Actinoplanes subglobosus; assembly: GCF_042650585.1. Lineage (NCBI taxonomy): Bacteria > Bacillati > Actinomycetota > Actinomycetes > Micromonosporales > Micromonosporaceae > Actinoplanes > Actinoplanes subglobosus. The sequence continues at coordinate 108,225 of NZ_JBHSBL010000015.1, forward strand.
GGGTCTCGGTCTCCCGGAACCAGCCGGCCGGGTCGAGGTGGAACCGGTCGCGGACCTCGTCGACGTGCCGGGCGAGCCGGGCCGGGAGCGCCGCCCGCAGTTTGAGCTCGGCGGTGGTGAGCACCGCGCCGAGCCCGAGTTCGGCGGCCGCGTCCGGCACCCCGGCCAGGAAGATCGTCCCGGCCTCCTGCGGGGTGAGCCCGGTGAGCCGGGTCCGGTAGCCGTCGACCAGCTGGTAGCCGCCGTTGGCGCCGAGCTCGCCGTAGACCGGCACACCGGCCGTGCCGAGCGCCTCGATGTCGCGGTAGACGGTGCGTACCGAGACGCCCAGTTCGTCGGCGATCTGCTGGGCGGTGAGCCGTCCACGGTCCTGGAGGAGCAGGACCACGGACAGGAGACGGCTGGCACGCATTCCAGAAGACTGCCACAGGATGTCAGTCATGCCTGACAGGGTTGGTGGTGACGAAAGGAGCACCACCATGGCAATCGCCAGCTATGCCGGATTCTCGCTGGACTGCGACGACCCGGCCGCGCTCGCCGATTTCTACACCGAGCTGCTCGGCTTGGAGGTCAGCTACACCAGCGACGAGTTCGTCTTCCTGGGCGGTCCCGGCAACGGTCTCGGCTTCGTGAAGATCGACAAGTACGTGCCACCGACCTGGCCGGACGGAGACGTGCCGAAGCAGGCGCATCTGGAGCTGAGTGTCGAAGACCTGGAAGCCGGCGAGGCGGCGGTGCTCGGTATCGGTGCCACCAAGCCGGACTTCCAGCCGCAGCCGGATCGCTGGCGGGTCCTGCTCGACCCGGCCGGCCACCCGTTCTGCATCTCCGTGATGAGCTAGCGGCTGTACACCTCGATCTCGTAGGTGGACAGGCCGTACTGGGTGGCGCGGGTGACCCCGGTCAGCCGGACGTAGCGTGCCGTGCTCGCGGTGAGCGCGACGTTGTCCTCGCCTCCGTCACCTCCGGTGACGGAGGCGACCTGGGTCCAGGTGATCCCGTTCGCCGAGGTCTCTATCTTGTACGCCGACGCGTACGCCGACTCCCAGAACACCCGGACCCGCCCCACCGCGGTCGACGAGCCCAGGTCGATCCGGATCCACTGCCCGTCCGCCCACTCGCTGGCCCACCGGGTCGTCATGTTGCCGTCGACCGCGTTGGACGCCGCGTTGCCCGACTGGCTGCCCGACGCCGTGACCGTCCGCCCCGCCGCCAGGTTGGCGATGTTGTCGCCGCGCTTGGCCGGGAACGACACCACCTGCTGGTAGGTGGGCCGGTTCTGCCACGAGATCAGGTCGTGGGTGATGCCGCCGAGCGGGCTCTGCAGGATCGCGTCGGCACACCACTGGTTACCGGCCGCGCAGTGGTCGTCGGCCGGGTAGGTGGTGGCCGCCGGCTCGGCGATCGCCGCGGACAGGCTGGTCAGCAGCGCACCGCGGCAGGTGCTGACGGTTCCGGAGCCGCAGTACTTCGTGGACCAGCCGGGCACGCTGTCACCCAGGACGGCCCGCAGGTCCTTCTCGACCCAGCCCCACCAGCCGTACTGGAACGAACTGCCCTTGTGTCCCTGCGCTGCGTTCGCCGAGTGCGGCAGCGTCGACACCTGCCCGGTCTGCCCGCCCGACGGCGACTCGTTGATCTGCAGCGTGTCGACCAGCGCCGTGTACAGCCCGGTGCCGAGCCCGCTCTGGAACTGGGCCGCCACCAGCCTCGGCCACCACGCGTCGAAGATCCGGATGGCGTCGGCGTCGGCGTACACCTTGCTGCCCGACGCCGTCTCCTTGCGCACCGCGCCGTTGGCCAGCCAGGTGCGCAGCTTGGCGACGGCGGCGGCCTGGGTGGAGTCGGTGACCGTGGCGGTGTCGATCATCCGGAGCAGGCTGGGTAGCACCTCCTTGCCGCGCAGGTCGGTCAGCCCGGCCTGCTGCACGACCTTGAGCAGGCTGGCCCGGTCGTACTTCGTGCCGGCCGCGATCCCGGCCTTGAGCGGCGCGTCGAGCAGGTCACCGCGGTGCACCGACCCGAAGCTGAAGTTGCCGTCGGCCGCCGAGTAGCCGGCCGCCTGCTTGTTGTTCCAGCTGACGAAGTAGTCCTGGTTGACCGCCTGCACGTGGGCACTGGCCGGGCGTACCCCGGTCCACTCCTGCGCGGCGTCACCCCAGGTCGGCAGGTTCGGGTCGGCCGTGGCCGGGCGGATCGGCTCGGTGCCGGAGGTGAACATCGCGGTGTCGGCCGAGTTCACGTAGAACCAGTTGAAGGCGAACGCGATGTTCGCCGCCGAGTTCTGGAACGCGGTGGCCGTACCCATCTGATCGGGCTCGTTGAACATCTGGAAACCGATCGCCGAATCGGCCTCGTGACCATAGGTCGACCTCTTCGCCGCGAAGGCCACCGGCACGCCGCCGACCTTGCCGCGCCAGGTGACCAGACCGTAGTTGGTGCGCAGCACGGTCAGCCGGTAGGAGCCGGCCGCGGTGGAGTCGGCCGTGGTCGGCGCCCACGAGTTGGTGCGGCTCAGCGTCTCCATCGCGGTGCACGTGCCGTGCCACAGGTAACTCGTCGACGCCGTGGTCGGGGTGCTGCCGTCGGCGTTGCAGAGCCGGATCGCGTAGGTGTCGGTGATGTCCTGCACCGACGAGGTGGCGCTCCACGCGTAGTCCGGGCCGCGGCCCAGCAGCGTGTACAGGTTGAGGCCGCTGAACGCGACGCCGCGGCTGCTGATCCCCGGGCCCTGCAGTTCCTGCAGCATCAGCAGCTGCGGGGCGAAGTACCCGGTCTGCGGGCCGAAGACGGCGACCGGGTGGCCGGTGGCCGAGTTCGCCGCGTTGACCACCGCGGCGTTCGACATGCCCTGGTGCGCGCTGTCGATCGTCAGCGTGCTCAGCGAGTCGGCGATGGCGCTGGTCCCGGTCGTCCCGGTGGCCGCCGAGCCGGTCTTGTCATAGACCAGCGGTTCGGGGGTCGCCGTTCCGGCGTCCGGCATCGCCACTCCGGTGGCATTCGGATCACCGCCGCCGTACGGGAAAGACTGCCCCGCATGCAGCGTGAGCACCGCGTCCGCGTCGTTCTGCGACCGGAACTGCTGCCACACCTGGTCACCGATCGCGGTGCCGTACTTGGCGCGGGCCGCGATCCGCACGAGTGCCGACTGCATCTCGTTGCCACCACCGCCGCCGAACAGGCCACCGATCACACCGGCGATCGCGATCAGGTCGGTGGCGACGAAGTCGACCGGGCCACCCACGTTCGTCACCGAGTCCAGGTGACCCGTCAGCACGTACTCGCCGGGACAGTCACGGGCGGCCATGCAGTCGTCGATGTACTTGTTGATGCCGGCGAGGTACTGCTGCACGTCGTCGTAGAGCTGCGATCCACGCGTACCGGAGGCCCGCAGGGTGTTGATCTGGTTCTGCAGGTCCGTCTCGGTGTAGGGGGAGTTGCGCCAGACGCTCTGCTCCAGGTCGCGGTTGCCCTCGGCGCCGCCGGCGAAACTCGTCAGGCTGCCGCGGGCGACGTGACGCATCAGGTCCATCAGGAACAGCCGGTCCTGCGCGCCCGCATAGCCGGCGCCGAACATCGTCCCGGCGCGGGTGGTGCCGGTGACGTGCGGGATGCCGAGCTGCTTGTCGCGCACGATCGTCACGTCCGAGCGCGGGGTGATCGTGCTCGCCACGTTGGCCGCGGCGACCCCGTAGGAGGCGTCGTTGAAGAACGTGTTGATCTGGCCTGGGGTCAGGCCGGTGTAGCTGTAGGTGAGGTTCGCGTACGGCGCGAGCTGGTTGTCGGAGTTGGCCGGCATGGTGCCGAACACCTGATGGGCCAGGATCGCGGCGAGGTCGGCGTCACCGTTCTGCCCGGGCGGCAGGATGTCGGAGCACTCGCCGAGGCAGTAGTCGTTGGTGGCATAGGCCGCCGCGGCCGGCTGGGGGCCGACCGCGGCGACGGCCGCGGGGATCAGAAGGAAGGCGGCGAAGGACAGAGAAAGGCGTCGGCGCATGGGGGGTCCCTTCGGGTACGCCAGAAGACGCGAAACTTTCTCAGAATGTTAGGACATCGAAGAATGTGAAATCTAGGTTTCGCGGAAGAAGGCGACTGCCTCGATCAGTGCCCGATCGGTGAGCGCCGGATCGTGACGCGGGCCCACGTCCCGCATGAACGCGTGCTCGCCTCCGGTGTAGACGTGCAACTCCAGATCGGTCAGTCCCGCCGCGTACAACCGCCGCAGGATGTCCAGCCGCGCCTCGGCCGGCACGTGCGGATCCTGACTGCCGAAGACGATCAGCAACCGGCCCCGGATGCCGGCCGCCGCTTCCAGGGAGCCGGCGTCCGCGTCGGCTCCCAGCGCGCCGTTGTGCAGACCGGTCGGGTAGAAGCAGACAGTCGCCTTCACCCGCTGATCGAAAGCGGCCCGGAACGCCAGATGACCGCCGATGCAGAACCCGGTCACGAACAATTCCGACACGTCCGGGCGGGCGGCCAGATAGTCCAGCACCGTGGTCCGGTCGGCATCGAACGCCGCCGTCGTGGTCGCCGCCGCCCCGGCCAGACCCCGCTGCTTGCCGGCGTCGTCGAACTCCAACGCCACCCCGGCCAGCTCGCCGTGCGGATAGATCTCCGGCACCACCACCACGAAACCGTCCGCCGCCAGCCGCCGCGCGGTACGCAACGTCGACTCGGTCAACTGGAAGATGTCGGTGTAAAGCAGCAGCCCCGGCCACGTCCGGTCACCGGCGGGCCGGATCACGATCGTCCGGATGTCGCCCACCCGTACCTCTTCTTCACGCAATTTCATGATCAGCACCCTAAGTGCCCGGTGGGCGCCGTTGGCTATCGTGCGGGCGGTGCCGAGTACATTTCCCACCCACCCCGCCGGAATCCTGCCGCTCAAACTGTGGCGGCCCCGCTGGTTCGACGGCGTCGCCCTCGCCCTGGGCGCGGCCTCACCGGACGTCGCCTACCTGGTCGACGGCAGCGGACTCCCGGTCTGGCCGCTCTCCCACCAGCTGCACGGGCTGATCATTTTCTGCCTGCCGGTCACCCTGCTGGGCTGCCTCATGGTCCGTCGTGCGGCCCCGGTGATCGCTGCCCACCTGCCCGCCGGAGGACCGTTCGCGCTGCGCGACTACGGGGCGCTGCACGACTCCGGGCACCGCTGGTGGATCACCGTGCTCTCGGCCGTCATCGGCGCGGCCAGCCACCTGGTCCTCGACGGGCTCGAAGCGTGGTTCCCGGCGATCGAGTACCCCGCGCACCTCGTCGGCCTCGCGGCCATGGCCGCGATCATGGCCGTCATCGGCCGGCGTCGCCTGCTGCTGCGCTGGCACGGCGAACCACCGCACCGCGCACCCGACCCGGTCCGCTTCTGGTCCGTCGCGGCAGCGGTCGCGATCCCCCTGCTCGCGGTGACCCCGTTCCTCCCGGCCGCCTTCCTTCCCCACACCACCGGGGTACGGGTGATCACCGCCCTCTCGGTCGGGCTCCTCGCCGCCGCCGCGGTTGCCGGCTCACGTCACCGCACACCCTCGCCCGGTCCCGCCTGACGCCGGCCGCTTTTCGTGGCGGGTGACGCGGTCGTTTGTCCTCGTGCGTGACGCCGCCGCTTTTCGTGGCGGGTGAGGCGGTCGTTTGTCCTCGTGCGTGACGCCGCCGCTTTTCGTGGCGGGTGACGCAGTCGCTTCTCCTCGTGCGTGACGCCGGCCCGCAGCGGGAGGCCCGTGTGGTCAGCCGGGGGCGTCGTCCGGGCGCAGCTCGCCCGAACCGCGGCGGATCAGCGTCGTCGGGATCAGGTGCTCGGCCGGCGGGGCGGTGTCGCCGTCGATCCGCCGGAACAACGCCTGAGCAGCGGTACGACCCATCAGCGCCGGATCCTGGGCGACCACCGTGATCGCCGGCTCCAGCAGATCGGCCAGCGGGAAGTCGTCGAAACCGACCAGCGCCACCCGGTGCTGGAGCCCGAGGTGACGCAGTGCCCGCACCGCGCCCACGGTCACCGCGTTCTGGGCCGTGAACAGGGCGGTCGGCGGATCCGGCCGGTGGAACAACTCCAGCACCCGGCTCTCGGCCAGCGCCTCGGAACTCAGATCCGTGACGACCAGCCGCTCCTCCGGCTCGATCCCCGCCTCCCGCAGCCCGGCCCGGTAACCGTCCTGCCGCAGCCGGGCCGTCGGGATCCGTACGTGATCGCTGAGGCAGGCGATCCGCCGGTGCCCGTGCGCGATCAGATGCCGGGTCGCCTCGGTCGCCCCGAGCACGTTGGTGGCCAGCACCGTGTCACCCGGAAACCCGTGACCAGGGCGGTCCACGAACACCACCGGCGTGTCCACGCGCAGCTCCGAGGCCAGATAGCTCTGGTCGGCGCTGACCGTCGCCATGATCAGACCGTCCGCCCGGCGCATCGTGATCGCCCGTGCCAGCTCCCGCTCCCGCCGCGAGCACTCGTCCAGACTCCCGGTGATCACCTGCACCCCGCGGGCCCGGGCCTCGTCGTCCACCGCCCGGTGCAGCGTCGCGAAGAACGGGTTGCCGACATCCTTGAGCAGCAGCGCGATCATCTCGGTCCTGCGGTCACTGCGCCGCAGCGTGCTCGCGCCGATGTCCGGGCTGTAGTTGAGCAGCGCGATCGCACTGCGCACCTGCGCCACCAGGACGGGGGAGACGTTCTCCTCGTTGTTGACGACACGCGACACCGTCTTGAGGCTCACCCGGGCGATCTTCGCGACGTCGTTCATCGTCGGCCGGCCGCCACCCCGCCCTCCGGACGTCCGATCGGGTGCCACACTGCTCCTCGTACGCCATGGTCAGGGCCGGGGTACAGCGTAAACGCACCCCCGAACCGGGACAACGATGTCAGCGGCGCCCGGGCATCGGGACACGGCTCTGACCATTCGTAACGAAACTGCCCGAAACAATCTGTTGACAACGATGGGTCACTCACGTTCACTCCCTTGACAACGTTGTCAGGGACACGTTGCGCCCCCACCGTGAGACCTTTGTCGTGACCAGGAGCCCCACACCAAGATGACGAAGGCCGACAACTCCGAAACCCTGCGCGTCGGCGGATGGATCCCGCCGTACGCGCCCGGCGGATCGGAGCATGCCAGCAGCGCGCCCTGGCCGGGCACACCCGGCCGGTCACCGCAGCCCGGACAGCCCGCCGGGCCGTCACCCCGGCGATCCCGCCGCCCCCTGGCGGTACTCGCCGGTGCCACCGCCGTCGCCGTACTCGGCTACGGCATCGCCGCCGTCGTCGTGTTCGGCGGTGAGCCGGAACCGCGACCCGAGTTCGCGCTTCCGCCCACACCGTCGTGGACCCTCGACCCGGCCTCACCACCGGTCTCCGTGCTGCCACCCGCACCGACCGGCGATGCCGTGGCCAGCCCGGACATCCGCAAGGTCCGCGGCGGGAGCGTCAAACCGGCCACCCGGGGTACGGCCACCCCGAGCCGGTCCACCACGACGTCGCCCGCGCCCGACCCGGTGTTCACCGTCGGCCGTACCGTGGGCATCGGTCTTGTCGGCCTGTCCGGTCATCGGGTCCGTAACCGTGACTTCGTCGCCCGGGTCGAGGCCGTCGGCGCCGCCGACGCGCTCAGCTCCCGCTTCCAGGTGCGGCGCGGGCTGGCCGACGCCGGCTGCGTCTCCTTCGAATCGGCCGAGCACCCCGGCTTCTACCTGCGGCACCGCAACTACGTGCTGCTGCTGGAACGGGCCGACGCCACCACGCTCTACCTCAACGACGCCACGTTCTGCCCGGTCGCGACCGGCGGCGGGTTCGCGCTGCGCTCCGTGAACTACCCCGGCCACCACCTCGTCCACACCGACGGCCTGATCCGGCTCGTGCAGTCGGCGGCCACCCAGGCGACCGTGTTCCGGGCGCTGCCCCCGATCTGAACCGAAACGGAACCGAACCATGCCCCTCACCCCGGCGGACATCCACAACATGGAGTTCCGCGACCCCCTCCCGGGTGAACGCGGCTACGACAGAGACGAGGTCGACGCGTTCCTCGGCGTCGCCGAACGGGCCTTCACCCGCCTCGTCGGCCAGAACCGCGCCCTCCGCGACCGTCTCCGGCGCCCCTCCGGCGGCCCCGGCCATGAGGACACCGACCAGCTGGACCGGGAGGCGGCAGCTCTCGCCGCGGAACTCGAACGCCTCCGCGCCGAACAGCTGCGTGCCGAACAGCAGACCCGCGCCCTCGGTGTCGAACTCGCCCGCGCCCGTGAGGAGCAGCGCCCCGCCACCGCCGGCGGCCAGCGCCCGGCCGACGGCGCCGACCGGGTGGTCGCGGTGGCCCGGCGGCACGCCGATGATCACCTGAGGGAGGCCGAGACCAAGGCGCGGGCGCTGCTCGACACCGCCCGTGCCAAGGCCGACCAGGTGACCAGCGACGCCCAGCTGCTGGCGGCCACCATCGACAGCGACGCCCGCCACCAGCACGCCGTGGCCATCAACGGCCTGGCCGACGAACGGGAGGCGGCGTTGGCCGAGATCGCCCGCTTGACCGACGTCCTGCTCGACCGGCATGCGGGCATGCGCGCCCTCATCGAGGACCGCTTGCACGACCTGGGCTAGGCGCACGCCGCCGAGGTTCGGCCCCGGCCCTGGTCCCGGCCTCGGCCTTGGTCCCGGCCTTGGTCCCGGTCCCGGTCCCGGCCCCGGCCCCGGCCTTGGTCCCGGTCCCGGTCCCGGCCCTGGTCCCGGTCCCGGCCCTGGTCCCGGTCCCGGCCCTGGTCCCGGTCCCGGCCCTGGTCCCGGTCCCGGCCCTGGTCCCGGTCCCGGCCCTGGTCCCGGTCCCGGTCCCGGCCCTGGTCCCGGTCCTGGTCCCGGTCCCGGTCCCGGCCCCGGCCCGGTTCGGCGCGCCTGCCGGAACCGGCCGCGGGCATTTGCGCTGTCAAGGGCCGTGGAAACGGGCGGGCCACACAACGACGAGAGCACTCAGAACGCCAACGGGTGACCTCACCGCCGCCATAGCGACGATGAACGCACCCCATCCGCTGATCGGGGTCGCCCACCCTCGCCATGGTGACCACCAGCGCACACGAACCGTGATCGTGCGCACTGACCCGCGCTGGGTGAACCCGCTCCGAGTCGAGGCGAGACGGACAATAAGGATGCAAAACGGACCATCCTCCCGAATTGTCAGCATGACGGGCTCGATCAGCGCCGATCGAACTCTTACAACACGCCAGCGGACGCGACGCCGCAAACGGGCGACTTGACGACAGGTCAGCGGCAACACTGCGGAAGTCTCCATGGCGAGGATGAGCGATCACGATCATGGGTTTGCGTGCGTTCGTCTGGGTGCGTGCTGCCGGTCACGGTGTCGGGGTTGGCGGGGTAACGGTGACTGTCGCATTCGGCCCGGCGGGCGCGCTGCGGTCGTGAGCCGCCGTCGTGCCGCGTGGGGGCTACGGGACTGGGTGGGCTGTGGGTGTGGGCTGCTCTGGCCGTACCATATGGTCTGGTTTATGAATTAGGCCCAGGTCGGAGACCTCGCCGAGATGGCCCAGCTTGTCGGGGTTGACCACGGACCGCGCCGCCTCGATCCGGCCGTTGATCACGTCGAGGGACATCACCGCCACCACCCGGTCCGCGGCGTCGTGGAAGATCGCGCCGGGGCGGCCGTTCACCCACGCCGGGCGCAGTGCGATGCCGATCCGGCCGAAACGTCGGAACAGGCCCGTGATGAAGCGTGCCACCGCCGGGCCGCCGGTTGGTGGGACCGCCAGCGCCTGCGCCTTGCCGCCGCCGTCACCGACCAGGACGACGTCCGGGGCGAGCATCTCCAGCAACGCGTCGATGTCGCCGCCCGCCGCGGCCGCGAAGAAACGCTCGGCGAGCGCCGCCGCCTCCGCCTGGCGGGCCGGGGTGCCGTCCGGCTTCGGGGCGCCGGCGTGGATCCGCTGCCGGGCGCGGGCGAAGATCTGCCGGCAGTTCGCCTCCGAACGGCCGACCAGACCGGCGACCTCCGGATAGCCGTAACCGAACACCTCCCGCAGCATGAACACCGCCCGCTCGACCGGCGACAACGCCTCCAGCAGCACCAGGAACGCCATCGACAGCGAATCGGCCAGTTCGGCGTGCTCCGCCGGACCCGGACCGCCGGCCGGCACGACCAGCGGCTCCGGCAGCCACGCGCCGACGTACGTCTCCCGCCGCACCCGCGCCGAGCCCAGGTGGTTGATGCCCAGCCGGGTCACGGCGGTCGTGAGATACGCCTTCACGTTCGCGACCGCCGTACCCGCCGTCTGTGCCTTGACCAGGCCGAGCATGGCGTCCTGCACGATGTCCTCGGCGTCACCGACCGAGCCGGTCATGCCGTACGCGATGGAGAACAGCAGCGGCCGGTAGCCGGCCGCCGCCGTCTCGTCGGAAGACGTCACGCGAACTGACCAGGCTGGTACCAGCCCGCCGGCTGCTGCACGATCACGTTGAACCGGTTGAACGCGTTGATCGTCGCGATCGACGCGACCAACGCGGTCAGCTGGTTCTCGTCGTAGTGCTTCGCCGCGTTCGCCCACACCTCGTCGGGCACACCGCCGGCCGCGTCGGCGATCCGGGTGCCGTGCTCGGTCAACTCCAGCGCGGCCCGCTCGGCGTCGGTGAACACCGTCGCCTCCCGCCACGCCGCGACCAGGTGCAGACGTTGCGCGGTCTCGCCGGCGTGTGCGGCGTCCTTGGTGTGCATGTCGACGCAGAAACCGCACCCGTTGATCTGACTGGCCCGCAACAGCACCAGCTCACGTGTCGACTCCGGCAGCCCGGCATCCTTGACCGCCTTGCCGGCCGCGGTGAAGTGCTTCAGGATCTTCCCGGCGACCGGGTTGCCGAACAGGTCGAGACGAGCTTCCATGGCGAACTCCTCAGTCGTGTTTCGTTACTCGCCCTCTAAGACAGAACGGTCCGCGGATCTGTGACACCATCGGAGGCCATGCGGACGGTGGAACTTGTGCTTGACGACACCCTTGACAGGGCCGTCCGCGAGTTGTGGAAGATCCTGCGCGTCGCCGGTCTGCGGAGCCTCGACAACCACCGGCATCCCAGCAACCGGCCCCACATCACGCTGGCTGTCGCCGCCTCGCTGGAGTCCCTGCCCGTGCTGCGCCTGCCGGTTCCGGTCCGGCTCGGCCCGGCGTGCATGCTCGGCCGGGCCCTGGCCCGCTCCGCCGACTCACCGGAGCTGCGGGACCTCCACGCCGAGGTGTGGACGTCGCTCGACGCCACGAATCCGCTGCATGCGCCGGAGGTGTGGGCGCCGCACGTGAGTCTCGCCCTCAACCTGCCGGACGACCAGCGGGCGGACGCGCTGGCCCTGCTCGCCGGGATCCCCGATTCGTTCGGCGAGGCCGTCGCGATACGGTCCTACGACACCGTGACGCGAACGGTCACCGACTACGGCGACTTGCCGGCCGTACGGGGGCGGGGCCGCCCCGCCACTGCGACGCAGATGCCGTAGACGCGGGCGTGGCTGGTCCAGCCGTTCACCCTGCCCCGGTTGTTGCTGATCTGCACCCGCTGCCGTTCATGATCGACGGCCGCGACCAGATGCAGGTACGTCGTCCCAGCGACCCGGACGAGCACGATGTCGCCGGTCTCGACCCGTGCCGCGACCACCGGCGCCACGGTCACCAGATCACCGCTGCGGATCAGCGGAACCATCGAACCGCCGCGCGGCCGGAAATCGACGGTGTCACCGGCGGCGACCCGGGCGGCCACCGCGTCCATTGCTCCCATGCCCGCGGACGCTGCCAGTACGTCCGGCATGAGGGCAATCGATATCCCGCGCAGGGCACCTGAGCAGGGCGGGAAGCACTGGGTGGTGTGGTCGGCACGCTCCGGGGCGGCGGATCGTTGATCATGCTCGTACATTCGGGAGATGAGTGTCGAGGCATGGCTGCGTGAGCGTGGCACCGAGACGATCCAGCACCCGGGCGGCACGCTCTACGCCCACCTGTGCCGGGTCCGGGATCGGCTGGCCGCCATCGGCCACGACTTCGACGTGCAGGCGGCGGGGCTGACGCATGCCGCCTACGGGACTGACGGGTTCGATCTGGCGCTTCTGTTCTGGCAGGAGCGGGACACACTGCGTGAGTTGATCGGTCCGAACGCGGAGGAGCTCGTGTATCTCTATGCCGCCTGTGACCGGTCGCTGTCATGGCCGGATCTGACGGAGACGCATCGGATCAGCGACAGGTTCACCGGGTCGGTGGTGCGGCTCGCGGACTGGCAGGTGACGCCGTTCGTGGATTTGAGCATCGTCAACGAACTCGACGTCCTGGAGCACGATCCGGGCCTGTTGGCCGGGCGTCGGGAGTACTTCGCCGAGCTGTTCGAGGCCTGGTCACCGATCACCTCGCCGGCGGTTTCCACCGAGGTCCGGCGCCTCTTCGCGCACTGAACGGGGACGGCGGCGGGTACTACTGGTGGTGGCTTGCTGACGCAGTGCCGTGTCGATCACTGCTGCGGTATTCGCTTTGTATGACGTATGCTTCGAGTAATACCTAGGCTCATGAGGCCGGGGGAGGAGGGGCCGTGACCGCCGGAGAAGACCGAGACGCCGCCGTTGCCGCAGCTGATGAGCGTGCGGCGAGGAGGTTTCTGGAAGCAGGCGAGCGGGTCTCGGTGATCACTTTCCGCGTGACCCCACAGGAGCGCCTCGTGCTCGACCTGGTGGCGAACCGTCAGGGTGAGAGTCTCTCCGCATATGTTCGATCCAGTGCCCTTGACGTCGCCCGGTCGATTATCGAGCGTGGTGGCGGCATCGAGAAGTTTGCCGAACGGTACGCCAGGGAACGCGACGAGCGCACCAGCGAGTTGATCCATCAGATCGTCACCGCCAGTAGCCCCAGTCGCGGCGATTCCGCGGACTGACGGCGGCGTAACGGAGGTCCTCGGATGAGTCCGCGCAGCAACAACTTGCGGCAGGCGGCCATTGATGATGCCTGCCGGCTGGCCGATGCGCGGATGGCCCGGGAGGCCGCCGCGTCGCAGAGCGGCGATGTGGTCGCGCTTGCCGACGAGCCCGAGGGCGCCATAACCGACGAGGCGGCTCGAGTACTGTTCGCGAACTGGCAGGTGGACAACGTCCTGCATCCGGCCGCCGATTTCCTCCACGACGATGAGGTCGAGCGCGCAGTGATCCGACAACTACCGGACACCGGCGAACCAGGAGCGCCGCTTGAGGAACGGGATGCCGGTCGCCGGCATGCAGTGATAGTAATGGTTGGCGGTTCACTATTGCTGGTGTCGATATCTGCCTCGATCCTTGTTCTGACCGGAACCGCGTTGGTCGCCTTGGCGGCAGCATTCCTGAGCTATTTCGCTGTCCGGGACAGATGGTGGCCTGGTCGGGTTCGTGGAGTTCACGGCCATCGCGTCCGTGCGGCAGGCAGATCGGATCGGAGCATTTTCCGGGAGGTTCGCCGGCGGCCAATCCGGCCACTCGATGATGATCGGCAGAGGATTCCTGATCATTCGATGCCGGGCGGCGATGACGAGTTGAGCGAATCGTCTCCGTGCTTGCTCGCGGAACCTGCCGATGGTTCTGTACCTGCGACATCAACCGTGCTGGTGGGATCAGGGCGGTCGGGGTGACCGTGGTACGCAGTCCCGTGGGTGCATGATTGCGATGCCGTGACCGATGAGCCCGTAGCTATTCGCTGGAGTTGAGGATATGGCGGGGTGTCACCTGACGGGTGACACCCCGCCATATCCGTTTCGGTGAACGAGTTCGCCTTCCGCCATTTGCGTAATGCGCGCCACTTTCGAGGCGTCAATCCGATTGCCGAAACGGCATTCACGGTGTTGACTGAAGGTAGGAGCCGTCCGTCACGTGAGGTGGCGATCAATTCGATGAGTCAAGTTCCGTCAGATCTTGACAGGCCACGTAGCTCAGGCGCCAGCGAAGGCATGCCGATCCACGGCCGCCCAGCGACTTCGCGTTCGGGCGGAATCGTGCGGGGTGCCGACCACGGGGGTACATCCGCTGCCCAGATTCGAACGAGGCGAGGAAGGAACGTCGGAAACCATGAACGCATCGGCTCACGACACCGCGAAGACGCCCGACGAGGCCGTCGACAGTCACACTCCGACAGACACTGAGCGGCGAGCAGGCGACGTTGTCGCTCCGCCTCCACGAGAGCCGTCACGTAGGTTGAACGTCGTGGTCGTCGCCGCCACATTCGCCGGCGTGGTGCTGATCGCGCTTGCGGCGGGTGCGCTGGTCGGCAGTCTCGCGTCCGCCCGGCGGGCGGCGGTGGTCGTTGGTGTGGTCACCGCCCTCGTCGGATTCATCGGCGGATTGCTCGCCGAGCCGCTCGTGAGGCGCACGGCGGCTCGGCGAAGCGATGGGGGTCAGACCGCCTTGGAGTCACGCCGGCGAACATAGGCCTGGTGGATCGTCCGACCGGTCCAGGCGGTGCCGGCACCGACGCCGACCGTGGCGAACGGAACGCTGACGATCTTGACAACCTCGTTCGGAGTGAGCTCCGGGAACTGGCTCATCAGCAGCCAGACCCCGGCGATGTACGTGCCCGTCACCATGAGGAACGCGACGAGTCACATGAGCAGGCGCTGCCAGGCGTCCCTGCGCTGATCCTTGCGCAGCGCAGCGTAGTGCTGCGCGGTCTCCGGGTTGTCGGTGGCGCGGATGACGTGCCTGTCCTCGAAGTCGAGGTCGTTCTGCGGCGCCCGGTTCCAGCGGTCCACCTGGGCCTTCGGCTGGCGGACCGCCGGAGCCGGCTCGCGTTCGGCCGACTTCGGCGGTGCGCTGGTCGGCTCGGTCGGGTTTGCGGACCGTGCGCCAGAGAAGGGCTTCCCAGGCTTTTTGGGCGGCGCGGCCTGCGTCGTGCCGGTCTCGGGCTTGCGGCTCCGGGGCGTCCGGGCGCCTTTGTTGCCGCTGGCCGGGGCCGAGTGGGATGCGGCAGTGCCGTCCTGGGAAGCGCGGGCCGATCGGGTCTCGGCGTGCTTGCCCGAGGGTGTGCTGGTCTCGGCGGCGAGGCTGGTGTCTTCGGCGCCGGCCGAGGGAGAGGAATCGCGTGCACCCATGATCTCCACCCCTTCGCGTATGACTTTGTACTACATCATACGTTCGTCGTACGACAGGAACCGGCTGGATGCACTTGCTCGCCGTTTTCTGGGTAAGGTCACCGAGAGGCCACGGAGGGCGCCGCACTGGCTGACCGTCTCGACTGGACGGTGTGGCAGCGCCCGACGAGCGGCACTCACCCGCCGGTGATACGGAGGTCTCGTTGGTATCCAAGCCCCGTGAGCTGCTCGAACTCCGGAAGGTGACCGAGGAGCTGTTCCAGCTCCTCAAAGCTCACTTTCACCCCGCGGACCGGTTCACCTTCGCCCTGGCCACAGTGGATGATCCGGAGGTTGTGGCCGAGATCACTGACCCGGTGGCGGTGGCTGCCTTCACGATGCGCAAGGTGCAAGCCTTGCACAGGGTGGCTGGTGATGGTGTGCGCACCAGCGCCGACGTCGTAATCGGGCTGGCCGCCGAGCTCAACCGCAGCCTCGTGGAACTCGCCGCGCATGTGGAGGACGTGGCGGCCAGCAACCGTATCGTCGCGCTCAACAAGAAAGTGATCCTGGCGGGATTGGCGACCTCGAGGATTCCGCCGGGCGAAGGTCAGGCCGGCAAGGTGATACCCCTCGACTGACGGTGGATGGTGCCATTGAGCCGACGGGACCGAGAGGGCCGGCTCAGGTCAGGACGATCGGCTCGAAGGTGGCGGTGAACTCCTTCTGCTCCTCGGCGGTGTCGAAACCGACGTAGTAGTGCAGGCGGTCGTAGTCGGCGTCGCTCGGGAAGACCAGAGAGCTCTCGGCGACCTGCATCATCGTCTTGCGGTCGTCGCCGGACAGCTTGGCGGCGTCCTTGCGGATCCGGTCCCGGGCGGCGGGGACCGGGCAGACGTAGTTGATGTACTCGGCCAGTGAGGCGGCGTTCTCGATCTCGTAGAAGAAGTCGATGAGCATCAGGGCGTCGACCGGATTGGCGGCCGTGATCGGGATGGCGAAATTGTCCGTCCAGATCGTGCCGCCCTCTTGCGGGATCACGAACTCGAGGTTCGTACCGTCGCTGATGTTCTTCTGGAAGATGTCGCCGGACCAGGCCTGGGAGATCCAGATCTCGCCCTTGCCGAGGGCGTCCAGGTAATCCTGCTCGTAATAATTGCGGACCAGGCCGGCGTCCTTCTGCTGCTGGAGCTTCGCGGCGGCCTCGGCCCATTCGGCCTGGCCGGAGTCGGCGGGCTTGAGGCCGGCCGCGAGGAGGCCGAAGTTCGCGAGTTCGGTGACGTCGGACATCATGCCGACCTTGCCCTTGAACTCCGGGTCCCACAGGTCGGCGAGCTTGGTGATCGGCCGCTTGACCCTGGCCGGGTCGTAGGCGATGCCGGTGATCCCGGACGCCCACGGCACGCTGAACACGTTCGCGGGGTCGAACGCCTCGCGGGTGTACTTGGCGGCGGCGTTCTTGGTGAAGTTCGGCAGCCGCGTGTGGTCCAGCGGCGCGAGGAATCCGGCCGCGCGGAACTGGCCGAACTGGATGCCGTTGGTGATCACCATGAGGTCGAAGTCGATCGGTTCCTTGGCCGACAGCTGCGGCTGGATCTTGGCGAACCAGGGGCCCATCTCCTGGATGACCTCCTGGTAGTTCACCGTGATGCCGGTCCTGGCGGTGAACCGGGCCAGTTCCGGCTTCGACGGGTCCATGTAGAGCGGCCAGTTCGCGAAGTCGACGTGCCCGTTCTGCGACTTGCCGTCCCAGAAGGTGGCCATCTCGGAGGTGGTGAGCTCCTGCGGCCGGCCGGTGCCCTGCACGCCGCAGGCGGCGAGGGCGGCGCCCACCGCGGACAGCCCGCCGATCCGCAGTGCGTCACGGCGCCCCAGGCGTCGCCGGGTGAGGCCGCGGAGCAGGGTGGGGTCGGTGGCGGTGGGCTGGAACATCAGACTCCGATCAGGTAGATCCTGATCATGAACGGTAGGCGCACCACGGTGGTTAACTCATCGGTAACAAGGCCTGCGGGCGGCGCCGGTCAGTTGATCTTGATGAGTCGATCGGCCGGGCGCGCTCAGCGGGCCCGGCCGGCTCCGGAGCGCTCGCGGAGCACGTAGTTGATGTGCTCGATCCGGATCTCCGGGTACTTCGTCTCCAGGGCGCGGAGGACGGCGTCCGGTGAGTTGGACCAGCCCTTGAGCTTGTCGGCGATGGCGTCATGAAGAGCGGCGGTCGGAGGGGCCACGCAGGGTCCGAGCACTCGCATGGCGGCGGCGGGGATCTCGGCCGACTCACGCGGCTGCATGTCGCCTTCCTGGACCATCGGATCCTCCGTGTACGCGCCGATGAAGTGG
This sequence comes from Actinoplanes subglobosus, assembly GCF_042650585.1. Lineage (NCBI taxonomy): Bacteria > Bacillati > Actinomycetota > Actinomycetes > Micromonosporales > Micromonosporaceae > Actinoplanes > Actinoplanes subglobosus. Next base: position 125,587 of record NZ_JBHSBL010000015.1, read on the forward strand.
ACCGCCGATGAGATGGGCCGCCGATGAGGTGGACCATGGGGCCGACCTGACGCTATGAACGATTCGGCTGCCGGTCCAGGACTGCTTCGGGCAGCACCCTGACACCTTCCTGGCGGTCCACTGCCCACGAGGTACGGGCGCCCAGCAGTTCCGGGTTTCCGGATTACCCTGACACCGATCTTCCGGGTGTCGATGAAAGGTGCCGTGGGTGACGGTCGAGGTGGCGGTCGTCGACCCCCTGCCGATGTTCCGTCACGGCGCCTCGATGACCCTCGCCGAGGAGGGATATGCGGTCCGTGCACCCGCCGACCTGATGGCCTGGGCGCGGGCGACCCCGCGGGCGCTGATCCTGTTGACCGTCCTGCACGACGGCGACTGGGCGCTCCTGCGGCGGCTGCGCGAGGACGAGCGCGGGCATCCGGTGATAGCCGTGCTCGACACCGACGTGGACGTGCTGGGCGTCCGCGCGGTCCGGGCCGGCGCCACGTCGGTCGTCTCCCGTGCCGCGCCGGCCCGCCTGCTGGCACGGGTCGTCACGGCGACCCTGGAAGGGCAGTCGGTGCTGCCCACCGCTGTCGTGACGGCGCTGGCGGCCGGCCGGTTCACCGACCCCGCACCCGCCACAGCGGTGTCAAAGGAGCAGACGGCCTGGTTGCGGGCCCTCGCGGCGGGGAGCACCGTCGCCGATCTCGCCGGCCGTTCCGGCTATTCGGAACGGGCCATGTTCCGCCTGCTGCGGGCGGTCTATCAGGAGCTCGGTGCCGGCAGCAAGGTCGAGGCCCTGATCAAGGCCAAGGATCGGGGATTGCTGTAGCCGGCGTCCCCTACACCGTGTGCGACCGGGCGCCCGCGGCGGCGGCCAGCAGCAGGTCCCGATCGTCCGGCTCGAGGTCCGGAGCGAGCAGCCCGAGCAGGTACTGGAGCCGGTCGAGGAGCCGCGGCGCCGGCGCCGGCACCGCGGCTCGGGCGCGCCCGAACGCTTCCACAGCGGCCCGCAGCGACGACCCCCGGATCGCATGCTCACCCGCGAGCGCCAGCCCCTCGAACTCCGCGGCGGCGTAGTCGCGGTCGTCGTTCGCCCAGCGGTTCGAGGACTGTGTCCGCAGGGCGTCGAAACTGTCGCGGGCGCGGCTCGTCCGCCGGCGCCGGAGGTCGATCACCGCGCTCATCGCGAGCACGATCAGCGCGTGACCCTCCCGGCGGTACCGCATCGCGCCGGCGATGGGCCCGGCCGCTTCCGCGAACCGGCCGCGACTGAGGTAGGCCCAGCCGAGTGTGGTCCGGGCCTGGAGGACCGTGGCCGCGTCGTAGAGGTCCAGCCCCGTAGCCACGGCCCGCTCGGCCAGTTCCACGGCCGTGTCATGATTTCCCCGGTCCAGGGCCAGGTCGGCCTGGGCGTCCAGGCGCTGGGCCAGCAACAGCGGGCGATCCTCCGCGAAGCGGCGGGTGTAGTCGATCGCGTCGTCGAGCCGGGCGGCCGCCTCGGGCATCCGCTTCAGCTCCGAGTACCACCGGGCCAGGCGGACGGCGATCCGCACGAGCTCCGGCGCCTGCTCGTACCGGGCGATGCTCAAGGCCTCCTCGCCCTGCTGGATGGCCGCGGGGTGGTCGCCCCAGTACCGGCTGCAGTCCGCCAGCCCGGCCAGGGCCAGCATGTGGTCCGACAGGATGCCGCTCTCGTCGGCCAGCGCGAACGCGTCCCGGAAGTAGCGGTGTGACCCGCGGATGTCATTGTCCTGCCAATGCAGGTTCGCCATGTTCAGGTAGATGCGGCTGAGGCCCGGCACCTGATCGTTCGTCCTGCCCGCCTCGATCCGCGCCCGTTGGTAGGCCCGGCGTGCCTCCGCGCTCTGCCCGCGCGCCAGATAGAGCGAGCCGAGGGAGTTCGCGTTGCGCATCTCGTCGTGTGAGCTCGGCAATCTGCTGGTGACGCTCACCCGGTCCGGGATCAGCAGATCGGTGGCGTTCCACCGGGCCAGGGCGGTGTGCATCTGGTCGATCACCTGGAAGGCGGTCCTCCAGTCCTGGGCGTTGATCCAGGCTCTCAGCGTCGCGAAGTGCGGGGCGAGTTCCTCGATCGATCGGGCGTCGCCGGGCGGGCCGAGCAGATACTGGAGAAGACCGGCCGCGCGTGGGTACAGCCGGCCCGGGCCCCGGGGATCGTTGTCGGCGGACTTCCGGACCGCCTCGTGGAGAACGTGATGGACGGTCTCCGACGGGAACAGGCCGGACGGTGAGCCGGCGGAGGTGGCGACGATGCCGGCCCGCTGCAGCGTACCCAGCGCCGCGGAGACAGAGGCGGCCGTGTCGGGGCCGTTCAGCAGTTCGACGATCAGATTCAGGGGTACGGGCGTGCCGAAAGCCACCAGCGCGGCGAGGACCCGCAGCAGATCCTGACTCAGGTTCCCGACGATCCATTGGGCCAGCGCGGCCTCGACGTCGTCCGGGTTCTCGTCGGCGAGCTGTGCCAGCACCGTCGCGCCGGTGGACGGGTTGCCCGACAGGCGCAGCGCGGCGAAGAACAGGTCGGCGAGCCGTGGGATGCCACGCAGGACCCGATACAGCTGGGCCTGATCGAGGTCCGCGAGCCCGATCGGGCCGGTGTTGCGCAGCCGGTCCAGGTATTGGCGGAAGTGCTCCGGCTCCAGCTGGCGGACCGGAACGCTGATCAGGCCGGCCGGCCATCGGTTCGCGCTGCTGCGGACCGGGACGTTCGCCAGGGCCAGAACGACCTTGACGGGGCGCGCCGACGACTCGGCGATGAGGACGAGGGCTTCCTCGATGCTCAGATTCCGGAAGTGGTGGCGCGACGGATCGACGAGCGACTGCGCGTTGTCGACCCACACGACGAGCGGCTCCGCGCCGGCGTCCTCCAGGAGGACGGCGAGGCGGCCCAGCAGGTCCTGGCCCGAGTGCCGGTCGCCGTACGTCCCCTCGATGGCATGCAGCAGCGACTTGACGCTGAACTCGCCGTGCGACGTCAACGAGATGCGGCGAAGACCATTGCTCCGGTCCAGGCCGAGCCGCTTCAGGACGTCCTCCACCAGGAGGGTCTTTCCGACGCCGGGCTCGCCGTGCACCATGATCACGGCCGGCCCGCGGTCGGTCAGCGCGGTCTTGAGCCGGCGGGTCTGCTCGTGCTGGTTGATGACACGGCCGCCGGACGGCACGGACTCCTTCGGCGTCACCGGCTCATCATCACCTTCGACGGGCTCGCCCGGGAAGCGGCGATGGAGCCGCCGTTGCTGTCATGGATCCGACGTTGCGCCGCGCCACGCGGATGTGGTGCGAGGGAACCCGGGGCGGGCGGTGGCGGCCGCCCGCCCCGGGTCGCTGCGAGCCCCTCAGGCGGTCTGGCGGTTGAGCCGGCGGTAGACCGGGGCCAGGCGTTTGTGCAGGTCCTGGTAGATGTCGTAGATCTCCAGGTAACGGGCGTGGTCGGCGCCCGGTGTGAACACGTGGTCGTTGCGGGTCAGGGCGGGAATGTCGTCGAACGAGATCAGGCCGGCTCCGACCGCGCCGATCCAACCCGCGCCGCGGGCGTTCACCGTCACCGGGTTGGCGTCGCGGCGGATCTCGATGCCCAGCACGTCGGAGAAGATCTGGCACCACGAGTCGGACCGTGCCGCGCCGCCGGTGATCACCATCGAGCGGACCGGGGTGCCGAGGAACTTGTCGACCGCCTTGGCCAGCCAGCGCGTGTTCAACGCTACGCCCTCGAAGACGGCCCGCAACAGGTCGGAGCGGGTCGTGTCGAGGGAGATGTTCAGGAACGCGGCCCGCAGGTTCGGGTCGTCCACGGGCGCGCGTTCGCCGTACAGCCAAGGGGTGTAAAGAACGCCGTTGGCGCCGGCCGGGACCGAAGGGATGATCTTGTCGAAGGCATCGAAGATGGTGCCCTCGTCCCGGCTGACGTGGCCGGCGCTGACGATCGGGTCGTCGTATTCGACGATCTTGTCGCGCAGCCACGTCAGGTTCGCGCCCGCGGTGGCCTGCAGCGCCGTCATCAGATAGCGGTCCGGGATCGCGCACGGGATCGATGCGATACCGGTCAGGACGTCGGTCTTCTTCTTCGGCACGTGCGCGGCGATCCACGACGAGGTGCCCAGGTAGAGGTGAGTCTCGTTGTCGTGGATGGTGCCCGCCCCGATCGCCGCCGCGGTGTTGTCGATCGCCCCGGCGACCACCTGCACCGTCCGGGGGAGACCGAGGTGATCGGCAGCATGGGGGGCCAGTGTGCCGATCACCTCGGTGCAGGCCACGATCGGTGGGAGCTTGTCGGCGTCGATCCCACTGGCGGAGACCAGCGCGGGGGAGTACCGGATGGATGGGGCCTTCCGGTTGTCGGTCACCCACGAGGTCAGGATCGAGTCGACGGTCGCCACCGTGCGGCCGGTCAGCTTCAGATTGATCCAGTCGAGGACGTTGAGGAAGGTTCTGGTCTTTCTGTACACGTCCGGCATGTCGTCGCGGACGAGCAGCATGTGCGCTGCCGGGTCTTTTCCGGTCACCGACGGCATACCGCCCGTCAGGCGCAGCCAGCGCGCGATGTTGCGGACCGACATCCCCTGGTACGCCGGGAACCCGCCGAACTGCCTCCGCAGGTGCGGTGCCCCGCGCATGTCGAGCCAGCTGATGCACCTGGTCAGCGGGTTGCCGTCGGCGTCGACCGCGATGGTGCCCTCACCCTGCGTCGACGAGCAGACGGTCGTCACCGCGCGCAGATGGTCGGGGAAGGTGCGGCCGAGGTCGGCTACGACCTCGGCCAGCGCGTCCCACCAGGCGATCGGGTCCTGCTCGGCACCTCCGCCGGGCAGCACCACGAGCGGGACCGGCCGTTCGGCCCAGCCGGTCACCGTGCCGTCGGCCGCGACGAGGGCGGCCTTCATCCCCGACGTACCGAGGTCGATCGCCAGGACCTGTGGCGCGATGGTCAACGTCAGACCCCTTCGACCTGGGCGAAGACCTGGTCGAAACGGGACAGCGCGTCGTCGATGACCTCGTCGGTGTCGGCCATCGACGTGTACATCCGCGACCCGGCGAGCGTGATCACGCCGTGGGCGGCGTACGCGGCACCCATCTGCTCCATCAGCTTCTTGCGGCCCTTGTTCTCCTTGAACAGCTTGACCGGGTTGCGCATGTCGAGCATCAGCACACCACTGGACTCCAGGTGCACGATCGAACCCTGGTTGTAGGCGACGTACGGCAGGCCGTACTTGTCGATCAGCTTCTGCAGGCCGCGGGTCAGCCGGTCACCGGCCTTCCCGGCGATCACCGGCGCGTTGGTGCGGGCCATCTCCTTGATCGCGAAGTAGCCGGCCGCGCACGACAGCGGGTTCGCCGACAGGGTCCCGCCGACCTGGATGTGCGAGCCGTTCTTGCCGTCGAGGCCGGAACCGAACACCGCCATCGCCTTGGCGCTGCCGCCGACACCACCGGCCATCGGGTAGCCGCCGGAGACCGCCTTGCCGAACACCGTCAGGTCGGGCGTCACCCCGAAGTAGCCGGCCGCGCCACCCAGACCGGTCCGGAACCCGGTCACCACCTCGTCGAAGATCAGCATCGCGCCGAACTCGTCGCACAGCTTGCGCACGTTCGCGTTGAAGTCCTTCGGCACCGGGCGGGTGCCCGACTCCGGACCGAGCGGCTCGACGATCACGGCGGCGGTGCCTCCGCGCATCCGGTTCTCGATCAGCTTCCGCTTCAACGTTCCCAGATCATGAGGGAAGGCTTCACGGGTACGGCCGGTGGCGCCGAACGGGATCCCCTTGGCGTTCATCCGGAACGACCCCGGCACACGCAAGCCGTAGACGACGGTGTCCGACCAGCCGTGGTACGCGCCACCGACCTTGATCACCATCTTCTTGCCGGTCCCGGCGCGTGCCGCACGCACCGCCGCCATCACGGCCTCGGTCCCGGAGCCCAGCGACCGGTACATCTCGATGTGCGGCATGTACTGGTTGATGATCTCGGCGAGCTTCAACTCGTACTCGTGGAACAGACCGGTCACCGGCCCGGACGCCTTGATCACCTCGGCCACGGCCTCGTTCACCGGCGCATAGTTGCTGCCCAGGATCGTCGGCCCGCCGGCCTGCAGGAAGTCGATGTAGACGTTGCCGTCCCGGTCGGTCAGGTACGCCCCCTCGGCCTTGTCGATCGCCAGCGGGAACGGGTAGTTGAACGCCAGGTTGTGCTGCACCCCGCCCGGGATGCGCTTCTTGGCCCGGTCGGTGATCTCCTTGGAAGCCGTGCACTTGGTCTCGAAGTAGTTCAGCGTGTCCAGCAGCGCGTCGTGCCGCAGACCGCGCAGGGGCTGGGCGACCAGGGCCTTGAGACGGCGCATGGTGTCGTCGACGTCGAGATACTCGGTGATCGAGTAACCGAGGTCCGCCGAGCTCGCCGTCTCCGCCGGGGCCTCGACCGTCGCGCTGGTCGGCGGTTCCTCGTCCACCGGCACCCGCACCGGCTCGACAGCCTCGGTGATCTGCGCCGCGATCCGCTTCTCGTCCTTCTTCAACTTGCCGAAGGCGATCTCACGGATGGCGGCCGGAATCGTGTAGACCTTGCCGGCCTCCGACGCCAGCGCCATCAGATAGGCGATCGACACCTTCTCCAGCAGCGCCATGTTGAACACCGCACGGTCCGGGTCGGTGCCCAGCGCCACCACACCGTGGTTGGCGATGATGAACGCGTTGTCGCCGCTGGCCACCTTCTTCTGCACATTCTTGGCCAGGAAACCGGTGCCCGACGGGGCGTAGTCGATGATCGCGACCTCTTTGCCGAGGAAGCGGACCTGCTCGTCGGTCAGCGCCGGGATCGGCTTGCGCAGGAACGCCAGCGCACTCGCGTACGGCTGATGGGTGTGCACGATCGCGTTGACGTCCGGCCGCTCCCGGTAGACGTTGGCGTGCATCCCGCACTCGATCGACGGGACCAGACCACCGGCGCCGTCCGGGTCCGGGACGTGCTTGCCGTTGAAGTCGACGATGCAGATGTCCTCGACCCGCATCTTGTCGTAGTCGTAGTTGCTCGGCGTCACCGCGTACAGCTCGTGACCAGGGATGCGGACCGAGACGTTGCCCTCGGTCGCCTTCAGATAACCGCGGTCGAGCATCGTCCGGCACATGTCGACGACGTGCTGGCGGGAAAGGCGATGTTTCACGGGCTGATCCTCAGGTCGCGGGGGTCCTACCCGAACCATCGTCGTCCGGCTTCCCGATCGAAGCATCGTCGGTGAACCAGTAAGAATTACCGGGTGACTTATCACGGCGTGACAAATACGCCTTGGCTCCACGTGCCGGCCGACCTCGCCGTCGCCATGCGGCCCCGTCTGCCCGCGGCCGTCGCCGAGATCGCCGCCGCGGTCGAGGCGGGCAGTGAAGCCGGCGGGGAGAAGTTCTCGCGCGACGTGCGTACCGCGGTGCAGGTCGCTCTTGATCGTTTCCTGGATCTCGCCGGAACCGACGAGCCCGCGCTGCCGCCGCGGATCCGCGAGGTGTTCGTGGCGCTCGGCGCGGCCGAGGCGCGCGAGAACCGCGGGCCGGAAGCCCTGCTCGCGTCGCTGCGGATCGCCTCCCGGCTGCTGCTGCGGACCGCCACGCAGGCGCTCGCCGAACAGCGGGAGGTCAGCGTCGCCGAGGTCATCGACCTGTCCGACGCCACCAACGCGTTCATCGACGAACTGGCCACCGCCAGCACCGACGGCCTCGCCCGCCAGTTGCGCGAGCAGGCCGGGGAAGGCGATCGGCGGCGGCGCCAGCTGGCCGATCTGCTGCTCGCCGGCGGCAGTCCGCCGGATGTGGTGCGGGACGCTGCCGCCGGGATCGGCTGGCCCGGTGTCGACGTGGTCGTGCCGGTGTTGCTGCCTGCTGATCAGGCACGGGACGCCCGGTTCCGGTTCGGGGCCGACGGGGTCGTCGCCGAGCGGGGGCGTGACGCTGTGCTGCTGTTGCGGGCCGGGCCGCGCACCGAACGGGCGGCGCTCGCCGAGGCGCTGCACGGGCGGGCGGCGGTCGTCGGGCCGGCGCTGGCGTGGACCGAGGTGCCGCAAGCTGTCCGCCTCGCCGAGCGCACCGCCGAACTCGTCACGCCCGGGGCGGCGCCGGCCTTCGTCGACGAGCATTTCGCGGCGCTGGCGTTGCGCGGCGAACCCGGGGCGCTCGCGGTCCTCACGGCCCATCGGCTGGCGCCTCTGGCCGGGCTCCGAGACAGCCAGCGCGAAGCCTTTCTGCTCACCCTTTCCAGTTGGTTACGGCATTGGGGATCGCGTACGGCCGTCGCGTCCGAGTTGTTCGTGCATCCCCAGACGGTCAGTTACCGCCTGAACAGATTGCGCGAACTGCTGGGCGACGACCTCGACGACCCGCGGATCCGCTTCGAACTCCAGCTGGTCCTGGCCCATCGATAATGGACGTCATGGATGCCCCCGAACCGAAAACGACCATCGTCGAGCCGACGTTCGAGGCGCGGTTCCTTCTTGTTCCCCGAACCGATACGCCGAAGACGGTGGTGCCCAACCGCACTTCTCAGGTTCCCGTGCTGGCGAACGGTTAAGTGTTGTCTTCTTGTTCCGGTCCTTCTGCTTGATCTAGTAGAGCATTCAGGTCCTGAAACAATTCCTCATCAAGGACGGCGGTGGCTGCGTCGGAGAATATGACTCCGTCGAGCTTCGCGCGGAGGTCACGGAGCCGCGCGATGTTAAAACCGGCTTGGGGAACGCCGATTCCGAGACTTATGGCGAGGGCCCGGCAGTGGAAGGTCACCGCCTCGGCGAGGTTATTGGTTTCAGTACGGAGGGTTCCGATCTGACTGATTGAGATGGCCATACCAGCCCGGTTTCCGAGTTCCTCTTCGATGGTGAGTGCCTGCTGGTAGCGGCGTTCGGCTTCGGTGTAGTCGCCCCGGGTCTGGGCGATTATGCCGAGTTGGTGGTAGCTGCTAGCCGTGCCGGCCTGGTTGCCGAGTTCCTCGTCGATGGTGAGGGCTTGCTGGTAGCGGCGTTCGGCTTCGGTGTAGTCGCCTCGCTTTTGGGCGATTATGCCGAGCTGGTGGTAGCTGCTGGCCATGCCGGTCTGGATGCCGAGTTCCTCGAAGATGGTGAGGGCTTGCTGGTAGCGGCGTTCGGCCTCGGTGTAGTCGCCCCGGTCTTCGGCAAAATTGCCGAGCTGACCGTAGCTGTTGGCCATGCCGGCCTGGTTGCCGAGTTCCTCTTCGATGGTTAGGGCTTGCTGGTAGCGGCGTTCGGCTTCGGTGTAGTCGCCCCGGTTGTGGGCGATTATGCCGAGTTGGTGGTAGCTGCCGGCCGTGCCGGTCTGGTCGCCGAGTTCCTCGAAGATGGTGAGGGCTTGCTGGTAGCGGCGTTCGGCCTCGGTGTAGTCGCCTCGGTTCTGGGCGACTATGCCGAGTTGGTGGTAGCTGTTGGCCGTGCCGGCCTGGTTGCCGAGTTCCTCGAAGATGGTGAGGGCTTGTTGGTAGCGGCGTTCGGCCTCGGTGTAGTCGCCCCGGTTGTGGGCGATAATGCCGAGCTGTTGATACCAAGCCGGGCGGCGGGATGAGTCCTCTGGGAGCCAGCGCAGCGTGTCGTGGATCAGGCTGGTTTCCCGGTCCCAGGCGCCCCACTGGTCGAGTTGGCTGCAAATGTGCTCGGTTATGGTGCCGGCCGTTTCCAGATCGTCGATGGCCAGCCGGTGGTGACGGGCTTCCTCGAGATCGTGCAGGTCGTCAATCGCGCTTTGCGGCCAGGTTTCGAAGCGCCACTGCCAGAATGCCGCGGCAGCGTGGTGGGCGGCGGTTACCAGCCCGGGGCGATGATGTCGGCCGTGCGGTGAGGTCCAGTGGCGATGTAGTTCGGTGGCGGTCCAGCGATGCATCACCATCCGGCCGTCATCGAGGGTGGTGATCAGACTGGTCGTGGCCAACTGCCGGACCAGGTCGGCCATTTCGGATGCTGCGGTCAGAGGAGGATGAGGTGGTCGGCGTGCCTGTTCGAGCAGTTGGACGAGTTGTCCGCGGTCAGCCGGAGTCAGCGGGCTGTCCTCGGCGAGCGCCTCATCCGGGCTGTTCAGATCTCGCTCGTACCGCGACAACAGATCAATGATCAGCGGGGCCGCCTCGGCCATGCCACCCGGGCGTGCGGCATCCGGGTCGCGTCGCCGATCTGGAACAGGAGCCCGTTGATGTCGACCGGTTCGCGGTAGACGCTGATCCCGGCCAGCAGACGGACTGCGCCCTCGATGCTGTCGAGACGGGCCAGGTGCTCGGTGAGCAGCACGTCGTCGGCGGCCAGCGTGACCGTGTCGGCCAGTGCCGCGTCCAGCGTGCGTTCCTGAGCCAGCCACTCGGCAGTGCCGGTGGAGCCGAGTCGCGTCTCGACGGCATCGTGCAGACGCTGGGTGATGTCGGCGAAACGACCCTGCCCGGCAGGGTCACCGCCGTTGGCGGGCAGGAGGGCGTCGAGGTACTCCAAGGCCCGGGGATGGCCACCGACGGTCTGCCAGATCCGCTGGCGCGCCCCGGCATCGGCAGCGTGACGGTCCAGGCGCGGCAGCGACCACAGCAGCTTGCGGGTCTCGGCCAGGCTCAGCGGAGGCACCTGGCAGGCATGCACCCGTTTGCCGGCCAGGCCGGGCAGCTCGAACCGGTAGCGGCTGGTGATCAGCAGCCGGCTGCGGCCGGGCCCTGTCAGCCAGGTGGCGAGCAACTCCGCCAGACCGGGGTCCGCGATCGACCAGCCGGACTCGGTGGCGCTGTCCGCGACCAGGTTGTCCTCGAAATTGTCCAGCACGACCAGGACCTTCGCGCCGGTCAGGACCTGATCGCGAAGCAGAGCGAACCGGTCGGTCCAGGGCAGGTCCACCCGGACGGCCATCTGCACCGCGGTCATCGGCTCGCCGCTGAGCTGCCCCCGTAACATGAGGTCGCGGCGAGCCGCACCGGCGACCGCGTTCAGCAGACCGTCCACGGCGACGACACCGGTCAGGGTGACCAGATGCCAGCCCGGTGACGTGTCGAGCACGCGGCGAACCACCTCGGCGGCCAGGGTCGTCTTCCCGATCCCGCCGATACCGTGCAGGAGCACCGACGTGCCACTGTTGCCGTTGAGCAGGAGAGGCAGGGTCCGCTGCACGTGCCGGCGGCCGACGAACTGCCCGACCGGACGGGCCAGCAGGCCACCGAGATCGGGCACGGCCTCTACTCGGGGCTTGACGGTCGCGGTGCCGTCGGCGACTGTCACGGCCGGGGTTGCGGCCAGCACACTGACCACACTCCACTCGTCCATCCCCGCGATCGCCTGGGCCAGCGGATCCGAACCCGTGGCCAGCTCGCGCTGCACGTGCCGCCGGGCGCGCGCAACCGCCAGGACCACATCCGGCGCCGCCGAACCCGCCAGCTCGGCGTACACCGCGGCGAACAACCGGGTCGCATAGACATCGGTGACCGAGGTCTGCGTCGCGATCACCGCACCCGTACCCCGCTGGGCCAGCCTGGCCGCGAACGACCCCGCACCGTCCTCACCGTCGGCGTCGGTGTAGCAGGCCGCGAGTGAGATCACCCGCGGCATCCTGCCCTCCGGGATCGCCTCCGCGATCAGGGTCTCCGGGTCCACTTCACGGCTACCGCCCTGCTCGTCCTCCAGGTGCAGGATGCCCGGCGCGCCGTGCGCCGACAGATGCAGTACGTGCGTCGTGTCCTCGTCCAGCGCCGCACGGATCGCCGCCGTCGTGGCGAACGGCACGATCCGCACCACCGCCTGGCTGCGGTGCGCCCGGTGCACCGCGTCCAGGACACTGCTCAGCTCCCGCTCGTAGTCCAGCAGTGCTCCCTTGCCGGACTCGGGGGAGGCGATCGCCACCACGATCCGCAGCGGACCTGGAGCGGCGGCCGGCAGGGAGCCTGTCGTTTCCACTTTGCGGTAGACCGACACCAGATCGTGCAGGACCAGCGGTCGGCCGGTCACCGGTTCCGGCAGTGCCTCCCACGGCAGCCACCACCAGTCCGGCGCCTCCACGCCCACCCGCACCGGGAGATGCGCCCGTTTCGCCCGGTGAATCACCCGAGCCAGCACCTCGGCGACCGGAAGCGGCATGAAGGACTCGGCCAGCAACTCACCGGCATTCCGGAGCGACACCACGCCCGGGGTCTGGGGCGTGGTTTTGAGGTCACGGACCGCGGTGTGGGGACGGGCGCGTTCGCGGCGTACATCGTGGAGGGCGTTGGCCAGACCTGATGACACACCGCGATGTGGGGCCGTCACATCCTGCCCGCACCCGGACAGGCGCACCTCCGTCGGTGACACCGTCAGGACCAGCTCCAGCAGCCCGCTCGCCGACGCCACCTCCTCGACGGCGATCGACGCCACACCGTCGAGCAGCGCGGACAGGTCTTCGATGCGGGACACCCAGACCGCGCCGGCCAGCCAGCCGTCCTGCGAGTTGTAGCGGCCGGAGACCACGCCCACCACCGCCCGGTCGGAAGCGCGCAGAACCGGCGCGCCGCTCATCCCCGGCATGACCGCGTCCGCCTGAAGGCGGGACCACAACACGCCGTCGCGCAGCGCCGGTCCGCGCCAGTGGCCGCCCGCTGTCAGCAGCTCGTACTCGTGCTCGTCGTCCTCGACCGTCGGACACCCGGCCGTCGTCACCGACTCGTTGTCCCGCACCGCGTCGGAGACCACGACCTGTGCCACAGACCGGGGGAGCGGCCGCCCGGCGATCAGAACCGCCAGGTCGTGCACCTCGTCGACGCGCTCGACCGTCGCGTCCCACCCGGCGTCGCCGCCGACGGGTCCGACCCGGACCACCGAACCGACCGCCGCCGCATCGATGTCCACGAGCACGTGATGGGCCGTGACCAGCACCCCGGGCTCGACCTGGAAGCAGGTGCCGACCGGCGACGAGCCGTCAGCGGCGACCCAGCCGAGGAACTCGTATCCCGACAACCGCACGGTCATGACTCCGGCTCCTCGGCGTCTGCTTCGTCGGGGTCCGCCTCGGCTGGTCCTCGAAGCTGCCGCTCGCCACCCGTACCGTAAATGATCTTTATCTTGAGTGATGCCTCGCCGGAGGCGCCGGCCACGATCACGTCGCCCTTGGCCGACACCTTCAGTCCGAACTCGACCTCCACCGACTCCGGGCTGCCGACCCGGCGCGTCACCCGGCCGACCATCCGCGCCGTCGACACCGCGATCTCCTCGACCGCCGCCTGCGCCCGCTCGAATGCGTCCAGCGCTCGATCGGCGGCGCGCCCGCCCGTGGACGTCTGCTGCGAGCCGGCCACCGGCACGACCTCGACCAGCACCTCGACTGCGCCCACCCGCACCGGAATCGTCTGCGCCACCCAGACTCCTTCGCCGAGAACAATGATCCCACCCGGCCGAAGTGCCAATTAATGATCAATTGACAGGTTCGGCAGAGGTCAAAAATAGAACCCGCCGGAACCGCTGCCCACGGGCATTTGAAATTGTCAGGCATCCGACAACCAATTCCGGCGAATCCTGCATGATCGCGGCCGGCCCCACGAGTCGACCGTTCCGGCGCCATCTGGGTCGACGCCCGATGGCGTCGGGTTGGCGAGAATCATGAGGTGGCCTTGACTTTCGCGCTTCTGGGCCGAGTTCTCGCTGGTAGGTAGCTTTCGGAGGCCAGGCCAGGCCCGCGCCGGCGATGCAGTGGATTCCGGCCGCACCGGCAACCGGTGGCTGAGGTCAGCCTGCCTGGACGGCCGAACGACGGTGAGAGCACACGAACCGCTTACGTGTGATCTCACCGTTGCTATCACGCAATGCCGCGCACTTAAGAGGTTCCGCGTGTCGGCAACGGCCATCCGGGTGATCGATACCCTGCCGAAACGGGCTTCTCGGGCAGGCTCGAGTTGCTCGATCTCGCTGCGGGCCGTCGGCGGGATCCGTGGGCCGGTCAGTGGACGCCCGGAGTAGTGGGTCCGGATGGCAGTCGATCGCCGCTCAGTGCGGTGACGGTCGGCCTTCACCGGGTCGCCCTGCCGGATCTTGACCATTTTTCCACCGGTTCCGGTGGTAAGCCGGTCAAGATCGGCCAAGGTTGACCCGGCTGACGTCGACGGTCACCACATAAGCAGGCATGCCACGTCCTTGAGATGCGGGGAGATGTCGTTCAGTCCGGCGAAGCAGGACGGCCCTTCGGCCCATGCGTCCGGTTCGTGTTGATATCGCTCCCTCGAGTCGGTGTTGCCGATCCCCGGAATCCCTTAACTGCGCGGCATTGCGCCATAGGGACGATGAACGCACCCAATCCGCTGATCGGGGTCGCCCATCCTCGCTATGGCGACTACCGGTGCACACGAACGGCGATCGTGTGCGCTGACCCACGCGCCTGCCGACGCCGGCCGGCATGGCTTCTGCCGATGGCCGCGATCGCCCGCGGGCCGATTCGGCTCTCGGCGCCGATACGGCAGTGGATTCACAGAAGCGCGAAAGTCGAGCGGTGGCAAAGCGGTCAAGATCTCCGCCCGGAGGCCTTTTTGAGCCTTTCACCACCGAAAACGGTGGCAAAGTGGCCAAGATCCCTACGTCGCTGGCGTCATCCAGGGCGCAAGGACTCCGCGAGATGGCGGAATTCAAGTGCCGTCAGTGTGCCGTGGGCAGGAAGGTCCAATAGCCGCTGGTGTGGGGGGTGAGACCGAATCGTTTTCCGGGTTCGAGGTCGTTACGGATCAGCGAGAACAGGTCGGACAGGACCGACGCGCGGTCGCCGAAGTAGGAGTGGCTCATGAAGCCGGTGTCGAGCTGGCTGGCGTCGATCGTGTCGAGACCGTCGATCACGACGATGTCCGGACCCGATTGTCCCGCCCGTGGATAGTGCGCGAGTGTCTGGGACATCTGGAGAGCCCGGTCGCTGGACGAGGCGTACAGGGTGTAGCGGTGGGCCCGTCTCAGGAACTGGGCGGCCAGCTGGGTGAACACGCCCGCGTCGACATCGGGGGCGGCGAAGACGACCTGGCCCAGACCCTGGGATTCGGCCGGAGTGAGGTCGGCGAGCCCCTGCGTCACGACCCGGTTGCCCATGCTGTGCGCCAGCAGGTGAACCCGCTGGGCACCGATTCCGCCCAGCGTCAGCCGGAGGAAATCAGCGAAGTACGGGCGCGTCCACAGACTGTTGTCGGCGTCGGCGGGATAGCTCAGCGTCTCGCCCTCCGACGGCCAGCTGTACAGCATGGGAATCCCGTCGAACTGCAGGTCGTAGGCGATCTGTGCGGCCCGCCGGGCGGCGTCGGTGAAGGTGACGTTGTAGCCGTGCACGAAGATCAGCGCCTCCGGGGTGGCGGCGGAGGTGATCGCGGTGGAGGCCCGCTGGGTGAAGGCGGCCTGGTCCAGCGGCGCGGTGCCGAGGAGCGCGACGTGTTTTTCGGGGTCGGCCCGGAACTGGAGCTTCCACCACCGGGGCTTCTCCAGAGCACCCATGCGGTGATCGTCGGGGACGCTCACCCGCGCCACGCCGAAGCTCGGCGCCCCGCGCGTACCGGTGAACGGGTCGGCCTTTCCGGGTTTGGCCGGAGCACGGTTCGTCCCGTACAGAACCGGGATCTCGAGAAACCGGCTGTGCTTCACCGCGCCGGGAATGCCCGGCACCGACCCGTCGCGTTTGATCGTGGTGTCGAACACCTGCATCAGCGCGGCCCTGGCTTCCGGCTGAGCCGCGAAAGCGGACAGCAACTCGCCGGCCTCCGGGTCACCGGTGCCACCCGCGGCACGTGCCGTCTCCACCCGCCGGAGGTGGAGCAGCACGGACTGCTCGAACGACTCGTCAACCCGCGACAGGCGCGGCCACACCAGCGCTACGGCGTCCACCAGCGCCGCGACCTCGTCATACGACTCCACCCGAACCTCCTTGCCGACCCGACCATTCAACCCGATCAGACCTTTCGGTTGTAGCTTGCGGACATCTCGGGGTTCTCTCCAGGTTGTACGGTCGGGAGAAGACAGCTCTGAGGCCGAGGAGGCCGCGTTGGTCACTGGTCTGGTTCTCGACGGCTCGAGCTTCGAGATCGTGGCCGGCCCGGACCGGATCGGATCCCGCCGCCGGGTCAGCGCCCAGGACCAGGCCCTGCTGGCCGGCATCGGCACCCGATACGTGCGGGCGGTCTACGCGGACGCGACCGACGACGTCTTCGTGACACTCGGCCGTGACCTGTGGTCGTGGCTGGAGGGCGACCAGGGCCAGCTGACGGCACTGCTGGAGCGATCCTCCGGACTGATGACCTTCGAGGTACGCGGACCGAGGTCCCCGAACGAGGCGGCGTGGGCGGTGCTGCGGGCGCCGTGGGAGTTGCTGGCCCGCCCGGACGGGGGATTCCTGGCCGCCGACGCGGTGTCACGGTTCTGCGTGGTCCGGCGGCTGGGCGTGCCCGGCGTCGTGCCGTCACCGGACGGGCACCGGCTCGGGCTGGTGTTCATGGCCTCGGCGCCCCGGCAGCAGCGCGAGCTGGACTTCGAGGCCGAGGAGGCCGCGATCCTGGCCGCCGTCGACGAGACCCGGGTCGACCTTGTCGTCGAGGACACCGGCAACCCCGTACAGCTGGGTCGCCGCCTCGCGGACCTGGACGGGATGCCGGTCGTGCACCTGTCCTGCCATGGAGTGAACCGGTGGCAGGCGCGGGCCGACGGCCAGCGCGTGCCGGCGCTGATGATGGAGGACGAGATCGGCGGCGAACTGCCGACGACGGCCGCCGACCTCATCGAGGTGATGACGAAGGCCCCGCGGCTGGTGTTCGTGTCGGCGTGCCTGACCGCGGCGTCCGCGGACGCGAGCGGGCACCTGCCGCCC
>NZ_JBHSBL010000015.1:142395-352039 GCF_042650585.1 Actinoplanes subglobosus
CGACGACCTGGTGACACATTCGATGGCGACATCGTTGATCTCCGCCGGGATCCCGGCGGTCCTGGGCTGGGACGGGTCGGTCGGCGACCGGGCCGCGACGCTCTTCGCCGAACAGCTCTACCGGCAACTGAGCAACAAAGCCGATCTCGCCGCGGCGGTCGGGGACGCCCGGCGTTCCGTGCTCGCCGCCGAAGACCAGGGGGTACGGGCGGCCTGGCACCTCGCCCGATTGTGGGTCGGCCCGACCGGGGGCGGGCCACTCGTGGGCGGCGTGCGACGGCGCTCCCGGGTCTCGGCGATCGCCGGCACCAAAGTCTTCCTGGACCGCAAGGAACACGTCCCCGTCGCGGCGCCCGAGATGTTCGTCGGACGGCGGCCGGAGCTCCAGCAGGCGCTGCGTGCGCTGCGGTCACCAGATCGCTCAGGCGCACTGCTGCACGGCCAGGGCCGGCTCGGCAAGTCGAGCCTCGCGGCCCGGCTCGCGGACCGCAGCCCCCAGCTGATCCCGGCCGTTGTCTTCGGTGAGTACACCGCTGCCGCGATCCTGGATGTGATCGAGCAGGCGGTCCGGACCATTCCGGCCGCCCGCGACATGATCGCGCAACGCCGTGGAGAGGTACGGGAGCGGCCGGAAGCATTCGAGCCGCTGCTGACAGACCTTCTCGTGGGGCCGTTGAGCCGAGCTGACGAGGGCCAGCGGGCCCTGCTGCTGATCATCGACGACCTGGAACAGGTCCTTCTCCCGGACTCACAGAACCTGCATCGGGTCGATCCCGAGGTGGCGCCCGTGCTGGCGGCCGTCCTGCGCGCTTTCGAACCCGCCGAGACGGACAGCCGGCTCCTGTTGACCAGCCGGTACCAGTTCACCCTCGACGGGCTGCAGCATCGGCTGGAGCAGGTTCACCTGCGTCCGCTGTCTTTGGTCGCCCGGCTCAAGCTGTTGAATCGGCAGCAGGCGCAGGCGCGCCCGGGGTTGCAGACGGAGAGGTCCGCACTCGCCGTCCGCGCTGCCGAGGTGAGCCGGGGAAACCCCGGACTCCAGGACCTCATCGGGTTGCGCCTGGTCTTCAGCGATCAGGTCGACACCGATCGCGCCACAGCGGCGATCACCGACATGGAGGCCTATCTGAGTCAGGGCGATCTGCCCGCCGAGGCACAGGTGCGGCAGTTCCTGGAAGACCTGGCCCTGGACACCCTGCTCGACCTGGCCGGCCCCGAGCATCGTGCACTTCTGCGCGACCTGACGCTCTTCGATCTTCCAGTTCCGGAGCCGGTCGTCGCTGCCGTCGCGCAGCACAGCGGCGGATCAGCGGCCCGGCTGCGCGGGCTCGGGCTACTCGACACCTTCCCGGACCCTTACCAGCCACAACGGACGGCCGTGGCGGTCAACACGCTGGCCGCGGGCCGCATCACGCCGCTGAACGACGACGAGATCGCCACCCTGACCAAACTGGCGGTCGCCCCGCTCTTCGCTGCCTGGGGCGGCAGCGACGGCAGGCGCGCCTATTCGATGGACCTGGAGCTAACCAGGTTGGCGTTGCCCGCCGAGAATCCTGAGGTTACGGCGGCCTGCGCCGCTGGTGCGGTGCAGGCGCTGACTGCGGGGCCGGCCGCCACGGCATTCCAGCTCGGCCAAAGTGCGATCGCGCTTCTCGACGAGCATCACCATGCTGTCCCGCTCTCGCTGTTACGCCAAGCCGCAGAAGCCGCACGAATCAGCGGAGATGGCGAGAATGCCCTCCACCTGTTCAACCGCGCCAGCAGCCACACCGGTGACCACCCGCCAGAAGGCCCGCTCGAACTGGCCCGCGTGGCCGCCCAATACGCCGACTACCTCATCCAGCGCGGCGATTTCGACCATGCCGAACAACTCCTGAACCAAGCTCACCAGACATTCGCTGACGGTGGCGCCGCCGACGAAGCCGCCGCTTGCCAAGGTAGTCTCGCCGACATCCTGTTCCGGCGAGGTGAGTTCGACGAGGCCCTGCGCATTCGTCGTGAGGTCGAGTTGCCGGTGTATGAGCGCCTCGGTGACGCCCGTTCGGTCGCGCTCACCTGGAGCAAGGTTGCTGACGTTCTGTTCCGGCGAGGTGAGTTCGACGAAGCTTTGCGCATTCGTCGTGAGGTCGAGTTGCCGGTGTACGAGCGGCTCGGCGATGCTCGTTCGGTGGCGGTCGCTTGGGGCAAGGTTGCTGACGTTCTGTTCCGGCGAGGTGAGTTCGACGAGGCCCTGCGCATTCGTCGTGATGTGCAGTTGCCGGTGTACGAGCGGCTCGGCGATGCTCGTTCGGTGGCGGTCGCCTGGGGCAAGATTGCTGACGTCCTGTTTCAGCGAGGTGAGTTCGACGAAGCTTTGCGCATTCGTCGTGATGTGCAGTTGCCGGTGTATGAGCGCCTCGGAGACACCCGCGAGGTGGCGCTTACCTGGGGCAGGGTTGCTGACTTCCTATCCCGGCGAGGCGATCATGCCGAGGCTGTCGATCTCTACACCAAGGCGTTACATGCCAGCGAGGCCCTGAAGGACGTCGACGGAATCGCGGCAGTCAAGTGGGGACTTGCTCAGATCGAGCTGGCACGGCAAGACTACGCAGCTGCATTGCCCCTTCTCGACGATTCCTTCCGGATTCTTCAACAGCTCCAGCGTCTCGACGGGATAGCGGTCGTGGGAAATCACCTAGGGCAGATCCTGATGGCGGCAGGGAGCCGTGAGAAAGCAATCGCTGTATTCGAGATGAGCATATTTGCGGCTAAAAAAATAGGCGATACTGAGCTTTCTGCGTATATCGAAGATCTGCTTGCGCGGGCGGCGTTCTCGGAATGACTCGCGGTATGGACGGCCTTGAACGGCAACTGCGTTACCGGCACGTTCGTACAACTGTGGAACATCGTCTGGGCGGGACGCGTCAGCGCAGGGCGGAACGTGTCGTCGGGGACAGCCGGAGGCCGTCGATCGAGGTGATGCCGAAGCGGGTGGGCACCTCGACCGTGTCGTCATGGCGGGCGAACCACACGAAGGCGTGCTCGTCGCGGACCGGCAGCGCCGGGAAGTCGTTCGCCGCATACTCCGTCGACAACACCGCCACCGCGCCGGTGTCCTGACTCGTGAACCATGCGGTGAACTCGTCGTCGAACGGCCGGTCTCGAAACCACACGGTTGCCGTCAAGTAACCGGACGGAGCGGGGATGATGCGGTCCAGCGGCACGATCTCCCGGAGCAGCAGCACGTCGTCCGAATCCAGCATCGTGTCGTTGGCGGCCGGGCCGTGCTCCTTCCACACCGGGCCGCCGTAGAACTCGCGCAGACCCCGCAGCCGCACCGCCATGTCCGCGAAACCGCGCAACCACACGAACCGGTCCGGCCGGTCGAGATCGCGGAACTGTCCGAGAACCATCATCCCCAGCTCCTGCTGGGACTCGACGAACTCGGCGTCGAACAACTCGACCAGGTCATCCCGCCGACCCGGCCGCAACGTGTACTGCCGCAGCTCCACGATCATGAGTTGAGGATCTTCTCCAGAATCCCGGCGATGGTACGGCGTGCGAGCGCCGCCCGGAACGCCTCGGTGGCCTCGTCATAGGTGTCGGTCAGGGCCGGCTTGATCCCCGCCCCGACCGGGCACTCCTGGTTGGGCTCGCTCCGGTGCAGGGCGAGGAGGGGCTCGGGGGAGACCGCGTTCCACACGTCCAGCATGGTGATCTCCTCGGCCGCCCTGGCCAGCGCGAACCCGGCCCCGGCACCCCGCCGTGACTTGACCAGCCCCGCCTTGTGCAGATCACCGAGGCTGCGCCGCAGGATCACCGGATTGGTCTTCACACTGGCCGCCACCTCGTCGGAGGTCAGCCACGGCCGCCCACGCTGCCGCGCCAGCTCCAGCCACGCCAGTGCGTGGGCCGCTATCGTCACCCTGCTGTTCGCCGCCATCGTAACCATTTCTATTACAACGACGCGCCCCGCGCAATGCCCGCCGGGTCCATGGTCATAGGGAACGCCGGGCCCGGCGTGTCGGGACGCCAGCCCCGGGCGTGGGCCTCGCGGATCGTCGCGGCCACGATCGAGGGGACGGCCGGTGCGCTGCCGGTGGCGTGCCACCCGGCGGGGAGTGTGGCGATCAGGACGGTGCCGCGGCGGCCGGCGCGCTCGATCGCGAACGAGAGCGGGCCCTGGTGGGCGGGGCGCCGGCGGACGCGCCAGCGGTAGACGACGCCGTCGACGGTGATCAGCCGGGAACGCTTCTTCACCACAGTCATACGTCGATCCATGCCCGGTTCGGGACGGGGTCAATCGGACCGCCTCACCCCGGCGGCCGCGTTGCGGCCGGGACGGACCGCTGACCTCGCGGTGTAGTCAGGGGACTGCGGTGGCCGTACCCCATTGCGGTGTTGATTTGAACCGTGATTCACTCCTTGCCTTGAGTTGAATCGGGATTCAGAGTTTGGGGTGCTCCGGGTGCCTTACCGACCGACCGCGTTGACCAGGAAGAACGCGGAGGACAAGCGCGACGGGTTCCTGCGTGCCGCCCGCGGTCTGGTGGCCGCCGACGGTTTCCGGGCCGCCACCGTCGCCGCCATCGCCGCCCGGTGCCAGGCCAGCGTCGGCTCGGTGTATTCGTATTTCGACAGCCGCGACCGGCTGCTCGCCGAGGTGTTCCGCAGTGCCGCGAGTCACGAGATCGACCTGGTGCGCGCCGCCGTGTCCGATGCCGGTCAGCAGGCGTCGGAGCGGCTCGGCGAGCTGGTGCGGATCTTCAGCGGGCGGGCGCTGCACGGTCGGCGGATGGCGTGGGCGCTGCTGTTCGAGCCGGTCAGCCCGGTCGTTGAGGCCGAGCGGCTGGTCTACCGCAGCTCCTACACCGACATCGGCGAGCAGATCATCCGCGACGGCCTGGCCAGCGGTGTCTTCGTGCCGCAGGACGCGCGGCTGGCGTCGTCGGCGGTGATGGGCGCCGTGTCGGAGGCGCTCGTCGGGTGGATCCGGCCGGACAGCCCGGAGCCGTCCGCCGGTGAGCTGGAGAGCGTGATCGAGGGGATCCGGTCGTTCTGCTTCCGGGCACTCGGAGTTTCGTACAGTGGGGGAATCTGATGACCGTGTCGCCAACCTTGGCCACCGCGCAGCAGGCGCTGGCCGACCAGTCCGTCACCCGGATGCTCGGGACGCGGCTCGTCGCGTTCGGCCGGGGCAGCGCCGTCATCGAGCTCGACATCCGGCCCGACATCAGCAACCAGCACGGCGCCGTGCACGGCGGGATCGTCGCCTATGCGGCCGACACGGCGATCGCGTTCGCCGGGGGCGCCGCCCTCGGGCCCGACGTCGTCACCTCGGGGCTGACCATCGACTACCTCGCACCGGCCCGGGGCCGCACGCTGCGCGCCACCGGCACCGTCCTGCGGGCCGAGGGCCGCCGGGCCGCCTGCCGCTGTGAGCTGCACGCGGTCGACGACGACGGCAGCGCGATCCTGGTGGCGGTGGCGCAGGGCACGATCATCGCTCCGCCGCCCGCGCCGGCACCGGCGGCGAAAGCGCGGACCGGCCGTCGCGGGCCGACCATCCAGGAGGTGCTCACCGAGCGCCGCCGCAGCGGCAGCAACGACGACGGCGCCACCGTCGCGCTGGTCATCGAGGGTGGCGGCATGCGCGGCATCGTGTCGGCCGCGATGGCCGCCGCGATCGAGGAGGAGGGCTTCCTCGACGCCGTCGACATGATCGTCGGCACGTCGGCGGGCGCGGTCAATGCCACCGCCGTCGCGGTCGGCGCGGCCGGGCCGATGGCCGACTCCTACGCCGAGATCTTCTCCTCACCCGAGTTCATCGACGTGCGCCGGTTCGTCCGCGGCCGCCCGGTCATCGACGGTCCGTTACTGGTGCAGCGGGTCGACGAGCTGTTCGGGTTCGGGGCGCTGGCCGGCACCGCCCAGGCCGAGAAACTCGTCATGGTCGCCACCGACGTGGCGACCGGCCGGGCCGAGGCGCTCACCGGGTTCACCGACCGTGACGACCTGGTCGGCTGCCTGCACGCGTCCGGCCTGCTGCCGCTGCTCGCCGGCGACCCGGTCGAGCTGCGCGGGCGCCGATGGCTGGACGGCGGCATCGTCGAGGCCGTGCCGATCGTCACCGCCGCCGCGCGGGGCGCGACCCACGCGATCGTGCTGGCCACCCGGCCGCCGGGCACACAGCCCGCCTACGGCGCCGCCGACGTCGTCGTCGAGCGCTACCTGCGCCGCCTCAACCCGGAGCTGGCCGCCGCCTACCGGGGCCGGCCGCACCGCTACCGTGAGACGTTGCAGCAGGTCAGGGACGGCTGGTCGCACGGTCTGAGCACCCTGTGCATGGCACCGCGCATCGACGACCCGCTGCCCGGCCGCCTCGAACGGGACCAGACCGCGCTGCGTGCCGCCCGGGACGCCGCGGCGGCCGTCGCCCGCACCGTCCTGAAGGAGCTGCGGTGACCCACGACGTCGTCAACCAGGTCCCGCCCCGGGCCGGCCTCAACGAATACCTGATCAACCCGGCGCTGACCGAGGCGGTCCAACGCTACGACGCACAGTGGGCGTCCCCGGCGCTGACCGAGGTCGGTGAGCTGGTCGGACGTGCGGACTTCCAGCGCGACGCCGAGCTGGCCAACACGCATCCGCCGGTCTTCTCCTCGCACGACCGCTGGGGGCACCGGGTCGACGCCGTCGACTTCCACCCCGGCTATCACCGGGTCATCGGCGCGGCCATCGAGCACGGCGCGCACACCAGCTGCTGGTCGGCGCCACGGCCGGGCGCCCACGTGGCGCGGGCCGCGACGTTCATGCTGTTCGCCCAGATCGAACCCGGTCACGGCTGCCCGGTCAGCATGACCCACGCCGTGGTGCCGTCGCTGCGCTTCACCCCCGAGCTCGCCGACGCCTGGCTGCCCAAGGTCTATTCGCGGGTCTACGACCCGGTTCTTGCCGATCCGGCGGTCAAGGTCTCCGCCATCTTCGGCATGGCGATGACCGAGAAACAGGGCGGTTCAGATGTACGGGCGAACGCGACCCGCGCCGAACCACTCACCGACGGAACGTGGCGCCTGACCGGGCACAAGTGGTTCTGCTCGGCGCCCCAGTCGGATGCGTTCCTCGTCCTGGCCCAGGCCCCCGGTGGGTTGTCCTGCTTCCTGGTCCCCAGGGTGCTGCCCGGCGGGGACCGCAACGTGTTCCGTATCCAGCGGCTCAAGGACAAACTCGGCAACAAGTCGAACGCGTCCAGCGAGATCGAACTCGACGGCACCATCGGCTGGCTCCTCGGCGAACAGGGCCGTGGCGTGCGGACGATCATCGAGATGGTGGCGCAGACCCGCCTCGACTGCGTGCTCGGCAGCGCCGCCGGGATGCGGCAGTCGGTCGCCGAGGCGGCCTGGCACGTGCGGCATCGCAGCGCGTTCGGGGCGGTGCTGATCGACCAGCCGGCCATGACAGCGGTGATCGCCGACCTGCAGCTGGAGGCCGAGGCCGCCACCTGGACGGCGTTGCGCCTGGCCGCCGCCTACGACAGCGACGACGACGAGTCGGCCGCCTTCCGGCGCCTGGCCACCGCGGTCGGCAAGTACTGGGTGTGCAAACGTGGGCCGAACCACGCCTACGAGGCGCTCGAATGCCTCGGCGGGAACGGGTACACGGAGAGTTTCCCGCTCGCCCGTCGCTATCGGGAGCAGCCGGTCATGGCCGTGTGGGAGGGGTCCGGCAACGTCATCGCGCTCGACGTGCTGCGGGCCATGTCCCGGGAGCCCGCGTCGGTGGAGGCGGTCGACCGGGAGTTGTCGTCGGCGCTGGGGGTGCATGCGGCGTACGACGCCCACGTCGCCTCCACCCGCAAACTGATCGCCGGTGTCGCCGCGGATCCGTCCGCGGCCGCCGGCTCGGCCCGCCGGGTCGTCGAGGCCCTCGCTCTCGGCCTGCAGGGCGCGGTCCTGATCCGCGAGGCCCCGGCCGCCGTCGCCGACGCCTTCGTCGCCGCACGTCTCGGTTCGGACCGGAGCCTGGAGTACGGCGCCCTCGACCCCGGCCTGTCTTTGGCCGCCATCGCGAGCCGCGCATGACGACGGCCCGCTGGCGGCTCCTGGACAGCTTCGACGACGAACCCGTCGCTGAATGCGCGGAGATCGACGGCCTGTTCGCCGACCTCCCGCCCCGGCCGCGGGAGCCGTTCACCCTGATCGGCTGCTCGCCCGAAGGAACACTCGCGACCTGCTCCGACGGCGACTGGCTGGGCAACATCTGGCTGGCGGCCAGCGAGAGCGATGGTGAGGAACTCTGCGACCTCGTAGTCCGCGCCCGGCGCCCGAGCGAGACCGTCCCGGGCACCGTCGACATCGACCTCGACGGGTTCGTCGACGTCCCCGAGCGCATGGACGAGGTCCGTCGCCCACGCGACACCACGGAGTTCGAGCTGACCGGTCCGGACGACACGGCGTTCGGGCGCTGCACGGACGTCACCGGGGTGTACCGGGAGACGGGGCCGCCCCTCGTTCCGCGGCTGCGCCTGCTCGGCTGCCGGCCTGCGGCCACCCTCCAGGCCGCGATCGAGTCGATCGGACAGACGAGCAACGCGGCGCGTCAGCGCCGGATGATCTGTACCTCGGTCGAGCGGCTGGCGGCCGACGGCACGATCCACACCGTCTTCGGAGGCCATGTCCGGGGGATGATCAGTGCCGCCGTCCCGTCGCCACTCGGTGACGGCCTGGTCGACGTGACCGTCGACAGCAGCGGCGGCGATCCGTTGCCGACCGGCTACCTCGACATCCTCGGGCAGTGGCCGCCCACGGAGAAGAACCTCTGGGCGCGGTACGGCCGGGAGCTCCGCCACGAGTGGTGCGGAGTCGCGCTCGCCCACCGCGCCGGCCGCCCCGACCGGCCGCCAGGAGTCACCTACCACCTGGACGGCCGCTTCGTCACCGACGTCGAGGGCTTCTACGCCGCTCTCGGCGAGGCGATCAACGGCCCCGGCGGCTACTTCGGCTGGAACCTCGACGCGGTCGACGACTGCTGCGGGGGCGGCTTCGGCGCGACGACCCCGTTCCGCATCGTCTGGCACGACTCCGCCGTCGCCCGCACCCACCTGACCGCCGGCTACGACCACCGGCGCCTGCGGCCCGCCGTCACCCTCGACTACCTCCTCGACCTGCTGGCCCGGGAGAGGGTCGAGGTCGAACTGAGGTGATGGTCGCATGGTGCGGGGACCTGGATCCGGCCGCATAGCAGCGCATGACCATGGACGACTGGCTACTACTCGGTGATCAGTTCACGACGCCACTCCGCGAACCTGTTCAGCAACTCGTCGAGGCTCTGGTCGGTGACGCCGTACTGGGCGAAATCCGCAGGGTCCAGCAGGCCCGCCTGACCGAGAGCGTCGGCGAAGATACGCCGGTCAAAGCCGGAATCGGCGCGTTCAGCAAGGCGAAGGAGATCCTCGCCGGTGTATCTGCCCGAGCGGAGAGTGGCATCGATGTCGATGAAGTCCCGGGCGAACGCCCTGCCGTAGAGTGCACTCATCTTGCTGGCCACCGCATCGTCGGGGTGCAGCACTGGTCCGATGGACATCAGGATCGGATCGTTGGCACGCCAATCTACGCCGAGCTCCACCTTTGCGGTGTGGCCGTCATCGGTCGCCATCAACCGTGCGAATGTGTCGTATTGCCGTTCGATTTCGACCGTGACACCGTCGTCTCGGTATGCCTGAACGACGGAGGTGACCGCCGAGCCGAATTCGTCGCGGCGGTCCCAGGCGGTGAAAAGGTCAACGTCCTCGCTCGGTCTCTCGAGGAGACCGGCGGCCTGGACCGCGTAACCGCCGGCAAGTGCGAAACCATAACGTCCGACCGCCCTGAGCCCGACCCGAGCGAGCCGCTCGTGAAAAGGATCCACCTATGCAGCAATCCTGCGGGTTTCGGCAAGCTCCGGGAAACGTTCCTCCCAGAGCCGCCGTAGCTGCGGCGGCAACCACAGTGTGGGCCAGAGCCGGACGAGGAGGTCACCGTCGAGCCAGTCACACAGATCCTTGACCTTGCCGGCCTCGCTGAGCACGACCTTGTACATGCCCGCCAGACGAGCGGGTCGGCTCAAGTCGTAATCTGCGCGGCCCGACCAGTCCAGATGGGGTGGCAGAGTCACCACACCTCGAGTCGGCCCCGCCAGCGCTGCGAGCGAGTCGGCCACGACATACGCCTTTCGATCACCGTAGGGGCGATATCCCACCGGCGGTCGGGCCGTATCCGAATCCATGTGCTCCGAGAACTCGCCCACCGCGTCAGCCTACTCGTTTACCTCATCGATCTGCTGGCCCGGGAGAGGGTCGAGGTCGAACTGCGCTGACCCGCACGCGGGACCGGAATGTGGGTCCGGCCCCGCAGCAGCGCGTCCAGGTCGGCGACCAGTTCGGCGATCCAGGCCTGATCGACGCCGGGCATGCAGATGATGCGGCCGGTGCGGTCGTCGCCGCCGAGCACCCACGGGTGGGGCAACCGGCTCGGCTGGGCGAGCGTGATCGTGAACGCGTCCGGCAACCGTTGCGCCGGCCAGCCGATCCGGCGCAACGCGTAGTACGTGTCGGCGGCCAGGTCCCGGGACCGCTGCGCACGCCGCCGATGCCCACTGCGACCCTGCCCCAGCAGTGACGCCGCCAGCAACAACGGCGTGTGCCCGGACCGTGAGCCACTGATCGTCGTGTCCGCCGAACCGATGTAGGAGATGGGCTGCTGGTTCTGTGCCGACGGCCGGCGCGGATAGAGGATCACCGCGCACGGCATCAGCGTCGACAGGAACTTGTGCCCGCTGATCACCAGGCTCGTCGCCCCCGCGTCGAACCCGAATCCGGATGTCGCGCCGCCGGCCAGCAATGCCCGCGGCACACCGGCCAGTGCCGCGTCGACGTGGATGCGCCGCCGTACGATCCCCAGGTCGTCGCAGAGCCCGGCGACACCTGCGACGTCGTCGACGGCCTCCCGTTCGGTCGTACCGACAGTGGCGACGATCATCGCCGCCCGCCCGGGGTGGGCCCGCAGCCGATCCCGCAGATGGTCCAGGCTCATCCGGTCGTTCTCGTCGACCTCGACCCGCACCAGCGGCGCACGGACCAGCCGGGCCGCCTTGGCGATCGAGTAGTGGGCGGCCGCCGACGCGTAGACCACCACGTCCGGGTGGGCGGTGGCGGCCTCGTCTACGGCGTGCAACGTGCCCTCGGTGGCGCCACCGGTCACATAGCCCCACACGTCGTCGCCGGCCCCGAACAGGTCACCCAGCCACCGCACCACCTGGACCTCGGCGTCCTTGGTGTGGTTGCGGCCGTGGCCCTCCTGGAACGGGTCGCCGACGTTGTTGAGCAGTTTGCCGGTGACGAGTTCGGCCAGGTGCGGGTAGGTCAGGTCGGTGGCGCCGGGGAACGCCAGCTCGTACCGGCGATCCCCCAGAACCGGCCCGCAGATCGCTGCGCGTGCGGCCATCAGACGCCCTTCCACCACGACGACGTGTCGGTGCCGGTGACGCGCCGCTGCGCGTCCGCGGCGTGGATCTCCCGGTCGAGCTCGGTCATCGCCTGCAACACCCGCCCATATCCAGACCTTTCATACAACAACGAAAGAGCCACCCGGGTGTACGGCCACCGCGACAGGATCACCGGGGTGCTGAGCGCCTCATGACTGGAGATGGTCAGCGCGTTGTGGCCGTCGGTGCCCCGGCGGTCGGCGACCAGGGCACGCTGCCCGCCCGGCATCGCCGGATCTCCGGCCAGGTAGAGGATGGTCCCGGGGATCTGGAGCTCCGAGCGGGCGGTCGCGCACGCCTGGGCGAACGTGCCGGTGCGGGTGTCCAGGCTGGAGAACGCCAGCCCGGTGTAGGCGGCCTCGTCGGGCACGTCGTGACGGTTGGCGAGGGCGGTCCGCACGTCCCACGGCCGCCGCGGGTCACGGGTGCGGGCGATCTGGACGAGCGCGGCCAGCAGGTCGACCGGGTCGGACGGTTCGGGTCCGGCCAGCCACAGCCGGGTGGCCGCGGTGACCACCATGCTGTTGCCGTCCGGGGTGCGCTGACGGAAGAGGGCGGCCAGCGCGTACGGCACGAGCGGGCGGTTGAACCGGCGTTCCCAGGCGGCGGACGCGTGCCGGGCACTGAGCGCGTGCGCCCGCTCGAACAGCGACCATTCGAGGTTCTGGCGTACCAGGGTCTCGGCGTCGGCGGCCTCGCGGGCGCGCTGCTGCTCACCCGGCGGCTGCCACACGACACCGCCGGTCTGGGGCGGGTAGGGCGTACGGGGATGCGGGATGGGGAGGTGCGGCTGGTAAGCCCCCGATTGAGGCTCGGCCAAGGCGGTCATCGGTTCCTACCGGGATAGTCCGGCCGGCGGGCCGGCGGGGAATGGGAATGTCCTGCGGGCAAGGGTCAGACTTCGATGTCTTCCAGGGCCGGGTCCAGCACGGTGCGGGAGTCGGGGATGCCCCGGCCGATGCCGCGGTAGACGTCGGGGCGGGTACGGCGCAGGTGCACGCCGACCAGCATCGCCGTCACGCCGCCGCCGCCGACGACCCCGGACACCAGCCAGGGCAGGGCCGAGCCGGGTTCGGTGCCGAGGAGGGTGCCGACGCTGCCGGCCATGAAGAAGAGGGCCAGGACGCCGAAGGTGCCGCCGGCGACCGGGCAGACGCGGCGGACGAGGATGTTCTCGCTGCCGCCGAGGCCCTTCTCGAAGAACGTGAACGCCGACCACGACGTGGCCGTCAGCAGGGCCAGTACGCAGACCGCGCCGATGGTCGACAGCCACGGGAAGATGGTGGCCATCGGGTCGGCGCCGGCGAGCGCCATGGTGGTCAGCACGACCGCGGAGGTGGCGGCCTGGACGGCGGTGCCACCGAGCGGGGCGCCGCCCTTGGCGCCGGGGCTGACCTTCTGCCAGGAGGCGGGCAGGACACCTTCGCGGGCGAGGGCGAACACGTTGCGGGCGATGGCGGCGCCGAACGAGGACTGCGCGGCCAGGATGCTGGTGACCAGCAGGACCGTGGACAGTTCGGCGATGCCCGAGCCGTACACCTCGCCGAGCAGCGCGAGCGGTTGCCGGGCGTTCTGCACGTCGGCGAAGCCGATCCATGCGCCGTACGCCCACGAGGCGACGCAGTACAGGAGTCCTCCGCCGCCGATCGCGACGGCGGATCCGATCGCCATGGCCCGGTGGGAGGTGGCCTCCTCGGCGTAGGCCAGTGCCGTCTCGGTGCCGGCGAACGCGGCGGCCGCGTACACCAGCAGGGTGGAGGTGGCGCCGGCGACGATCAGGCTGGACGGGGCGAAGGCGAGGCCCGCGCCGGCCGCCGAGCCGGTGCCGGGCGCCGGGTGGGTGAACCCGGCGAGGATGAACAACAGCACCACCGCGATCTCCAGGGCCAGCAGCACCCCGAGCACGCGGGCGCCGACGGCTCCGGGGTACTGGCCGAGCAGCAGCACGATCAGCCAGGCCACGATCGCCCACATCCACCAGGCGCCGGCCCCGACCAGTTCCGCGACGGTGGCGCCGAGCAGCGGGTACAGGCTGGCCTGGAGTGCGCTGTAGCCGATGAACGTGACGGCCGCGCCGATCAGGCCCCAGGTGGGGTTGCCGCCGCGGGCCAGTTGGGCGTAGAACGGGGCGCCGTGCGGGACGTGCCGGCCGACGGCCACGTAGGGGACCGCCAGGACGGCCATCACCGACATGATGACCAGGAACGACAGCGGTACGCCGGCCGCGCCGGTGACGGCGTAGGTGGCGGGGATGCCGCCGTTGAGCACGGTCTGCGGTGACGACGCGACGATCGCCGCTCCGGCCAGTGCCGCGGGGCCCATCGAGTAGCGGGCGAGCACCGTCATCCCGGGCTTCACCGGGTCACCGCCACGACGTCGTAGCGGCATGCGGCACCAAACGATCCGCGCATTGCGGAGCCTCCCGAGAGGTCGAATACAGGGGGGTAGGACCGGGGCCTGCGAGCAGGGGAGTGCAGGGCAACGGTGGGGGCGCCGACGGGACCCGCAGGGACGGACAGGTCAACAGTCACTGCGTGTGGGTCGGGTCCGTCAAGTACGCCTTGTGGCCTCATGTCCGGGCCGTACGCAACCCTTACACACAGGTATCAACAACGCTCGCAACGTCACGACATCGAGCGACGACGTAACCGTCTAAAGCTCAGAAAGTCGACTGAAGGATCGAAACAGGCAAAATCGTGCCTATGGCGTACGCCGGAAAGGTCGCCGAACTGCGTTGATCCGATTTGGGAGCGCTCCCGTATAGCGGGGTGTAGCGCAGGTCCACTGGAGGCTCCCAATGTACAGATCACGTTTCGACATGTCTCGTTTCCGGTCCCGCCGGTGGCAGATCGGTGCGGTGGCCGGCGTCACCGTCATCGCGCTCGGGGTCGGGCTGGGGGTCGCCTCCGCGGGGGAGGCCACGCCCACGGTCAGCTGCCCGGCCGTGAAGATCGGCGTCGCCGTTGCCGCCCAGCAGCGCGCCGACGTGCAGCGCAACCTGGAGCTGCTCAACACCCAGATCGACGAGGCCAACAAGCGGATCGTCAGCACCAAGGGTCAGGGCGGCCCGAACTTCATCCAGAACGCGATCCTCGGCCCGCTGAAGGACAAGCGCTTCGCCACCATCGAGCGCATGGAGACGGCGATCGCCCGTAACGCGGCCCGCCCCAACCTGAACTCCGAGGGCCTCGCCCCCTGCAAGCTGAACACCAAGGGCGGCACCCCGGCCAAGCAGCCGACCGCGGTCCCGACCGCCGCGGCGCCCGCTCCCTCGAAGACGACGGCGAAGCCCACGACTCCGCCGACAAAGGCGCCAGTCACCACCGCACCCACCGCGGCCCCGACCACCGCCGCCCCGGTCAACGGATCACCGGTCGCCGTCAACGGCCGGCTCCGGGTCTGCGGCGTGAACCTCTGCAATCAGGCCGGCCAGCCCGTCCAGCTGCGCGGCATGAGCAGCCACGGCCTGCAGTTCTTCCCGAACTGCGTGAACGCCGGGTCGCTGAACGCGCTGCGCAACGACTGGAAGGCCGACTTCATCCGGCTCAGCATGTACGTCCAGGAGGGCGGTCTGGAGACCGACCCGGCCGGGTTCACCGCCAAGGTCAACGGGCTCGTCAACGAGGCCACCAGGCAGGGCCTGTACGTGATCGTCGACTTCCACATCCTCACGCCCGGCGACCCCAACCGGAACACCGCGCTGGCCAAGAAGTTCTTCGCCGACGTGACCGCCGCGCACCGGGCCAAGAACAACGTCATCTACGAGATCGCCAACGAGCCCAACGGCGTCAGCTGGGACGGCATCCTCAACTATGCCAACCAGGTGATCCCGGTGATCCGGCAGAACGCGCCGGACAGCGTGGTGCTCGTCGGCACCCGCGGCTTCTCCTCGCTGGGCCTGACCGACGGCGCGGACGAGACCGAGATCCTCAACGACCCCGTCGAGTTCGACAACATCATGTACACGTTCCACTTCTACGCCGCATCGCACGGCGCCGACCGGCGGGCCGTCGTGGCCCGGGCCGCGAAGAAGCTGCCGCTGTTCGTCAGCGAGTTCGGCACCCAGACCTTCACCGGTGACGGCGGCAACGACTTCGCCAGCACCAACGCCTGGCTGGACCTGCTCAAGGCCAACAAGATCGGGTACGGCATGTGGAGCCTCTCCGACGGCCGCGAGACCAACTCGGCCTTCAAGCAGGGCACCTGCTCTGGTTCGACGTTCGCCGGCACCGGCGTGCTGACCGAGTCGGGCCGCTACATCCGCAGCCGCATCCTCACCGGCGTCGGCAACCCGAACTAACCCTGCCGGTCCGCCGGGCCGGGACCGCCACCCGGCCCGGCGGACCACCCGAAGTACCGCCGTGCCGGGCGGGTCAGCAGATTCGTGGCGGGGGGGNNNNCCCCCCCCGCCACGATCGGGTTCACCACCGTCGTCAGGGTGTCCCAGACGGTCCAGGCGGTCGGGTAGGGCGTTCCCGGCGTGGAGATCGAGGTCACCTGCACGTGCGTGACGCCGATCTCGAAAACCAGCGTCAGCGCCAGGGCGAGCAGCGGGAGCGCCACGGCGGCCAGGCTCAGCCGGTACGCCACACGGCTCCCACGGCGCAATCCGTACGCCGCTGTCGCGAACCACACCGCGAGGGCCGGCAACAGGCTGTCGTCGGGACCGGACCCGGCATCGCCGAACAGTGGCCGGGACACCAGTGTGGTGATCGCACTCAGCGCGGTCATCAGGACGAGCAGCCCCGCCACGGTGAACTGGCACCTGATCGCGGTGCGTACCGGCGATGGCGGCCCCTCCGGCGTCACTGCGGCGCCGTCCGTCCGGCGGAGAGGTAGCGCCGGGACTTTCCCGGCGCAAACATCACGGGGCGTCGATTTTGGCCTGGTTCTTCCGCAATCACCGGAGAACCCTATTGGCCGGGTCCGGCGCCGGGGGAGGGCTGATCAGCCGGGGCCGGCCATTCGTCCGGGCTGGACGAGTACGCCTAACGTGTGACGAATGCGTGGATCCTTCCGGTGCGGCGGCGTGGTGGCCCTGGCGGCCCTGGTGATGGCCGGTGGTTGCGCCCGGCAGCCGACGGCCGGGCCGGTGTTCCCCGCGCCGGCCGGCACCACCGAGGCCCCCGCCCCGGCCGCGGCCTCGGCCTCGACGTCCGCTTCGGTTTCGGCGCCGCCGGTGGTGCCGGTCGACCCGGGTCCCGCCGGGGACGGGCCGCCCAACCACGCCGACAACAACGGCTGGAAGCAGCGGCACGATCTGACCGCCGCTGAGAAGAAGGAGGGCGACCGGCTCGCCGCCCGGATCCGGCCCGCCCTGGCGGAGCTACGGGAGGCGCAGGACTTCACCCCCGAGTCCACCCGCCAGGCGCTGCTCGGCCTCGGTCTCCCCGCCGAGCGGGTGGGGGTGACAGCGATGCGCCAGCCGTCATGGATGGACACGGTGCCGCCCGGTGCGGTGTTCGAGGTGCACTTCGGCGCCGCCGGATGCATCACCGGCGACGTGCGGCCCGAGCGCCTGCTGGTCCAGGTGCAGGGCGCGGCCGCCGAGTTCGGGTGCCTGGAGCCCTACACCCACTGAGCTGGTCGCGGCCTCGCCCATCGTGACCGCGACCCACGCAGCCCCCGAAGGTGTGACGCCGGCAACAGCGTTCTCCCGGGCGTGGCAGACTGTCAATCCACGCCACCTGACCGGGGTACGCAGCCGGGGAGGGTTCCATGCACGAGCTGGCGATCGCCGAGAACATCGTGGACACGGTGTGCACCCGGGCGGCGGGACGGCCCGTCCGCCGGGTCACCCTCCGGATCGGGGCACTGACCGCGGTGCTGCCCGACCACATGCGTTTCTGTTTCGACCTGGCCGCGGCCGGGACGGCGGCACACGGTGCCGCCCTCGACCTCGACCTGCGCCCGGCCGTCGTCTACTGCCGGTCGTGTCAGGTCGAGCAGAGGCTGCCCGACCTGATCCCGCTCTGCCCGTGCGGCAGCGCCGACGTCACCGTCACCACCGGCCGGGAGCTCGACATCGTCTCGATGGAGGTGGCCTGACGGCTCAGCCCACGGTCACCGAGTGCTCTGATCCCTTTCGGACGCCCCGCCACAGCAGGTAGCTGATCATCCAGAACTCGCCGATCGAGGCCGGGATGGTCAGCGGGGCGAAGTCGACGAAGGCGCTGAGGACGTAGCCGACGCCGCCGGCGATCAGCACCCAGCCCAGAGCCTGCGGCATCCAGCCGGTGCGGAGCACCGCGGTGCCCATCGGGACCAGCCACAGGCCGAAGAAGACCGCGCCGGCCGCCCACACCTCGCTGCTGATCAGGAACAGCAGCTGAACGGTGGTCGCCGCATCGCCGAACGGACTGTCGACGATCGCGCCGGCGGTCGACAGCAGCGCCGCGCTGATCAGGATGAGAACCGCGTTGACCAGGCCGAACGCGCCGATGCCGAGGGCCGAGACCGGGTCGCCGGGGCGGAACAGGCGGTAGAACCAGGCGGCGGCGAGCGCCTGCGACACGACGATGAGCAGCTCGAAGACGACCAGGGCGGTCGCCAGGGTGGGCTCGGCGGTCAGGTTGGTGAGGGTGGCGGCGGGATCGCCGGCCACGTAGAGGCGGGGGCGGGTCAGCAGGAACCCGAGCATGCCGCTGACGGCCAGGCCCAGGTAAAGCAATCCGGTGATACGGGCGGTACGGACCATTTCTGCTCCTCGTTGGCTACCTTACGGTGTAAGGTAGCTCTCGTGCGCAAGGCGTTGAGCAGGGAGCGGGTCCTTCGGGCCGCCGTCGGGATCGCCGACCGTGACGGCATCGCCGCGGTCACCATGCGTCGTCTCGGCGCCGAGCTCGGTGTCGAGGCGATGTCGCTCTACTACCACCTCAAAGGCAAGGACGCCCTGCTCGACGGTGTCGCCGAGACCCTCGTCGACGAGGTCGTCGCCGCGGCCGCCGCCGTTCCCGGTGACGGGGAGTGGCGGGCGGTGCTGCGGGCCCGGTTCCTCGCCGCCCGTGCGGTCATGCTGCGCCACCGGTGGGGCCCGGGGTTGCTCAACACGCGCAGGACCGTCCCGTTCGGGGTGCTGCGCCACTACGACGCGATCATCGGCGTGATGCTGGCCGCCGGCTTCTCCCACCGCATCGCGCACCGGGCCCTGCACGCCTTCGGGAGCATGCCGCTCGGGTTCGTGCAGGAGGTGTTCAGCCCGTCGGCCGACGACGGCGACGACGACATGAGCGCCGTCGCCGACCTGCTGCCCCACCTGGTGGCGATGGTCGCGAGCGAGGCGCACGAGGCGGAGCTCGGCTGGTGCGACAGCCAGACCGAGTTCGAGTTCACTCTGGACCTCCTTCTGGACGGTCTCGAGCGGGCACGCTGAAAATTGTCGGTGGGCTCGCGTATGCTCCGGCGCGGCGAGGTCGTAGCGCAGAGGTCGTCGCGCCTTGGCGTCAAGCAGGAGGACGCCGGTTCGAATCCGGCCGGTCTCGCCACCCGCAGATTCAGCGCGCTGTGCCACGGGGGAGGCGGCGACATGTTGGTGCGATGCCCGGCGATCACCGATCCCGACCGTGGCCTGGCCGATCCGGCCGACTTCGACGGCATCCTCGGCCGCCTCGCCGCGCCCGGCCCGGTCACCGCGATCGAGGAGTTCGCCCGCGGCCTGCTGCGCCCCGACGGTCGCGTCGACCTGTGCAAACAGGGTCTCGGCCCGGTCCAGGCGGCCCGCGTCGTCGAGGTGGCGGCTGCCTCACCACACGCCATCCACCTGCTGCTCGGCACCAACGGCCTGGGCAGCGAGGGTGCCCGCGCGGTCGCCGAGGCCATCCCCGGCGGTCACGGCATCAGTACCGTCTATCTCGGATGCAACCGGATCGGCGCCGACGGGGCCGGCGCGCTCGCCGACCGGCTCAGCGTCGACGGCGGCATCCGTGCCCTCTGGCTCAAGCGCAACCCGATCGGCGACGAGGGCGTGTCGCGGCTCGCGTCCGCGCTGCGAGCCAACCGCGTCCTGCGGACCCTCGACCTGGTCAACACCGGCCTCACCGCGGCCGGCCTGGAGCCGCTCGCCGACGCCCTTGCCGCCCGCCCGGCCGGGCTGGAGCGCCTCTTCCTCGGCGGCAACGGCCTGCGGCCCGACGCCGTCCCGGTCCTCACCCGGTTCGTCCGTGAGGGCGGTGTCCGCGAGCTCTACCTGGGCGTCAACCACCTGGGCGACACCGGCGCCGCGGCACTCGCCGACAACCTCGCGGGGTACGGGATGACGCTCGGCCTGGGCGGCAACGGCATCACCGACGTCGCCCCGCTCGCCGCGAACCTCCGCTCGTGGACGGCCCTCGACCTGTCCCGCCCGCCCTCCGAGCGGGCCCTCGGCGGCCGCCCCAACGTGGTCGGCGACACCGGTGCCGCCCAGCTCGCCGGCGCCCTGCCCGGCAGTGCCCTGCGCCGGCTCGACGTGCGGTTCACCGGCATCACCGGTCGCGGGGCGCGACTGCTGCTCGCCGCCGGCGCCGGCCTCGACCACCTGGGCATCAACGGCGGCGTGCCCCGGCGGATGCGGCGTCTCGCCCCACGCTCGGCCGGCGCGCCCCACGAGGACATCAGCGCGATCGTGAGTGTGTATCGGTGAGACGCGACCTGTTCCTGTCCGACTGGCGCCAGGTCCGCCGCTACGCGGTGCCGGCCCGGATGATCGCCGCCTGCACCGATGCCCGGGAGCGCGGCGACTGGCGGGCCGCCTGCGCCGCCGCCCGCATCGACGTCGACCCCGGCGTGACCGACGACGCCCCGGTCGCGCATCTCGCCCCCGACCTGCTGCGCTGGCACCTGCCACGGGCCCTGCACGGGAGTACGGCGTTCACCGAGGGCGTGCTCTACCTGCTGATTCCCGACGAGCCGGTCGGGCCCGAGACGGTGCTGCTCACCGTCCGGTCACCGGACACCGCGGCGAGCCCGCAGCGGCTGCGCCTCGGCGTTGTCCGCGGGGCGGCCGACCTGCGCGGCGGGCGGGCGGTGCCGGTTCCGGCGTACCTCTGGGACGCCCGGCACACCGGCGGCCTGCGCGCCGCCCTCGGTGGCTCGGCTGACCGCCTTCCGCTGCTCACCGCCACCGGCGAGGCCGTGCCGGAGGAGAGCCTCGGCCTCGGCGACGACCTGGCCGCCCGTGCCGAGCGGGTGTGGCGCGCACCCACCCGCCGGGAGGCGTTCGCCGCGGCCGGCTTCGAGTTCGCCCCCGGCCAGGACGGCGCCTGGCGCTCGGCCGACCACTCCTGGCCGCTGCAGGATCTCGACCCGCTCCGGCTCGCCCACGAGACTCGCTGGCTGGCGGCCCGCCTCGGGGAGCGGACCTGGGTCGTCTGGCAGCATTTCTACCGCCACCTGCGGGTCGTCGTGGAGCCCGGCGACGTCGTGCGGATCTCCCTGGTCTCGGACCACGGGATGAAACCCGGAACCGCCGACGAACCGCCGGGCACCAGGATCGCCATGGTGCGGTTTGCGGCCGATCTCGAACTGATCCGGCAGGGCCGCCTCAAACCGGGGGCACTGCACCCGCTCGTGCGTGACGCGCTCTTCCCCGGCGCTCCCGCCGACCTGTTCCGCCCCACCGACGGCGAGCTGGTGCGGGTCCGCTGCAACGGTGTATGGCACGAGATCGAGGCCCGCCTCGGCCGCCTCGACCCGCTCGCCCACACCGTCGACGAGCGGCAGCGCGAGCGTGCCATGCGTGCCTTCGGCGGCGCCGTCACAGGCTGCTTCGCCGTCGAGCAGTTGTGGTATGGGGCGCTCGGCCGCCTGCCACGGCAGCTGCGCGCCTACCGTAACGAGCTGTGGCAGCACCTGGTCCACGGCGGCACCGACACACTGCTGGAGTTGCTCGACACCGGTCTCGACCCGCACCTGCGCGACAGCGCCGGTGGCACGCTCATCCACCGGATCGCCGCGTTCGACCACCGGGAGCTGCTGCCCCGCCTGCTCGCCGCGGGCGTCGGCATCGACACCGTCGACAAGGAGGGCAACAGCGCCCTGCACCGGATCGTCGTTCAGTACGGCCCGGCCGACGTGATCACCACCCTCGTCGACGCCGGTGCGAACCCGCGGATCCGTAACCGTGGCGGTCACACCGTGCTCGACCACGCCAAGCGGATGGCCGGCTACGACCGGTTGCGGCCCGACTTCCGCAGAGCCCTCGACCACCTGCGCAAACACGCGCGTTGATGCCTTCGTCGCGTATGCTCCGGTCGATTCGTGAGGGGGCGCGGTGAGCG
This sequence comes from Actinoplanes subglobosus, assembly GCF_042650585.1. Taxonomy (NCBI): domain Bacteria; kingdom Bacillati; phylum Actinomycetota; class Actinomycetes; order Micromonosporales; family Micromonosporaceae; genus Actinoplanes; species Actinoplanes subglobosus. The sequence continues at coordinate 164,151 of NZ_JBHSBL010000015.1, forward strand.
GTCATGATCCACTCTCGCTCGCCGAGTGGCAGCGAGTGCGCCGCTACGCCGTGCCCGAGCGGATGATCGCCGAGTGCGCCGAGGCCCGCTCGCGCGGCGACTGGCGGGCCGCCTGTGCGGCCGGGCGGATCGACGTCCGTGACAACCTGAGCGGCAACCTGAACGACAACCTGAACGAAAACCTGAGCGACAACGTCGGCGACCTCGTCGTGCACCTCGCGCCCGACCTGCTGCGGTGGCATCTGCCGCGCGCTCTCGGTGGCGACACCACCCTTGCGGTCGGTGTGCGATATGTCCTGGTTCCCGGCGACACGGTCATCGGGGCGGACACCGTCGTACTCGCCGTGGACGCGCCGCTGTCGGTGTATGGGTCCCAGCGCCTCACCCTTGAGGCCGTCCCCTGGGGTGATCTTCAGGTCAACCAGGTGGTGCCGGTGCCCGCCTACCTGTGGGACGTGCGGTATGCCGGTGACCTGCGCGCCGCCGTCGGTGGCCCGGCGTCCCCCGCCGGGGCGGGCGCCGGGTTCGCCGACGCCGCAGAACCACCGTTCGCGGCCGGGTTCGTCGTCGACGTCGTGCCGCCGGCGGACTGGGCGGACCTGCGCAGTGTCGACACCGTGCGGCTGGCGTATGACGTGCGGCTGCTCGCACGGCAGTTCGGTCTCGGCACGTGGACGCTCTGGTTCGACCACGGCCGGCATCTGCGGCTGGACCTCGACGGCGATGCCATCCGGGTGGCGTGGCGGGCCACCCACGGTGGCCTGCCACGGATCTCCCCGGAGCTGGTTCGCTACCAGGTCGACCTCGATCTCGTCCGGACCGGGCGGCTCACCCCGGGCGAGGTGCATCCGCTGGTCCGTGCGGCACTGTTCCCGGACGCGGAACCCGTCGCGGCCTCACCCGCCGCCCTTGCCGTGCCGTCGGCCTTCGTCTCGCTGGACGGTCCCGGCGCGTCTGCCTCGCCCGTTGCTCTTGCCGTGCCGTCGGCCTTCGTCTCGCCGGACGGTTCCGCCGCGTCTGCCTCGCCCGTTGCTCTTGCCGTGCCGTCGGCCTTCGTCTCGCCGGACGGTTCCGCCGCGTCTGCCTCGCCCGTTGCTCTTGCCGTGCCGCCCGCTCTCGCCTCGCCGGACGGTCTTGCCGCGCCTGCTTCACCGGTCGGTGCTGCCGGGCTTCTCTCACCGGACGATTTTGTCGCTCTCGCCTGGCCGGGTGGCTCTGCCGTGCTTGCCTTACCGGTCGAGCCTGTTCGCGTGCGGTGTCGTGGTGACTGGCATCGGATCGGTGTCCGGCTCGGGCGGCTCGAGCTGCTCTCGCACACCGAGAGCGAGCGCCAGCGGGAACGTGCGCTCAGCGCGTTCGGCGGGTCGGTCACCGGCTGCTTCGCCGTCGAGCAGTCGTGGCACGGCGCACCCGGCCGACTGCCGCGCCGCATGCGCGCCCACCGCGAGGACCTGTGGCAACGGATGATCCACGGCGGTACCCGGACGGTCTTCGAACTCCTCGACGCCGGGATGAACCCGCAGTTGCGCGACAGCCGTGGCCGTACCCTCATGCACCGGGTCCGCTCTTTCGACCATCCGCGTCTGCTGCCGCGTCTTCTCGCCGACGGCCTCGACGTCAACGCCCGCGACAAGGAGGGCAGCACCCCGCTCTACCTCGCCGTGGTGCACCGCTGGCCGGCCGGCCTGATCGTCGCGCTCTCCGACGCCGGCGCCGACCCGCACCTGCCCAACCAGGGCGGGATGTCGGTGCTCGAGCACTTCGAGGAGATCCTCGACTATCACGAGGACCTCGCCCCCGACTTCGAGGCGGCCGTCGCCTACCTGCGGAAACACGCGCTCTGACGGAAAGTGTCGGAGGGTGCCCGTAAGCTCCGGCGCGGCGACACCGTAGCGCAGTGGTCGACGCGCCTTGACCTCGAGCAGGAGGACGCCGGTTCGAATCCGGCCGGTGTCGCCACCTACACCCATCGGCGGGCTCGGGAGGCAGTGTGGGCGGCAGCGACGCGCTCGCTCTGCATCGGCGGATCAGGCGGTTCGGCGTACCGGAGGAAATGATCGAAGCCTGTGCCGCGGCACGGGCCGCCGGCGATTGGCGTCTCGCGTGCGCCGCCGGCCAGATCGATGTCCGTTTCGACCCACGGCGACCGCAGCCCGACGTCGAGGACATGCTCGTCGGGTTCGCGCCCGACCTGGTGCGGTGGCATCTGCCGCGGGCACGCGGTGGTTACACCACTTTCGCGACCGGTGTGGAGTATGTGCTGGCGCCGGACGGTCCGGTCGACGCCGAGACCATTGTGCTCGTGCTGCGGTCGCCTGATTCGGTGCTCGGGTCGCAGAGGCTCACGCTCGACGCCGTCCGATGGTCCGACCGGGCGAACACGTCGTCCCTGATCCGGCTCGCGCCCTACCACTGGAATGCCCGCCGCGCGGCTGAGCTGCGGTTCGCAATCGGCGGCTCGGCCGCCCGGGTTCCGTTGTTCACCGCCGACGGCGTCGCGCTCGCCCGCGCCGAGCTCGGCGGCGGTGACGACCGGCCCGCGCTCGCCGAGCGGCTCGTGCTGGCGCCGGGTTCGGACGAGTCGTGGACGGCTGCCGGCCTCTCTCAGCACGGATGGTTCGAGGACGACAGCTGGCGGCCCGGTCGTTTCCGCGCGGTCGCGGCGACCATCGACCCTCTGCGGCTCGCGACCGAGGCCCGCCGGGTCGCCCGGCAGTATGGGCAGGCGTCCTGGGCGTTGTGGTATGACCGCACGCGAGCCGTCCGCATCGACGTCGGCGACACGACCATCACCGCCACCGCCGTGACGTCCCGCTATCCGCGGGAGCCGGTCCCGGTCCGATCACTGCCACGACTGCACCCTGGGCTGCTGCGTTTCCCGGCGGATCTGGAGCTGGTCTGGCACGGGTTGCTGACTCCCGCCGATCTGCATCCGCTCGTTCGGTCCGCCCTGTTCCCGGCCGAGCGCGCGCACCCGGTCTCCGCATCGGCCGGCCGTAGGCAGGCGGTCTCCGGGCCGGCCGACCGCAGGCAGACGACTTCCGGATCGGCTGAGCGCGGGCAGTTGGCTTCCGGGCCGGATGAGGGCCGGCAGGTGGCTTCCGGATCGGGCGGGCGCACGCAGTCGGCCCTCGTAGTGGCTGCGGCAGTACCGGTCCGGGTCCGCTGTGGGGGCCTCTGGCATGAGGTCCGCCTCCGCCATGGCCGCCTGGAGCTGCCTCATCACACCGAGACCGAGGTCCAGCGGGAGCGGTCCATGCGGGCCTTCGGTGGCGTGTCGGCCGGCTGCTTCGCGGTCGGGCAGGCATGGACCGAGCCTCGCGGGTGGCTGCCGCGAGCCCTGCGCGCCGCCCGCGACGACCTGTGGCAGCGGATGACCCACGGCGGTACCCAGGTGGTCGCCGACCTGCTCGACCGCGGGATGGACCCGGAGATCCGGGACAGCCGCGGGCGTACGCTGCTGCACCTGCTCGCCGATTTCGACCACGCTCTGCTGTTGCCGCGGCTCCTGCGGTCCGGCGCCCGGATCGACGCCGCCGACCGGGAGGGGCACACGCCGCTGGCCACCGCCGTCGCCCGCGGCGGTGATGCCGGGTTGGTCCGCGCGCTGGTCGAGGCGGGCGCCGACCCGCGTGGGCCGTCCTACAACTTCACCACGATGTCGATCCTGGAGTGCATCGACTTCCAGGATCAGACCCGCCGGAAGGAGCGTGCCCCCGAAGTACTCGCGATGATCGCCTACCTGCGGACCGTGGCGTGAAAATCGTGGCCGGAAATGTCGGTGGGGTCGCGTATGCTCCCCGCGAAGTCGGCACGGGGGAGGCGTCGATGAGCGGCTACGATCCGCTGGCACTGGCCGACTGGGCCCGCATCCGCCGCTACGCCGTGCCCGGCTGGATGATCGCCGAGGCCACCGCCGCCCGTGAGCGCGGCGACTGGCGGGCCGCCTGCGAGGCCGCCCTCGTCGACGTGCACATCACCGACCCCGCCCCGGTCGCCGACCTGCTCGCCGGCCTCGCCCCCGACCTGCTGCGCTGGCATCTGCCACGTGCCCTCGGCGGGTCGACCGAGCTGGCCTCCGACCGGACATACCTGCTGGAGACCGGCCGACCGATCACTCCGGGGGCGCCGGTGCTCGTGGCCCGGGTTCCGGCCCGCCGCCCGATGGGTGACCCGCTGATCATCGAGGTGGTGCCCGCCGGGTCCTTCGACCATGCCGTGCCACGCGCGATGTGGGATGCCCGATATGCCGCCGGGCTGCCCGGCTCGCTGGTCGACCGCTCGCCGATCGACGGTTCGCTGGTCGACGGTTCGCTGGTCGACGGTTCGCCGATCAACGGTTCGCTGGTCGACGGTTCGCTGGTCGACGGTTCGCCGATCAACGGTTCGCTGGTCGACGGTTCGCTGGTCGACGGTTCGCCGGCCAACAGTTCGCCGGCCAACGGTTCGCTGGTCGACGGTTCGTTGATCGACACCGAGCTGGTCCGGCGCGGCATGATCCGTCCCGGCGCCCTTCATCCCCTGGTCCGCGCGGTGCTCTTCCCCGACGCCGTTCCCGAGCCGCCCGAGCCGATCGTCCCGGCCGGGTTTGCGACCGAGGAGCGGGTCCGGGTCCGCTGCGGCGGCGGCTGGCATGCGATCACTCTCGGCCACGGCCGACTCGGCCTGCCCGACCACACCGATGCCGAGAGGCGCCGCGAGCGGTCGCTGCGCGCGTTCGGCGGAGTCACCGGTGGCTGTTTCAACACCGAGCTCGCTTGGTGTGGCGGGGACAGCCGCCCACCGAAACGCGTCCGCGCGTACCGCCGTGACCTGTGGCTGCGCATGCGGCACGGCGGCACCCGGGTCGTGCTTGAGCTGCTGGATGCCGGTATGGACCCGGACATCCGGGACAACCGTGGCCGGACCCTGCTGCACCGGCTCAACGCGTTCGACCACACCCGGCTGCTTCCCCGCCTGCTGGCCGCGGGCGTCGACGTCAACACCCGTGACCGGTTGGAGATGACCCCGCTCTTCGAGGCGGTCTGGCACCGATGGCCGGCCGACGTGGCGATGGCCCTGGCCGACGCCGGAGCCGACCCCCGCATGCGGGTGATGTACATGAGCATTCTGAGCCAGCTGGACATCATCGAGCGGGACGGCGCCGACGACGGCTGGACGGCCGTGATCGCCAAATTGAGGGAGAGAGCATGACCGCCGGGCTCGACGCCGCCGATACGCTGCTGCGCCAGATCCGGGTCACTCGGACCGAGCCGGTCACCGACCACCGGGCGGCCGCTCTCGCGCTGTGCGTCGCCGCGAACCTGCCGGTCCTGCTCTGGGGTGAGCCCGGCATCGGCAAGTCGGCGACCCTGGCCCAGCTCGCCGACGGTCTCGACATACCGCTGGAGACGGTGATCGCCAGCGTGCACGAGCCGTCCGACTTCGCCGGTCTGCCCATCGTCGGCGACGACCCGGCCGTCCAGGGCGTCCCGATGGCCCCGCCCGACTGGGCGGTCCGGCTCGCCCGCCGCGGCCGTGGCCTGCTCTTCTTCGACGAGTTGTCGTCCGCCCCGCCAGCGGTGCAGGCCGCCCTGCTCCGGGTCGTCCTGGAGCGCCGGGTCGGCAGCCTCACCCTGCCCGACGAGGTCCGGATCGTCGCTGCCGCGAACCCGCCGTCCTCGGCCGCCGACGGCTGGCACCTGAGCCCGCCGCTGGCCAACCGCTTCGTCCACCTGCACTGGACGCACGATCCGCGGGTCGTCGCCCGGGGCCTCACCGGCGTGTGGCCGCGCATCGACGTGCCGGTCATCGCCGCCGACCGGGCCGCTAGCGCCCTGGCCAAGGCCCGTGGCGTGATCGCCGGTTTCCTCACGGCCCGTCCCGGCCTGACCCACCACCTGCCGGCCGACGCGGAGGCCCGCGGTGGTGCGTGGCCCTCTCCACGGACCTGGGACATGGCCTTGCGCCTGCTTGTCTTCCACTTCTGTGCCGGCACCAGCCGGGAGGCGCTGGCCAGCGCGATCATCGGCGCCGTCGGGGATGGTCCCGGCCTGGAGCTGACCACCTACCTCGACGAGCTCGACCTGCCCGATCCCGAGCGCGTCCTCGCCAATCCGGCGGCGTTCGCCCTTCCCGAGCGTGGTGACCGCCAGCTGGCGTTCCTCACCGCGGTCGTGGCCGCCATCGACGCGAAGGTCACCCGCGAGCGCTGGGAGGCCGGCTGGACGGTCCTGGCCAAGGCCGTCGACGCGGGCGTGCCGGATGTGGCGGCCCGGGCGGCGTTCGACCTGGCCCGGATGCGGGAGCCGTCCTGGCCGGTCCCGGCCTCGATCGACGCCTTCCTCGGCGTGCTCACCGCGTCCGGATTGCTGTCCGGTGGCTCCTGACCCGGCGCTGCCTCGGCAGGCCCCGACCAGCGCCCCCGTCCCGGCCCAGCCGGCCCCGCCCACGCCACACTCCCCGCCGGTCGGTCCGGTGTCGGCTCAGCCGGTCGGTCCGGTGTCGGCTCAGCCCGTTCGTCCGGTGTCGGCACAGCCCGTGGGTCCGGTGTCGGCACAGCCGGTCGGTCCGGCGTCGGTACAGAGCACTGGGCCGGCGCCGGCTCAGTCGGGTTCCGGGGTGCCGTCGCAACCCCGGCCGAAGCGGGTCAGTGCCGCCCACGCCTTGGACCGGACGAAACTGCTGGCCGCGCGCCTGAAAGCGGCCGGCTCCCAGCCCTACCTGGCGTCGGCGCTCTACAGCCTCACCGTGGTGCCCAGTCACGAGGTGCCGACGATGGGCGTCGACCGGCACTGGCGCTGCTACGTGAATCCGGCGTTTGTCGACGCCACCCCGGTGCACGAGCTCACCGCCGTCTGGGTGCACGAGGTCGCCCACCTGCTGCGCGACCACCACGGCCGGGCCATGCTGGTGGCGCCGGAGATGCGGTACGACCATCACCGGGTCAACATCGCGCAGGACTGCGAGATCAACGACGACATCTCGTCGCTGCCGTCGAACGCGTTGCGCCCGGCAATGTTCGGCCTGCCCGACGGCCAGATGTTCGAGCAGTACCTGCCGCACATCCCGCCGACCCCACATCACCCGGAGTGTGGTTCCGGGGCACACGGGCGCGAGATGCCGTGGGAGTCGTCGGATGCCGCCCGGGTCAGCGCGGTCGAGGCCGCGGCGATCCGCCGGCAGACCGCCAACGAGATGCGCGCCCACGCGAAGTCGCGGGGCCGGATCCCGGAGGGCTGGCGCCGCTGGGCCGACGACATCCTGGAACCGACTGTCGACTGGCGACGGGCCCTGACCGGCGCGGTCCGCGAGGCGGCGTCGTGGGCCTCCGCTGCGGTCGACTACACCTATCAGCGACCATCGCGCCGCGGGACGGCCGTACCCCGTGTGGTCTTCCCGAGCCTGCGCCGCCCGATGCCGCGGGTGGCCGTGGTCGTCGACACGTCGGGTTCGATGGGTGACGGCGAGCTGAAGGCCGTGCTCGGCGAGGTGGCCGGGGTGCTGCGCGCGGTCGGTATCGGCCGTAACCGGGTCACCGTCCTGGCCTGCGACGCCGACGTCCACGCCGTCCGCCAGGCCAACACCGTGGGTGATGTCGTTCTGGCCGGCGGCGGCGGAACTGACATGCGGGTCGGCATCGAGCAGGCGTTACGCGCTCAGGAGCGCCCCCACATCGTCATCGTCCTGACCGACGGTTACACCCCGTGGCCGGAGGTCCGTCCCGGCAACGTCCGGGTGATCGCCGGCCTGGTCGGTGACTGCCCCGACGCCCCGCCGTCGTGGATCGAGACGGTGCCCATCCCACTTGACCAGCTGGGGACAGGTCGCACATAAGTTAATCCCACGCCGCAGCTCAGATACTGCGAATCGCGCGATGAGCACCGCACCCTTCACAGGAAGTTAATCGTGGTTTACCTTCCTGACATGGATGAAGGTCTCTTCGACGACAGCGCGGTCATCCGGCGCGTGGCCCGTGAAGGGCTCCTGCTCGCCGGGGGCGGCCGGGCCACGCTGCTCCAGATCGCACACCCGGGCGTCGCTCAGGGCGTCCACGACCACAGCGACTTCGCCGAACGTCCCCTCGACCGGCTGCGCACCACGATGAGTTACGTGTTCGGCGTGCTCTTCGGCACCGTGGAGGAGGGCCGGGCGATCAGCCGGGCCGTCACCGCGATGCACCGCAAGGTGACCGGCCCCGGCTACTACGCCGACGACCCCGACCTGCAGGTCTGGGTCAACGCCACCCTCTACGACACTGCCGTCCTCATCTATCAGCGCGTGTTCGGCCCACTGCCGGACGCCGAGCTCGACGAGTGCTTCCGCCAGTACAGCGTGCTCGCCACCTCGATCGGCTGCCCCGAGGACGCCTGGCCCGCCGACCGGGCCACCTTCGACGCCTACTGGGACCGCACGATCCACACCCTGCGGGTCAGTGACGAGGGCCGGGAGATCGCGGCCGCGCTGATGCGCCCGAAGAACATCCCGCTCGTCATGCACCCGGCCAAGCCGCTGAACCGGCTGGTCACCGTCGGATTGTTGCCGGAACCGATCCGTGCGCAGTTCGGCTACACCTGGTCACCGCGGCAGCAGCGAGCGTTCGACGGCTTCTTCGGCGTGACGAGGCTCGTCTACCCGCGACTGCCCGGCAAGGTGCGCGACCTGGTGAAGGACTACTACCTCAACGACCTGCGCCGGCGCCTGTCCCGGCGGCGCAACCCCCTCACCGCCGACGGGAGATAGCTCACCGATGAGAGCAGACGAAGGTCGTACCTCCTGGGGCCGGGCCTGCTGGCTCCTGCTCCCCTCGCTGGCCGTGCTCGGCGGCGTCACCGTCGGCATCGCCGAGGGCGCGCTCGCCGCCTCGTTCGGCGTCTCCGGCCAGCAGTTCAAAGTCAAAGCCGCAACCGTCGAGGGTACGGACGTCGCCGCCTATCTGGACACGGCGCAGAGCATCGACGGCACCCACCATCCGGTGATGCTCGCCGGCGTCGGTCAGGCCTCCCTGCGCGACGTGTGCACCTCCGCGGTGGTGGACGTACCGGTCGTCGGAAAGATCTCGCTGAAGGTGCTGGGCGGCCGCTCCGAGGCGATCACCGGAACCAACGTGGTCGCCGACGCGGACGCGCTGCTCGGCGGCAACGGCGTGATCACCGATGTGGAGGCCGGCCGGGACGCCTCCACGCTGGACCGGGTGGAGGGTGTCAGTGGTCCGCCCGGCCGGTTCGGGGTGCAGGCCGGGACGATCCGGACGGAGGACGTGAAGAGCACGGCCTGGTCGGCGAACGGCGGCACTCTGGAACTGGCCGGCGACCTCGAGGTGACCGTGACGACCGGCGTGAACGAATGCTTCTGACCCGTCTGCGCGAGTTCAGCGCCGACTTGGACGAGCGGGTTCCGGGCCGGGCGGCGTTCCGTCACTGGCGCCGGACCCGTCCGTTCTGGGGCGGGGTGTCGGTCGTCCTCGGCGGCCTGGTGATTCTGACGCTGCCGATGGCCCCGCTACCCGTCATGATCCACGTCGGGATGGCCGCCGTCTCCGGAGTGGCGATCGGTTCGATTCTGATCGCGGCCGGTCTGTTCTTCTGGTTCGCTCCCGCCCAGCGGTCGTTCGTGGCGGTGGTGGCCTCGATCTGCGCCCTGGTCTCCGTGGTGACGACGAACCTGGGCGGCGGAGGCATCGGAGCGTTGCTGGCCCTGGTCGGTGCAGCGATGGCGTTCGGCTGGCGTCCCTTCACCGCGGAGCCGTCCGCCGAGCACGACCCAGCGCAACCGCCGACTGCACACGACGAGTCGACTCAAGACGTGCAGTCGACTCAAGACGTGCAGTCGACTCAAGACGTGCAGTCGACTCAAGACGTGCAGTCAACTCAAGACGTGCAGTCAACTCAAGACGTGCAGTCAACTCAAGACGTCCAGTCAACTCAAGATGTGCAGTCAACTCAAGATGTGCAATCAACTCAAGATGCCCAGTCAACTCGAGGTGTGCGGTCAAGTCCGGGTGTGGAGTCGTCTGCCAGGGCGCTGGCGTCGAGCCCGGCGCGATGGCGTCAGCTGATGGCGAGTCTGCTCGTCGCGGTCTGTGCGGGGTTGATCGTGTCGGTCATGGTGTACCGCCCGGTGAATGCGCGGGCCGCGGAGGTGAATGGCACGGTGCAAGAGGCGGCTGCGGTTCCCGCGGTCTCGTTGTCCTGTGTTCCTGTGCCGGGCGCCACGCGTCCGTGGTGGATTCCGGAATGGCTCTGGCTGGCATGCCCGAATCCCTCCACGAATCCGTCGGCCGGCGCGCCGGCATCCGGGAGCCCGTCCCCATCGGCGACGCCCGCGCCGACTCCGTCACCGAGCGGGACCCCGACCGGCGGCACCGGGACCGCATCGCCGGGCACGGGAGGCAGCGGCGATCCCGGGCCTGGCGCGTCCGCGTCCGCCTCGGCGTCCGCGTCCGCTTCTGTTGGGCCTGGCATGACGGCGGCACCTCGGATGAGTGATCCGGGGCGGATCGCCTCCACCACATACGGCGAGAACGTCCCTGAGGTCATGGCGGACAAGCTCATGGCGACCGGGTTCACGTTCCGGGGGACCGTGGAGATGCCCACCGTCGACGGAACGGTCAAGGCGCTCGTGTTCCACGCCGACAACCTGAAGGCCGACAACTACCGGATCCTCACCAAGGACCCGGGCCCCGACCTGCGTCTCGGCATCGACCTCGACATCGACGACGTCGACATCTACGCCACCCGTCTCGGGGGCCTCATCACCGTTCCCTATCTCGACGTCCCGCTGCTCCCGGTGGAGATCACCGCCGACCTGATCCCCACCTGGCTGCCGCTGAACATCTGGCTCCCGGCGTTCTCCGGGAACGACGTGAAGGCCGGCCAGGTGTTCATCCGCGCCGGCACGGTCCGGGGCAGCGATCTGTCGGCCGACGTCATCGGCTCGGCGGGTTCCCGGTCCTGAACCGGTCCGCCACTCCCTCCAGGCCGGTGTCGAAATGCGATTACGTCGACGAGCGCTGAACGAACTCAACGGGTGAAAAAGCAGGTCACGGTCACCTCGCCGGATGTCTCCCGGGAACATCAGCAATCATGCTGAGGAAAATCATCGCGGTGGCCACGGCCGCCGCCGCATTTCTGGTGCCCGCCGGTCCGGCCCTGGCCGACTCGCAGGACGGCATTCCGGAGACCGAGGAGTACGTCCAGTGGATGTACGAGGACTATTCGGGGCCGATCTTCGACCAATGGCAGGGCGACCTGAGTAACTACATGGGCGCCTACTTCGTCAACACCCGCGTCCTGGTCGACCAGAACACCAGCAGTGTCAAGAACCTGCATCCCCGCATGTATGTCCGGGCGTTCACGGGACAGAACTACACCGGGGCCAGCATGACCCTGCTGCCGTTCGACCGGGCGGAGAACGGGATGAGCTGGCGCTACCCGAGCCTCGGTTCGTTCGACAATTCCTTCCGCTCGCACCGCTTCGACTGGGCGAAGTGATCCGGAGGATCGTCGTCACCGCGGCCGGCGTGCTTCTCGCCGCCGGCTGCACCCCGGCGGAGGTGGCGACGCCCGTGATCCGGACCGGGTCCGACATCCGCCTGCCGCTCGACGAATACCTCCTCACCGACGAGCAGATCCAGCTGATCAGCAGCGCGCACACCGTTCTGGGGCGCCGGTGCCTGGCTCGGCTCGGCCTGCGCTGGCCGAAGCCTGAGCCGTCGGCCGAGGCTGTGCCGGAGCCACGCAACGCGCGCCGCTACTACGTGCTCGAACTCGACGAAGCCCGGGCCCGCGGCTACCGGGCCGCGCGACCGCAGCGCCCGTCCGTGGTGGGCGAGGAACCCGACCCGGAGGCCGTGGCCGCGTGGACCCGTGAGGGCGGATGCGCGGTCAAGGCGTCACGCGCGCTGTCCGTCGGTGGGTCCGGCGTCGACCCGCAGGTCCTGCAACTGCAGACCTTCTCGCGGATGCAGACCGACGCCCGGGTTCACGAGGCCAACGACCGCTGGTCCCGCTGCATGCGGGACGCGGGGTACACCTACCCGGACCCGGAGACCGCCGACAGTGATCCCCGATGGACACAGACCCCGGACGCGACTCCCGTCGAGATCGCCACGGCCACGGCTGACGTTCTCTGCAAACAGCGGACCCGGCTGCCTGACACGATGTTCGCGGTCGAGACGGCCCTCCAGGAGGAGGTCGTCGCACAGAATCGCGCCGGCCTGCTCGACGTGCGGGCCACGAACCAGGCCGCGCTCGACAGGGCCGGCCGGATTCTCGCCGCAGCCGAGCGCGGTTGATGTCATCCGTCGGCCGGCGACGATCGCAGGGTCAGCAGGGCGGCGGTGAGCAGGAGGACGAGTCCTGCGGCGAAGACCATGCCGGTCCGGGTGAGGGTGGCGGCTGCCCGGTCCGGGAGTAGCCGCTGGTGGGCGGGGGAGATGACGGCCACGGCCCGGCCCCGGACCTGGGTGGTGGGGAGAGTCCCGTCGCCGTCGGCTGCGGACGGGGTACCCGCGGCTGCCCGGGAGTCCAGCGATGCGGCCGCGTTGTCGCCGAGGACGAAAAGGCGGCCGGCGGGTATCCGTACCGTGAAGGGGGTCGTGCCCGTGCCGACCGTGACCTGACCGGTGGTGATGGCCGACGCATCGCCGCAGCAGGTGATGGTCTCGCCGCCGGTTGCCGCGACGCGTTTGAGCAGCAGATTTTCGCCGTCCAGCAGCACCACGTCGCCGCTGGCGGCATCCTGGGACCAGGTGTCCACCACGACCCGGTCACCGGGGGTGATCAGCGGAGCCATGGAGACGGTCGGGATCGCGTAGACGCGATAGCGGAGCAGGAACCAGCCGGTCGAGGCGAGCAGCATCACCAGCCCGGCGGCGAGTGCGGCGCTCCGGGCGATGTGCAGGCGACGTCCGTACATCGAAAGGGATCGTATCCGCCGGGAAGGCCGGTTGCTATGCACCTAGTTGCACAGCAACGATGTGCATAGCAGGATGCGAGGCATGGCGCTGGAACACGCGATCCTGGTCTCCCTGCTGGAGCAGCCCGGGTCCGGATATGAGCTGGCCCGGCGCTTCGAGCGCTCGATCGGCCGGTTCTGGACCGCCACCCACCAGCAGATCTACCGCGTCCTCAAGCGCATGGAGTCGGACGGCTGGGTCACCGCCGAGGAGATCGGCCAGGACGGGCGGCCCGACAAGCGCCGTTTCTCGGTCGCCTCGCCGGGACGGACGGCCCTCGTCGAGTGGCTGCGGGCGCCGGTGCAACCGGAGGCGGTGCGGCACGAGCTGGCCGTGAAGATCCGGGGCGCGGCGTTCACCGACGACGCCGGGCGCGCCGAGCTGATCGGTGAGGTGGAGCGGTATCGCGCTGAGCACGAGACGCTGCTCACCACGTACCTGAATGGTGAAAAAAGGGATTTTCCTGATCCTGACAAGCTGGACGCCGGGCAGCGCCTGCAGCATGTGGTGCTGCGCGGTGGCATCGCCTACGAGCGGATGCTGCTCGACTGGCTCGACGACGTCCTCGACACGCTCCGAGCACTGTAGAAAGGAACGTTCCGTGCTCTTCAACCCGAACACCTACGACCCCGCGCACCTCGACGCCGAAAGTCGCCGGCTGCTGCGTGCCCTCGTCGACTTCTTCGAGGAGCGCGGCAAGAACGCGCTGGTCAAGAGCTATATCGACCGGGCCTGGTACGACGACTTCCTCGCGTTCTCGGCGAAGGAGGGACTGTTCGCGACGTTCCTGACACCCTCGGCCGACGGTGGCGGCGACAAGCGCTGGGACACCGCCCGTAACGCCGCGCTCAGCGAGATCCTCGGCTTCTACGGGCTCGACTACTGGTACACGTGGCAGGTGACCGTTCTCGGTCTCGGGCCGGTGTGGCAGAGCGCCAACCCGGTCCAGCGGCAACGCGCGGCCGAACTGCTCGACGACGGGCACGTGATGGCGTTCGCCCTGTCCGAGCGCAGTCACGGTGCCGACATCTACGCCACCGACATGATTCTCACGCCGACCGGGGACGGTGGATTCACCGCCAGCGGCACCAAGTACTACATCGGCAACGGCAACGTCGCCGGGCTGGTCTCGGTGTTCGGCCGGCGCTCCGACGTCGAGGGGCCGGACGGGTACGTGTTCTTCGCCGCCGACAGCCGGCACGAGAACTACCACCTGATCAAGAACGTCGTGAACAAGCAGATGTACGTGAGCACGTTCGAGTTGACCGACTATCCGGTCCGTGCGCAGGACGTCCTGCACACCGGCAAGGCCGCGTTCGATGCCGCACTCAACACCGTCAACGTGGGCAAGTTCAACCTGTGCACGGCCGCGATCGGGATCTGCGAGCACGCCATGTACGAGGCGGTCACCCACGCGCACCGGCGGATGCTCTACGGCCGGCCGGTCACCGACTTCCCGCACGTGCGGCGGGAGCTGACCGACGCGTACGCCCGGCTCGTCGCCATGAAGCTCTTCAGTGACCGCGCCGTCGACTACTTCCGTAGCGCCGGGCCCGACGACCGTCGTTATCTGCTGTTCAACCCGATGACGAAGATGAAGGTCACCACCGAGGGCGAGAAGGTCGTCGACCTGATGTGGGACGTGATCGCGGCCAAGGGCTTCGAGGCGGACACCTACTTCGACAAGGCCGCCATGGACATCCGTGGCCTGCCGAAACTCGAGGGCACGGTGCACGTCAACCTGGCCCTGATCCTCAAGTTCATGCCCAACTACCTCTTCAACCCCTCGGCGGAGTACGCGCCGGTCCCGACCCGCCACGACGCGGCCGACGACGAGTTCCTGTTCCGGCAGGGTCCCGCGCGCGGGCTCGGCGCCATCCGGTTCCACGACTGGCGGACCGCGTACGACACGCACGCCGGCCTGCCGAACGTGGCCCGGTTCCGGGAGCAGGCCGACGGCTTCTGCACGCTGCTGCGCGACCACGCGCCGACCGAGGCACAGCAGAAGGACCTCGACTTCCTGCTGTCGGTCGGCCACCTGTTCGCGCTGATCGTCTACGGACAGCTGATCCTGGAGCAGGCCGAGCTGACCGGCGTCGACCGGGTGCTGCTGGACGAGATCTTCGCGATCCTGGTACGGGACTTCTCCGCCTACGCCACCGAACTGCACGGCAAGACCGCGACCACCGACGAGCAGGCCGCCTGGGCGCTGGCCAACCTCCGCCGGCCGGTCGGCGACGAGTCCCGCGACGCCGCCGTCTGGCAGCAGGTGCTGGGCCTGGTCGGCGCCTACGAGATGCGCCCCTGACGGAGCGTGCCCTGGAGAAGCGGGTCGTGGATCGCTCTCGGATATGGCGTTCCGCAACAGGCGGGAGTAGCCTCCGTGACGCGAACCACGGCTCGCCATCCACTGTGGAGATCGATCGGCTGGTGGGCGGCCCGGACGGGCCGATTAATCAGCTGTTTACCTGAGGAGTCCTCGGATCCCGGTGCGGCTGTCCGATACAGCAGGGGAGCACCATGGGAGGGGATGACTGTTGACCGACACGCAACCGGCCGGGCGTCCGGTGGACCACCTGCGCCGGGATCCGGTGCTGCGTGGGCTGATCGGGTTCACCCTGGGCGCATGCGTGCTGTTCTTCCTGCTCAACGGCCATGCGGTGCGGCAGGCGCAGGTGTACTGGGCGGCCCAGGTGCCGCTCGACGCGGCGCTCGCGTACGGCGGATGGCGACTGCGGCGACTCGCCGACGTGCGCTATCGACGCTTCTGGTCGATGATCAGTTTCGCCGGAGCATCGTTCACGGTCGGTGACACGTACCATTGCCTCCAGGTTCTGATCCGGTCCGGTGAGCCCTCGCTCACCGGAGGATCAGTGCAAACCGTATTCTTCGCCATCGGGATGACCAGCAACGTCGTCGCCTGCCTGATCTTCCCGCAGGGTCTGCGCACCGCCCGCGAGCGGTTCGTCTTCTGGCTCGACGCCACCACCGTGCTCGTCGGCGGCGGCGTGGTCGCCTGGTGCTTCGCCTTCAACCCCCTCGACGGCGCCGGCACCGACCGGGTCAACGCGAGCGTCACCGCGGCATTGGTGCTGGTCGCGACGTTCTCCGCGACCAAGGTCGCGCTCATCCGCAATCCGCCGATGGCGCGGATGGCGGCCTGGCCGATGGTTTCCGCCGCGATGGTCCAGGGCGTCAGCACGTTCCTGCCCGGCGATTTCCAAACCCTTGACCATGCGTACGTGTACGCGATCCGCCTCCTGCCGAGCGTCCTGATCGCCATCGGCCCGTGGATCCAGATCGTGGTCGTCCGCGTCGGCGACCCGCGCTACACCGCCAAACGCCGCCCCTACAGCCTGCTGCCGTACGGCATGGTCGCCGTCACGTTCGTGGTGTTCTTCCTGATGCTGCCGGACACCGCGTCGTCGCAGCTGGTCGGCGCCACCGTCGGTCTCGTCGTGATCACCTGCCTGGTCGCCGGTCGCCAGCTGGTCGCCTTCCACGACAACATGAACCTGATCGGCCGCCTCGACGTGGCCCTCGGTGAGCTGCGCGTCCAGGAGGTGCAGCTGCGCGAGCAGGCGTCCTTCGACGGCCTGACCGGACTCGCCAACCGCACCCACTTCGGGGAGGAGACGGCCCGCCTGCTCACCACCGACTCGTCGGTGCTGCTCATCGACCTGGACGACTTCAAGACCGTCAACGACACGATGGGCCACGCGGCCGGTGACGCGCTGCTGGTGATCGTCGCGTCCCGGCTGCGCGGCGCGCTCGGCGACGGCCTGGTGTGCCGGCTCGGTGGCGACGAGTTCGCGGTGCTGCTCCCCGGGATCGGCCGTGCCGGCGCCGAGGCGGTCGCCGCCCAGATCCTGCACCGCCTCGCCGAGCCGATCGTCCTGCTCCAGCACACCCTGATCACCCGGGCCAGCATCGGCCTGACCGGCGCCCGGCCCGGCGACGACCCGTCGACCCTGCTCGCCAACGCCGACATCGCCATGTACGAGGCGAAACGTCGCGGCAAGGGCCAGTGGATCGCCTACGCCGACGAGATGGGCGCCCGGATCAGCGCCGAGGCGGTGCTGATCCGGGAGCTGGACGCGGCCGTCGAGCAGGAGCAGTTCATGCTGCTCTTCCAGCCGATCGTGCGGCTCTCCGACGGCCGGCTCACCGGTGTCGAGTCGCTGATCCGCTGGAACCATCCGACCCGCGGCCTGGTGCCGCCGATCGACTTCATCCCGGTCGCCGAACGCACCGGCCAGATCGTGGCGATCGGCCGGTGGGCGCTGCGGCAGGCATGCCGCCAGGGTGCCGCGTGGCTGGCCGAGTTCCCGGGGGAGGCCCCGCTGCAGGTCGGCGTCAATGTGGCCGGGCCGCAACTGCGTGACCCGAACCTGGTCGCCGACGTCGCCGCGGTCCTCGCCGAGACCGGTCTGCCCGCCGGGAGCCTGGTCATCGAGGTCACCGAGACCGCCGTCCTGGACGACGAGCAGTCGCACGCCACGATGATCGCGTTGCGGGCGCTCGGCGTGAAGCTGGCCCTCGACGACTTCGGCACCGCCGCGTCCTCCCTCGGACTGCTGCTCACCTGCCCGGTCAACTCGCTGAAACTGGACCGCTCGTTCGTCGAGTCGATCACCACGGTCAGCCGGCAGGCGGCGGTCGCGACGGCGGTCAGCCAGATGGCGGCGGCACTGGAGTTCGGGTCGGTGGCCGAGGGCATCGAAACCGAGGAACAGCGCGATCTGCTGCGCGGACTCGGTTACGAGTACGGCCAGGGCTACCTGTACTCACGGCCTGTTCCGCCGGAGCGGATCAGTGAACTCCGCGTCCGGGGCCTGGTTCCGCTGCCCGCCGCGCCGTGACCGTGCGCCCGGTCTCCTGACCGCCTCGGCAGCCCGATGGTCAGCGCGATCCCGCCGGCGATCCGGCAGGTCAGGCCATCACGCTGTCGAACTCCCAGTAGGCGCGCAGGGCAGCGATCTTGCCGGCGTCGTTGCCGCGATAGGTGAAGACGCCGTGGACCTGGACGGTGTGGCCGCCGGGCATGGTGAGGTGGATGGTGCCGACGTCGGCTATCTCGTCGCCGCACAGGTAGGAACGCTCGATCGCGAAATGCATCTTCTCGACCTGGCCGATCACCGTGTCGTAGAAGCCGGCGATGGCCTCGGCGCCGCGATGACCGAGGCCGTCGGGGCAGAGCGGTGACGGGCCGATCGGGTCCTCGACGACGGCGTCGTCGGCGAACAGGCCGAGCCAGGTCTCGCGGTCCTTCGTGCCGGCCGCTGCCTGTGACTGTCGTGCCAGATCCCGAACCGTCGACATCAGGTGCCTCCCCGTCCCGCCGCAATCGGCTCGTCGATACCGCTGAGACTAGAACGCGTTCTAATTCCGGGCAACCGTATCCACCCGTGGGACGCCTTGCCGGGCCGGACCCGCCGCCTGCGTCGCGGTGTAGCCACGGTGCTTCGGGTGGCCGTACCCAATGATTAAGGTTTTGGGGTGCCTCGCGTCTCGGAAGCCCACCTCGCCGCCCGCCGCCAGCAGATTCTCGACGCCGCCGCGCGGTGTTTCGTGCGCAACGGTTTCCATCAGACGTCCATGCAGGACGTGATCAAGGAAGCGGGGCTGTCGGTCGGCGCGTTCTACCGGTACTTCAAGAGCAAGAACGAGCTGATCACGGCCATCGCGGGGGAGAAGATCACCGCGGTCACCGGGGTGCTCGACGGGTTGCTCGCGCTCGACCCGATGCCGTCGATCCCGGAGATCCTCGACCGGCTCCTCGAACTCATCGACGTGGCCGCGGTGGAGGACGGCACGGTGCGCATCGCCGTCCAGGTGTGGGGGGAGGCCGTCCACGATCCGGAGGTGGGGGCGCTGGTCGCCGAGGTCTACGGCCGTGTCCGCGAACGGGCGGTGCTCACCGCGCAGCGCGCCCAGGCCGCCGGCCAGATCCCGCCGGACGCCGACCCGGTCGGCATCGGGGCCGCCTTCTTCGGGCTGGTCCAGGGCTACATCCTGCAGCGAATCCTGCTCGGCCGCATCGATCGCCAGCAGTACATGAACGGTGTCCGTGCATTAATGGGTTGACGTCAGGTTGCGCCGACCGTCAGCAGGATCAGGAGGCTGGCGGCTATCTCGACGAGACCGACCTGCTTCGGTGTCATCGGACGGCCGGGGAGCAGCCAGGCGCGAGCGAGCAGGGCCGCGAAGACCGCCGCGGCGAAGGCGCTGATCGTCGTCGCAGCGGCCAGTGCGGCCAGGTGGTAGCCGATCGAGGCCCGGCGGTACGCGCTGGAGCCGCGCTCGCGGATCATCGTCTTGACGAAAGCTCGGGGCGGACCACGATGACAGGCACCGCCAGGGCCACCGTGATCCGTGTCGCGCTGAGCAGGGCGACCGCGGCCCCCGACGTGTTCACGTCCCCGATGCTAGGGCGGCGCAGGTCGCGGGTGTCAGGGCAACAGGTCCCGCCGGTTCGGGCCGGCGGGCCGGGACCTTCGGCCCCTGAACGGCTCTGTGATGATCGGATAACCTTGCCGGCATGAGTGAGCAGGATGCCCAGCAGCGGATGGCCGGTTACCGGTTCGCCGTGCCGATGGCGGGCTCACACGTGCGGCGCGTCTTCGACGAGCGGTGTCCCAGCCAGCGCGACTGACGCCCCCGCCGTCGACTCAGTGGATCCGGCGTGTGCCACCGTGGGGCCCGCTCTCCGCTCCCGTTCCCCGAGGAAAAGTTCCGTGCTGGAAGACATCCGCGCCTACTGCCGGCGTGACCCCGCCCTGTACGGGATCAAGGTGGCCGAGGTGCTGCTCTATCCCGGCCTCTGGGCGCTCTGGGGCCATCGCGCCGCGCACCTGCTGCACCGCGCCCACATCCCGTTCCTGCCCCGGTTCGTGTCGCAGGTGATGCGGTTCCTCACCGGCATCGAGATCCACCCGGGCGCGGTGATCGGCCGGCGCTTCTTCGTCGACCACGGCGCCGGGGTGGTGATCGGCGAGACCGCCCGCATCGGCGACGACGTCACCATGTATCACCAGGTCACCCTTGGCGGGCGCGGCTGGCAGCGCGACACCAAGGGCAGCCGCCGTCACCCGGAAGTGGGAGATCGGGTCACACTCGGGGTGGGCGCCACCGTCCTCGGCCCGGTCAGTATCGGCGACGACGCCGAGATCGGCGCTCTCGCGCTGGTCGTCACGGACATTCCGGCCGGGGCCCGGGTGCGCGCCCCGGCCGCGGAGATTGTTCCATCAACACCGAACGCCGGCATCAACTCTGGAGCGAGGCCATGATCTACAACGACGTCACCGAGCTGATCGGCCGGACACCGATGGTCCGGCTGACCCGGTTCGAACCCGGACTGCCGGCCAAGCTGGTCGCCAAACTCGAATCCGCCAACCCGGGCGGCAGTGTCAAGGACCGGATCGCCCTCGCCATGATCGAGGCCGCCGAGGCCACCGAGGAACTGCGCCCCGGCTCGGCGATCGTCGAGGCCACCAGCGGCAACACCGGCATCGGCCTGGCCCTGGTGGCGGCCGCGCGAGGCTACCGCCTCACCCTGACGATGCCGGACAGCATGAGCGCGGAGCGGCGGGCGCTCCTTCTGGCGTACGGGGCACAGCTTGTCCTGACTCCGGCGGCCGAGGGCATGAAGGGCGCTGTCAAACGAGCCCTGGAGATCGCCGAGGAGCAGCGGGCCTGGCTGCCGATGCAGTTCGACAACCCGGCGAACCCGGACATGCACCGCCGTACGACCGCACTGGAGATCTGGAACGACACCGACGGGCAGATCGACCTGTTCGTCGGCGGTGTCGGCACTGGCGGCACTCTCACCGGTGTCGGTCAGGTGCTCAAGGAGAAGCGGCCGGAGCTTCGGGTCTACGCGGTCGAGCCGGACGAGTCGCCGGTGCTGTCCGGTGGCGAGTCGGGACCGCACGGCATCCAGGGTATCGGCGCCGGGTTCGTGCCCGAGGTCCTCGACCCGACCATCTACGACGAAGTGGTCCGGGTGACCGTCGAGCAGGCTCGGGAGGCGGGGCGGCAGCTGGCCCGTACCGAAGGGATCCTTGCCGGTGTGTCCAGCGGCGCGGCGCTGCACGCCGCCCGTGAGCTGGCTTGGCGCGCCGAGAATGTCGGCAAGACGATCGTGGTCGTGCTGCCGGACACCGGTGAGCGGTACCTGAGCACGCCGCTGTTCTCCGCACCCTGATTGTGCGGACGGCCCGGCGTGCGTCGCACGCCGGGCCGTCCAGGGGGGGTGGGGTGGAAGATCAGTACTGGGTGGTGACGCCGGCCTTCTTGCAGGCGGCGTTGAGGTCCTTGCCGGCCTTCGTCGACTCCGGGGTGTCGAGGGCGGCGGTCGGGTCCTTGGCCGCGGCGGCCTCGGTGGCCTGCGTCGCGATGAGCTTGACGGCCTTGCCGACCTCGGTCTCGCTGGTGCCGACGGCCTTGTCGAGCTGCTTGGCCATGTCCGCCAGGATCGTCTGCTGGTCGGCCGGCTTGAGGTCGCCGGTCGTCTGGTAGATGGTCGTCATGGCGTCCTTCATCGCCTCGCTCGCCTTGTTGGCGCCCTCGCAGATCTCCTTGTCGGAGGGCGCGGCGGCGGCAGCCTCGGTGGTGGCGGCCGGGGCGGCGGCGCTGGCGGTGGTCGCGGCCGGCTGCGCGGAGGTGGCGGGGGCCTTCTCCTCGGAGCAGGCGGACAGGCTGACAAGGAAGACGCCGGCGAGAGCGGCGGTAGCGATGCGCTTGGTGATCACGCCGAGAAGCTAGTAGATCAACTTCATCTTGATCAACCCCATAAGCAACGCCTTGGTTACGACGACCCGGCCGACCTGGTTACATCGCCCGGTGATGGCACACGATCGAGCACACGATCGATGCGGGGGTGTCGTGCGCAGGACGTTGTCCGGGTTCGTCGCGGTGCTCGCCGGGCTGATGCTCGCCGGGTGCCCGTACGATTCCGCCGAGCGGCTGGAGTACCGGATCGGCGTCGCGCGGATCGGTGACGACTACCACCTGTTCGCGCCGCTCTGCGCCGGCGACAAACTGTCCGGGGTGCAGATCGGCGAGTCCCCGTACACCTGGTGGTCGGTCTCCGGGCCCAGGGATCCCGCGGCCGAGACGGCCGAGTTCGTGGTCATCGGCGACGGGAGCCCGTTCCGTCACGTCACCGCGCCGCCCGGGAACGACACGAGAGCGCCCGGTCTGCCCGACGACTTCCGGGTGACAGTGGACTACGCCGACGGGTACGGGTCCGGGATCGGCAAATCGATCACCCTGCAACTCGCGGCGGTGCCGTCCTACCCGTCCGGTACCGACCCGAGGCAGGTGCGGTATCTGACCCGGCCCCTCGACGACATGGGTGATCTGGCCGGGCCGGAGGAGATCCGGGCCCACTCCGACTGCGCCGGTGACGCCGAGACCCCGCTGCGGCAGACGGCCGAGTCGATGCGTTCCGGCGCGGCCGAGCGGGCCGAGTCGGCGCTGCTCGACCGCGCCGCCGTCAACTGGCTGACGCCGGTCACGCTCGACATGCCCGACAGCGAGGACATCGCGGCTCACGTGTGTGACAACGGGCCGGGGTTCGGGGCGCTGGTCGCGGCGTTCGGGCAGGAACGGCTGTGGCGCGAGGAGGAGTTCGACGTCGACACCGGTGCCGAGGTGCGGCAGTTCGTCGGTGCCTACGGGCGGATCACCGCCACCGAGGCGATCGATCAGGTCGGTGGCCGGTTCGGGTGCGAGCGGTATTCCGACTTCGGGGTCGAGTACAGCGGGATCCGCCGGGTCGGTCTGGCCGAGCTGCCCGGTGTCGACCGGCGGATGCTCTACTGCGAGGAGTCCGGGCATCGGGCCGGCCGGTGCACGTTGTTGCTGGCCAAGGGCGACATCCTGAGTCGTGTCGTGGTGCAGGGGGAAACCTTGGAGCAGGCGACCGTCTCGGCCCGGGCGCTGGCCGACGACGCCGCGGCCGCGCTGGCCGGATAACGGCGCCGGTCACCGCGGGACGTGGTCGTACAGGACGAAACTCGACCACCGGGCCGGATCCGGGTCGTCGGCGGCGATGGCGTGGCGGGCCTCGTGCAACGAGACGGCGGCGTCGCCGGAGGCGACGAAACGCTCGTAGAAGCCGGTCATCAACCGGCGGCCCACCTCGTCGTCCACCCGCCACAGGCTCACCACCACCGCGCGTGCGCCGGCGATCGACAGCGCGTAGACCAGGCCGGTCACCCCCTCCTGGACGCGGATGTCGCCGAGGCCGGTGTCGCAGGCCGACAGCACCGCCAGCTCGGTGGCATCGAGGTCGAGCCCGGCCAGATCCTCGCCGGTCACCACGCCGTCGTTCGGTGACCGGGGATCGTCGGCGCCGGCCAGCGCCAGCCCGCAGCGCAGCATCGGCATGGGCGCAGTCATCCACATCAGCCGGCTGTCGGTGCTGCGGTGCGCGTCGCCGGTGATCCGGGCGAAGACCGATCGGCGCAGGTCGGCGTCGTTCTCGTCCAGGTAGAAGCCGTGCGTGGCCAGGTGCAGGATCCGGGGTGAACGTGCCTGCAGGACGCGATCGCGAGTGGCCTCCGGGCCGGTCCAGGCGTGCGTGCCGAGTATCCGGGCGACCTCCTCACCCTCGCGGGCGGCGCCGGGAAGCTCCGGAAAGCCCTGCGGGAACTGTGCCGACAGGCTGCGCCACCCCGGGGGGTGCTCGACGGGGTGATCCGCCGGGTGGAAGTCGGGGCCGGCGACCACCAGCGGCTCACCGGCCGGCCCGGGAGCGGCTTCGCGCAGCAGCACCCGGGCCGACGTCAGGTAGGAGACCCGCATCCGTTCGCCGAGCGGGATCCCGGCCGCGTCCGGCAGCACGTCCCACGGGATCAGGCCGAGCGCACCGTCCGGGGCGACCAGCAGCGCCGCCGCCCCGGCACACGCCGTCCGCAGCGGCTCGGCCAGCCGATGCCCCAGATCACCGGCGACGTGCGGATCGGCCCGCCCCGCGGCGACCGCGGCCCGGAACCGGGTGACCAGCCGGTCCACGTCGCCGTGCGGTCCGAACCGGAGCACCCGGACCGTATTGTCGACGGCGAGCAGGCCCAGGTACTCCACCCCGTTGCCGCTGCCCGCCTCACCGGTGGACAGGTCGGCCCGTACCCACACCTGCACCTGGAGCAACGCGGTGCCCGGCGGCAGCGCGGCCAGCAGATCAGCCGTGGCCGGAGCGGTGACCGGCCCGGCCTCGGCGCCCATCCGCATCTCCAGCAGCCACTTGCGCGACAACAGCGCCGTGTACTCCTCGCGGGGCCGCTCCGCACCGCCGACGCTGAGCGCCGAGATCTCCCGGGTCACCTCGCGCAACTCGTCGGCGAGCGGACCGGCCGGCCGGTTGCGGCGGGCCCGGCGCAGCACGTCCAGTTCCAGGCCCTGCCGCTGCAGAACGGTCTGGAACAGCACGTCCGCGGCGTCGGCGGACCCGGCCTCGCAGGCCGCCACACACACCGCCAGGAACAGGCTGTACCGGCGGAAATGCCGGTCCACGGCGACGCGCAGCTGCTCGCTGTCATGCAGGGTGGCGTGACCGGCGATCTGCCGGTACTCGATGTCACCGGCGAGGCGGACCGCGTCCAGGGCGATGTCGAGTTCCCCGCGAGCCGCGGCCGTCCCGGCGATCACGGCGAGCACCTCGGCCACCATCGGATGGTCGACACCGAACGCCCGGCGTGCCACCGGCAACGCCCGCCCCGCCCGGGCCAGCGCCTCGCCGGTCAGTCCGGCCCGGTACTCGCGGCGGGCCAGCGCGTTCTGCTCCTGCGCCCAGTGCTGTGCCTCGTTGCTGCCGGCGAGCGACCACCCGTACGCCCGCTCGCCCGGAACCGGAAGGTCGATCATCTCCCGCAGCCGGTCCAGATCGATGGACGGATCGGCCGCGGCGATCATCGTCTGCAGGTGGGCGGCCTGCCCGATCAGCCCGCGGTCCGCGCCGCCGGACTCGGCCAGGACCGCGTCGACCCGATCCAGCAGCCGGATCGCGCCGGCCGTGTCATCGGCCCGGTAGCGGATCCGCGCGCCGGTCAGCAGCGTGTCGAGCAGCAGGTCGGCCGGAGTGGTGCTGACCCCCGGCAGCTGCGGGAACTCGCCCGGCCCGGCGGCGATCCGCTCGGCCTCGGCGATCATGTCGTCGGCCATGTCGGCGGCCATGTCGTGGTAGCCGGCCGCGGACAGCGCCCGGGCGATGGTGGAACCGGCGTCCAGGAGCAGAATCCGGGCCTCGATGTCGGTGTCGTCGGGCTCGGCCAGCTCGATCCGGTCGATCTCCAGCAGGGCCGTACCGGGCCGGCCACGGTCGAGGGCCAGTTTGGCCAGGACCACGTGGAACCAGGTCGCCGCGAAACCGTCCGGCGGCACCAGGGCCAGACCGTCGGCGGCGAGCCGCTCGGCCGCACCGGTGTCACCGCGGGCGAGCTCCATCACCACTCTGAGCTGGAGCAACGTGACGTCGGTGTCGCGGAGGGCGGCGAGCAGGTCAGCCGCCGAGGCGGGGTCACCGGCCTGCAGATGCAGCAGCGACAGCCGTACCACCTGGCTGGTCAGGTGTGCCCGGGTCGCGGCCGCCTGCCAGTCGCGACGGGCCTTCACGGCGTCGCCGCGCCGCAGGTGCCGCAGACCCGACGCCACCAGCCCCTCGAACAGCATCTCGTCCCACCAGCGCGGCATCGCGTCACGTCTCCGCGGGAACGGCCGGGAGCAGATCGGACAACTCCTGCTCGGGTGCGTGAGCGGTCCGCACCCGGATCCGGTGCAGCCCCTCCGGCAGACCGTCCGGCAGGATCACCAGCCCGCCCGGCGGGTCCACCACCCGCACCTCCACCGGGCCGTCGACCGCCTCCACCAGCACCTCGATGCTCCACAGACCGGCCCGTGGCGCGGTCACGGCGAACTCCACCGGCGCACCGGCCGGCACCGCCTCCGGCGCGTCCAGCGACAGCGGGAAACCGGCCCGGTGCACGTCACGGAACGCGGCGAGACGTCGTGGCTCGGCGATCGCCGACAGCCAGCCGGTCAGCTGGTCGAGGACGACCCGCATGCCCGGCAGCGACAGGTGACGGCCGGCCACCCACGTCGCCGACCGGGCACCATCCCACTCGATCGGGTACGCCGAACCCTCCGGAACCGTGCCGTCGCCGCGCGGGTCCCGTACCCCCGCGGCGGTGACGGCGAGTGACGCGGGCCCGCCGCCGTCCGGCAGATGCAGCAGCCGTGCGGTGTCCTGATCGACGCCGACGATCGCATGCGCGAGCGGGCCCGCCTCGCCGGCGTTCGCCCGCGCCGCCGTCTCGATCTCCCGCAGGAACGCGGCGCCGTCGCGGACCAGGCCGGCGTCCAGACCGTGCACGACCTCCGGATCGGTGAGCCGCGCGTAGCGGTCCGGCCTGGTCAGGAACGGGAAGACCGGCAGCAGCTGGTGCACCGACGGCATCCGCCGCAGCTGCTCCAGCAGGCCCGGGAACAGACGCAGCACCGGCAGGCCACCGGTCAGGGCCCGCAGAGCCTTCGGCGCGCCGCGATGTGGCGTGCCGATCGTGACGACGCCCGCGGTCAGGTCGCGCAGCCCCTGCACCTCGATCGCGTGCCGGGCCACGAGGCCACCCATCGAATGGGCGACGAAGACCAGCCGCGCGTGGTCCGGCCCGCCCGTCGCGCGCCAGTCCGCCAGCCAGCCGGGCGCCTGCCGGGCGAGCAGGCCGGCGTTGACCCGGTTGTCGAGACGCCAGTCGTACGGGAACGTGATCAGGTTCCGGCCCGGCTCCAGCCCGAGTGAGGAGGTGAGTTCGCGCAGGCAGCGGCCGTAGAAGTCGACGCCGGCCAGCCCCGGAAGCACACCGGCGCCGAGCAGCACACCGTCGGCGGTGACGCCCGGCTCGGCCGCGCGCCCGTCGCCGGAGAGAGCCAGCCGCCGCGCCCCGGCCGCCGATCGCGCGAGGGTCGCCGGGCTGCCGGTCCAGATCGGGCCGGCCGGGGTGACCAGCCGACTGCCGGCGATCCCCGGGACGAAGACCACGACGTGCGGAAAGCCCATGGGACAACGTAACCGCGAAGTCCAGTGTGGACGCAAGCGCCGATTAGCATGGCGGGGTGCACGATGACTTCTACACGACCCTCAGCCAGGTCCTCGGGGTGCTGGTGCTGTCCCTCATGTGGGACTCGCAGTACCTCCACCGCCTCACCCGTCAGGACCGCACCCGTGTCCTCTTCTGGACCAAGCCCCGCGTCCGGATCTACTCCCTGATCGTCGCCTCCTTCCTGATCGCCGGGATCGGCGCCGCGATGGGCGTGCTCGCCGGCTTCCTCGACGACACGACACCGCTGCGGATCGGCCTTTTCGGTGTGCTCGGACTCGGCCTGATCACGTTGCTGACCCGGCTCAGCGCGGACATCATCACGGCGACACGCATGCCGCCGGTGCCGGCCGCGCTCCCCGAGGAGTGACGCCATCACCTCAGCCTGGCCCGGTTCCGGCCGATCTGGGACCCGGAAGGTGCCGACGGGCGAGAGGCCGACAATGCGTGGATCCGACGTCACCCCGGGTCCGCCGCCACGGGACCGGGTGCTGGTCGTAACCCCGATCCTGAGCCTGGTGGCTCTGGTCGGCGTGATCGTCTGGCTGTGTCTGCGTAAACCCGACGACACCCTGCACGGCCTCGCCGGTAGTTTCGTGATCACGGCATGCGGCACCATCGCCTGTTACCGGGTCAGCCGTCTCGCCAAGGTGCCCCAGGTTGCGGCCTTCTGGCGGCTCTGGGCCGGATCGGCGGCCGCCCTCATGGCCAGCACGGTGTGTGCCACGATCGCGGTGTTCCGCGGCGACGCCGACATGCCGCCCTACGAAGCCGCGTCCAACGTGATCAGCCTGGTCCTCGCCATGGTCGCCTTCCGCCACGTTCCCATCACCTCCCGGACCCGCCTGGACTGGGTGCGGCTGCTGCTCGACGGGGCGGCCGTCATCGTCGCCGGATCCGTCTTCTTCGGCTACATCGTGCTGCGCACCCTCCCGGACAGCACCCGGCCCGACGGCGACACCCTCGCCGCCCGAAGCGCGGTCGGCGTCGTCGGCATCTGCTGCCTCCTCGGCCTGGTGATCTTCAGCCGGGCCGCGATGAGCCCACACGGGCGGGTCGACCCGCTCGCGCTCGGCATCCTCGCCTTCGAACCGGTCGTCGGCCTGGCCACCGTGCTGGCCTTCCTGGTCGGCAACGACCTCAGCGTCACCGTCGTCTCCTACCTCGGCTACCCGCTCGTCGGCCTCGGCATGTGCCTGGCCGCCTACCGGCAGGGCCTGGTCGTCAACATCGAACCACGGCATCTGCGCTGGTCCTTCGCCGACCCGCTGCAGTTCCTGTCGGTCGCCGTCACCGCCGTCCTGGTCATCATCGTGTCGGCCCGCGACCTCGACCTGCGCGGCCGCGCCGTCATCGTCGGCGCCGTCCTGATCGCCTCCATCATCGTGGCCCGGCAGCTGCTCAGCCTCCGGGAGAACACCCGGGCCCTCCGCGGCATCCGCACCCAGCAGGCCGAACTCGAGCGCCTCGCCCTCACCGACAACCTCACCGGTCTCGCCAACCGCACCGGTTTCCTCGTCGAACTCACCGAACGTCTCGAAGCCGGGCAGCCGTCCACCGCCCTGTTCATCGACATCGACGACTTCAAGATGGTCAACGACACTCTCGGGCCGGCCGCCGCCGACCAGCTGCTGCGCCAGGTCGCCGAGCGTCTCCGGGACAACGCCGGCCATCCGGTCACCGGGAACGCCGGCGAGTGCGTGGCCCGGCTCGGCGGCGACGAGTTCGCGATCCTGCTGCCCACCGACCGGCCCGCCGTCGCCGAGGCCGCCGCCACCCGCTTCCAGGCCACCGTCGGCCAGCCCGTGCACGCCGGTGAGCAGCAGTTCCTCCTGCACGCCAGCGTCGGCATCGCCGTCGCCGAGGCCGGCGAAACCGCCGACGAAGTACTGCGCAACGCCGACATCGCCCTCTACGCGGCCAAGGAATCCGGCAAGGCGT
Organism: Actinoplanes subglobosus; assembly: GCF_042650585.1. NCBI lineage: Bacteria > Bacillati > Actinomycetota > Actinomycetes > Micromonosporales > Micromonosporaceae > Actinoplanes > Actinoplanes subglobosus. The sequence goes on from NZ_JBHSBL010000015.1 coordinate 193,128, forward strand.
CCTGGGTGCGTTTCGAACCCCGCATGCGCCAGGACATGACCGCGCACGCCCGCCTCGCCGGTGAACTCCACGACGCCATCCTCGGTGGCCAGCTGCGTCTGCTCTACCAGCCGGTTTACGACCTGGTCACCGGGCGGATGCACGGCTGCGAAGCCCTCGTCCGGTGGCAGCACCCGGATCGCGGTTTCGTCTCCCCGGCCGACTTCATCCCCGTCGCCGAACGCTCCGGGCTCATCGTGCCGCTCGGCGTGTGGGTACTCCGCGAGGCGTGCAACCAGCTCGCCGAATGGCACGCCACCCTCGGCACCGACGCGGTCGAGGCGGTGAACGTCAACGTTGCCGTCCGCCAGCTGCGCGAGACCGGCTTCGTCGACGAGGTCGCCGCCATCCTCAGCGAGACCGGCCTGCAGCCCCGCAACCTGATCATCGAGGTGACCGAGTCGTCGGTCGCCGACGGGCCGCAGGTCACCGAAGCCCTGGAAGCCCTCCACGAGATGGGCGTCCGGCTGGCTCTCGACGACTTCGGGACCGGGCAGTCCTCGCTGAGCCTGCTGCGGGCCTTCCCCGTCGACGTCCTCAAGTTGGACAAATCGTTCGTCGACGGCATTGCCGACGGCGCCGACCGGGGCCGCCTCGCCGTTGCCGCCGCGGTCGCTCAGCTGGTGGAGTATTTGCAGCTCAGGGCCGTGGCCGAGGGCATCGAGAGCCAGGCGCAGCTGGAACGGCTCCGGGACATGGGATACCGCTACGGCCAGGGCTACTTCATGGCGAAACCCCTTCCGCCGGCCGAATGCGGGGCCCGGATGGCTGCCGCGCCGCAGCCGGTCTGATTTTTCGATTTCGTACGCCCCACCGAACGGTCCCGTGGCAATCCCGCGGCCATATCCGGTCTTCCCGGTCTCTGGCCCTCCGGTCTCTGGCCCTCCGGTCTCTGGCCCTCCGGTCTCTGGCCCTCCGGTCTCTGGCCCTCCGGTCTCTGGCCCTCCGGTCTCTGGCCCTCCGGTCACTGGCCCTCCGGTCTTCCCGTCTCTCCGGTCTTCCCGTCTCTCCTGGCCCTCCGGGCCCTCCCGTCTCTCCGTCTCTCCTGGCCCTCCCGTCTCTCCGTCTCTCCTGGCCCTCCCGTCTCTCCCTTCACTCGCGTGCCGCCGCTCGGGTCTCACGATCGTCGGCGAGCTCGTCCGCGAGCAGGAGGTCGCGTCGGAACAGCCGGGCGCGATAGGCGGTCCGGCCCACCATGTGTGCCGCCACCGGTGCCGTGACCAGCTGGAACACACCTACGAGCACCAGCGTCGTGATGTCGACGGCCGTGCCCAGACGGATCGCGGTGCCGGCCAGGATCAGCAACAGGCCCAGAACCTGCGGCTTCGTCGCGGCATGCATCCGCGACAGCAGATCGGGGAATCGCAGCAGCCCCACTCCCGCCGCGAGGCTGAGGAGTGCCCCGCCGAGCAGGCAGACTCCGGCGACCGCGTCGAGAACCGCGGTGACGCTCATCGGAGAGCCTCCGGTGACTCATCAGCGTGCATCGAAGGGAATCCCGCTGATGCCGGCAATGTCGCCGGTGAAGGCTGTGGCGCCGAGTGCACGGCCAGTGGCGAGTGCGGCGTCGATGGCGGTGGTGAGTGCGGGGTCGATGGCGGTGGTGAGTGCGGGGTCGATGGCGATGGTGAGTGCGGGGTCGATGGTGGCGGCGAGTCCACGGCCGACGGCGATGGTACCGCTCGCGGGCGGGCGGCCGGATCGGCGAACCGGGCCACCGCCACCGACCCGGCCGCGCCGAGCAGCGACAACCCGAGCAGGATCGGCAGTCCAGTGGCATCGCGGCTGTAGGCGGCCTCGGTGGCGATCGCGCACACGGTGATCGCCAGCAGCACATCGGTGCCCACGATCCGGTCCAGTGTCGACGGCCCGCGGATGATCCGGACCAGGGCCATACCGGCCGCTGCAGCCAGGAACACCGCGGCGACGATGGCGACCACGTTCATCGGGCTACCTCCTGAATCGAACCGGCACCAGCGGCGAGCATGCTGATCTCGGCATCCGAACCGACCGCCCGGACGATGCGCTCCTCGAGCTCGCGAACATCCCGCCGGAACCGCTCCATGTCGGCCGCCCCGGTCACGTCGAACACGTGGATGTAGAGGACTCCCTCGGCCCGATCGGTGTCGACGATCAAACTCCCCGGCACCAGGGACACAGCCTCCGCGCACAGGGTCAGATGCAGATCGGAGCGCACGGCCAGCCGCACCGCCAGAACCGCACTGCGTGGCACCCGCCGCCCGGCGAACGCCGTCCACACGAGCTGGAAACTGGCCACCACCAGGTCGGTCATGAACCGCACCGCGAACCGGGCGAGCCCGACCGGTCGCAGCCGCCCGGCGAACGTCACCGGCGGCAGCGGGAACACCGCCAGCACCAGCATCGACACGAGCAGCCCGCCGAGCAGGGTGAACCAGGAGAACACGCCCCACAGCAGCACCCACACCACGGTGAGAGCGACGACGGCGAGAACCCTGTCCCGGGCACGATCCATCACGGCAGCACCGCCTCGACATACGGGGTCCGGGCGAGCAGGTCCCCGGCGACGTTGTCGGTCAACGCATACAGCGGTCCGGCGGCCACGGTGAGCACCACACCGGCCACGACCAGCGCGGCCGTCGGAGTGACCATCAGCCGTGGCGATCGCAGCGGCGTCGCGTCCGGCGAGACCGGGGTGCGCCAGAACGCCAGATTCCACACCCGGGCCAGCGCATACAGGGTCAGCAGGCTGGTCAGCGCCGATCCGGCGACGAGCATCCACGACAGCGCGGCCCCGTCGTCGACACCGGCCTGGATGAGGCCGAGCTTGCCGAGGAACCCGGAGAACGGTGGGATCCCGGCGAGGTTGAGCGCCGGCAGGAAGAACAGGATCGCCAGTACCGGGGCGGTCCGTGCCAGACCACCGAGCCGATCCAGTGCGGTACTACCCCCACGCCGCTCGATCAGGCCCGCGACTAGGAACAACGTCGTCTGCACGACGATGTGATGCAGCGTGTAGAAGACGGCCGCCGCGATCCCGGCCCGCGAGGCCAGACCCACCCCGAACAGCAGATAGCCGATATGGCTGACCAGTGTGAACGACAGCAACCGCTTGAGATCCGACTGTGCGACCGCTCCGAGGATCCCGACCATCATCGTGGACAGGGCCGCCACCATCAACAGGTCAGCGACCCGCCCACCGGGGAAGAGCAGCGTCTCGGTACGGATGATCGCGTACACCCCGACCTTGGTGAGCAGGCCCGCGAACACCGCCGTGACCGGGGCCGGCGCCGTCGGGTAGCTGTCCGGCAGCCACGCCGAGAGCGGGAAGATCGCCGCTTTGATCCCGAAGGCCAGCAGCAGCATCCCCTGTAGCACCATCCGCACGCCATCCGGCAGCGCGTCGAGCCGGCCGACAAGTTGTGCCATGTTGAGCGTGCCGGTCGCCGCGTAGATCAGCCCGATCCCGGCCAGGAAGATGACCGACGACAGCAGGCTCACCACGACATATGTCGTCCCGGCACGGATCCGGTTCTCCGTCCCGCCGAGCGTGATCAGCACATAGCTGGCCGCCAGAAGGATCTCGAACCCCACATACAGATTGAACAGGTCACCGGAGAGGAACGCGTTCGTCACGCCGGCGGTGAGGATCAGATAGGTCGGGTGGTAGACGGACAGCGGATGCTCCTCGTCGCCGTCCGCGCCTCCCTGCCCGATCGAGTAGAGCAGCACGCACAACGTGACCGCGGCGGAGACGACCAGCATCAGGGTGGCGAGCTGATCGGCGACGAGCACGATCCCCAGCGGCACGGGCCAGCCGCCGACCGCCACGACCAGTGGCCCGTCCGCGGACAGCACCAGCAGGACCGCGGACACCACCAGAGTGGCGGTCAGCACGCTCACACTGATCGCCCGCTGCACCCGGGGCCGCCGGAACATCAGCAGTGTCGTCGCCGCCCCGAGCAGCGGCATGATCACCGGAAGAGGCACGAGCCAGGTCATGCGCGGACCTCCACGGGCTCGGTCTCGTCCGCGTCGAGGTCCTCGGCGTCCGAGCCCTCGTCCCGCTCGGCGAGCTCACGCACCCGCCGGTCCTCGGCGTCGTCCTGCACCTCGTCGTGGCCGCTCAACCGCCAGCTGCGATAGGCCAGGGCGAGCAGGAACGCCGTCATCCCGAGCGTGATCACGATGGCGGTGAGGATCATCGCCTGAGGCAGTGGATCGGTCATCTCCGCCGGATCGACGGTCCCGACGATCGGCGGTGCCCCGGGCTCGGCGGCCGCAAGCACCAGCAGGTTGGCACCGTTGCCCAGCAACATGACGCCGAGCAGAACCCGTGTCAGTGTCCGTTCCAGAAGCAGTGTCGTCCCGGCGGCGAACAGCACGCCCACCGCGATCAAAAGCACGATGCTCGGTCTCATACCAACTCCTCCTGAGGCCGTCTCTCGTGTTCGGTCTCCTTTTCGGTGGCCTCCGGCAGGGCATGCCGGTCCACCTCGGCGCCGAGACTGCGCAGCACGTCCAGCACCAGCCCGACGACGATCAGATAGACACCGATGTCGAACACCGTCGACGTGACCAGATGCAAGTCACCGAAGACCGGCAGATGCAGGTCGAACACCGCGCTCTGCAGCACCTCCCCGCCGGCGACCAGGGCCGCCGCCCCACTGCCGACCGCGATCAGCAGCCCGGCCCCGAGCACCGCCCCGGCGTCGACGGGCGCGGCGGTCGCCAGCTCGTACCGCCCGCCGGCCAGGTAGCGCACGATCAGCGCTAGCCCCGCGACCAGGCCACCGGTGAAACCTCCGCCTGGCGTGTCGTGCCCGGTGAACAGCAGATACACCGACAGCAGCACGATGATGTGGAACAGCAGTCGCGTGACGACCTCGAGCATCGTGGACCGGCGCCCGGCCTCCAGCGTGTGCCCCGCCATCAGCCACACCGGCTCGTCGTGCGGCGGCTCGGGCGGCGTCTCCACCGGCCCCCGCCGGTTCAGCCGCTGCGCCCGCCGGAAGATCAGGCTCGCCACACCGGTCGCCACCGCGACCAGCACCGCGACCTCACCCATCGTGTCCCAGGCCCGGATGTCGACCAGGATCACGTTGACGATGTTGTGGCCGCCGCCGTAGGGCACGACCATCTCCGGATAGGCCTCCGAGACCGGCACCGCCTGCCGCGCCGACACAGCCAGATATCCCACCCCGGCCATCACGGTGCCCACCGCGACACCGATGCCGACCCGGATCCGCCGCCGCCACGACCCCGGCCGCTGCGAGAAATGACTCGGCAGCCGCCGCAGCACCAGCACCACCATGACCAGCGTGACCGTCTCGACCAGGAACTGCGTGAGCGCCAGGTCGGGCGCTCCGTGCAGGAGGAAGATCCCGGCGTTCGCATACCCCGTCACACCGACGAGGATCACCGCGGTCAGCCGCCGTCGCGCCGGCACCGCGAACGCCGCCGCAGCGATCGACACGGCCACCGGCACCAGGTGCAACGGCGTGTCCCACACCCGGAACGACGTCTGATCGGGCCAACCGGCCACCATCGCCGGACCCGCGGTGGCGATCAGCACGATCAGGATCACGGCCAGATAGAACGGCAGTGAACCCCGCTGCGTCGCCCCGGTGACCTCGACGGCGATCCGATCCATCCCGGTCATCACACGCTCGTACACACCGCCGCCGGGGCGCGGCCCGGCCTTTCCGGCCGGCATCAGCCGGAACAGCGCCAGCCCACCGGCGACGGCAAGAACGGACAGCAGCAGCGGCACACCGAGCCCGTGCCACAGCGCCAGGTGGGCGACGTCCCCGGCCCCTTCAAACCCTTGGTGGTACGGCGAAAGCACCCCCTCGACCACGTCGGCGAGACACCCCGCCACCACACCGGCGACCGCCAACACCGCGGGCGCGAACAGCAACAACCCAGCCGGCGCGGGCACCGTCGGCGTCGCCGGCACCCCGGCGCGCTCACCGCTTTGGCCCGCCCTGCCCGCCGCTTGCCCTGCTGTATCGGTGCCCGGCTTGCCGTCACCGTCTAGCGCTCGCCCGGGTGCATCAATGCCTGGTTTGCCGTCGGCGTCTATTGCTCGCCTGGCTGCATCAATGCCTGGGTTGCCGTCGGCGTCCGCCGCTCGCCCGGGTGCATCAATGCCTGGGTTGCCGTCGGCGTCCGCCGCTCGCCCGGGTGCATCAATGCCTGGGTTGCCGTCGGCGTCCGCCGCTCGCCCTGCCGTGTCGGTGCCGGGTTTGCCGTCGCAGGGCGCCGCCGGGTTGGCGTTGGCGGCCTCCGATGATGGTGTTTGGCCGTGCGTGGCTGCGGCGGCCTCGACAGTCACGTGGGTGTCCTTGGTGGCGAAGGCACCCCACAGGAAGCGTTTCGTGTAGGCCACGGTCAGGATGGAACCGGCCACGACACCGGCCAGCGTCAGGCGCCCGGCCGTCCCGGCGTCGAGCAGGGCGGCGAAGACGGCCTCCTTGCCGACGAAACCGATCGCCGGGGGCAGGCCCGCCATCGAAGCCGCGGCCGTGACCGCGACGACCGCCAGCATCGGCGCCCGACGGCCCAGGCCCTGAAGGCGGCGCAGGTCACGGGTGCCGGTCGTCTTGTCGATGACGCCGACCACCAGGAACAGCGACGCCTTGAACAGCGCATGCGCGAGCAGCATCGCCACCCCGGCCAGTGCCGTGCCCGCCGTCCCGAAACCGAGGACCGCCGTCAGCAGACCCAGTTGGCTGACCGTCCCATACGCCAGGAGAAGTTTGAGATCGTGCTGGAAGAGGGCCGCCCAGCCGCCCAGGAGCATCGTGACCAGGCCCAACCCGACGACCAGGACCTGCCAGACCGACGCCGCCGTGCCACCGGCCGCGACGATCATCGGAGCGAACCCGGCGATCAGGAACACCCCAGCCTTCACCATCGCCGCCGCATGCAGATAGGCGCTGACCGGCGTCGGAGCGGCCATCGCCGCCGGCAGCCAGAAACTCACCGGGAAGATCGCCGACTTCGACAGCGCCCCGCACAGGATCAGGACCACCGCGACCACCAGGAGCGGGCCATCCGGCATCGCCGCGGCCACCTGCGACCAGCTATAGCCACCCGCGTGCTGACCCAGGATCACGATCCCGACGAGCATCGCCAGGCCACCCGTGGTCGTGACGATCAGGGCCTGGAGCGCGGCCCGCCGGTTGGGCCGGGCCGTGCCGGTGTGCCCGATCAGCAGGTAGGAGAAGACCGTCGTCAGCTCCCAGAACACATACATCAGCAGCAGGTCGTCGCTGGCCACCAGACCGAGCATCGCCCCGGCGAAACCGACGAAGACCGCCGCGAACCGGCCCAGCCCCGGCGTCTCCGGTGTGAAGTAGCGGGCGCAGTAGGCGAGCACCAGCGCGCCGACCCCACCGACCAGCATGACCAGGAGCCAGGACAGCGCATCGACCCGGAACGCCAGACTCAACCCGAGATCAGGCACCCACTGATGGATCCACGCGCCCTCGCGGTTGGTCACCGCCCAGCCGACGACGGCCAGAGGCGCCGTCGCCAGCACGTAGAAGGCGCGCGGACCCAGGAAACGGACCAGCACCGGTGCCAGCATCGCGGCGACCAGGTGCGCGGCCAGCAGGATCAGCACGGCTCGGCCAGCATGTCGTGCAGACGGGCGAGCGCGGGCGAACTGCCGACCGCCAGCAGCACATCGTCGGCCTGGAGCTTGAGTGCGGGGTCCGGGTGGGGGAGCACCCGGGCCCCGCGGATCACGGCGACGACGTCGGCGCCGTGTGGGGTGGCCAGCGACCGGTCCGCACACGCCGAACCGGCGGGAACCCGGATCCGGACCGCCTGCGCCTCGCCTGCCGTGATCCCGTCGGCAGACAGTGCCGGCGTGCCGAGGTGATCGAGCACGACGGTCGCGTGCAGGACGTCGGCCACCAGGTGGGCCTCGTCGGCGCAGAGCAGCACCGTGCCGGCCACCCGATCCGGCTCCTCCGGGTCGTAGATCGCCAGGTCACGACACCCGTCTGGCCGCACCACGACGGCCAGGCGATTCCCATCGCGTGTGGTGAGCAGGTGGGACACGCCGACTCCGGGCAGACCGATCCGTTCCAGTGTCATAGCGGCGCCTCCTGCTCGTTCCTGCATGTCCTCCATCCAAGTCAGCGGCAGTGCCTTTGACCATCCGGTGAGCTCTCCATTCAAGGAGCGGGCTGCCACCCATTCCGTGTTCGGGTAACCGAACTCCGAATGGGTGGCTGCCCGGATGGACGATCAGTACGCGGATTGGGCAGGCTGGGCCGGACATCCCGTTCGCCCCTCGGATAGGCGATGGGGTGGATCGGACGGTGACTTGGCCGGGCGACCGGCGGATGGGTGCGATGGTGGAGGAAACACCGGCGAGGAGGCCACAGCGGTTGTCCCTGTTCTGGCGGATCTTCCTGCTCAACGCGGTGGTCGTGACAGCGGCGTTCGCGCTGCTGATGGTCGGTCCGTTCACGGTGTCGACGCCGGTGCTGCTGACCGAGGCGATGATCCTCACCGGCGTGCTCGTGGTCATGCTCGTGGCCAACGCGGGCCTGCTGCGCATAGGCCTGGCCCCGCTGGAGCGGCTCGCCCGCACCATGACCACGGTCGACCTGCTCCGCCCCGGCCATCGTCTCGCGGTCACCGGGCGCAGCGGCATCGCCGACCTGATCCGCAGCTTCAACACCATGCTCGACCGGCTCGAGGCCGAGCGCGCCGCCAGCGCCGCCCGCGCTCTGTCGGCCCAGGAGGCCGAGCGTCAGAGGATCGCCCAGGAACTGCACGACGAGGTGGGGCAGACCCTTACGGCGGTGCTGCTGGAGTTGAAGCGGGTCGCCGACCACGCGCCCGAGCCGGTCTGCGGCGAGGTCCGGCAGGTGCAGGAGACGGTCCGCAACGGCCTCGACGAGATCCGCCGGATCGCCCGGCGGCTACGGCCGGGGGTCCTCGAGGAGCTCGGTCTGGCCAGTGCTCTCAAGTCGTTGGCGGGCGAGTTCTCGACGCCCGGGGTGACCGTGCGCCGCACCATCGACAGTGACCTGCCCGACCTGGGAAAGGAGACGGAACTCGTGCTCTACCGGGTCGCGCAGGAGTCCCTGACCAACACGGCCCGGCACTCCGGCGCCCGCCAGGTGACGCTCAGCCTGTCCTACGTCCCGGTTCCGGTACGTGCCGCCACTGGTTTAGGACCGGCCTCGGCGCCCACGGCCGCCACAAGCCGGGGCTTCGACCGGCTTCTCCCCAGCCCCGGCGGCCGATCCGCCTTGGACTCCGATCCGCCGGGGACAGATGCGGGACACCCGGACTCCGAGCGGCCGGGGACGGCGCCGGGGTGGCCAGGCTTCGAGCGGGCGGGGACGGCGCCGGGGTGGCCAGGCTTCGAGCGGGCGGGGACGGCGCCGGGGTGGCAAGGCTTCGAGCGGGCGGGGACGGCGCCGGGGCGGCCAGGCTCTGAGCGGCCAGGCTCCGAGCGGGGGGATGCCGGGTGGGTGGAGTTGCGGATCCGCGACGACGGGCGTGGAGTCGGGGGAGCCCCGGAGGGTGCCGGCGTGCGGGGGATGCGGGAGCGCGCGCTGCTGATAGGCGCCGATCTCACGGTCGGGCCTGCGCCGGGGCGGGGGACCGAAGTTGTTCTGCGAGTGCCGCTCGGCGGAGAGGAACACCATGAATGACCGCGGGCCCGCCCGTATCCTGCTCGCCGACGATCATGCGCTGGTCCGGCGCGGGGTGCGGCTGATTCTGGACAGCGAACCGGACCTGACCGTGGTCGCCGAGGCCTCCGACGGGGCCGAGGCGGTCACCCAGGCCCGCGCGGAGCGGCCGGACCTGGCGATCCTCGACATCGCCATGCCGCGGCTGACCGGGCTGCAGGCGGCCCGCGAGTTGTCCCGTCTTCTTCCCGACATGCGCATCCTGATCTTGACGATGTACGACAACGAGCAGTACTTCTTCGAGGCGCTGAAAGCTGGGGCGTCCGGATATGTGCTCAAGTCTGTCGCCGACCGGGATCTGGTCGAGGCGTGCCGCGCCGCGGTTCGGGGTGAGCCGTTCCTCTATCCGGGGGCGGTCAACGCCCTGATCCGCAACTATCTGGAGCGGGTGGCCGACGGCGAGGACCCAGCCTCCGGCCGGGCCATCACCGACCGCGAGGAGGAGGTGCTGAAGCTGGTCGCCGAGGGCCACTCGTCCAAGGAGATCGCCGACCTGCTGGTGATCAGTGTCAAGACGGTTGAGCGGCACCGATCCAACCTGTTGCAGAAGCTCGGCCTCCGCGACCGTCTCGAACTGACCCGATATGCGATTCGGGCGGGCCTGATCGAACCATGACGCCCGCTGACCTGGTGGCCCGCTGACTGGTGACCTGGTGACCTGGTGACCTGGTGACCTGGTGGCCTGCGGCCTGGTGGCCTGCGGCCTGGTGGCCCGCTGGCGGGGGACTGGCCCGGGGTGGCGCTTAGTTCTGGTCAGCGGGAATGTGGACGGCTTGTCAGAGCAGGCCGGGATCCTTTCCGGCGCCGTAGAACCAGTGGTGTTCGGCGTCGGGTAGGGACGGCAACTCGTCACGGACGAGGAGGGCGATCTTGTCGGCGAGGTCGGCGATCACCTCACCGTCGATCTCTTTCGCCAAACGGAGGTGGTATGGCTCTCCATCGATCTGATAGCGGCGGTTCGCCTCGGCGGCGGAGATCACTCCCCGGACCCTCAGCCGACGGGCGGCCTCGGCGATCAGCGTGGTCAGCCGGGTTCGTTGAGCTCCGGTCCAACTGCTGTCGTCGAGTTCGAAGGCGTAGCTCGCACCCACCTCCACCTGCGTCCGTAGATCGGTGAGGACGTTGGCGAACGTGGGATCGGGCTGTTCCGCGGCGACCTCGATCGTCTCCAGCAGCAGGATTCCCAGGCTGACGTCATAGGCCCAGAACATTCGTTCGCCGAAGGTCACGGGGACGGTCTTGCTCACGACTCGGCATCCTAGGGATCACCGCTGACACGCGCAGTCCCGCCCGCTCCAGGTGTGTGTGTCGATGCTTTCGGTGACGCTTTGGCCGTACCGCATGGTTATGAACTTAGTTTCCGGATTGCCGCCGTCAGGCGCGGACCGTCGAGTTCGGTGTCGCTGACCAGGGACTGGAGGATGAAACCGTCCAGCAGGGCGCATATGTCCCGGGCCGTTGCCGTTCCCACCGCGGCGATCAGGGTTTCCGGGATGTCGTTCAGCCAGGCCTCGGCCAGGGGACGCAGAGCCTCGTCGCGGGCTGCGGCGACGAACAGCTCGTACTCGATGCGGACCTGGCGGCGGTCGGCCAGATACTCCTGGACCAGCCCGGTCAGGGCCTCGGGCATGTCGGGGGCCTTGCTCAGACGCTCGTCCCAGGCCTGCAGATCAGTTTGGAGGGTGTCGAGTGCGTGTCGCAGGCCGGCCGCGATCAGGTCGTCGAGCGTCGGGAAATAATAGGTCGTCGCGCCCAGAGGCAGGCCGGCGCGGGCCGCCACCGCACGATGGGTGGTGCGGCCCACGCCGTTCTCGGCGACGACCTCCATGGCGGCTGCGGCCAGCGCTGCCTTGCGGGCCTCGGGATCGCGGGCGCGCTGGGGGCGGCGTGCGGTCAATGGGCGCCGCTGGTGTTGAGATTGAGCATCACGACTCCGCCGATGATGAGGGCAATGCCCGCCACCTTAGCGGTCGTGAGTGGTTCGCCGAGGAAGACCGCGCCGATCGCGACGATCGCGGCGGTGCCCACCCCGGACCAGATCGCGTAGGCGACGCCCACCTCGATGGTTTTGACAGCATGCGCGAGCAGCACGAATGACGCGGCGTAACCGGCGAGGACGGCGAGGGTGGGCCACAGGCGGGTGAAGCCGTGGGTGCTTTTCATGAGGGCGGTGGCGACGAGTTCGGCGGCGATCGCGATGAACAGGAACAGGTAGTGCACGGTAGGCCTTCGATCTAATCTTGTACGGATGTACAAGTACGATCGTACAAGAAGGGATCAGCCCAATGCCAGCGCGATGAAGCCCACTCCGATCGCCGCGCACAGGCCGCCCAGGCCGATGACCAGCAACGTCACCTGCCATGCCTGGTAGGCGCCGAGTAGCGCGCCCCGCAACGTCTCGCCCATGAAAGCCGTCTCGCGGAGCTTGCCCAGCTTTTCGTCGGTCTTGGAGTTCTGGCACTCGGCGGCTATCTCGGCATAGGTGCGCCCGCCCGTCGCCGCGGACACGTGCTCGGCGATCAGATCCGAATAGGCCCGGGCCTCCGTGCCGGTGCGCACCGGGCGGCCGGCATAGACTCCGAGGGGGGCCGGCAGGCCGGTCGGCGGGAACGAGATGCGCTGCTGTTCCAGTTCGTGGGTGACGCCGCGGCGACCGGCGAGGCCGTGGAAGATCATGATTGGGGCGGCGGCGAGCAGGGCCAGGCCGACCAGGCCGAGGATGGTCTGAATCATGCCGCCGAGTCTCGTGCGGGTGACGCCCGTCAGGCAGGGCCGGACGTCCTCACCCGCCGGGACGGCCACCTGCCGCGTCTCACCAGGCGGGCGTCGATGTCCCGTCGGCCGGGATTCCTGCCGTAGCGGCCGTCGAGGGCCGCCTCACCCGGCGGAATTCCGCCTGCTTCCGCGCCGGCCATTGCGTATGGGCTGGTGGGGTGGCAGCCAGGTGGGTGCCGGCTTCTCGGGTGGCAGCGGCTCGGTGAGGCTCCCTGCCTTGGTCAGCCGCCCGGGCGGCTGCACGGGGTGCCTATCGACAGCTCCGCCGTGGCCTCCTCGCCGTTCGCCGTGGTGATCCGGATCGGCACGCAGTCGGGCTCGATCACCCACGTGCCGCCGGCGAAGACCGACCATCCGCCGTCGCCCGGGCAGGCGATGACGCGCACCGCGGTGGCCGGCTCGACATCGGTGTCGCCCCAGCTCAGACGGGCTCGATCGGCCCATCCCGGCAGCAGGCTCAGGTCGGCCGTCACGCCGCTCCGGACCAGTAGGCCCCACTTCGCGAACAACCGGGTCGGGCCCTCACCGGACGTCTGCTCGGCGGGCTCCAGCACCTGACCGGGCGCGGGCACGGCCACGACGTCCGCTACCACCCGATACGTCCCGCCGGGCTCGTCTTCCCTGCCGATCGCGTCGGGGCACCCCGTGACCGGGCCGACCGTCAAAGGGCTGCCCGGCGGGACGGACGGCGGTGGGTTCAGGATGCCGGGATCGTCACCGCAGCCGGCGGCGCCGGCCATCAGGAGCAGGACGATCATGCGTCGTACGATCGGCATCCGCCGATTTTGTCAGAGGGTCCGTCTAATGTGCCTGCCATGGATCCCGTGCGCCGTGGCCGGACCGCCACCTCCGTCATCTTCCTGATGTTCGGCGTCGCTCTCGGGGTGTGGACTGCCCGCATCCCGGCGGTGAAGGAGCAACTCGGCCTCACCGATGGGCGGCTGAGCGTCGCGCTGCTGGCCTTCGCCGCGGGCTGCATCACCGGGATGATGGTGATCGGCCGGCTGACGGATCGGTTCGGCAGTTCTCGGGTGCTCGTCCCCGCCGCGCTGCTCGAGGGCGTGCTGCTCATCCCACCGGCGCTGGCCGGGGGCCTGGTGGCGCTGTGTGTGGCGCTGTTCGTCTTCGGGGCCGGCCACGGGACTTTGAACATCGCGATGAACGCCAACGCGGCCGAGGTCGAGCGAGCCCACGGGCGGCCGATCATGGCGTCGTTCCATGCGCTCTACAGCATCGGTGGGTTCCTCGGGGCGATCGTCGGCAGTCTGTTCGCGCACGCGGGTCTCGGCGTCGGGCCGACCCTGATCAGCGTGGGGGTGATCGCGGTCGTCCTGGCCGCCTTGGCTTCGAGGTGGGTTTTCCGGTCGGCACCGCAGGTGGCGGTTGTGACCGGCTCCGACAGTCCAGGTGCGCGGCGGCCGCTGCTCCTGCTCTTCGGGGTCGTGGTGCTCTGCACCCTCGTCGGTGAGGGCGCGGCGGCCGACTGGAGTGCGGTCTATCTCCGTGATGACCTGGGTGCGTCCGAGGGTTTCGCGGCGTATGGCTACGCGGCCTTCGCGATCATGATGACCGCCGGGCGGCTGGTGGGTGACCGGGCCGCTGGACGGTTCGGCTCGGTGGCCCTGATCCGGGTCAGCGGGTTGATCGCCGCCGCGGGGCTCGGCGCCGGTCTGCTGATCGATCATCCGGTGGCCGGAGTTGCCGGGTTCGGCCTGCTGGGTCTCGGGGTGTCGTGTGTTGCGCCGCAGTTCTTCTCCGCGGCGGCGGGCGTCGACCCGAGCCGTGCCGGGCAGGCTTTGTCGACCGTGGTGAGCATCGGCTATGTCGGGTTTCTGCTGGGTCCGATCGCCATCGGGGCGGCCGCCACGGCGGTCGGGCTCCCCGCGGCGCTGTGGATTCCCGTGGTGCTGGCCGTCTTCGTCGCGTTGAGCGCCGGGAGCATCCGGACCACGTTGCGGCCGCTCGACGCCCATAGCGGCGAACGACCAGCGGCCACCGCCTGATCTGCGGCCACCACCTGATCTGCGGGCGCCGCCTGATCGGCCGGGCGGCCGGCGGCTGCCGCCTGATCGGCCTGGTGGCGGTGGGTACCGCTCTATCGATCGTGCGGCCAGCGACCACGGCTTGATCGGCGGCTGCCGTCCGAGCTGCGGTGCGGCCATCGGGTCGGGGTCAGGCGGGGGCCAGGAGGCTTCGGGTGATCGAGCCGATGTCCCGGGTGCCGGTCAGGGCCATCGTCAGGTCCAGTTCGGCGATCACGTTGCGGATCACGTCCTCGACACCGCGCTGGCCCTCGAGGGCCAGGCCGTACATGTAGGGGCGTCCGAGTAGGACCGCGTTCGCGCCGAGGGCGATCGCGGTGAAGACGTCGGCGCCGGTGCGGATGCCGCTGTCCAACAGGACCGTCGGTTCCGGGCCGATTTCGGAACGGATGGCGACCAGAGCGTCGAGGGAGGCGATGGAATTGTCGATCTGGCGGCCGCCGTGGTTCGACACCACGATCGCGTCGGCACCGAGGTCGAAGGCGCGGCGGGCGTCGTCCGGGTGCAGGATGCCCTTCAGGACCACCGGCAGGCGCGTCCGGTCGCGGAGCGTGGCGAGATGATCCCAGCTCAGACCCGGGTTGGAGTAGACGTCGAGGAACGTCTCCACCGACGCCTTCGGCAGTGGCGAGCGCAGGTTCGCCCAGAACCGGCCCGGGTGGTTGCGGGTCATCGCCAGCAGCGTGCGGATCGCTCCGAGCGTCACCTCCGGCCGAGGCGAGGGCTGCGTGGCCCGCTCGGCGGCGATCTGCTGGAAACGGGGGTCCGAGGTGTACTGCGCGATGCCCTGACCACGGCTGAACGGCAGCGACCCCAGGTTGAGGTCCTGCGGTCGCCAGCCCAGGACCGTCGTGTCCAGGGTGACGACCAGGGCGCCCGCCCCGATCGCCTCGGCCCGGGCGATCAGGCTGTCGACGAGCTGCTCGTCCTTGCTCCAGTAGAGCTGGAACCAGCGGGCCGCGTCGCCCATCGCCGCGGCGCAGTCCTCCATCGGGTTGCAGCCCTGATTCGAGAAGATGTAGGGCGTACCGGTAGCGGCGGCGGCTCGGGCGATCTTGAGGTCGCTGTCGGCGCCCATCAGCGCGCCCGCGCCCACCGGCGCCAGGAGCAGTGGCGTCGGATGGCCGGTACCGAGGAGGTTGATCGAGAGGTCCCGGTCGGCCGTGCCCGAGGCCATCCGCGGCACGATCGCCCAGCGGTCGAAGGCCTCCCGGTTACGGCGCATGGTCCGCCCCTCGCCGGCGCCACCGGCGACGTACGCCCAGGCGCGGGTGCTGCTGTTGCGGCGGGCACGGCGTTCCAGCTCGGCGAAGTCGGCCGGGACCGCGGGGCGGCGGCCGAGGACACCCTGACGGTAGATCGTGCTCAGGCGTTCGAGCCCGGCTCCGGACATCGGCTCCTCCTCCGGCGGTGGCACGTGACGGCAGTCGGCGTTGTGCTGGTCCGCGAATTTTCGGCCGCCCGATCGTGTGGCTGACACGCTAAACCAAGTCAGATGACTTGAGAAGGCGACTGACCAGGAAAGTTAAGATTTGGAGGTGGCAAGTGGTGGGGTACGCGCGGCGCGGCGCGAGCAAGCGGTCGAAGCGCTTCTCGACGCGACCTTGGAGAGCCTTGCCACCAGCGGGTTCGCCGCCACGACGACGCGTGGGGTCGCCCAGTTGGCCGGGGTCAGCCAGGGGCTTCAGCAGCACTACTTTCCGACGAAGGCCGCGCTCATCGACGCGGCCATCAACCGGCTCGCCGGGCGGCTGCTGGACGAGGCATCGCAACCCGTCGAGGGGGCTACCGAGCGGCAGCGGGCCGAGCTGTTGCTTCGCCGGGTGTGGGAGAGCTTCAGTTCGCCGGTGCTCGCGGTCGTCGCGGAACTGCTGGTTCTCGGGCGCACCCATCCGGATACGGCGGAGAAGACCGCCGCCACGCTGGTTGCTGTCACTGATCGGGTGGTTGCTGTCGCTGAGCAGGCACTTCCTGGGTATGCGAGGCGGGCCGGGTTCAGGGAGGCGCTGCTCGTCGCACTCAGCGCGATCCGGGACGCCACGACCGTGGCCCGGATTCCCGGCACCGGTCGCGCGCTGCCGGCCCTCGACGCGATCACCGCCGGGTTCCTCCGGTCGGTGGGCGAGCGGGTGCGCTGACCGCGGCCGCTCAGCACGGTCTCCGGCACCACCCCGACATGTCCGGCGGCGATCAGGCGGCGGGCGCTCACCGTGACCGGCCCGCCGACGACCAGAGCACCAGGCCTGGCAGCGGGAAGCCAGGGCCGGCGGAGGAGGCTCCAGGGCTGGCGGAGGAAGCTCCAGGGCTGGCGGTGGGAAGCATCACGGTCGTCGGTGGGAGCTCCCGGGCCGAAGGGGGCGGACCGCGTCCGGGCGGCGCGGGTGGACCACGACAGGTGGGAATGGTGCGGTTGGGCGGCGGGGTCGCGTACTAGATGGGGGTCTTGATTCCGAGGTAGGTGAGAGGGCCCGGGTCGGGGACCGGGAGGACGGTGAAGCCGAGACGGTCGTAGAAGCCTCTGGCCTTTACGTTTGCGGTGAGCATGCCCAGATGGACGCCGGGGGCGTCTACCGCTGACAGGAAACGGGTGATCAGGCGGCGGCCGAAACCGCGGCCCTGGTATGGCGGCAACAGGTCGATGTGCAGGTGAGCGGGGTAGCCGTCCAAACCGTCGACCAGCATGCGCTCGGGGTTGAAGTGCAGGGCGACCATGTCCTGTTCGGGGGTGCGTGGTGGCGGTGGCGGCACCGGGTAGCGGTCGCCGACCAGCGGGATCCATTCGGCGCGGTAGCGATGGACGAAGTCGGGGGTGTCGGAGGTGCCCACCACGTAGCCGACCGCCTCGCCGCCGTCGTCGACCACGAAGGCCAGGTCCGGCTCCAGGTGGGCGTAGGGGCCGGCGAACAGGTCGCCCATCAGGTCGTCGGTCGAGTAGTGGCCGCGGGCGTCGTCGCCGGCGTCGGCGGTGCGGACGCAGATGTCGTAGATAGCGGCGCGGTCGGTGGGCCGGTACAGGCGGATCTCGGGCACCCACGCACGGTATGCGGTGGAAGCGCTTCCACCGCAACCGCCGACCCGCGCCGGCGAGCGCAACCGCCGACCCGCCCCGGCGAGCGCAACCGCGGACCCGGGTCGGCGACCGCAACCGCTGATCAGGGTCGGCCGGCCGTAACCGCGGATCCGGGTCGGCGACCGTAACCGCTGATCAGGGTCGGCCGGCCGTAACCGCGGATCCGGGTCGGCGACCGCGACCATGGAGCCGGGTCGGCCGAGCGCAACCGCGGATCCGGGTCGGCGAGCTGGGGTCGGGCTACGCCTTGGTGAGGACGTCGAGGTAGTGCTGGTTGTACATGATGCCGAGGATGTTGCCGAACGGATCGGTCACCGAGGCGGTGATGAAACCGGGGCCTCGTTCGGTCGGTCTGTCATGTTCCGCCGCACCCAAGGTCAGCAGGTGCCGGTAGGTGGTCTCGACGTCGTCGACCGCCCAGTAGACGATCGCCCCGGACGGGCGCTCCACCGGCCGATGCGGAGCGAAACGGGCGTCGAGCACGCCGAATTCGTGCTGGTAGTCGCCGATCCGCCATTCCAGGTAGGCGTGTGACGGGCCGGCGTCGCGGATGAAATAGGGCTCGGTGCCGAGGACCTTCGTGTACCAGGTCCGGGCCGCGGCCATGTCGTCGGCGAAGAACGTCGTGGTGGTGAGTCCGCGGAGCATGTCGGGTTCCCTTCGATCGCTGTCGAGGTCCAGGTTGCCGGTCAAAGTGCTCACCTTCTGAGCACTTTCTCTGCGAATCTGATCGGCATGCGTGCGGACCGGCTCGTCGCCACACTTCTGTTCATGCAGACCCGTGGGCGGGTGACCGCTGCCGAGGTCGCCGCCGAACTCGAGGTCTCGGTGGCCACCGCCCGCCGTGATCTCGAAGCGCTGTCGGCGGCCGGGATTCCGGTCTATCCGCAGCCCGGGCGGCACGGCGGATGGTCGCTGGTCGGCGGTGCGCGGACCGACCTCAGTGGGCTGTCGGCAGCTGAGGCGCGGGCGTTGTTCCTGCTTGCCGGGCCGGCCGCGGTGTCCGGTGAGGCGAAGGCGGCGTTGCGCAAACTGCTCCGGGCGCTGCCCGCCCCGTTCCGTGACGAGGCCGAAGCGGCGGCTGCCGCCACGCTGATCGACCCGGCGAAATGGGGTGAGCGACAGCGGCAGCCGCCCGCGGTGGTGGGCCTGCTCCAGGAAGCGGTGGTCCGTCGCCATCGGGTCCGCTTCACCTATCGAAGCGCCCAGCGGGACGCCGACCCCTGGGGTGTGGTGGAGAAAGGCGACGTGTTCTACCTGGTCGCCGGGACGCCGAGGGGACGGCGGACGTTTCGGGTCGACCGGATGTCCGCGGTGACGGTGACGGGGGAGACGTTCGAGCGGCCGTCCGGCTTCGAGCTGGACTCGGCCTGGGACGAGGTCGTCGGTGAGGTCGAGGGGAAACGGTCTCGCACCTGGGCGACGCTGCTCATCGAGGAACGTTTCGTGTGGGTGCTGCGTGACCACTTCGGCCGGCACTGCGAGGTGGACGAGATGCTCGGTGACGGGCGGGCGCGGGTTCGGGTGGGTGCGCCGGAACCGCGTGACATCGCCCGCACGCTCTCCGGCTGGGGGTCCGCCGTCGAGGTCCTCGACCCGCCGGAAGTCCGCGCCGAACTCGCCCGGATCGGCACCGAACTCGTCGCCCTCTACGACGCACCCGATCGAGGAGAGGAGACGGAGGGGAGCGCGGCGGGAGGCGGGGAGGAGGCGGACGGGAGGCAGAGCGGAGAGGTAGCGGAGGCAGGCGGGGGACGTAGCGGAGGCAGGCGGGGGACGTAGCGGAGGCAGACGGCGGACCGAGCGGAGGCAGACGGCGGACCGAGCGGAGGCAGACGGCGGACCGAGCGGAGACGGATGGGAGACGGAGCGGAGGCGGAGCCGGAGTGAGGGCGATCAGGCGGTGGACCTGAGCACCGGGCGGCTCGGGAACAGGCGGGCAGACGAATCCGCACCCAGGGCGGCCTTCGCGGCGGCCGCGGCGATCAGTTCGACCGGGTGGGTCGCAGTGGACAGGGCGGCGCTGACGCAGGCGGCGACCGGGATGTCGTCGAACCCGGTGACCGCCACATCGCACGGCACCCGGACGCCGGCCGCGGCGAGCGACTGCAAGACCCCGAACGCTGTGGCATCACTGACCGCGGCGATCGCGTCGGTGTCCGGCCATCGCCGCAGTACCGTGGCGGCCGCGAGACGGCCGCGGCCTGCGGTGAAATCACCGGGGACGACCCGGATCGGCAACCCGGCCTCCCGCATCAACGTCGTGTAGGCGCCCAGCGGAGCACGCGCCGCCGCCAACCAGGCCGGGCCGCTGACCAGGGCGATCCGCCGGCGCCCGATCACGTGCAGATGCCGCAGAAGGGCACCGATCCCGGCCGCGCTGTCCACATCCAGTCCGTCGGCGCCGATCGCGGCGAACCGGCCCCGCAGGCCGGCGGGCACGTCGTCGAGCGAGTCGTGCCCGGCGAGGACGACGGCGGCGACGCTGCGGTCGGCGGCGATCCGTTCGAGTCCGGCGGCCGCGTCCAGAGGCAGGTGCCGCAGGGAGACCCCGAGCCCGTCGGCGTCGACGGCGGCGGCCATCGCCGCGGCCGCCCGGGTGACGAACGGGTCGTGCACGATGCCGGCCCGGCGATCACGGACCGCGAACAGGATCCGGGTCCCCGCGCCCCGGGCCAACCGGCTCGCCACCGGGTGCGGCACATAGCCGACCTCCGCGGCGGCCCGCCGGACGGCCTCCCGGCTGGCCGCCGACGCGGGTCCGCGGCCGGAGACCACACGGGACGCGGTGGCGAGGGACACCCCGGCGAGGCGCGCGACCTCGGCGAGTCCCGGGCTGCTGCTCATGGCCGCAAATATCCAGGACAAAACCCCGAAAGACCAGGCGGCGGTACGCCCATCGAGCCGACCGGCAGCGATGAGGCAGGAGCGGGAACCAGGAATGAAGCGCGGCCTGCCCGGAGCACGTGGTGGGCGTGATGTGCCCAGGGCAGGCGGGGCGGTCCGGGGGTGGGCGTGATGGGACCAGAACGGACGGGCGATCCGGGGGATGGGCGCGATGTGCCGAGGGCAGGCGGGATGGGGCGGGATGGCGCCCGGGCAGGTCGGGTGGTCCGGGGATCGGCGGGACTTAAGTCCCGCGCAGAGGGGGACCGCGGGCTCAGGCGGCCCGCCGAATCATCGGACAGCCTTGAGGGGCGTCGGGCACCCGCTCGGCCGATCGTGAAAACGGCGAAGGAAACCACCGTGTCACTGGACCCCGGAACCGCCCCACTCCTCGGGGCCCGCCGCTTCCTCACCCGCGAGACGGTCGGCGACCACGGGCGCACCCTGCACAGGGTCGACAACAGCGAATGGGACGCGTTCTACCGTGACCGCTGGCGCTACGACAAGGTCGTCCGCTCGACCCACGGCGTCAACTGCACCGGCTCCTGCTCGTGGAACGTGTTCGTCAAGGACGGGCTGATCACCTGGGAGCACCAGGCCACCGACTATCCGACGACCGGGCCGGACTCACCCGACTACGAACCGCGGGGCTGTCCGCGTGGGGCGAGCTTCTCCTGGTACGAATACTCGCCCTCGCGCGTGCGTCACCCGTACCTCCGTGGCGTTCTTGCCGAGATGTTCCGTGAGGCGCGGCAGCGTCTCGGTGACCCGGTGGCCGCGTGGGCGGAGATCGTCGAGACGCCGCTGAAAGCGCAGGCCTACAAGGCGCAGCGTGGGCGCGGCGGGTTCGTCCGGGCCACCTGGGACGAGGCGATCGAGCTGATGGCGGCCGCGCACGTCCACACGGTGAAGACGTACGGCCCGGATCGTGTCGTCGGTTTCTCCCCGATCCCGGCGATGTCGATGGCGTCGTTCGCGGCCGGCACCCGCTATCACGCGCTGCTCGGCGGCACCCTGCTGAGTTTCTACGACTGGTACGCCGACCTGCCGATCGCGTCGCCGCAGATCTGGGGCGACCAGACCGACGTCCCCGAGGCCGGCGACTGGTGGAACGCGACCTACCTGATGATGTGGGGTTCCAACATCCCGGTCACGCGTACGCCGGACGCGCACTTCCTCGCCGAGGCCCGCTACAAGGGCACCAAGGTCATCGCGGTGAGCCCGGACTACGCGGACAACGTGAAGTTCGCCGACGACTGGCTGGCCCCGCACCCGGGCACGGACGGCGCGCTCGCGATGGCGATGGGCCACGTGATCCTCACCGAGTTCTTCCGCGACCGCGAGGTCCCGTACTTCCTAGATTATGTCCGTAAATATACTGACCTGCCGTTCCTGGTGACGATCGTCGACGGCAAGGCCGACCGTTTCCTCACCGCCGCGGATCTCGGCGAAGCGGACGGCGAGCACAAGACCGTCCTGATCGACTCCCGGACCGGCGAGTTGATCACACCGAACGGCTCTCTGGGCCACCGCTACGGCGAGCCCGGCAGATGGAACCTCGATCTCGGCGAGGTCGTTCCCGAGATCGGCCTGAAATCCGACGAGGCGGTCGAGATCGCGATGGCCCGCTTCGACGTCGGCGACACCGAGGGCGGCACCACGATCCGCCGTGGCGTCCCGGTCCGCCGTGTCGGCGAGCACCTGGTCACCACGGTCTTCGACCTGGTCATGGCGCAGTACGGAGTGAAGCGCGGCGACCTCCCCGGCGACTGGCCGACCGGCTACGACGACGCCGGCTCCCCGAACACCCCGGCCTGGCAGGAGCGCATCACCGGAGTCGACGCCAAGCTGGCGGCCCGGATCGGCCGCGAGTTCGCCCGCAACGCGGAGCGCAGCAACGGCCGCTCGATGATCGTCCTCGGCGCCGGCGCCAACCAGTGGTTCCACTCCGACATGACCTACCGCGCGTTCATCTCCCTGGTCACGCTGACCGGCTGCCAGGGTGTGAACGGGGGCGGCTGGGCACACTACGTCGGCCAGGAGAAGGCCCGCCCGATCACCGGCCAGCAGCACATGAGCTTCGCCTTCGACTGGCAGCGGCCGATGCGGCACCAGGCGTCGACACCGTTCTGGTACCTGCACACCGACCAGTGGCGCTACGAGCGGATCCCGGCCGACGAGCTGGCGTCCCCGCTGGGTACGGGCCGGTTCGCGGGGATGGCGTTCGCCGACACGGTCGCGGCGGCCCAGCGGATGGGCTGGAGCCCGGGGCACCCGTTCTTCAACCGCAACCCGCTGGACATCGCGGACGAGGCGGCGGCGGCGGGCAGGAGCACGCAGGAGTACATCATCGAGTCCCTGAAGGACGGGTCGATCAAACCGGTCGCCGAGGACCCGGACGACCCGGCGAACTTCCCGCGCTGCCTCACCCTGTGGCGGGCCAACCTGCTCGGCTCGTCCAGCAAGGGCAACGAGTACTTCATGCGTCACCTGCTGGGAGTCACCTCCCTTGACACGGCCGGCGAGTGCGAGCCCGGCCAGCGCCCCCGCGACGTGACGTGGCGTGACGACGCACCGGTCGGCAAACTCGACCTGCTGACCACCATGGACTTCCGGATGACCAACACCGGGCTGCACTCCGACCTGGTCCTGCCGGCCGCCACCTGGTACGAGAAGCACGATATCTCGACCACCGACATGCACCCGTTCGTGCACGCGTTCAGCCCCGCGGTCCCGCCGCCCGGCGACGCGCACACCGACTACGACACGTTCCTGGCCCTGGCCGACAAGGTCAGCGAGCTCGCCGGTACGCACCTCGGCACCCGGACCGACGTCCTGGCCGCGCCGCTCCAGCACGACACCCCGGACGAGCTGGCCATGCCCGGCGGCCGGGTCCGTGACTGGAGGTTCGGCGAGTGCGAGCCGGTTCCCGGCAAGACCCTGCCGAAGCTGATCGAGGTCGAGCGCGACTACACCCTGATCGGCCGGAAGATGCGTACGGTCGGCCCGCTGCTGGACAGGCTCGGCACCACCACGAAGGCGATCACCGTCGACGTGAACCCGGAGATCGCCTACCTGAAGCACCAGAACGGCGTCATCGACGGCCGTCCGTCGCTGGCCACCGCCGACCGGATGTGCGAGGCGATCCTGACCTTCTCCGGCACCACCAACGGCCGGATCGCCCACCAGGGCTTCGCCGAACTGGAGAAGCGCACCGGCCAGAAGTTCACCGACCTGATCGAGGGCCACGAGAACGACCGGGTCACCTACCAGGAGACCCAGGAGGCGCCGCAGCCCGTCTTCCCCAGCCCGGAGTGGTCCGGCTCGGAGAAGGGCGGCCGCCGCTACTCCCCGTTCACGATCAACGTCGAGCGACTCAAGCCGTGGCACACCGTCACCGGCCGCCAGCACTTCTTCGTCGAGCACGACTGGGTGGCCGAACTCGGCGAGCAGCTGCCGGCCTTCCGCCCGCCGCTCAACATGGCCCGGCACTTCGGCAGGCCCGGCGACGCGGTCGACGGGGGAGTGACGGTCCGGTTCCTGACCCCGCACGCCAAGTGGTCGATCCACTCGATGTACCACGACAACGAGCTGATGCTGGCCCTGTCCCGGGGCGGCCCGGTGATCTGGATGAGCGTCCAGGACGCCGCGAAGATCGGGGTCCGCGACAACGAGTGGATCGAGGCCCACAACCGCAACGGCGTGGTCGTGGCCCGTGCCGTGGTCTCGCACCGGATGCCCGAGGGCACCGTCTTCCAGTACCACTCGCCGGAGCGCACGGTGAACGTCCCGAAGACCGAGGGCACAAGAAGGCGGGGCGGCTACCACAACTCGATGACCCGGCTGCTGATCAAGCCGACCCACCTGGCCGGCGGGCACGGCCAGCTCACCTACGCCTTCAACTACTACGGCCCGATCGGCAGCCAGCGCGACGAGATCACCGTGATCCGCCGCCGCACGCAGGAGGTGGAGTACTGATGCGCATTCGAGCGCAGGTCGCCATGGTGATGAACCTGGACAAGTGCATCGGCTGCCACACCTGCTCGGTCACCTGCAAGCAGACGTGGACCAACCGCGAGGGCACCGAGTACGTCTGGTTCAACAACGTCGAGACCAAGCCCGGCATCGGCTACCCCAGGCACTACGAGGACCAGGAGCGCTGGAAGGGCGGCTGGAAACTCGACCGGAAGGGCCGTCTGGTGCTGCGCAGCGGGGGCCGGGCCAAGCGCCTGTCCCGGATCTTCGCGAACCCGGACCTGCCGACCATCGACGACTACTACGAGCCGGCCACCTTCGACAAGGACATCCTGGTCAGCGCGCCGGCCGGGCTCAAGGACACCCCCGTCAAGCAGCCGTACTCCAAGCTCACCGGTGAACCGATGGCGATCGAGTGGGGCGCGAACTGGGAGGACTCGCTCGGCGGCGACACCATGGCCGAGGACCCGAACCTCCGCGGTCTGCGGGACAAGGTCCAGTTCGAGTTCGAGAAGACCTTCATGTTCCACCTGCCGCGGATCTGCGAGCACTGCCTCAACCCGGCGTGCGTCTCGGCCTGCCCGTCCGGCGCCATGTACAAGCGCGAGGAGGACGGCATCGTCCTGGTCGACCAGGACCGGTGCCGGGGCTGGCGGATGTGCGTGTCGGCGTGCCCGTACAAGAAGGTGTACGTCAACCACGCCACCGGCAAGGCCGAGAAGTGCACGTTCTGCTTCCCGCGGATCGAGGCCGGTCAGCCCACCGTCTGCTCCGAGACCTGCGTCGGCCGCCTCCGCTACCTGGGCATCCTCTGGTACGACGAGGAGGCCGTCCTGGCCGCGGCATCGGTCCCCGAGGAGGAGCTGCTGGACGCCCAGCGCGCCGTCTTCCTCGACCCGCACGACCCGGACGTGCAGCGGGCCGCCCGTGAGGCCGGCCACCCGGACGAGTGGATCGAGGCCGCGAAGGCGTCCCCGGTGTGGAAACTGATCAGCGAGTACCGGATCGCGCTGCCGCTGCACCCGGAGTACCGGACGCTGCCGATGGTCTGGTACGTGCCGCCGCTGTCCCCGGTCCTGGACGCCGCGGGTGCCGCCGGACGCGACGACACCGACGCCGACGACATCTTCCACACCATCGACGACCTGCGGATCCCCGTCGCATACCTGGCGTCGCTGTTCACCGCCGGCGACACCGCGGCGGCCGGTGGGGTTCTGATGAAGCTGGCCGCGATGCGCGCCTACATGCGGGCCCGCACGCTGGACGGCACCGTCGCGGCGGAGCTTCTCGACGGCATCGGCATGACCGGTGAGCAGGTCGAGGCCATGTACCGGCTGCTCGCCGTCGCGAAATACGACGAGCGGTACGTCATCCCGGCGGCGCACCGGAGTCAGGCCGCGGCGCTCGAAGAGCTCGGTGGCTGCTCCCTGGACGGCGAGGGCGGACCGGGCATGGGCGGCAGCGGCCCGGTCCCGGTCAGCATCGCCACGAGGAGGGGCTGATGAACCGCTCGCACGCCTTCCAGCTGGCCTCGCTGCTGCTCACCTACCCCGACGAGGAACTGCTGGCGGCCGGTGACGAACTGCGTGCCGCCGCTGCCGGAGTCGACGAGTTCGAACGGTTCGTCGAGTGGCTGCTCACCGGCACCCTCACCGAGGCGCAGCGGCACTACGTGCAGACGTTCGACCTGCGCCGGCGGTCCGGGCTGTACCTCACCTACTACCTGCACGGAGACACCCGCAAGCGCGGAATGGCGCTGCTCATGCTCAAGCAACGGTACCGGGCCCACGGGCTGCGGCTGTCCGACGGGGAACTGCCCGACCTGCTGCCGATCGTGCTGGAGTTCGCCGCCACGGTCGGGCCCGGCGACGGGGAGGCACCGTTGCGCCAGCACAGGCAGGGGATCGAGCTCCTGCGTTCGGCATTGCACGAGGCTCGTACGCCGTACGCCCTGATCTTGGATGTCGTCTGCGCCCTGCTGCCGCAACTGACCGACGACGACCGCGCCGCGCTGATGTCCCTGGCTTTCGACGGGCCGCCCGTCGAGACCGTCGGTCTCGACGAGGTGGGCCTCGGCCCCACCCTTGCTCCTTACTCGGAGGTGTGCGGATGAGCACCCTTGTCTGGATCGTGCTGCCCTACGCCTGCCTGGCCGTCTTCGCCGCCGGGCACGTGTGGCGGTGGCGGCACGATCAGTTCGGCTGGACCACCCACACCAGCCAGCTCCTGGAGAACCGGCTGCTGCGGCTCGGCTCGCCGCTGTTCCACCTGGGAGCCTTCGGGGTGATCGGCGGGCACGCGATGGGCCTGCTCGTCCCCGCCTCGTGGACCACGGCCGTCGGCGTCTCCGAGCACACCTACCACCTGGTGTCGGTCACCGGCGGCACGGTCACCGGGATCATGCTGGTCGCCGGCCTGGCATTGCTGATCGCCCGCCGCTTCGTCAACGGCCGGATCCGGCGGGTCACCACGACCATGGACCGGATTCTGTACGCCGCACTCACCGCCATGGTGGTCCTCGGCATGAGCGGCACCGTGGCCGTCAACCTGCTCGGCGACGGCTACGACTACCGCGAGACGATCGCCGTCTGGTTCCGTGGCATCTTCTGGTTCCAGCCCGACCCGTCCCTGATGAGCGGTGCCCCGCTGGTGTTCCAGCTGCACGCGATCGGTGGCTTCCTGTTCCTGGCGCTCTGGCCGTTCACCCGGTTGGTGCACGTCTGGTCGGCACCGCTGGCCTACCTGTGGCGGCCCTACGTCGTCTACCGCGGCCGGCGCACGCCCGCCCCCGCGCCGCAGCCGGCTCCGGCGGCCGTCCGGAAAGTTGTCACACCCTCGTCCTAGGGTGGGGGCCATGACGACTCTGACCGATCGGCCCCACACCGCCCTGCTCGTGATCGACGTCCAGGTCGGTGTGGTCGCCGGCGCACCCCACCGTGACGACGTGATCGCCAACATCAACACGCTGGTGGCCAAGGCACGCTCCGAGGACGTCCCGGTCATCTGGGTGCAGCACTCCGGCGAGGGCCTGGCCCGCGACACCGACCCGTGGCGCTATGTGCCCGAGCTGACCCGCCGCGACGAGGAGCCACTCGTCCACAAGGAGTTCGGTGACTCGTTCGAGGCCACCGACCTGGAGGCGCTGCTCGCCGAGCGCGGGGTCGGCCGGCTGATCGTCACCGGCGCGCAGAGTGACGCGTGCATCCGCTCGACCCTGCACGGCGGATTCGTCCGGGGCTACGACGTCACCCTCGTCACCGACGCCCACACCACCGAGGACCTGTCGGCCTACGGCGCTCCCGCCCCCGAGCAGGTCATCGCCCACACCAACCTCTACTGGGGGTTCCAGCGCGCCCCCGGCCGCACCGCCGGGACCGTCGAAACGGGGAAGGTCGACTTCGGCGCATGACTACCGTGAGGTCATGACCACCGACTACCTTCCCAGCGTCTACCAGCAGTTTCTCGACCGTTTCCCGGAGGTGGCCGAGGCCCAGGGCAACCTGGCCCGGACCATCCGGGAGCGCAACCCGTTCGACGAGCGCACCGACCGCCTGATCAAACTGGCCGTGGCGGTCGGTGCCGAGGCCGAGGGAGCGGTCCGGTCCAACGTCCGTAAGGCCCTGCAGCAGGGGTCGAGCATCGACGAGGTCCGGGCCGTGGCCCTGGCCGCCGTCACCACGTGCGGGTTCCCGACCGCCGTCGCCGCACTCGGATGGATAGAAGAGGTAGCAACCGCACCATGAGCACCACCGACAATCTCTGGCTCCAGAAGATCGCCGCCGACCCGGGCCACTCACGGTGGTATATCGATCGCTTCCGGCAGATGGCCGCCCGCGGGGACGACCTGGCCGGTGAGGCCCGCATGATCGACGCCATGGTGTCGCGCGGCGCCCGCATCCTCGACGCGGGCTGCGGCACCGGGCGCGTCGGCGGGTACCTGGCCGCCGCCGGTCACGACGTCACCGGGGTCGACCTCGACCCCGAGCTGATCACCGAGGCCCGTTCGCAGCATGCTCGGGCCGTCTGGCAGGTCGGTGACCTCAGCGAGCTCGACCTGCCCACCCGGTTCGACGTGATCGTCTGCGCCGGCAACGTGATGGCCTTCGCCGGCCCGTCCAGCCGGGGCGAGATCCTGCGCCGCTTCCGCGCCCACCTCGGCGACGGCGGCCGGGCCGTGGTCGGTTTCGGTGCCGGCCGCGGTTACGAGTTCGACGACTTCCTCGCCGACGCGTCCGCGGCCGGTCTCACCCCCGACCTGCTGCTGAGCACCTGGGACCTGCGGCCCTACCAGCCGGGAGCCGACTTCCTCGTCGCGGTCCTCACCCCCACGGCCTGAGACGGTCGGAACGCGGCCTTTCGCCGGCCTGCGGCCTTTCGCTGGCCTGCGGCCTTTCGCCCGGCTGGCGGTCGTCCGCCGGTCGGCTCGCGACTTCGCTGGCTCGCGGCCGTTCGTCGGCTCGCGGCCATCCGTCAACCCCATGGCCGGAACGGTGTTCCGCCGGTGTCCTCGGGGCGTGGTGGCTTCGGGCGTTCCTCGAGCGCCCTCTGGAGGGCACGGGTGACCATGTTGAAGACGCGTGGTTCCCGGCTCTCGTAGAGGCTGACCACCCGGCCCTGGTAACGGGCCTGGAGCACCCACACCTGCTTCGTGCGCCACGGCTCCCACCAGTTGCGCTCGACGACCTTGATGGCGACGTCACCGATGTCGGCGATCGCGAACCTCTCCGGTTCCCCGCCCGTCTCCCGGATGAACGCCTCGCTGGTCACCTCGGCGTCGTAGCTGCGGTAGTACACCCTCCTCACCAGGACTCCTCTCGGAACGGCCCCCGAACGTCATGGTCACACGGGCGTCGACACCTCTCAATCCGTGGACCGGCCGACTCCGGTTCCGGCATCTCCAACCGGCCCTTTGATCGCGCCGCGCGGGCCCGGCACTCCCGCCGCGCGGGCCCGGCACTCCCGCCGCGCGGGTCCCGGCCCTCCTGGCCCGCTGGCCCCGGCACTCCTGGCCCGCTGGCCCCGGCACTCCTGGCCCGCTGGGCCCGGCACTCCCGGCAGGCTGGCTCCGGCGTAGCGGCCCGCTGGCCCCGCCGGCTCCGGCGTCCCGGCCCGGGCCGGCGGGGACGGGGCCCCTCCGGGACGGGTCCAACGTCCCTGTTCGTGGGGCCGGGCCGGAGACGAGGCTGGTGGTGACCCGCTGACCGGGCCACCGCCGGACGATGGAGTGGAAGATGAGCACACCGCAGACCCCGACCGCCCGAACCGGAGGCCGGGCCGGACTGATGCTCGCCCTGGCGACCGTCGGGTTCGCCGTCAACTTCTGGGCGTGGGCGCTGCTCAGCCCGCTCGCCAGCAGGTTCCAGGCGGCCCTGCACCTGACCCCGTTCCAG
Organism: Actinoplanes subglobosus; assembly: GCF_042650585.1. Classification (NCBI taxonomy): domain Bacteria; kingdom Bacillati; phylum Actinomycetota; class Actinomycetes; order Micromonosporales; family Micromonosporaceae; genus Actinoplanes; species Actinoplanes subglobosus. The sequence continues at coordinate 223,009 of NZ_JBHSBL010000015.1, forward strand.
CAGGCGCTGCTCGTGGCCGTGCCGGTGGTCGTCGGCTCGGTCGGGCGGATCCCGGTCGGGGCGCTCACCGACCGGTACGGCGGTCGCATCATGTTCCCGCTGATCTCCCTCACCACCATCGTGCCGGTTCTCCACCTCGGCCTGTTCGGGCACGACGCCCTCACGTCGCTGCTGGTGGGCGGGTTCTTCCTGGGCATCGGCGGTACCGCGTTCGCGGTCGGTGTCCCGTTCGTCAACGCCTGGTTCCCGCCGGAGCGGCGTGGCCTGGCCGTCGGCGTCTTCGGCGTGGGCATGGGCGGTACCGCCATCAGCGCCCTCACGACCGTCAAGCTCGTCGACGCCCACGGGACCGCCACCCCGTTCCTGATCACCGCTGGGGTGCTGGCCGCGTACGCCGCCGTCTCCTGGATCGTCCTGCGTGACGCGCCCGGACGGCCGGTGCCGACCGCACCGCTCGCGCAGCGTCTCGCCGCCGTGCTCCGTCTGAAGATCACCTGGCAGGCGTCCGCCCTGTACGCCGTCGCGTTCGGTGGCTACGTGGCGTTCTCGGTCTACCTGCCGGCATACCTGAAGACCGCCTACGGCCTGACCCAGGCCGACGCCGCCAACCGGATGGCCGGATTCGTCCTCCTGGCCGTGGTGATGCGTCCCGTCGGCGGCTGGCTCTCCGACCGCTTCGCCGCCAGCCGGGTCCTCGCCGTCGCCCTCGGGGTCGTCGTGCTCGGCGCGGTCGCCCAGTCCTTCACGCCCGGCCTGGCCCCGGTCGGCACGATCGCCTTCCTCGCGATGGCCGCGGCCCTCGGCACCGGCAGCGGCGCCACCTTCGCGCTGGTCGCCCAGGCGGCCCCGGCCAAGATGGTCGGCGCGGTGACCGGCGTCGTCGGTGCGGCGGGCGGCCTCGGCGGTTTCGTTCCGCCGCTGGTGATGGGCGCGATCTACGGACAATTCCAGTCGTACGCCCTGGGCCTCGCCCTCCTCGGCGTGGTCGCCCTGGCCGCCCTGCTCCTGGATCTCCTCTCGGTCGGCCGCCGCCCGGTGGCCGTCTGACCGACTTCCGCAACCGGCGCCCGGGCACACCTTGTGGTGCGGCCGGGCGCCGGGGTGTCGTCAGCCGTCGCCCGGCTGGTCAGCCGTCGCCCGGCCGTCAGTCGCCGTCCGGCCGGTCAGCCGTCGCCCGGCCGTCAGTCGCCGTCCAGCCGGTCAGCCGTCGCCCGGCCGTCAGTCGCCGTCCGGCTGGTCAGCCGTCGCCCGGCCGTCAGCTGCGGGCGCGCGGCCCGGGCCGAACCCGGAGCCCGGCGGCGGTCACTGCCCGGTCGGCTCACCGTCGCGGTCCGGCTGGAAGATGTCCTCGATCTTCAGGCCGAACACGTCGGCCAGGGTGAACGCCAGTGGCAGGCTCGGGTCGTAGCGCCCGGTCTCGATCGCGTTGATCGCCTGCCGGGACACCTGGCATCGGTCGGCCAGGTCGGCCTGGCTCCAGCGCCGGGCCGCCCGCAGCTCCCGCAACCGGTTCCTCATCGGTTGAAGCGGGTGCGCAGGTCGGCGATCACATGCCACACCGCCATCCCGCCGATCACGATCAGCTGCGTGACCTGCCGCATCTCGATGATCCCGGCCGAGTCGAGCACCGCGGCCACCTGCAGCGCCACGAGCACCACCGCGAACGCGACGGCCATGCTCTCCAGCTGGATCTTGCGCAGGTATTCGTCGGCGCGCCGGAACGCCCGATACAGCACCCAGACCATGGCCAGCGCGAACACGGCGGTGGCGGCGATCCACCATGCCTTCTGCGCGGGGGTCTGGTCGGGGTCGCTGCCGAGCGCCAGCGCCAGCCAGCCCAGCACGACCACCGGAAGCCCGTCGACGAGGACGGCACGGCGGGCCGCGCGTGCCGAGTGATCCTGCTGTGCTTCTCTCACCATGAGAGAAAAGTAAGGTGTACCTGACATCTGGTCAAGTGTCCCTGACATGATGGCGGCGGCATCGATGACACGGGAGGCATCGCGATGGACGGCGTACGGCGGGACCCGATCCGGATGGTGACGCACCGGGCTCAGTGGGCCGTCGATTTCGAGCGCGAACGTGCCCGGGTCGCGGCCGTCCTGGCGCCCTGGAGTGCCGGGCCGGTCGAGCACATCGGCAGTACCGCGGTGCCCGGGCTCGTCGCCAAACCGATCATCGACATGGCGGTGTGCCTCACCGATCACCGGCACGGCGCCTCGGCACGGACCGCGCTCGCCGGGATCGGCTGGGTGCACGCGCCCGAGCCCGGCGACGCGGACCGTCGCAAGTGGTCCTTCTGCCTCCCGGACCCCGGCTGGCGTACCCACCACCTGCACGTCTACGAGATCGGCGACCCGATCCCGCGGTCGCTGACCACCTTCCGGGACCACCTGCGCGGGCATCCGGAGGACGCCGCCGAGTACGGCCGTATCAAGACCATGCCGGCCGAGGCCGACGAACACGACCGGCCCCGCTACCGCGCCGGGAAAGCGCCGTTCATCGAGGCGGTGCTGCGGCGTGCGCGTAATGCCGGTGCGCCCCGCGCCCCGGATCCCTAGCATCGGCGGTGATGACTCGACTCGTACACATCGGCAGGCAGCGTGATGCCGCCCGGTTCACCCGCGGTGGCATCGCCGCGCGCAGCCGGGGCCGGTCCGGCGTCCGTGGCGTCTACGCGATGGCGACGCTTCCCGACTACACCCTCACCCACCAGTGGGTTCGTGAGCTCCGCCGCTGGCATCCGGGTGTGCTGGTCGCCGTCGACCTGCGGATTCCCGACGACACCCCGGTCACCGTGGGGCGTTACGGTCGCGAGCCGTGGGAGAGGACGGCTGCCGAGGCCGCGGGGCTGCTGCGGGAGATCGCCGATCCGCGCGGTTACGAGATCTTCATCCCCAGGGCGATAACCCCGGCGGAGGTACGGGGAACGCGAGCCGTTCCACAGGGCATCGGATGGCGGTACCTGCCCGACGCCCACGGCCGTGAACCCTGCACCTGCATGGGATGTCTGCAACCGGGCACACCCGGCGTGGCCGGACTCCGTCGCCGGTCGCCCGACTTCGAGCCGTCGCCCCGGAAACCCGAGCTGATGGCCGGCCTGCGGGCGGCGTCGAGCCCGGAGGAGATCGCCTACGCGCTGCGCCTCCTGGGTGGCCGCAGCCGGGGCGCCGCCGAGGAGTTGGCCTACCTGGTCGACCACCCCGACGCCGACGTCCGGGAGGCGTTGCACTTCGTTCTCGACAACTACCGGGGCCGGACCGCCCGGCGCTTGCAGGAGCACCTCGTCGCCCGTTACGAAGCCGAACAGGCCTGACCGCGCCGCCCGCTACCTGCTTCGCCGCGAAGGACCGCGGAGTGCGTTGGGGGAGGCCGGGGACGGCGTCAGGCTTGCCACTCGGGAGCCAGGATCGACATGACGGTCGCGTCGATCCAGTCGTCGCCGTCTCGGAGCGACTGGCGCAGCACACCCTCGGCGACGAAACCGACCTTCTCGTAGACGCGGCGGGCCCGGGGGTTGTGGGCGAACACCTCGAGGGAGATGCGGTGCAGGCCCAGTTTCTCGAAGCCGTAACCGACGATCAGCCGGATCGCCTCGGTGCCCAGGCCGCGGTTCCGGCCGGCCGCCACCATCAGGGTCCGGAAGTTGCAGCTGCGGTTGTGCGGGTCCCACTCGTTGAGGACCACCTCGCCGACGCACTCGCCGGTCGCCCGGTCCACCACCGCCAGGTCGAGCCGGTCGTCCTGACTGTTGCGGCTGCCGTACCAGGCCCGGGTCCGCTCCTCGCCGGGTGCGTCCTCCGGGGAATTGCCGGTCAGCCGGGCCACCTCCGGGTCGGCGATCGCCGCGAGGAACACGGGGACGTCGGCGTCGACGAACGGCCGCAGGACGACCAGCTCACCGGTGAGCGTCGGCTTGATCGAGAAATCGGACATCAGCCGATCCTCCGACCCGGCCGCAAGAGGCGTCAAACCATTTGCGAGCCGCCGGGACCTCAGGACGGCGTCAGGCTCTGTGTGCCGATCACGGTGAGCAATTTGAGCCGGTCGGCGGCGTCGCTGCCGACCGGAGCCGAGTAGGCGACGATCTTCACATCACTGCCCGGCGCGGTCAGCACGTCGCAGTCGACGGTGAACGTGCCGACCGACGGATGGTGCACGGACTTGCTGTTCGACTCGTGGACACCCACCGCGCCGCTGTCCCACAGGTCGGCGAACTCACCGTTCGCGGCGCGCAGGCCCTTCACCAGCTCCCGCAGGCCGCGATCCTCCGGATACCGCACCGTCGCCGCCCGCAGGTCGGTGACCAGCACGGCACGGAACAACTCTCTCTGCGACGGCGTGCAGTGGATCCGGCTCGGCATGTCGGTGAACTCGCGCCACGCGACGTTGCGCTCGCGGCCCCGGAACTCCGACATGTCACCGATCAGGGCGGCGGCCAGCGGATTCCACTCGATCATGTGCCACGCGGCGTCGCACACGGTCAGCGCCACGCCGTCGAGCTGATCGAGCAGGCGGCGCACCCCGGGCGGGATGTCGGCCGGGATCCGCCCGGCGCCGGGGGCGGTCTGGCCGGCGAGGACGAACAGGTGCTCCCGCTCGGCCGGTGACAACCGGAGAGCGCGGGACAGAGCCGACAGCACCTGTACGGACGGGGACGTCGCCCGCCCCTGCTCCAACCGGACCACGTAGTCGACCGACAGCCCCGCCAGCTGTGCCAACTCCTCACGGCGCAGCCCGGCGGCCCGCCGCACCCCACCGGCCGGAACACCCGCCGCCTGCGGTGTCGTGCGGTCACGCCAGCCGCGCAGCGCCCTGCCCAGTTCACTCACACCGTCAAGTATCGCCGCGTCCCGGCCGGTCAGCCTGGTACCGCTGGTACCACCCGGTCAGTCGCGCGACCGGGACCGGCGCACCGGCAGGCCGGCCAGCAGCGCGTCGAGGGTGTCCTGGTCGGCCCAGCCGTTCAGCGCCACCGCACCGGACGGCGACACCGTCACCTCCACCCGGTCGGGGGCGGCGACGTCACGCAGACGGTCGGTGAGGTGCACGAACTCCTGGTTGGTGGAGCCCGCCCACGGACGGCCGTGGTCCAGGAGATCCGCCCGGAACGGGCCCGCGACCAGCAGATCCGTCGCGTCCAGCAGAGCGGCGACGGCCGGGTCGCGGCTGCTGGACAGGTACGCGTACCCGTACCCGCTGAAGGTCATGACGGTGAGCCCGGCCCGCCGCACGCCGGAAGCGACGGCGGCGAGCCCCGCGGCCTGCTCGAAGGGTTCGCCGCCGAGCAGGGTGACACCGCTCGTGCCGGCCGCGACCACCCGGTCGACCAGCTCGTCCGCGCTCGTCGGCGTGCCACCGCGGGTGGTGAACAACTGCGGGTTGAAGCAGCCGGGGCAGCGGATCGAGCAGCCCTGCACCCAGATCGCGGTGCGCTCGCCCGGGCCCTCGGCCGTCGTCCGGTCGAGGAACCGGGCCACCCGGACGAGCGGGTCAGATGTCGACGACGCGGCCATACGGCACGTCCCGCTCGGGCTGCGCCTGCACCGGCGGCGCGGGCGGTGTGCAGGTCAGGCGGTCACGGACGGCCGCGAACTGGTGCGGCGCCAGCTCGGCGGCGGCCGCGAACTCCGCGACCGTACCGAAGCCGTTGCGCTCCTGCCGGGCGGCCACCGCGCGTGCAGCCCGCTCCGGACCGAACGACGGCAGGGCCGCGAGATCGTCCGCACTCGCCGTGTTGACGTCCAGGGTCACCGGAACCGGAACCGGAACCGGAACCGGAACCGGAACCGGAACCGGGGGTGGAGGCGGCGCCGCATAGTACCGGTCCGGAGCCGGCACTGCCTGCTGGATCTCCGGCGGCAGCGGTGGGTGCGGCGGGTACGTCCAGGGCTGTGCCGGGCCGTAGGACCACGGCGGCGGCTGCGGCGCGTGGGCCTGCCACCGATGGCCGGCCAGCCATCGCAGCCAGGAACCGTTGATGGCCACCGCGTGCGCCACCGACGCCACCCACGTCAGCACCCAGAGCAGCGCCATCAGCGTCGACGCCGCCGAATCCTGGGGCAGGCTGTCGCCGGCGAACAGGAACACGTTGGCCGCGACCGTGTAGACGATGCCGGCGATCCACCACGCCGGCCGCCTGGCGCGCAACCCGACGTAGAGGAACCCGGCCACGCTGGCGCAGCCGAACGTCAGGATCGGGGCGAGCAGCCAGGAACTGTTCGCCAGCTTCCAGGAGAGCGGCTGACGGTACGGGTCAGGCGGGGTCCACGTCACGGTTCACCTGCTGTTGGCGCGCGGTCTGCTGCTCGCGCGTGTAGTCCGTCGTGTAGGCGCTGTCGTGCACCCGGCCGTCGACCAGGTCCTCCAGGACGGCGATCCAGTCGAGGCAGCGCTCACCGAGGATGTCGACCGTCTCGGCGGTGACGGTGCCGTCGGGGGCGACGGTCACCACGATGCGCGGCTGCTCGCTCATGCGCGCTCCCTCTGCACCTGGAAGACCATGCGGACCGACGTGTCGGCGGCGACGGTCTCCGACTCCAGGCGCAGCCCGGCCGCCGGGGCCTGATCGCGGAGGCGCTCCAGCACCGCCCGCTGGACCAGCCGTCCATACGCGGCGTCCACCTCGGACACCTTCCGGATCGCGCCAGCCTCGTCCGCACCGCTGAAATGGGCTGACCAGATGCCCTCGGCGTCGCGGGAGAAGGTCGCATCGACGCCGTCGGTCCATCGGACCGCGGCGTGATCGTCCGTCAGGGTGACGGTGGCGCCGGTGTCGCGCAGCGCGTCACCGAGCATGCCGGTGTCACGCATCCGGGTGGCGACCCGGCAGACGCCGTCGGCCTTGCGGTCGGCGGCGGCCTTGACCGCGGCGGCGCCGGCCATCGCCAGCGGCACCAGGAGCATCGTCACACTCACCGTGAAACCCCCGTTCCTGTGTGGTGTGCCGACACCCTACCGCTCGGACAGCCCCCAGTCCTCGTTGCCGGTCGCCGAGACGGCACGGGTGCCCGCCCAGGCGCGCAACTCGGTGATGTGCTCGGCCTGCGTGACACTGAGCGGCACGATGCTCATCACCGCACGGACCAGGTCGTCACGGCTCAGCGGTCGCCGGTCGGAGAAGGCGTCGAACAGCGCGGCGGTGACCGCCTGCTCGATCTCGGCGCCGGAGTAGCCGTCGGTCAGGCCGGACAATTCGATCAACAATGGATCGTCGAGCTCGATGCCGCCGGCTGCGCGAGGGTGGGACATCGCCCGGCGCAGATGCACCCGCCAGATCGCGATCCGCTCGGCGTGGTTCGGGAGGTCGACGAAGAACGTCTCGTCGAACCGGCCCTTGCGCAGCAGCTCCGGTGGCAGACCGTGGAACGCGTTGGCGGTCGCGATCACGAACACCGGAACCGTCTTCTCCTGCATCCAGGTGAGGAAGGTGCCGAACACGCGCGAACTGGTGCCGGAGTCGGTGGTCCCGGTGCCGGCGAAGCCCTTCTCGATCTCGTCGATCCACAGCACACACGGCGCGATGGCCTCGGCCGTGCGCAACGCCGAACGCATGTTGTGCTCGCTCGCGCCGACCACGCCCTCGAAGATCTTGCCGATGTCGAAACGCAGCAGCGGCATGCTCCAGGCCGCCGCCATCGCCTTTGCGGTCAGCGACTTGCCGCAGCCCGGGATGCCGGTGATCAGCACACCGCGCGGGGTCGGAAGGCCGTAGTCGGCGGCGTCGGCCAGCCACGATCCGTTGCGCTTGAGCAGCCAGGACTTCAACTTGCCCAGGCCGCCGACGTCGTCGAGGCCGAGGTCCGTGGAGACGACCTCGAGCACGCCCGATTTGCGGATGGTCTGGCGCTTCTCGTCGTGCACCACGTCGAGCCCGGACCGGTCCAGGACCTGACTGCTGACCATGGCCCGGGCGTAGGCGTTCTCCGCCTCCTGCATGGTCAGACCGGCCGCCGCCGTGGCCAGCTGCTCCCGGCCCGCCTCGTCCAGTTCGACCCGCAACCGCTGATTGGACTGGATCATCGCGTCCAGCAGGGCACGTCGCTCGGCCGCACCGGGCAGCGGGAAATCCACGATCGTGACGTCCTTGGCCAGCTCCACCGGCAGGTGCAGCACCGGCGACATGAGCACCAGCGTGCGCGGATGCCGTCCGGTCCGGAACGCCTCGGCGATGTCGCGCAGCAGACGGACCGGCTCCGCGCCGGTGATGTCGTCCGGGAGCAGCCGGTGCAGGTCCCGGAAGACGAAGACGCCCGGCTCCTCGATCCGCGGCAGGGCCCGCAGCGCGTCGGTGGCCCTCTGCACGCCGGAGCGGGGCTCCCCGTTCGGCTGGATCAGGCCGCCGGTCATCGTCCACGTCCAGACCGGGCGCGGCACCCGCACCAGATCCGGGTGACCGGCCACCGACCGGATCTTGTGCAGGGCGCGCTGTTCCTCGTAGGTCTCCAGGTAGAGCACCGGAATCCGGGCCTTGAGCAGCTGTGCGAACGTCTCGGCGAACGGCCTGTCCACTCCGGCGCCTCCCTTCAGGCTGCTATCAGCTTGCCGTGCCGGTGCCCCGGATGGGCTGCAGGGCCGGTGCGGTCCGGTGCAGGACGACGATCCGCTTCGAGTCGGTGATGTAGACCTGCCGGAAACCCATCAGGTCGAGCTGCTTCATGATCTGCGGGATCTCGTTGCGGCCGATCGGGCAGCTCGGGTTGACCTTGTCCACGATCGCCCAGTCACCCTCGTCCACGTTCGAGCCGATCAGGGTCACCTCGTTGGTCGGCAACAGGGGGATGAGCAGGTTGTTAGTGGCCCGTACGGTCACGCCCCCGGGAATGTGGGCCAGTGCTGCCGGGGCCTCACCGACGATCGCCTGGTTGTTGAACGGTTTCGCGGTGCCCTGGTACCACGTCACGATCGCGTTGTCGGTCAGGTTCTGCACGCCGAACCAGAGGAAGACCGGCGCGGCGACGGCGGCCATCACGGTCGCGGTCCGCGGGTTCCACCAGGCGCGTTCCTTCGCCGGCTCGGCGTCGGGTTTCGGCGGCAGCTGCGGATCCGGGTCCGGGCCGATGCCCCGGGCCCGGTCGACCAGGCTGCCGATGCGCCGGAACCCGTCGGCCACCGCCGCGAACAGGATCGGGATCAGCGGCATGTCGTAGTAGAGGCTGTGCGACCACTGTGTCTCCCGCGACGACAGCATCCGGCTCAGCATCACCGGCACGATGAGCAGCGCCAGCGGTGACGCGAGCGCCGCGAACCCGACCGGGATCAGCAGCTGCTGCCACGTCTCGACCTTTGCCGGCTCGTTCGTCATCAGCCCGAGGATCTCCAGCGGATGCGTCAGCATGTACGGGATCCCGGCGAACAGCCCGTCCGCGTGCAGGCTCTCCTGATAGTCCTTGGCGTAGGTGAAGCCGCCCGGGTTGAGGTTGGGGATGATGAACTTGAGCGTCACCACGAACCAGGACACGCCCCACCCGATCAGGAACGCGCCGTGCCTCCACTGCCGGTTGAACAGGGCGTAGAGGCCGATCAGCGCGCACATCAGCCCGCCGTCCTCCTTGACCGTGACCAGCATCGCGAACAGGATCGTCGCCTGCGTCCACCTGCCGGCCAGCATCCGCTCCAGCCCCCAGGCCAGGAAGAGCGCGCCGAACATCACCTCGTGCACGGGGAACTGGATGGTGCCGAAGACGGCATGACTACCGAGGTAGGCGATGAGCATGGCGGAGCCGATCAGGATGCCGTGCCGCCGCCGGAACATGTGGTAGATCGGGATGCCGGACAGGCAGATCAGCACCACCTGGGCGTAGACCAGCATCAGCGCGTCGTCGTTGATCCAGACCAGCGGCGCGAGCAGGGCGAAGGCCGGGGAGAAGTGGTCGCCCAGCTGGACGTACCCCTTGATCGGCACCATCGGCCATCCGCCGTTGGCCCAGCCCTGCACCGCCTGGTAGAAGATGCCCAGGTCGCAGGCGCCGACCGCATAGGCGTCGTACTGGGCCCGTGCCCAGGGCGCGAACAGGAAGATCGCCATCCCGACTATCCACCCGCAGGGGGACAGAACAGTTCGGATCGCATGGTCACGCAGTCTCGCCAACACGGCGACAACCTAGTCGATCTCCTGGTGGGGGGTCACATCGGCCGGGTTGCGGCAAGGGGAATCCCTCTTGTGCCGTTCAGCCGCTATGTGCGGGCATATCACGACCTGACGGGGCCACCCGCGATCTACCGGTATCTATCTACCCGTCAGTAGCGTCCCTCGGAGAGCAAGCCGTTGGGGGCGACGGCTCCTACCGAAGGGACCAGGGGACGTGAGACTCCACCGCAGAGCAGCCGGCGTGGCCGCCCTCGCGCTCGGCATGAGCCTGAGCGCCATCACCCCAGCGCTGGCCGCCGAACCGACCGGGACCATCCGCGAGGCCGGTTCGCCCGACGCCATCGAAGGCAGCTACATCGTCGTGCTCAAGGACGGCGCCAGCGAGGCCGGGCTCACCAAGTCGTACGGCGGCGCGGTCAAGCGCGGCTTCGGCAAGGCCCTCAACGGGTACGAGGCGACACTGACCGAGACGCAGGCCAAGCGGCTGGCGGCGAACTCGAAGGTCGCCTACGTCGAGCAGAACCAGATCATCCGGCTCGCCGACACCCAGACCAACGCGACCTGGGGCATCGACCGCATCGACCAGGCCAGCCTGCCGCTGTCGACGACCTACACCTACCCGAACACGGCGTCCGGCGTGCACGCGTACATCATCGACACCGGCATCCTGACCACGCACAGCCAGTTCGGCGGGCGCGCGGTCAGCGGCTACGACTTCGTCGACAGCGACAGCAACGCCACCGACTGCAACGGCCACGGCACGCACGTCGCCGGCACCGTCGGCGGCACCACCTACGGTGTGGCCAAGGCCGTCCAGCTCGTCGGCGTCCGCGTCCTCGACTGCGAGGGCAGCGGCACCACCGCCGGCGTCATCTCCGGCATCAACTGGGTGACCAGCAACGCCATCAAGCCGGCCGTCGCCAACATGAGCCTCGGCGGCAGCGCCAGCAGCACCCTCGACACCGCGGTGTCGAACTCGATCGCGGCCGGCATCACCTACGCCGTCGCGGCCGGCAACGACAACGCGAACGCCTCCAGCTACTCACCGGCCCGCGTGGCCTCGGCGATCACGGTCGGCGCGACGACCAGCACCGACGCCCGCGCCAGCTACTCCAACTACGGCAGCACGCTGGACATCTTCGCGCCCGGCTCGTCGATCACCTCGGCCTGGTACACCAGCACCAGCGCCACCAGCACGATCAGCGGCACCTCGATGGCCACTCCGCACGTCGCCGGCGCGGCCGCGCTGATCCTCCAGGCCAACCCGTCCTACACCCCCGCACAGGTCGCCTCGGCCCTGACCGGCGCCGCCGTCAGCGGCAAGGTCACCAGCGCCGGCACCGGCTCGCCCAACCTGCTGCTCCAGGTCGGCACCGGCGGCGGCACCACCCCCACCCCGACCGGCTGCACCGGCACCAACGCGACGGCCACCGCCATCCCCGACGCCGGCTCCGCGGTGACCAGCACCATCACCATCTCCGGCTGCGGCCGGGCGGCCTCCTCCACCTCGACGGTCGCGGTGAACATCACCCACACCTACCGCGGTGACCTGGTGATCGCCCTGGTCGCTCCGGACGGCACCAGCTACAGCCTGAAGGCCAGCAGCAGCTCGGACAGCACCGACAACGTCAACACCACCTACACCGCCAACCTGTCGAGCGAGACCGCCGACGGCGCCTGGAAGCTCTCGGTCCAGGACGTCTACGCCTCCGACACCGGCACCATCAACAGCTGGACCCTGACGGTCTGATCCCGTTCCCCAGATGATCGGGCCCGGCGGCCTTCCGCCGGGCCCGATCCGTCCGTTTGGCAGACTCTGCGGCATGGGTCTGTTCACACTGCCCGAGGCGCGCGCCGAACTGGCCCGCCTCCGCCCGGTCCTCACCGAGATCGTCACCGTCCGGGCCGACCTGGTCGAACTCTCCGCCGCCCTCACGCCCGGCGGCGCACCCAGCCCGCTCGGCGGCCTCCCCGAACGCAAGGCGGCCGAGGCCCGCCTCAACGAACTGATGACGACCGTCCAGGAGACCGGCGCCGAACTCAAGGGTGTCGCCCCGCTCCTGGTCGACTTCCCGGCGACCCTCGACGACGTCCCGGTCCTGCTGTGCTGGCTCGAAGGCGACACGGACATCACCTGGTACCACCGGGCCGACCTCGGGTTCGCCGGCCGCCGCCCCCTCCCTCCGGGGCCGTGAGCCGATGACCGCGCAGCCGCTGAACGTCGTGATCGCCCAGGTCTCCTCGCGGCGAACATTCCCGACCGAGTCCGGGGATCGGTATCGGGGTCAGCGCGTCAGGACGTCATCGCCCTGACATATCGCCGGGCCGATTACCCAGCTGGCATGTCACATTGGCATCAATAAATGTCTTGAGTCGCCGGAGAATCGCGGAAAGCCCCCCGAGGAACCGGAGACCCCCCATGATCCGGAAACACCTGGCCCTGGCCACGGCGGCGGCAGCCGCCCTGGCCGGCGGCCTGATCGCCGTCGTGACCACCGCCGGACCGGCCCAGGCCGCGACGATCTCCCAGCCGCTGCGCACCATGGTCGCCAACCTGCCGGTCGCCACCGAGGTCCGCACCGGCTACGACCGTGACCTGTTCAACCACTGGATCGACGCCGACGGCGACGGCTGCAACACCCGCTACGAGGTCCTGATCGCCGAGGCCACCGTCACCCCGAGCGTCGGGTCGGGCTGCGCGCTCAGCGGCGGCCGGTGGCTGTCCTACTTCGACGGCGCCACCTGGACCGACCCCGCCGACCTGGACATCGACCACCTGGTGCCGCTGGCCGAGTCGTGGGACTCGGGTTCGCGCAACTGGACGGCGGCGCAGCGCCAGGCCTACGCCAACGATCTCGGCGACGCCCGCGCCCTGGCCGCGGTGACCGATAACGTCAACCAGTCGAAGGGCGATCAGGACCCCGCCGAGTGGATCCCGTCGCTGGCGAGTGTCCGCTGCCGCTACGTCACCGAGTGGACGGCGGTGAAGACCCGCTGGGCCCTGACCGTCGACACCGCCGAGAAGAACGCCCTGGTCACCTACGCCGCCGCGTGCACCAACAGCACGGTGACGGTGGAGACGATGATCGGCGGCGGCACCACGACGTCACCCACGACCTCGCCGACCGCCACCGCGACCGGCGGCACCTGCACCGGCAGCAACGGCACGGACGTCACCATCCCCGACGCCGGAAGCGCCGTGACCAGCACGATCACCATCTCCGGCTGCTCGCGCACGACCGCGTCCGCCACGTCGGCGGTCTATGTCAACATCGTCCACCCGTTCCGCGGCGACATCTCGGTCTACCTTTACGCACCCGACGGCACCTACTACGTCCTCAAGGCCGCGAGCAGCAGCGACAGCGCCGCCGACGTGATCACCACCTATACCGCGAACCTGTCGTCGGAGACCGCGAACGGCGCCTGGCGCCTCAGCGTCAGGGACAACTATTCCGGCGACAGCGGATACCTCAACACCTGGTCTCTGACTGTCTGAAAACCATCATTCGGTACGGCCATGAAGAGCACCGTGGCCACACCGCGAGCAGGGCGTTCCGTCCGGGCCGAAACGCGGCCGCCGGGCTGAATGCGACCCGCACCGTGCGCCGCGCGCGAGCCGTGGGTCCGGCACCCCATCGGCTGGGGGTGCCGGGGCTACGGCTCGCGGCCGGTGACCCGTGATCGTGGCTGGTGCCGCACGGGGCCGCTCACGCGTACCCCTCGATGGTCCTCCGTGGGTCTATGAGGATCTTGGGGCCGGGGCCCGCGGTGGCCGGACGACGGCCCGCCAGCACCGCGGCGGCCTCGTCGAGGGAGACCGTCGCGGCGACCAGCGGCCGGGGATCGACGGCCCCGGACGCGAACGCCTCGATCGCCGGCGCCAGCCCCGCCGACGCGCCGAGGATGCCGACCGCCGTCACGTCCTTCAGCACCGCGTCCCGCGTGTCGATCATGCTGGGCGCCCCGGACAGCCCGATGCAGACGACCCGCCGGCCCGGCTCGACCAGGTCCACGGCCAGGGCCGGCATCGACGCCGCGTTGGTGGCGTCGACGACCGCGTCCCACGGCAGCGACGGCAGCGACCCGCGCGTCCACGACTCGGCGAACCCGAGCGACCGCGCGAACGCCAGCTCCTGCCCGAGCAGGTGCACCTCGACGCCACGGGCCCGCGCCAGCATCGCGGTGAGCAACCCGATCGTGCCCGTACCCAGCACGAGCAGCCGTTCCCCGGCTGCCAGGGCGGCCGCGTCGACACAGCGCTGCGCGTTGCCGGCCGGCTCCACCAGCGCACCCGCCGTAGCGTCCACACCGTCCGGCAGCACGTGCAGACGGTTCGCGGGGAACGCCAGGCGCTCGGCCAGCGCACCGGCCAGCCCGTCGCGGATCCCGAGCTCGTGCCGCTCCGGGCAGACATGGTGCCGCCCGCCCACGCACCGGCGGCAATGTCCGCAACCGATCATCGTGTCCCCGGTGACCCGCCGGCCCAGCCACGACGCGTCGACACCGGCGCCGGCCTCCCGGACGGTCCCCGACCACTCGTGGCCCGGGCGCAGCGGATACGACGACACGCCGCTGTGCAGGTAACTCATCTCGCCGGTGAACAACTCCACATCGGTGCCGCAGACCCCGGCCCGCTCCACCTCGACGACGACCTGCCCCGGACCGGCCACCGGCGCCGGGACCTCCCGTACCTCGGCCGCACCCGGACCGGTCAGCACCAGCGCGCGCATCATGATCGAGATCCCGCCTGTTCCTCGGCCCTGCCTGGGCCGGTCAGCGCCTGTGCGTGCGTCATGATCGAGATCCTGCCTGTGCCGCGGCCGGTGAGCATCTGTGCGTGCCTCATGATCGAGATCCTGCCTGTGCCGCGGCCGGTGAGCATCTGTGCGTGCCTCATGATCGAGATCCCGTTCGTGCCGCGGCCGCGCCCGCCGCCGTCTGCAGCACGCCCAGTCCGATGATCATGACGAGGGTAGCCGTCCAGGTCCCCGTCCGTTCGGCCAGCACCCCGGCGGCCACCGGACCGGCCGCCGCCAGCAGATACCCCAGCGACTGGGCCATGCCCGACAGCCGGGTCGTCTCCGACGGCGTACGCCCGCCGAGACTGATCAGCGTCAGCGCCACCACCAGCGCCGCACCCTGGCCCAGCCCGGCGATCCCGGTCCACAGCAGTACCGCCCCCGGCGCCGCCAGCAGTCCGACGATCGCCACGACCACCGGCAGACTCGCCGCGACCGCACCGGCCGCCCGCGTCGCCGGATCACGCAGCAGCACCGGAATCGCCAGCCCGCCCAGGATCCCCACACCCTGGAACACGAACAGATGCAGCCCCGCCGCCCGCTCCGACACCCCGTACGCGATCTCGATCGTCGGCAACCAGGTCACCAGCACGTAGAAGCAGGTGCTCTGCAGTCCCATGAACGCCGTGATCAACCAGGTCCCCGGTTGCCGCCAGACAGCCGCGCCCTCACCCGGAGGCCCGTTTTCGATCACTGGCGCCGCCCGTGCCCGCGGCACCCACACCACCGCGGCGAGCAATGCCGGAATCGCCCACAGCGCCAGCGAGAACCGCCAGTCGGCAGCGTCCGCGACCGGCACCGCCACCGCCGACGCCGTGCCGGCCCCGACCACGATGAACGTCGTGTAGAGCCCGGTGGCCCGCGAGACGTTCGCCGCGTAGTCCCGCCTCACGATCGCCGGGACCAGCACGTTCCCGACAGCGATCGCACACCCGATCACGATCGTGCCGGCCCACAGACCCGCCACCCCCGTGTACGACCGGGCCACCGCTCCGACCGCCAGCACGAGCAGCGCCACCAGAACCGCCCGCTCCATGCCGATCCGCGCCGACAGCCGATGCACCTGCGGCGACACGGACGCGAACGCCAGCAACGGCAACGCTCCCAGCAGCCCCTGCGCCGACTCGCTGAGCTCCAGGTCCAGGCTGATCTGCGGCAACAGTGGCCCGACCGCGGTGATGGCGGGTCGCAGGCAGAGAGCTACGAGGAAGATGGCCGCAGCCGCGGTCGGCAGTAAGCGCTTCACGCCCGAGAGCCTCTTACGCCCCATTGCCGGGGTCAAGATCCCCAGCCGTCGGCAGCAGCGGAGGGTGATGCGATGCCGGGGGACCAGGGGTGGGGTGAGGCAGCGCCTGCGCATGGGCGGTCGGGCGGGTTTTAGCATCCGGTGCCTGGGTGCGTCTCTGGAACCCCGGAAACCGGAAGTCGGGGAACGGCCTCTTGGGATGTTGGGGAGGGTGTGGTGCGGGTGGGACCGTGCCTGGGTCCGGGAACGGGGATTTGCGATGATCGACGTCATAGCGGCGTCAAGCACCGGGCGGGTCGCGGTCGCCGACCGGGTGGCGCGGCTGTTCACCGAGATCCTGTCGCCGGCGGTGCTGGTGGCCGGGGTTCTGTTCGCGGTTGCCGGTGCTTCCGCCGGGTCCCCGATGTCGGCGCTGGTCATGGGTGTGGTCGCGGCGGCTGCGGCAAGTTTTCTGCCGATCGCCTACATCCTGCGCGGCGTGCGCCGGGGCTCCTGGACCGATCGGCATGTCGGTGTCCGGTCCCAGCGAACCCTGCCGATGCTGGTCTGCCTGGGTTCGACTGTCTCCGGCACGCTCGCCCTGGCCGCGGCCGGTGCGCCCCGGGACCTGCTGGCCCTGATCGCCTGCATGGCCGTGGCACTGCTGGTGGCTGTCCCGATCACTCTGCTGGCCCGGTGGAAGATCTCCCTCCACTCCCTGGTGGCGGCCGGGACCGCTGTCACCTTCACGGTCGTCTTCGGCTGGGCGCTGTTGTTCACGTGGCCGCTGGCGGCGGCCGTCGGCTGGTCCCGGGTCCACCTCCGTGACCACACCACCGCCCAGGTCCTCGCCGGCGCTCTCGTCGGAGTCTGCGCCACCGGCCTGCTCTACCCGGCGCTGCGCTGATCACCGGACATCCAGCGGGCCCGTTGATCGCCGGACCGAAGGAGGGCCCGCCCGGCGGTCAGCCGGGCAGGCTGGTCAGGTAGAGGGCGGACGGTACGGCCAGGACCAGGCCGATGGCGGTGAGCCAGACGGCACCCATGCGGCCGGTCCGGATGTCGTCGCGGCGGACGGCGATCGTCTTCGCCCGGCTGTCGGTGGTGAAGACGGTCAGGCCGGTCCGGCTGGGGAGCAGGCCCCGGCTGGTGGTGCGCCCGAGCGCGAACACCGGCACCCCGCGAGGCAGGCGGATCTCGGTGAGCCGGAGACGTTCGGACCTTCGCAGATCGGCGACGACGTCGTCGGGCACGATCGGGGGCAGCGGCACCGGTGCGGCGTGCCGGTGTTCCAGGCTGGTGACGGTGTAGGCGTACGGCCCGCTCATGATCGGGTCGTAGAGCGCCCGCGACGGTGACACCAGCCGTGGGTCGACCGGGATGCGGGCGGCGTGGTCGGCGATCGCGGGCCACGCCGGTGACTCGATCTCGAGGATCACGTCGTGGTCGGGCCCGTAGTCGCCGGTGGTGAGGGCGCGGCTGGGTTCGCGGAGCAGCACCAGCCGGTACCACGCGCAGTCCTCGCCGGTGGCCGGGGCGATCTGGCGGCCGGCGATGCCGTATTCGGTGGTGCCTTCCAGGGCGACCCGGCCCCGGGTGCCGACGGGGGAGGGCCGGAGGCGGTGCAGGGTCCAGAGGGCCCGCAGGTCGCCGAGTATCAGGAGGAGGAAGATTCCGGCTCCGGCCACGAGGAGAACGCCGAAGCAGAACGCCACAGTCGCGACGGTCATCACGCACGTCACGATAGAAGGGCTTGGCGAGCGTCGATATCGTCCGGGACGTGGATCTGGACCGGGTCGAGGAGCGGGTGGCGGTCGTGGACCGGGCGATCGAGCCGATCGCGACACGGCGGGAGCCGGGCCCGCCCGTCTGGTCCGGGCCGCCGGGGGAGGCGCTGACGCTGCTGGGCGAGCTTCTCGACGCGTACGAGCAGGGTCCGGAACCGGATCGGGCCCGGATCCGCGGCGTCTTCCGGAGGTATCGCTCTTTCGCGTGGGCGGCGGCGGAGCCCGGCGACCTGCGACGGAGACTCGTGCACCTGTCCGCTCTGGATCAGGGCGACGACACCCGGGACATGCTCCTCGCCCTCGACGGACTGTGCCGGCGGGCCCGCGCCGGGGGAGCCGACATCGACCCGCTCCTGCGTGCGGTCGCCGCGATGTCGAGTACGGAGAACCGGATGGGCATGGGTTCGACCCGCGACATCCTCCTGAGCGTGTGCGCCACGAAGGACCCCGACGGCGACTCCCGGCCCTCCACCTGACCCGGGCGCCGAGAGTCAGGTCGTCTCCTACCTGCGGAAACGCACCATCACGGAGCCTGATCGCTACCATGTCAACGGGCGATTTCCGCGATGTTTCGAGCTTTGGTTGGCTTCCTTCAAGCCGGCGACGGCGCTCACATCGAAGATGATCTGAAGGGGTCGCCCATGTTCCGGACCCGCCGGCGAGCCGCGACAGCCCTTCTGCTCGGCGGAAGGACGGAGCGATGAGGTTTGATCACGTGGGGCTCAGCGTCGCGGATCTGGAGGCGGCGACCGAGTGGTACCGAGCCGCCCTCGGGCTTCAGGTCGAGCTCCGGCTGCGGGTCGACGCCGTGGATCTGGACATCGTGATGCTCGTTCACGAGCG
This sequence comes from Actinoplanes subglobosus, assembly GCF_042650585.1. NCBI lineage: Bacteria > Bacillati > Actinomycetota > Actinomycetes > Micromonosporales > Micromonosporaceae > Actinoplanes > Actinoplanes subglobosus. The sequence goes on from NZ_JBHSBL010000015.1 coordinate 241,753, forward strand.
GTACGGCTATCGCCTGGAACTGCTGCACCGCCCCGGCAGTGTGGGCCCGGAACCCTCCGGCTCACCGGCCGCGGCCGTGCTTCGTCGCGGATTCGGGCACGTCGCTTTTGGCGTACCCCATGTGGTGTCTGCTTTTGATCGTCTCCTGGCGCTCGGCGCCAAGCCTGTCATGAAACCGTGCCCGTCTCCGGAACCCGGGGTGACCATGGCCTATGTCGCCGACCCGGAGGGCAATCTGCTGGAGCTCGTGGAGCGTGCCGCATGACCGACCTGACCGGGAAGGTGGCGCTGATCAGCGGCACCGGCAGGGGAGTGGGCCGCGCCGCCGCTCTCGAGTTCGCGGCGTGCGGGGCGACGGTGTTCGGCGCCGACCTGGACGCGGCCGCCGACGCCGAGACCCGGGAGATGGTGGCGGCGGCGGGCGGCGTGATGCGGTCGCTGGACCCGGTCGACCTGAGCGGGCAGGCCGGCGCCGACGCGTGGGCGAACGCCGCGGTCGAGGCCTTCGGCGGGATCGACATCCTCTACAACAACGCCTCGGCGCTCCGGCACGGGCCGATCGACACCCTGCCGGAAGAAGACTGGTATTTCACGATCCAGAACGAATTGCACCTGGTCTTCCACTGCACCCGTGCGGCCTGGCCCCACCTGGTGAGTCGCGGCGGCGGCGTGATCCTCAACGTCGCCTCGGTCGCCGCCAAGCGGGGTGTCGCGTTCGTGCCGATGGCCCCGCACGGCGCCGCGAAGGGCGGCGTCCTCGCGCTGACGAGACACCTGGCCGCGCAGGGAGCCGACGTCGGTATCCGGGCCAACGTGATCTCGCCGGGGATGATCCGCACGCCGGAGACGGCGCAGTTCGTCGACGATCCGGACGGGCCGGTGCCGTCGTTGCTGAGGATGACGCCGTCGCGCCGGGTCGGTGAGCCGTCGGACGTGGCGAAGCTGGCGGCGTTCCTGGCGTCCGACGACGCGACGTTCATCAACGGCGCGGACATCCCGATCGACGGCGGCGTCTCCGCGATGGGCGGCTGAGCATGGCTTCTTCAGGAGACCGGATGAACAAGCTGGTACGCCCCGGCGACCCGGACTGGGAGCAGGCCCGGGTCGGCCGGGTCTTCAACGCCCGCCGCCCGTCCCGGGAACCCGCCGCGGTCCTGCTCGCCACCTGTGAACAGGACCTGGTCGACGGGGTTGACCTGGCCCGCGCCAACGGCTGGAAGGTCTCGGTCCGCTCCGGCGGGCACAGCTGGGCGGCGTGGAGTGTCCGGGACGACGCGCTCCTGATCGACCTGGGCGGCTTCCGTGAGATGACGTACGACCCGGCGACCACGATCGTCTCGGTCACGCCGTCGGTGAAGGGAGGCCAGGAACTGCGGCCGTTCCTGGCCTCGCACGGCAGGTTCTTCGCCGGCGGCCACTGCCCGACCGTGGGTGTCGGCGGGTTCCTGCTGCAGGGCGGCCAGGGCTACCACGCCCGCGGCTGGGGCTGGGCCGCCGAGCAGATCGCCGCCATCGACGTGGTCACCGCCGACGGCGAACTGGTCCGCGCCTCCGAGACGGAGAACAGTGACCTGTTCTGGGCCGCCCGCGGCGCCGGTCCCGGGTTCTTCGGCCTGGTCACCCGCTTCCACCTGCGGACCCGTCCGTTCCCGGCGGCGATCGCCGAGACCGTGCACGTCTACCCCCTCGATGCGTTCGACGAGGTGATGACCTGGCTGGACGGCATGCACCACACCGTCTCGCCGGATGTCGAGATCGTGGCCGTCTCCGCCGAGGGCACGCTCGCCGTCACCGGTCTCGCGCTGTGCGACACGATGCCCGCCGCCGTCGAGGCCCTCGCGCCGCTGGAGACCTGCCCGGCGATCGGCAGGGCGCTGGTCCGGCGGACCGCCGAGCCGTCGTCGTTCGAGTCGCACGCCGAACGGCAGCTCGCGGCGAACCCGGAGGGCTACCGCTACATCGTCGACAACGCCTGGCTGACCGGGCTGTCGCCGGCCGTGACCGAGCTGTTCACGACACTGCCGACCGCGCGGTCGTTCGTGATCTGGTTCAGCATGGCCCCGCTGCGGGAGCTGCCGGACATGGCGTTCTCGATGCAGTCCGAGGTGTACTGCGCGACCTATCTCGTCTACGACGACCCGGCCGACGACGAGCCGCTGCGGGCCTGGCTGACCGACCGGATGACCGCGTTGCAGCCGGTCACCGCCGGTCAGTATCTCGGCGACTCCGACTTCACCGCCCGGCAGCTGCGGTTCATGGGCGACGCCCAGTACCGGCGCCTGCACGAGATCCGGTCCCGCCGTGACCCGGAGTCACTCTTCGCCGGCTATCTCACCGGTGACGGCGGGCAACCGGCCAACATCAACCCGTGGGAGACGCCGTGAGGTGCAGGGACAAGATCGTGGTCGTCACCGGGGCGGCCCGCGGTCAGGGACTCGCCGAGGCCGAGGCGCTGCGGGCCGAGGGGGCGACGGTGATCGCCACCGACGTGCTGGACGGTGACGGGGTGCGCCCGCTGGACGTCCGCTCGCCGGCTCAGTGGACGCGGCTGGCCGACGAGCTGCGGTCCGAATACGGCCGGGTCGACGCGATCGTCAACAACGCCGGCGTCACCGGCCGTGACCGGCTGCCCGACATCGACGTCGCCGCCTGGGAGAACACCCTGGCCATCAACCTGACCGGCCCGATGCTGTCGATGAAGACGCTGGTCCCGCTGATGCCGGCGGGTTCGTCGATCGTCAACATCTGCTCGGTCGCCGCGGTCTCCGGGCACGCGGCCGCGCCGTACACGGCCAGCAAGTGGGCGCTGCGCGGGCTGACCCGCAGCGCCTCCCTGGAGCTGGGCGTCCGCGGGATCCGGGTGAACGCCGTGATGCCCGGCCTCATCGACACCCCGCTGATGGCGTCGGCGCCACAGGCCTTCTTCGACGCGGCGCTTCCGGAGATCCCGCTCGGCCGGGTCGGCACACCCGCCGACGTCGCTCCGCTCATCGTCTACCTCGTCTCCGACGAGTCGGCGTATGTCAACGGCGCCGAGATCGTCGTGGACGGGGGCCTGACCGCCCACGTCTCGCACAAGGCGATCGCGGACGCGACAAGAAGACCATGAGGGGGTACGCCACCCGCGCCCCCAACTGACGAAAGAGGTTCCAGAACAGCCCCCGGTGCTACCCGGGGGCACACTGCGGGGCGTCGTCGCGGAGTACCTCGGGCCGGCCCCGCGACTGACACCCCGCACGCCGGTGTGGGTCAGGTACGGAACGGCCCGGTGACGCAGTAGGTGATGCCACCCGAGGACACGCCGCTGGTGCCGCGCTGCGACGAGAAGTAGAGACGGTTGCCGGCCGCGGTGAACGCCGGGCCGCACAGCTCCGACGAACCCTGCCCGGTGACCCGCAGGAACACCGAGATCCTGTCGTCCGGCGTGATCATGCAGATCTCCATGTTGCCGCCGTCCTCGGCGACGTAGAGATCGCCGTACGACGATCCGGTCACGTTGTCGACCCCGGTGAGCGGCGCGCTCCCGGAGGTGACCAGGTTGTCGTCGTAGGCCAGCTCGTACGTGCTGTTCAGCAGGTTGACCTGCCACACCCGGTTGTCGCCCTTGGTGGTGAACCACACCGTGTCGTTGGCGTAGTGGCAGCCCTCGCCACCGTTGAACGACTTCGACCCGGACACCTGGCTGCGGGTGACCGTGGGGGAGCCGTCCGGGTCGGGCACGTTCGCCCAGGTGAACGAGCCGGACGTGGCGCTCCCGGCGACCATCACCTGCAGCGTGCCGGAGGACAGGTCGCCCCAGGTGGTGGGCACGAACCGGTAGAAGCGGCCGTTGGTCTCGTCCTCGGTCAGGTAGATGACCTTGCGGACCGGGTCGGCGGCGGCCGCCTCGTGCTTGAATCGGCCCATCGCCGGCCGGGCCACCGCGGTGCCGCCCAGCGGGTAGGTCTCCCAGACCCGGCCGAGGCTCACCTCCTCGCAGCTCAGCCAGGTGTTCCACGGGGTCTTGCCGCCCGCGCAGTTCTGGTTGGTGCCGGAGAGGATCCGGGACGCGCCGATGATCGCGCCGGTCGAGTCGAACAGGATCCGGGAGACCCCGCCGCCGGCCGAGGAGCTGACCTCGGAGTTGGACACGTAGATCCAGCCGGTGCCGTTCGGGATGACCGCGCCACCGTCCGGGGCGTCGTGCCAGGTGTAGGTGGTGCCCGGCACGGTCTGCCGGGAGCGGGCGATCACGGTGCTGGTGAAACCGGCCGGTAGCTGGATGCCGTTGGCGTCGGCGGCCTGGAGCGCGCCGTACGGGCCGGTGGCGTTCTGGGCCGGCGCGGCATAGGCGGCCGACCAGGCGGTGAAGGGCAGGGCCAGGCCACCGGCGCCGGCCATGGTGGTACGCAGAAGAGTTCGCCGATCCATGGGCGCCGACCGTATTCGTGCATTGAGGACAGTCGCTGAACGGCAGGCGTCGAATCACTGACCATCAATGGGGAATGGCGAGCAGTGCCCGGAGGGCCGGCTCGGCCGCGGTGAAGGCGATCGGTTCGCTGCCCAGCAGCGGGCCGTAGAGGACGCCTTCGAGGGTGCGCAGATAAAGGGCGGCGCGCCGGCGCAGGTCCGCCGGGTCGCCCTCGATCCCCGACTCCAGGAAGATCCGCAGCTGGGCGTCGATGGCGTGCTGCCGCACGTCGGCGGCCGCGGTGAACAGCACCCGGGCCGCGGTCTGCGGCTCCGCCGCCACGAACTGCCGCATCTGCTGGGCCGAGTCGAGCAGCTCGGTGAAGATCCGGGACACCGCGATGACCCGGTCCGGCCCGGTCCCGGTGGCCTCCTCGCCGGCCTCCGCGATCAGGATCTCGGCGATCGCCCAGAACACCTCGCCGAGCAGCGCGTCCCGGCTGCCGACCGCGCGGTAGAGGGTGGCCCGGCTGATCGCCAGCTCGGTCGCCAGAACGTCCATGTCTATTGTGGAATGCTGAAGATAATGGTGTGCCGCACCCCGCAGAAGAACCTCCGGGGCGATCACGCGCCGCGCCGTGGGAATGACGATTCTCCTCCCCCGAGAAATGCGTCCTGGCCGTGGACACGCTTCCGGCGGCACCGCGGTTCAATGATCTGGAATTTTGTCCCGTAATGCGGCTGAAATCTGCGCCACCGCCGCCAGCTGATCCGGTGTGAGCGCTTCGACGAACAGCTCACGGACGACGGTCAGATGCGGGACGGTGGCCGCATGGAACGCCGCCGAACCGGCCTGCTCCAGGACCACGAACGCGCCACGGCTGTCGCCGCTGAACCCCTCCCGCCGGATCAGGCCGCGCCGCTCCATCCGGCCCAGGTGGTGCGACAGCCGGCTGCGCTCCCAGCCGATCGTGACGGCCAGGTCGGACGGGCGCAGCCGTGTCCCCGGTGCCTCGCTCAGCGCCAGCAGCACCGTGTAGTCACCGGGGGAGAGCCCGGTCTCGCTCTGCAGGCGCCCGGCGACCACACCCCGCAGCGCCTCCACGGTCTCGATGAAGTCCCGCCAGACCCGAAGCTCGGCGGATGTCGGAAGTCTCCTGGGCATAAACCTCGGCCCTCCACTGTTCGACGTGTCGATCAGTCTAGTTGACACGTCAATCAGTATGGGGGAAGCGCCATGATCCTCGGCCTCGACACCTTCGGCGACGTCCCGGTCGACGACGCCGGGCAGCCGATCTCGCAGGCGGCCGCGATCCGGCAGGTCGTCGCCGAGGCGGTCCTCGCCGACCAGCTCGGCGTCGACGCGATCGCGCTCGGCGAGCATCACCGCCCGGAGTACTCGATCTCCACCCCGGAGACCGTGCTCGCCGGCATCGCGGGCGTCACCGAGCGCATCAAACTCGGCTCCGGCGTCACCGTCCTCAGCTCCGACGACCCGGTCCGCGTCTTCCAGCGCTTCGCCACCGTCGACGCGCTGTCCCGCGGGCGGGCCGAGGTGATCCTCGGGCGCGGCTCGTTCACCGAGTCGTTCCCGCTGTTCGGCTACGACATGGCCGACTACGCCCGGCTCTTCGAGGAGAAGCTCGACCTGTTCGTGAAGCTGCTCGACGAGAAGCCGGTCACCTGGTCCGGCCGGACCCGCGCCGCGCTCACCGACGCCGACGTCTACCCCAAGACCGAGTCCGGGCGGCTCGCCACCTGGGTCGGCGTCGGCGGTTCGCCGGAGTCGGTGGTCCGCACCGCCCGGCACGGCCTGCCGCTGATACTCGCCATCATCGGTGGCCCGGCCGCCCGGTTCGCGCCCTACATCGACCTCTACCGGCGGGCCGCCGACCAGCTCGGCACCGTCGCCCACCCGGTCGGCATGCACTCGCCCGGGTTCGTGGCCGACACCGACGACGAGGCGAAGGAGCTGTACTACCCGGCGTACAAGGTGCAGCGCGACCGGATCGGGGCGCTGCGGGGCTGGCCGCCGCTCACCCGCGCCGAGTTCGATCACGAGGTCGAGTCCGGGTCCCTCTACATCGGCGCGCCGGAGACGGTGGCCCGCAAGATGGCCGGCGCGATCCGGACGCTCGGCGTGGGACGGTTCGACCTGATCTACACCGCGGGGGCGCAGTCGGCCGGTGCGCGTACCCGTGCGGTCGAGCTTTTCGGGTCCAAGGTCGCCCCGATGGTGCGGGAGTTGCTCGCGTCCTGAAAAGGACCATATTCGCCGGACAAGTCGTGCAAATATGCAGTGTGTCCGAGTTCAAGCGCCGTGCGCCCTGGTGGGCCCGGCTCGCCGTCGCCGCCGGAACCCTTCTGCTGCTGCCCGCCGCGGTCGCCGTACCGTCCGTGGCGGGCCCGCCGCAGGGCGGACCGACCGGCCCGCTCAACATCCTGCTGGCCGGCATCGACCCGCGCGGCACCCACGTCAAACCGCTCGCCGACACCATCATCGTGGCCCACGTGCCGGCCGACCGCAGCGGCGTCTACCTGTTCTCGCTGCCTCGCGACCTGGTCGTGTGGATCCCGCCGTTCGCCAAGACCGGCAGCACCGGCCAGCGCGCGAAGATCAACGCCGCGATGGCCCTGGGCAGCCCGGCCGGCGCCGGCCGGTACGACCCGGCCCAGGGCTACGAACTGCTCGCCACCACGGTCGGCCGGGTCACCGGCATCCGCCACTTCGACGCCGGCGCCGTGATCGATTTCGGCGGGTTCAAGCGCATGGTCACCGCCCTCGGCGGCGTCGAACTCACCGTCGACCAGGACGTCGTCTCCGAACACCTCAAGCCCGACGGCACCCGCCGCGACCTGCTGCCCCATTGCCGGATCGGCGGCGGCTGCCTGCGCCCCTACACCGGACCGCAGAAGACCTACCCCAAGAGCGACATCCCGGTACGCCTCCGTCCGTGGGAGGCACTCGACTTCGTCCGGCAGCGCTACGGGCTACCCGGGAGCGACTACGACCGGCAGCGCCACCAGCGGCAGTTCCTGCGGGCCGTCGCCCGGCAGCTGACCGATCCCGCCCAGGTGCTGCGGGTGATGACGGCCGTCGGCGACGGGCTCACCTTCGACGGCGGCGACTTCGGCATCGCCGACTGGCTGGACGTGCTCAAGGACATCGACACCAGCGCCCTCACCACCATCACCCTGCCGGGCGGCCCGGTCTTCGACGCCGGCGGCAGATACCTCGGCGAACGGTTCGATCCGGGCGCCACCAGCTTCTTCGCCGCGGTGAAGCAGGATCGGCTCGCCCCCTACCTGCTCGACCACCCGGCGCTGGTCGACCGGTCACCCCGACCGGCCGCCCGCCGCTGACCCGTCGCTTTCCTCGACGGTGCCGTCGCTTTCCCTGACGGTGCCGTCGCTTTGCTCAACGGCGCCGGCGTGCGATCGCCAGGCCGAGCATCAGGGCCGCGCCGGCCAAGGCGATGCCGGCGGCCAGCGCACCCAGCGGGAGACCACCCTCGTCCGCCTGCTCGGCCGCGACCGGCCGGTTCTTCTCCGGCGTCGCCTCCGAAGTCGGTTCCGGCTTCGGTTGCGGCGACGTCACGGCCGGTGCCGGCGTGTCCGGCAGCGGATACCGCAGCATGTCCACACTGCCGGCGCCGCCGGTCATCTCCGAGATGCTCAGCAACGCCGTGCCGTCCGCCGCATACGCGATCGACTCACCCTGCGGCTCGTCCGGAAGAGCGATCCGGCGAGGCGATCCCTCCTCGATCGCGCGGACCACGGCGTCCGCGGTCCCTCCCGGTTCCACATCGAATTCAAACGCGTCGGCGTACGTCCGGAGCGCCACCCGGGACCCGTCGGAGCTGGCAGCGGCACCCGTGACCACGAAACGCCCCTTGAACCCGTACGGGTTGTCGGTCGTCGTGACCGGGATCCGGAAACTCCCGGCCCGGCGCAGCGGCACCACCGACGCCGCGTCGAGCTCGCGTTCCGGCACGTACACCCCGGCGGTCAGCGGATCCTTCGTGACCACGATCGGCGTACCGTCACCGGCCACCAGCAGCGCCTCCGCGTCGTGGGCGCCGTCCGGATAGGACATCCGGAACAGGGTCGGCGACTTCGCCCCCGGCGCCAGCCGCCACACCCCGATCGTCTCCCGCTCCCGATCGTTGTCGCCGATGTCCCCGATCCACAGGGTGCCGTCCGCCCCACGGGCCAGGTCCTCGGTGTCGCGGGGCCGCGACGGGAACGACACCGTCCGGTTCACCTTGCACTTCGCCCCGAGGTAGAAGATCTTCCGCCCGGACTCCTTGTCGGCGCCGTCGTTGACCACGATGTAGCCGTCATCGTCGGCGAGCAGCCCGGAGATCTCCACGAGCCGGTCGTCCTTCACCTTGCAGAGCGTCTCCGGCGCGGCCGCCGCCGGCACACCGGCCATCGGAAGCACCGCCACGACCAGGGCCGCACCCGCGGACAGCACCGTCATCCCACTCCCACCGTCGAGCCGACCGATTCCCACCCTGCCACGACGCCGCCAGCCGGGCCGCACAGCAATCCCACAGGACGCTCACGGGGGAGGCAGATGCTGGCCGGTCACGCTCGTGACATGACACAGATGACCTTCCCCGTCGCGTTCCCCGCCACCCGCCGTTACCAGGCGCCCGCACCCGCCGCCCCGCCCGTCTGGCGTCTGCGGGGCGTCGAGTTCGCCGCCGCCCTCGTGGTCAACCTGGGCGCCGACCCGGCGACCGCGTCCCACCAGGCCGACCGTGGAGTCATCGCCGCCGGTCCCCGCGTCGCGGCCGCCACGACGCGCTCGTGGATCACGTCGTGGTAGATGTCACAGCTCCCACATGTTGGTCCCGCGGGGCGACACCCGGGGTCCCGACCAGCCGATCCGACCTGCGATTACACCCGGTGACACCCACCGATTGACGACCGATCAACGGTACGGCCGGGCGTCCCCACTGGACACCGGGAAACCACGCGTGCCGGTACCGTGCCGCAGTGCCCGACAGCCGTCCGAATCTGATCGCCGAACGCTACCGCCTGGTAGGCCAGATAGGCCAGGGCGGCATGGGCCGCGTCTGGTCGGCCCGGGACGAGCTGCTCGGCCGCGACGTGGCCGTCAAGGAGCTGGTCCCGTCCGCCGGTCTCACCGAGCCCGAGCTGCACGCGCTCCGCGAACGCACCATCCGCGAGGCCCGCGCCATCGCGATGCTCGACCACCCCAACGTGGTCCGCATCTTCGACGTCGTCTTCCACGGCGGCGAACCGTGGATCGTGATGGAACTCGTCCCGTCCCGCTCGCTGTTCGACACCGTCCGCGACGAGGGCCCGATGCCACCCGAGCGGGTCGCCCGCGTCGGTCTCGGTGTCCTGGCCGCCCTCCGCGCCGCCCACCGGGTGGGCCTGCTGCACCGCGACGTGAAGCCGGGAAACGTGCTGCTCGCCCACGACGGCCGGGTGGTACTCACCGACTTCGGCCTGGCCACCGCCGCCGGCGACGCGAGCATGACCAGCACCGGCATCGTCCTCGGCTCCCCGCAGTACCTGGCGCCGGAACGAGCCCTCGACGCCGAGGTCGGCCCACCGGCGGACCTGTGGTCGCTGGGCGCCACCCTGTACGCCGCGGTCGAGGGCCGCCCACCGTACGTGCGCTCGTCACCGATGGCCACGCTGGCCGCCCTGGCCACCGAACTCCCGGCCCCGCCGGAACGGTGCGGGCCCCTGCGGCACGCGTTGACGGCCCTCCTGCAGCGGGACCCGGCCCGGCGGGCCGACGCCGACACGGCCCAGCGCCTGCTGCTGGCCGCGACGTCCCCGGCCGCGCCGCCACCCGCCGACCTGCCCCGCTACGACACCCCCACGTTCGCCGTCCCCCACCAGCGGACCCCGGCCCCGGTCCTTCCACCCGCCCCGGCGGGCGTGCCGGCCGCGGTGCCCGCCACCGGTCCGGCCGATCCACTCGCGGTGCTCGCCCCGTCACCCACACCTCCGGCCGATCCGCCGGCGGTGCTCGCCCCGTCACCCACGCCTCCGGCCGGCCCGCCGGTGGTGCTCGCACCCCCTGCCGCGGCCGGGCGAAGCGGTTCGACAGGTGGGGCTGCCGGTACGCGGCGGCGTGTGCTCGTCGGGGTGGCCGCTGTGGCTCTGGTGGTCGTGGGCGGGCTTCTCGCGTACCCCATGATGTCGACGGAGAGCACCGCGGACCCGCAGCCGGAACTCGCTCTCGTCGTGCCGTCGCCGGGCGAAGCCGGCGGGGTGGGCAGCAGCCTCGTTCCGAGCGTGCCGGTGAAGACCAGCCGCCCGCGTTCCCCCGCACCGTCCGGTCATCCGGCCAGTGCCGGCACGCCGGCGAAGACCACCGAGCCGACCGCCGCGCCCGTCGCTCCGAGCACGGCGGCCACCACGACCGCGGCCGCCGTCTCCGGTCGGCGGTTCGTCAGTCACGGCACCGGGACCTGCCTCTACGCGCCCGGGACGACCGGCCGGATCCAGTCGTGGGCCTGCAACGACGACGCGGGTGAGCGGTTCACCCACCCGTCCGACGGCACGCTCCGGGTGCGCGACAGATGCGTACAGATCGCCGGTACCGGTGACGGCGCCACCCTCGATCTGGCCGCCTGCACCGGCGCGCGTGCCCAGCAGTGGAACTACAACGAGTCCTACGACCTGGTCAACCTGTGGGCCGTCAAGTGCGTCGACATCCCGGACGCGAGCAGCGCCAACGGCGTCGTCGTGCAGATCTGGGAGTGCTCCGGCGCCTCCCACCAGAAATGGGACTACTGACCCCGTCAGGGGGTGCCGGCCACCGAGAGGGTCACGGTGGTGGCCGGGATCTCGTGGGTGCCGGGAGCCGGCGGGGTGGACAGCGCCTCGACCGCCGACGGGGGAAGGTCGATCTCCAAGGCATTGTCGTCGAGCGGGCGGACGGCGTAGTCGGCCGACGGCGTCAGCAGGACCCGGGCGTGGCCGTCGCCGTCTAGGATCAGCGGGCGGTCGTGGCCGAGACGGGAACGGATCGCCTGCGCCAGAACCGGGCCGTCGCCCTCCTTGAAGCGCAGCACCACCGCGCCCGGGCTGGGCAGTTCGAAACGGAAACCGGCGAGCAGCAGCAGCCCGGTCGACGAACCGTCGCGTTCGCGGCCGGCGTCGACCGCCGTGCGGACCGCGGGGTCGTCAGTGGCCGAGGGGCGGTCCAGGTCGGTGACCAGCAGCGGGTTGTCGCGGGCGGCGAGCAGGCCGAGCACACCGTCGGTGTCCCACTGGCGGACGGCCTCGTACTCGTCGCCGGTCAGCCCGACCACCTGGAGGAACCGCAGCCGCCCGTGCGGGGTGCCGATGGTGCCGAGCTCCGGGTCCTCGGCGAAGGCGAGCGCCGTCACCGCCGTCGCATGGCCGGGGGCGATCGGGCCGGCGGCGTTCATGTGGTGACCCGGCTCGAACCAGTTGCCGCTGGAGTACACGTACCGGGCCAGGCTCTGCAGCAGGTTGGCCGCCCACATCGGCGGTTCACCGTCGGCCGGGTCCCGGGCGATCCGGAAGGTGAACTCGAATCCGAGACCGGAGATCTCGGTCTCCTCGTCGTTCTCGTCCCGGGCGTAGAGCTCGCTCATCCCGTACCCGACGACATGCCAGTGGTCGTCGCGCGGATAGAAACTGATCCCGTCGAGCGGGTCCTGCCCGCCCAGCGCGAACGGCGGCATCGGGGCGAAATGCTGCGGCTCGACACCGGGGTAGAAATCGTCGAGACGAGCGTCGATGGCGTCCCATCCGGGGGCTTCTGCGGTCACCCGGGAAGGAAACCACACCGTCTACGATCGGATGATGCCGGACATCGATCTCGACAGGCCCCGTCCCGAGAGCGTGCCGCGCGTCCTCCGGCCACGCCGGCTGCTTCCTCTGGTGGCCGGCCTGGTCCTGCTGGGGGTCGCCGCCGAGCCGGTGATGCCGTTCGAGCCGCCGTTTCTCCCCGACCCGGTGCTGATCTGCGATCCTCAGCCGGGCAGTGACGGCCCGCGGTACATCGTGTTCATCGACGACGCCACCGGCGAGGTCATTCAGGAGTTCGACTGCCCGTCGTGACCGGTGACGGTGATCACGACGTTGCCGGTCTTGCGGCCCGAGTCGACGTAACGGCTGGTGGACCACCGCTCGCATACCGGTGATCCTGCGACGCCCCTGCTGTGACGGTGCTGAGCGGCGACTTATGCTGGCGCGGCAACAGAACACTGCGTGAGGAGCCGGGTTGGTGCGCACGACCGTGCAGGATGTCGCGCGTGCGGCCGGCGTCTCGGTCTCGACGGTGTCCCGCGCCCTGACCGGCGGCAGTGTCAGCCCGTCGACCCGCGAGGCGGTGGTGGCGGTCGCGCACCGGCTCGGCTACCAGCCCAACCGGGCCGCGCGGGGGCTCATCACCGGGCGTACCGGAAACCTGGGGTTGATCGTCCCCGACCTGCGTAATCCGTTCTTCGCCGACGTCGCCAAGGGGGTCACGGCGCGGGCCCGGGCGGTCGACTGCGGCGTGTTCATCAGCGACACCGACGAGGACCCGGTCGCCGAGCTGGAGGCGATCGCCACGCTGCGGCACAACACCGACGGCATCCTGCTGTGCTCGCCGCGGGCGAAGGACGCCGAGCTGCTGAAGGCGGCCGACCCGCAGAACACGGTGCTGCTGCACCGGCGGGTTCCCGGCCTGTCGTCGGTGGTGGCCGACATCGTCGACGGCACCCGGCAGGCGGTCCGGCACCTGCGGGCGCTCGGGCACCGGCGGATCGCGTACGTGTCCGGCCCCGAGGACTCGTGGGCGGCCCGGCAACGGCTGGCCGGTCTGGCCGAGTTCGCCTCCGACGGCGACCTGGAGATCCTGCCGGTCGGTTCGGTCGCACCCACCTTCGACGGCGGTGTGCTCGCCGGCGATCTGGTGCTGGCCGGCCCGGCGACGGCGGTGCTCGCCTACAACGACCTGGTCGCGATGGGCCTGCTGCACCGGCTGGCGGCCCGCGGCGCGGTCGTCCCGGAGCGGATGAGCGTGGTCGGCTACGACGACATCAGCCTCGCCGCGATGAGCCACCCGCCGCTGACCAGCGTCGCCGTGCCGAAGGACCGGGCCGGCGCGATCGCCCTCGACCTGCTGCTGGGCCGCGGCAGCATGACCGCAGCCCAGGGTGCCGAGGTCATCCTCCCCACCACCCTGGTCGTCCGGGCGTCCTCGGGTGTCACGGCCTAGGTGACCGCCCCGAGTTGCCACGGGATGAACTCGTCGCGGCCCAGGTCGAGGTCCTCGCTGCAGGTGACCTGGCCGGACGCGACTGCCAGGACGGCCTCGAAGATCTGCTCGCCGGCCCCGTCGATGGTCAGGGCGCCGGTGACGATGCCGCCGGTGTCGAGGTCCATGTCCTCGCGCATCCGCTGGAAGACGTCGGAGTTGGTGGCCACCTTCAGCACCGGCGCCGGTTTGCCGCCGAGGACCGAGCCGCGGCCGGTGGTGAACACGACGACTGTGGCACCACCCGCGACCAGGCCGGTCACCGACACCGGGTCGTAGCCGGGGGTGTCCATGAACGTGAAACCCGGGTCGGTGATCCTCTCGGCGTACTCGTAGACGGCGGTCAGCGGCGCCGAACCGCCCTTGGCGACGGCGCCCAGCGACTTCTCCAGGATCGTGGTGAGGCCGCCGGCCTTGTTGCCGGGGGAGGGGTTGTTGTCGAGGGTGCCGCCGCCGGCCTCCACATAGCGATGCCACCAGGCGATCCGGTCGAGCAGCCGCTGCCCGACCTCCTTGCTGACGGCCCGCCGGGTGAGCAGGTGCTCGGCGCCGAACACTTCGGGCGTCTCGGCCAGTACGGTCGTCGCGCCCTGCGCCACGAGCAGGTCGGAGGCGTGGCCGAGCGCCGGGTTGGCGGTGATGCCGGAGTAACCGTCGGAGCCGCCGCAGTTGAGGCCGACCACCAGTTTCGAGGCGGGGAACGTCTCGCGGCGGCGTTCGTTCAACCGCTCCAGCAGGGTACGGACGACGTCCGCCCCGGCCCGGACGGTGGCCCGCACCCCGCCGGTCTCCTGGATGGTGAGCCGCTCGACGATCGTGTCCGAGTCGTCCGGCAGTCCGGCGAGCAGCGTGTCGACGCCGATCATCTCGCAGCCCAGCCCGAGGACGAGGATCCCGCCGATGTTCGGGTGGCTCGCGTAGCCGCGCAGCGTGCGCAGCAGTATCTGCCCGCCCTCGCTGGCCGGCACCATGCCGCAGCCGGAGTCGTGGGCGAGCGCGACGACACCGTCCACGTTCGGGTAGACGTCCATGATCGGGCCGCGGAACTGGTCGGCGATCATCCGGGCCGTCGACGCGGAGCAGTTCACCGAGGTCACGATGCCGACGAAGTTGCGGGTGCCGACACTGCCGCCGGAGCGCCGGTAGCCCTGGAAGGTGCGCCCGTACGCGGCCGGCGGGATCTCGGTGACCGCGGTGCCGAACTCGTACTCGTGGTCGACCGCGGCCATCCCCAGGTTGTGCGCGTGCACGTGCTCGCCGGCCGTCACGGTGGTGGTGGTCCGCCCGATGACCTGCCCGTACTTGTGGATGGGCGCGCCCTCCGGCAGGTCCCGCAGCGCGATCTTGTGGCCGCGCGGCACCGCACCGGCGACGGTCAGCTCCCGTCCGTCGTGCCGCAGCACCTCCCCGGCGGCGAGGTCCCGGGTCGCGACGGCGACATCGTCGTGCTCACGCAGCAGCAGGGCCACTTCGCGCAGGTCGGATTGCGGCATGGGGATTCCTTGACGTTTTGTGGGAACGTTTGCACGCCATCCTGACACGCCTGCCGCGCCGGGTCGAGGGCGCCGGATGCCGCCGTCAGCCCAGCTGCCAGCTGACCTCGGGGTCGGCCGGGTCGGTGCCGACGATCAGCCGGTCGTAGCCGTCCGCGGCGAAGACCAGGGTGCGCGCCTGCGCGGTGCCGCCGAAGCCGGTCGAGCAGGCCACCACCGGTGGTGTCGGGCCGGCCGGGGTGAGCAGGAGGAAGGCGCTCATCGGCAGGGTGTCGGCGCCGGCGACCGTCTCCACGGTCAGGTCGACGGTCACGTGCGGGCCGGTGTCGCAGGGTGCGGCGGCGCCCGGGCCGGCCTTCGACGGGGTCACCAGCCACTCGGTGGTGTCCTTGTGGAGGTGGGTGCCCTGGCCGGCGGACTTGTTGAGTGGGTTCGCGTCGCGGGCGTAGATGCCCGGATCGGCGAGGAGGGCCCGGAGCGCCTCGGCCTGGCGTTCGGTTGCCGTGCCGTCGGCCCGTGCGTCCTCGCGCCGCTCCCGGGCCTCCATGCCCATCTGGATCATGAACGCCAGGAAGAAGGCTCCGGCGATCAGCAGTGAGACGACCTGTCGTGGTGTGGGCGACCCGCCCTGCTCGTTCATGATCACGAATGTTAGGGGTTTCCGGGCCCTCGCATACGCCCCGGCGGTCGCGCTGTCGGCCGGGACCGGCCGGCCGCGTCGCGGTGTAGCCCGGGAACTCGGCGTGGCTCGTACCAAAGGAAGGTCTTTGCCCTATCCTCATGCAAATGAAAATCGCTTTCACTGGCAAGGGTGGCAGTGGGAAGAGCACGCTCGCGGCCCTGTTCGTGCAGCACCTGCGGGCGGCCGGTCATCGGGTCCTGGCCGTCGACGCGGACGTCAACGTGCATCTCGCGCCGCTGCTGGGGGTGACCGCGCGTGCCGAGGACGCGCTGTCGCATCCGGAGAACGTCCGGCGGGTGCGCACCCATCTGCTCGGGGAGAACACGCGCATCGCGGGGGTCGAGCACTTCGTGGCGACGACACCGCCGGGGCCGGGGTCGCGGCTGGTGACGCTGGACGCCGGTGACCCGGTGCTGGCCGGGCACGCGACCGCGCTGGACGAGCACGCGCACGTCATGCACGTCGGGACCTACGAGGCGAAGGACATCGGGTCCGGCTGCTACCACGGGCATCTGGCGATCCTGGAGAACCTGCTGTCGCACCTCGACCCGGCCGGTGACGGCTGGGTGGTCTGCGACATGGTCGCCGGGACCGATGCGTTCGCGAACTCGCTGCACGCCCAGTTCGACACGATCGTGGTGGTCGCCGAGCCGACGCCCGAGTCGGTCTCGGTGGCCCGCCGCTACCGGGAGCTGGCCGAGGCGGCCGGCGTGCTGGACGCGGTCGCGATCGTCGGCAACAAGGTGTCCGACGCCGCCGACCTGGAGTATCTGGAGCGTGAGCTGGGTGCCGCGCCGATCGCGGTGCTCGGCGCGCAGACCGGTCTGCGCCGGGCGCGGCAGGCGGGGCGGTCACCGCTGCCGGAGGATCTCGACGACGCTTCCGCGCTGGCGCGCATCGCGGAGCACGCCGCGGTCCGGTCACTGTCCGCCGAGGATCAGGCTGCTCTGATGCGTACGCTCCACCTGCGCCTGGCCGGCAAGGGCTGGGTGCGGGCCGCCCACGGCGACGTGTCGACCCAGCTGGCGTGACCGCTCGCGGGGCGGGCGCCGCCCTCCGGGTAGGGAGAGCGGCGCCCGCCCGCGCTCAGTTGCCGCTGAGCGTCTCGATCACGCCACCGGACAGCAGGCCCTGGTAATAGGCACCGCCCGGGTAGTAGGAGGGGTCGCCCGCACCGGACGCCCAGTTCACCGCGAGTGTCTGCAGCGCCGTCACGTTGGCCGCCTGCGAGGTTCCGGCGGTCAGCGTGCACAGCGCGTTGGTGCTGGCGCCCTCGGCGTCGCAGTGCGAACCGGTGGTGAGCCGGACGCCGAGGAAGTCCCGGTCGAGGGTGCCGGTCAGCGCGACGGTGCCGCTGGCGTCGCTGTTGGCCAGGTAGGGCGGCGACGAGATGGTGAGGATCGGCAGGGAGGTGCCGGCCAGCCCGTTCAGCCCGGTCGCCATGTTGCTGCCGAAGATCGACTTCACCGGGTCGAGCAGCTGGAGGTGTTTCAGGTTCGCGAAGGCGGCCGGGAATGTGGTGCGCAGCCGGTTCGCGATGTAGGTGACCGCCTCGCCGCCGGCCGAGTGCCCGGCCAGCACGTAGCTGGTGGGCAGGGTGCTGCCGGACCGGCCGGCCTTGGCGGCGGCCGCGGCGTAGCTGGTGGCCAGGGCCCCGGACGGGCTGGTGGCGTTACCGATCCAGGCGGCCACGCTGTTCAGGAAGACGGTGTTGTTGCCGAGGTTGTTGACGGTGCAGCCGTAGATGTCGGCGGACGGCAGGGTCGGCGCGAAGACCAGGTAGCCGGCGGCCTGATACCTGCGGGCCAGGTCGGCGACGTTGTCGTTGGCGCGGGAGAAGCCGTGCTGCAGGTAGACGAGGGCCTTCGGGCTGGTGGTGGCCGGGAAGTACCAGTCGGCGTCGGGCTTGTAGGTGTAGATCCAGCAGGGCACCGAGATCTCACCGTCCACCTCGGCGGCGGTGGCGGCGTTCGCGGCCGTGGGTGCGGCGAAGAGGACGCTCGCGGACATCACGAGCGTGGCGAGGGCATGGCGAAGGGACAGAGACACGGGACCTCCAGAAGGTGGGTCGTAACGCTCTCCGAAACGGTGTTTCCCATTAGCGTGCCTCGAATGTGAACTGTCAACCCGCACCGCCGGTGAAATATGAACAGCCCGGACGAACTACCATGTGGCGCGATCTTCTTGGCGGCTGAGACGAGGCGACATGCGGTGGTTCCGGTTCGGGGCGGGTAGGCGACAGGCCGAGCAGGACCCCGGCCGCCAGCAGGAGATCTACCGTGAGCTGCTGCAACGGTTCGGGGCGCAGGTGCCGGCCCGGTTCGCCGACCAGGCCGCCGAGGCCGCCCGGGTCCTCGACGGTGACGACGGGATCATCGTGGCGGCGGTGGTGCTGCGCGAGTTCGCCGACGCCGCCTTCGCCGTCACCGCGGGGCAGGGCTTCCAGGCGGATCGCCGTGACTACCGATGGACCTGGCAGGGCGCCGGGCCGCGGTTGCGGTCACCGCTGGCCGGTGGTCCGGGAACGTCGCTTCATCCGTACGTGCATGTCGCGGCCGCCGCCACCGTGGCCGCCACCCGCGCCAGACAGTTCGTCAGGGTGACCTCGGCCGAGCCCGTCCTGACCCACGTCCTGGAGATCCTCGACCTGGTCACCGCCGCCTGGGAGTACGGCGGTGTCGCCCCGGACGCCGATGCCGCGAACCTGGCCGCCACCCTGATCGCCGCGGCCAAGGAGATCCGCAACGCGATGCCCGACGCGCCGCCGCTGCCGTCCGGCATCCGCGAGCAGATGCGCCGCAACAACACCGTCGACGTGTGGGACCCGGCCGCCAACCGGATCGTCGGCGGCTTCAACCCCGGCCGGGCGATGCGCGAGGCACTGCTGGCCTGACTCTCTGCTTGCCTATCCCAGCCGGAGCTTCTTCGCCGCCACGCCGATCCGGATCCGCTGACCCCAGGACAGTTCCAGGGCGTCGGACTCCAGGCCGTCGGCGAACACCACCAGACGCTCCGACTCGCTGGTCAACTCCAGCTCGGCACCGGCCGTGAGCAGGCCGGACGTCTGGCCGACACCGGTCGCGGGGGAGGGCCACGCCTCCCGGACGAACCAGCACAGCGCCGGATCGTCCGGAGCCGGCAGCGCGGGCGTCGCAGCCCGCTCCCGGGCGATCGACGCGCACCAGCCGGTCGCCCCGGTGCCGGTGCCGACGATCAGGCCGGACGACGACTGGCGCTCCCTCGCCCCCTCCGGAGTGGACAGCACGTACCGGGCCGACTGGTGACCGGCGTGACCGATGTAGACCTCGTTCAGCCCGTACAGCTCCTGGCCGTCGTCGAGCCGGGCCACCACCATGGTCCGCTCCCGGCTGCCGCCCAGCGGATCCCGCAGCCGCGCCGCCACCCCGCCGGCCCGGTGCCGGGCCAGCACCCCCGGATTGCGGCCCGGCTCCGGGTCGACGCCGATCACCGGCTGACCGTCCAGATACTTCGCCACGTTCGCCACCAGGCCGTCCTGGCCGACCGCCACGATCACGTCCTCCGGCGCGAACAGGAACCGCGGCAGATCACCGCGCTCCACGTGACCGCGCCGCCAGTCGGCCGGGACGGCCGCGCCCACCTCGGTGAGCGCGGCCTTCAGTGCCTCGTGCCGGGCCGTCACCTCGTCCAGATCGCGGCCCCGCTGGCGCAGGAAGTACGCCGCGGCGCCGAGCGTGCCGTGCCGGGCGAGCAGCTCGTCGAGCTCGCTGCGCCGCGACACGATCACGATCCTCGGGGTGAGGGTGCTCATTGGCCGAGCCGCCCGACCAGCTTGGTGAGCACGTCCGGGGTGATGGTGAGCTCGTTGACCGACGGCAGGTGACCGGCCAGCTCCTTGAGGGCCAGCGCCTGCAGGACGGCCGGCGGCAGGTCCTGGTAGGCGGCCAGGCGCGCGGCCTCGGCCTCCGCCTCGGCCAGACCGACGATCCGGGCACCGGCCGCGCGGGCCTCGTCGCGGACCCGGGTGCCCTCGGCCTCGCTCGCCGCGATCCGCTTCGCCCGCTCGGCGGCCGCGATGCTCGCCACCTCCTTGCGGCCGGCCTCCGCCTTCGCCGCGACCAGCTGCGTCTCGGCGTCCAGCTCGGCCTCCCGCCGGGTGTTGGCGCCGTGCTGCTCCACCAGCTCCTGCTGACGGCGGGCCAGCTCGATCTTGGACTGCAGCTCGTTCTCGGCGATCTGCCGCTCCTGCTGGACGGCGTGGGCGCGGCGGGCGTAGGTCGCCTTGTCGGCGTCCTGCTGCACCTGCTCCCGCGTCGGTGTCTGCAGCGCCCGCTCCAGGTCGGGCTCCGGGCGGATCGCCACCACGCGGGCGCTCACCACCGACACCCCCGTCTCGGTCAGCCGCGGATCGGTGGCCAGCGCGTCGGCGACCGACTGCCGGATCCCGGCGATCCCGGTGGTCAGCGCCTCGGCCAGCGGCACCCGGGCCAGCAGGTCCAGGGCCGGCTGCTGGGCCAGCCCGGCGAGCAGCGTGGCGACCTGGTCGAGCGGCTGGCCGCGCCACTTGCCCCGGTAGGGGTCGATGGAGAAGTCGAGGCGCCCCGCGGCCGCCGCCGGGTCGCTGAACCGGTAGGTGACGGTGGCCTGCACGGTCACATCGGCGAAGTCCTCGGTGCGGGCGTGGAACAGCAGCGGCAGCTCACGGTCGTCGACCGGAACCTCGGACAGGACCGCGGTGAGCGGCCGGTACCAGAACGAGAGCCCGGTGCCCGAGCGCTTCACCCTGCCCTTGAGGGTGTGGCTGACCCAGCTCGTCGGAGCGCCGCGCAGGTGCCGCAGGTGGAGGCGTCGCGTCACGTCGGCCATGGTGGGGGTCCCTTCGTTTTGTCGTCACCATGACGATAAAGGGGTGTGGGTATTATCGTCAACATGACGACAACCGTGGTGTCGGTCACCGTGGACCTGGTTCTGCTCACCATCCGGCAGGGCGAGCTGCAGGTCCTGCTGATCCGGCGCGGCATCGAGCCGTACCTCGGGAAGTGGGCCCTGCCCGGCGGTTTCGTCCTCGCCGACGAGAGCCTCGAGGAGGCCGCGGCGCGGGAGCTGCGCGAGGAGACCGGGCTCGATCCCCGAACCGGTCACTTCGAGCAACTCGCGACGTACGGGCAACCCGGCCGCGATCCACGCGGGCGCGTCATCACCGTCGCCTACCTGGCACTGCTCCCCGACCTGCCGTCACCGGTGGCCGGCAGCGACGCGGCCGGGGCGTCGTGGCAGCCGGTCGAGGGCCTGTCACTCGCCTTCGACCACGACCGGATCCTCGCCGACGGCGTCGAGCGGGCCCGCGCCAAGCTGGAGTATTCACCGCTGGCCACCGCGTTCTGCCCGCCCGAGTTCACCGTCGCCGACCTGCGGGCCGTCTACGAGACGGTGTGGCGGACCCGCCTCGACCCCCGCAACTTCCACCGCAAGGTCACCGGCGCCGAGGGTTTCGTCGAGCCGACCGGAGGCACGGTGATCCGCGATCGGGGCCGCCCGGCCCAGCTCTACCGCCGGGGACCGGCCACCCTCCTGCACCCACCGTTGCTGCGCTCCGCGGCCACTTGATCCCCGGTGAGCCGTCGACCCGCCGGCGGCCCGTACCCCTCAGTCTCGGCCCGTTCGGGCCGATGCGTGTGATGAAGGCCGTATTCAACCTGCCGGGAAGTGTTTCATGCCTCGTCTTGCTGACCTCAGCGTCGCCCAGCGACTCTCGTCGATCGTGGTGACCGGTGTGCTCGTCGCCGGTGCCCTGACCGGTATCGGGCTCTGGTCGCAGGATCAGCTCAGCGACAAGCAGGAGGCGCTCACCAGCTACACCCTCACCAAGGCCGCGCTCAACCACCTGGACACCCGGGAGGCGGAGCTGAAGGTGGACGCCTACCGTTCGACGCACGGTGACGACGTGACCGGGGACGCGGCCGACGACGTGGTGTCGGCGAACGAGGCCCTGGCGGCGGCCAGTGCCTCCGAGATCGGCGAGATCAGCGATGCGATCGATGCGCTGGGCAGCAAGGTGGAGGCGTTCAACGTCTTCGTCACCGACTTCGTGGCCGCCGCGGTGAAGGATCCGCGGAGCGTGACGCCGGCGGCGTACGAGTCGATCGCCGAGCAGAACGGGGTGGTGGACGACGCGATCAGTGCGATCCACGAGACGCTGGACGCCCAGATCATGGAGCGGCAGGCGGAGATGGAGTCGACGAAGTCGTCGGCGATGTGGTGGATGCTGGTGGTCGCGGCGGTCGGCCTGGTGCTGCTGGTGTTGCTGTCGGTGCCGTTGGTACGGTCGATCCTGGGTCCGGTGCGCCGGGTCGGCGCGGTCGTCGCGTCGCTGGCGCACGGTGATCTGACGCAGCGCACCGGGATCGTGGCCCGTGACGAGCTGGGCGTGATGGCCGCCGAGCTGGACGCCGCGGTGGAGAGTATCGGCACGACGATGCAGCGGATCGCGGAGAACGCCGGCACGCTCGCCGGTGCGGCCACCGAGCTGGCGGCGACGAGTCAGGAGATCGCCGGGGCGGCGGACCAGACCGACCAGCAGACGTCGACCGCGTCGACCGAGGCCGAGGAGATCTCCCGCAACGTGCAGACGGTAGCGGCCGGCAGTGAGGAGATGGGCGTCTCGATCCGGGAGATCTCGGAGAACACGAACCGGGCCGCGCAGATCGCCGGGGAGGCGGTGTCGGAGGCGGCGCTGGCCACGAAGCAGATCGAGCAGCTGGGCGCGTCGTCGGAGGAGATCGGGAACGTCGTCAAGCTGATCACGCAGATCGCCGAGCAGACGAACCTGCTGGCCCTGAACGCGACGATCGAGGCGGCCCGCGCGGGTGAGATGGGCAAGGGCTTCGCGGTGGTGGCCAGCGAGGTCAAGGATCTGGCGCAGGAGACGGCCCGGGCGACCGAGGACATCAGCAGCCGGGTGACGGCGATCCAGCAGGAGACCGGCGGTGTGGTCGAGGTGATCAGCCGGATCAGCGAGGTCATCGCGAAGATCAACGACTATCAGACGACGATTGCCAGCGCGGTCGAGGAGCAGACGGCGACGACGGCGGAGATGAGCCGGAGCATCAGCGAGGTGGCGGCGGGTAGCGGCCGGATCGCGGTGAGCATCGCCGAGGTGGCGCGGGCCAGTTCGATCTCGGTGGCCGGTACGAGCCAGACGAACCTGGCGAGCAACGAGGTGGCCCGTACGGCCGAGGAGTTGCGGGCCCTGGTGAGTTTGTTCCGCCTCTCCTGATCTCGGTGTCTGATTACTGTCGGACGTCCGTACCGTCGCGCGGTGTTGACATTGAACGGACGTTCGCGTCTACTTCCTGACGTCGATCGGACCGCACTCCACCAGGCCCGGCAGCCGGCTTTCCGGGCACTGTGGGAACGTGCACAGTCCGCCCGTCCGAGCCGCCCGGGAAGGTAGTAGGTACTCGATGTCTCTCACCGCAGCGCAGGTCGGCAGCATCGGGTTCGGCGAGCCGGCCGAGGGCGCGCGTGGCTACCACGAGGGACAGGTCGACGCGTTCATGGCCGAGGTGGCCGAGGAGATGCGGCGGCTGGAGGCGGAGAACCAGGGGCTGGCCGAGCAGCTGCAGCACTCCGACCTGGCCGGGCACCTGCGCCGGCTGGAGCGTGACCGGGACCGGGCCCTGGAGCGCGTCGAGGTGCTGCGGGCCGAGCTGGAGAAGGTCCGTTTCGACCGGCCGGCGCCATCCGCCGCGAGCGAGGCGCCCCGCCTGCTGGAACTGGCCGAGCAGACGGCCGAGGAACACATGACCGAGGCCCGGCGGGTGGCCGGGGACCTGCTCTACAAGGCGTCGGTCGAGGCGGCCCGCCTGACCAGCGACGCCGAGCTGCGGGCGTCGACCGTCGTCGCCGACGCCCGGCACGCCCACGCCGAGCGGCTCGCCGGTCTGGTCGTCAAGCGCCGGGAGACCCTGGCCCGGATCGACGCCCTCTGCGCCGAGGCCCGGGAGCGCCGGGCCGCGCTCATCGACGAGCTGGGGGTGCGCCTCCGGGGGATGGACCCGAAACCGGCCCCTCGATGACGGCGGCGATCAGCTCCTCCAGGACTCGCTGATCACTTGCGGACAAGTGGCCGACGATGGCGGGAAGCCTCACGGCCACCTCGGCATACAGCGCGTCACCGATCGTCTTGCCCAGCGGGGTGCTGGAGATCGTGCAGGCGCGGCGGTCGTGCTCGGAGGTGCACCGCTGCACCAGGCCGCGCTGCTCGGCCCGGTCGACCAGGCCGCTCATGCCCGGCTTGGCCAGGCCGAGGATCTGGCCCAGCTCGGACATGCCGCGCGGCTGGTCCTTGACCGAGCAGAGCAGCTGGGCCTGCGCGGTGGTCAGGTCGTGGTCGGCGCAGATCTGCGCGTAGTGCCGCTGGATCAGGACGGACAGGCACACCAGGGTGTTGCCGAATCCTGGGCCCTCTGTCATGGCGCCATCCTACCTTGCGTAAGTTCGTGCCGCGAACTACTTTGGTTCGTGCCGCGAACATTGATGGAGGGGCACTCTCATGGCTGACGCCTTCGACTCGTACGACCTGGCCGGCGCGAAGCTGACCAACCGCATCGCGATGGCGCCGATGACCCGCAGCCGTGCGTACGGCGCGGGCAACACCCCGACCGACCTGATGGCGACCTACTACGCCCAGCGTGCCTCGGCCGGCCTGATCATCACCGAGGGCACCCAGCCGTCGGTGGTCGGCCAGGGCTACACCAACACCCCGGGCCTGCACTCGGCCGAGCAGGTCGAGGCCTGGCGCAAGGTCACCGACGCGGTCCACGCCGAGGGGGGCGTGATCTTCGCCCAGATCATGCACAGCGGCCGGATCGGGCACCCGAGCCTGCTGCCGGACGGCCTGATCCCGGTCGCCCCGTCCAGCGTCAAGGCCGCCGGGCAGCTGCACACCCACGACGGCATGCAGGACTTCGTCGAGCCCAAGGAGCTCACCGACGAGGAGATCCGGGCGACCGTCGCCGACTTCGCCACCGCCGCCCGCAACGCCGTCGCGGCCGGTTTCGACGGCGTGGAGATCCACGGTGCCAACGGCTACCTGGTCCACCAGTTCCTCTCCGACAACGTCAACCAGCGCACCGACGCGTGGGGCGGCTCGGTCGAGGGCCGGATCCGCTTCGCCGTCGAGGTGGCCACCGCGATCGCCGAGGCCATCGGCGCCGAGCGCACCGGCATCCGGCTGTCCCCGGCCAACCCGTACAACGACATCACCGAGACCGGCGCCGAGGAGGTCTACCCGGCCCTGGTCGCCGCGCTGGCCCCGCTCGGCCTCGCCTACCTCCACCTGGTCGAGGGGGACCGGGAGCTGACCCGCAAGCTGCGTGCCGCCTGGCCCGGCACGTTCATCCTCAACCCGGCCACCCACCCGCAGCCGACCGGCCCGGACGCGCTCGCCCTGATCGAGGACGGCACCGCCGACCTCGTCTCCTACGGCGCGCTCTTCCTGGCCAACCCGGATCTGCCGGCCCGCCTCGCCACCGCCGGCCCGTTCAACACCCCGGACTTCTCCGCGGCGTTCGGCGGCGACCACCGCGGCTACACCGACTACCCGACCCTGGCCGGCTGACCTCCGAGGTTGGTCCCGCTGACGACAGTCGGCGGGACCGTCGGGTAATAGTGGTCTTTATGACCACATATACCCTCCCCACCTTCCTGGACTGGCTGGCCGAGCAACGCTCCCGCGGCCTCGTCCACTACGACGACCGGCAACAGGTCTGGCAGGTCCTCGGCCATCCCGAGGTCAGCGCCGTCCTCTCCGACCCGGCCCTGTTCTCCTCCGACCTGAGCAGCGTCATGCCCGCCCAGGACGAGTACCTGCTGTTCCAGAAGGGCAACTTCGTCCGGATGGACCCGCCCCGCCACCGCAAACTGCGCGGCCTGGTCAGCCAGGTGTTCACCCCGCGCATGGTGGCCGGCCTGGAGCCACGGATCGCCGCGATCACCACGGAACTCCTCGACGCCACCGGCGGCAGCGGCCGGCTCGACCTGATCGAGGCGCTCGCGTACCCCCTGCCGGTGATCGTGATCGCCGAGCTCCTCGGCATCCCCGCGGCCGACCGCCCGATCTTCCGCCGCTGGGCGGACGTGCTCTTCGACCAGGCCGACGTCGACCCGTCCGACCCGGTGCTGGAGGCCGGCCGCGCGACCATGAACCGGGTCGCCCCCACCATCCGGGAGATGAACTCCTACCTGCTCGACCACATCCGCTCCCGCCGCGCCGCACCCGGCGACGACCTGACCAGCCGGCTGCTGGCCGCCGAGGTCGACGGCGAACACCTCGACGACCAGGAGATCGTCGGCTTCGTCGGACTCCTGCTGCTGGCCGGGCACATCACCACCACGGCGACGCTCGGCAACACGGTCCTCAGCCTCGACGAACATCCCGGCGCGGCTGCGGAGGTCCGGGCCGACCCGGGCCTCCTGCCCGGCGCCATCGAGGAGGGCATCCGATGCCGTACGCCGTTCCCGCGCCTGGCCAGGAGGGCTACCATCGCCACTCGCGTGGGTACGACGATGGTCCCGTCCGGCGCGATCCTGCAACTCTGGGTGACCGCCGCGAACCGTGACAGCCGGGTCTTCGAGCACCCCGACCGGTTCGACATCCATCGCAGCCCGAACCCGCATCTCAGCTTCGGCCACGGCATCCACTTCTGCCTCGGCGCGCCACTGGCCCGGCTCGAAGCGCGGGTGGCACTGCGCATCCTGCTCGACCGCTACCGCGACATCGCCGTCGCCGAGCCGATCGAGGAGCGCAACCCGTGGATCATGGTGAGCATCAACCGGCTGCCGCTGGAGGTACGCGCCGCCTGAGCAAGATCGATGAACTCCACCGTGTCGATGTGTCGCACGTCCGCCTCGCCGGCAAGCAGCTGTTCCAGCTGCTCGACGCGACGTCCGGCCGGGTGCCGCACGAGGGCTCGGCCGCCGGTTCGATCGGCTACATCACCGTCTGCGTGTACGACGAGGCCGCTGTCACCGTCTGCGTGTACGACGAGGCCGCTGTCACCGTCTGCGTGTACGACGAGGCCGCTGTCACCGTCTGCGTGTACGACGAGGCCGCCGTCACCGTCTGCGTGTACGACGAGGCCGCTGTCACCGTCTGCCGGGCCGACCGGCCCAGCCAGTGGGCGGGAGCGTTCGACGACACCGGCAGGTGGCTGTGGGAACTGCCCGCCGAGGGCCGCCGTCCGGCCCGTTGCCGGTTCGCCCGTTGCTGGTTCGCCAGCGGCCGTCCCGTCTGCTGGCCGCTCGCCCGCTGCCGTCCCGCCTGAAGTCGCCACGCCGCTTGCTTGATCCAGACGTGGCTGCCCGCAGGTGGCGAAACTTGAGGGTGGCGAATCGGTCAAGATCGGCAGGCGGCGAGGGTTGCCGTGTACGCGGGAGCTCTACGCCGTTTCCGACCGTGACTGCGAGGAGGAATACGGTTTCCAGGTCGGCGACCCCGGGGGCTCCTCAGGGGTCTGCGTCGTTGCTGGTCAGCGCGGCGGGGTGCTGTCGCGCAGAACCACCTCGACCGGCACCTCGATGACGCCCGGCTCACCGGCCAGTGCCAGCTCGACGGCCCGGCGGCCTAGATCTCGCAGCGGCACCCGCACCGAAGTCAGCGTCGGGGTGACGTCACGGGCCGCGTCGATGTCGTCGAAACCGGCCACCGCCACATCCCGCCCCGGCCGGAGCCCGGCCTCCCGGAGGGCGGTCATCGCGCCGATGGCCATCACGTCGTTCACCGCGAAGATCGCCTCCAGCCCTCCGGTGCTGCCGAGCCGACCGCCGAGCCCGGCTGAGGAGTGGTCGCTGAGGTAGGCGGAGGCAGGGCCGGTGGGGGCGTGGCTGCTGTGTCCGGAGGAGGTATGGCTGCTGTGCTCGGGGGAGGTTTGGTTGCTGTGTCCGGGCGGGGTATGACTGCTGCGCTGAGGGGAGACGTGGTTGCCGGGTCCGTCGAAGGCGTGGCCGTTCAGCAGGGCAGTCGTCGCGCGGTGGCCGCCGTCGCGGTTCAGGTCGGCGGCGATCACGTGCTGGGGGCCGACCTCGATGCCGCCCCGGCGCAGCCCGTCGATGAACCCGCGCCGACGCTCGTGGGACATGCGGATCCGGTCATCGCCGTGCAGGACCGCGAACCGCCGGTACCCGAGGCCGGCCAGCGCCTGTGCCAGCCGGAACGCGCCACCGTAGTGATCGACGGCCAGGGTCGGGAACGACAGGTCGTTGCTGCTCAGCAGGGCTACCCGGCCGCCGGCCCGACGGTACTGGTCGAGTTCTTCGGCCAGTGCGGCGTAGACACCGTCGTCGTCTGCCCGGCTGCCGGCGATCAGGATCACTCTCGGACGGCGGCCGCGCAGGGTTCGTACGATATGAAGGCCCATGTCGGGAGAGCGGTCGGTGACCGCCGCGGTCAGGGTGAGGCCCGCCGCGGCCGCGCCCTCGGCGACCCCGTCGGCGATCGACGCGAAGTAGGGGTCGTCGACCGCGCCGACGACCAGTGCGACCGTGTTGCTGGAGCCGCGGGCGATGGCCTGCGCGGACACGTGCGGGGTGTAGCCGAGACGCGCGGCCGCTTCCCGGACCCGAGCGACGTTCTCGGCGCGGACGCTGCGGTCGCTCCCGTTGAGCGCACGGGAAGCGGTCGCGTAGGAGACACCCGCCTCACGGGCCACGTCGTGCAGGGTGACGGTCACGCCGTGATTCTGGCACGACGGGATACGGTTTCCGTCGCCCGCGTTATCCTTTCGCGGCGCCAACGATCACCGGAGCCGGCGCGAGGAACCGCACGGAACCGGCGCGAGGAACCGCGAGGAACCGCACGGAACCCCCGCGAACGATCGCACGGAGTGATCACCTGAAGGACCGCGCGACGCTCACGCGGCGTGCCCGACGCAGCTGGAGAGGACGCCTGGATGCCGCACCGCGCCCGAGACACCGTGACCCTCCGTGACGTCGCCGCGGAGGCGGGGGTGTCGCTGGCGACCGCGTCGCGGGCGCTCGGCGGGGGCCGTTCGGTCGCGCCGGAGAACGCGCGGAAGGTTCTGGAGGCGGCGACCCGCCTGCGTTACACGGTGGACGCCTCGGCCCGGGCGATGAACCGGGGCAGCGACGCGATCGCCCTGATCGCCGACGACCTGGCGACGCCCGCGGTGGCGGCTGTCGTCGCGGCGATGGAGCGCCAGGCCCGTACGGTCGACGCGTTCGTGACGGTCTCGTCCACCCGCGGTCTGCCCGAGTTGCAGGCCGCGACGATCCGTAATCTGGCCGGGTTCCGCCCGCGCGCGCTGGTGCTGACCAGTACCCGGATCAGTCAGGATCCGGCGGAGACCCGGGTGCTCGACGAGTTGCTGGCGTTCGAGCGCAACGGCGGCCGGGTGATCCTCTACGGCAGCGGGAGTGTGCATCTGCCGTTCGATGCGATCGCCGTCGACGACCGCGGGTCGGCCCGGCTGATGGGTGAGTATCTGGCGCGGACCGGGCACCGGCGGGTGATCATCCTGGCCGGGACCAGGGAGCGGGCGTACGCGGCGGCCCGCACCTCCGGCTATGTGGAGGGCCTGCTGGCCGCGGGCGCCGACGTGCAGGACATCCGGATCGTGAACTGTGCGGTCAGCCGGCAGGGCGGGTTCGACGCGACGGCCCAGCTGATCCGCGAGGGTCTGGGCGGCACGGACGTGCTGGTGGCGATCAACGACACGGTGGCGATCGGTGTGTTGTCGGCGTGCCGGGCGGCCGGGATCGACGTGCCGGGGCAGGTGTCGGTGACCGGGTTCGACGATGTGCCGCTGGCGCGTGACCTGACGCCGCGGCTGACCACTGTCGCGTTGCCGTTCACCGAGATCGGGATACGGGCGATCGAGATGGCGATGCGGGAGCGGCCGTCCGAGCCGGTGCGGGAGACGTTCCGGGGCACGCTCACCGTGCGGGGCAGCACCTCGGGGTAAGCGCTTTCCCAGAAGACGAATTCATCGACGCGAAACACTTGACCACCTCGTCGTAACGCCGCAGACTCCGGAATACGGTTTCCAACGCCACGAAGGGGGGTCGGGTGAGCGCCATCGGCGAACTCCAACGGCTCAACACCTCCACCGGCGGCCCGCCGCGTCAGCGGGACACCAAGGCCGCCCTGCTGTTCCTCCTGCCCTGGTTCGCCGGGATTCTGCTGATCACCGCCGGCCCCGTGGCCGCGTCGTTCGTCCTGGGCTTCACCGACTACAACCTGATCCAGCCGCCGGAGTTCAACGGCCTGGAGAACATCCAGCGGATGTTCACCGACGAGCGGCTGCACCACTCGCTCGGCGTCACCTTCACGTACGTCTTCGTCTCCGTGCCGCTCCAGCTCGCCGCCGCGCTGGGCCTGGCCATGCTGCTCGACCGGGGGATGCGCGGCCTGGCGTTCTACCGGTCGGCGTTCTACCTGCCGTCGCTGCTCGGCTCCAGCGTCGCCATCGCGGTGCTGTGGCGGCAGATCTTCGGCGCCGAGGGCCTGATCAACCAGATGCTCGGCTTCTTCGGCATCGAGGGCACCGGCTGGATCTCCGACCCGGACACCGCACTGTCGACACTGATCGTGCTGAACGTGTGGACCTTCGGCGCCCCGATGGTGATCTTCCTGGCCGGGCTGCGGCAGATCCCGGTGATGTACTACGAGGCGGCCCAGATCGACGGCGCCGGACGGTGGACCCAGTTCCGCCGGATCACCGTGCCGCTGCTGTCACCGATCATCTTCTTCAACCTGGTGCTGCAGATCATCCACGCCTTCCAGTCGTTCACCCAGGCGTTCGTGGTCTCCGGTGGCACCGGCGGTCCGTCCGACTCGACCATGTTCTACACGCTCTACCTCTACCAGCGGGGGTTCCACAGCTTCGACATGGGTTACGCCTCGGCGCTGGCCTGGCTGCTCCTGCTGATCATCGCCGCGTTCACCGCGGTCAACTTCTGGGCCGCCAAGCGATGGGTCTTCTACGATGACTGACCCGCGCGCAGTGACGCGCAGCGCCGCCAAGCACACCGGCCTGATCCTGCTCACCCTGGTGATGCTCTACCCGGTGATCTGGATGGTGGTCAGCTCCCTGCGCCCCAACGAGGAGATCTTCCGTTCCCCGGGCGTCATCCCGGACAGCTTCCGGTTCGCGAACTACAGCGAGGGCTGGACCGCGCTGTCCTCCCCGTTCGGCCACTACCTGATCAACTCGGCGATCGTCGTGATCGGCTGCATCGTCGGCAACCTGGTCTCCTGCTCGATGGCCGCCTACGCCTTCGCCCGCCTGGAGTTCACCGGCAAGAAGCTGTGGTTCGCGATCATGCTCGGGACCATCATGCTGCCGATCCACGTGATCATCGTCCCGCAGTACGTGATGTTCTCCCAGTTCGGATGGGTCAACACGTTCCTGCCGCTGATCGTGCCGAAACTGCTGGCCACCGACGCGTTCTTCGTCTTCCTGATGGTCCAGTTCATCCGCGGTCTGCCCCGCGAGCTGGACGAGGCGGCCCGCATCGACGGTGCCGGCCACCCGCGCATCTTCCTGCGGGTCATCCTGCCGCTGATGCTGCCGGCCCTGGCCACCACCACGATCTTCACGTTCATCTGGACCTGGAACGACTTCTTCAGCCAGCTCATCTACCTCACCGACCCGGAGATGTACACCGTCCCGGTCGCCCTGCGCTCCTATGTCGACGCCACGGTCTCGACGTCGTGGGGATCGATGTTCGCCATGAGCGTCGTGTCGTTGCTGCCGATCTTCCTCGCGTTCCTGGTCGGCCAGCGGTTCCTGATCAAGGGCATTGCGACCACCGGTATCAAATGAGCCCCCGGAGGAAATAACATGAAAAAAGTCCTGGTAGGAGCATTGGCCGCACTACTGCTCGCCGGATGCGGCGGCAGCGGCGGCGGCAAGGCCGACGGTGACCTGACCGCCGACCAGATCGAGCTGCGTTTCACCTGGTGGGGTTCGGACGCCCGGCACCAGCGCACCCAGCAGGTCATCGACCTGTGGCAGAAGGCCCACCCGAACATAACGGTCAAGGGCGAGTTCAAGGAGTGGAACGGCTACTGGGACAGCCTGGCCACGACCGTCGCCGCCAACGACGCGCCGGACGTCATCCAGATGGACGAGCTGTACCTCGCGTCCTACGCCGAGCGGGGCGCCCTGCTCGACCTGGCTACCGCCGGCAAGAACCTGGCGATCACCGACTTCGACGCCAAGGCCCTGGCCACCGGCGCGATCGACGGCAAACAGTACGGCCTGCCCACCGGCGTCACCACGTACTCCCTGGTCGCCAACACCGACCTGCTCGCCAAGTACGGCGTCACGCTGCCCGACGACGCGTCCTGGACCTGGGACGACCTGAAGAGCGTCGGCGATCAGATCTCCAAGGCCAGCAAGGGCGAGGTCACCGGCCTGCAGTCGTGGGGCTTCGACATCGGCGGCGTGAACATCTGGGCCCGCCAGAACGGCGCGTCGCTCTACGCCCCGGACGGCAAGGTCGCCATCCCGGCCGACATCCTCGCCAAGTACTGGCAGTACCTGCTCGACATCTCCCAGCAGGGCATCGCCCCGCCCGCCTCGGTCAGCGTCGAACGCGCCGGCGCCGGCCTCGACCAGTCCGGCACGGCCACCAACAAGTCGGCCATCGGCACCTGGTGGAACAGCCAGCTCACCTCACTGGCCAAGGCGTCCGGTCAAAACCTCAAACTTCTCAAGATCCCCGGCGAGGGTAGGGCCACCGGCGCGTACTACAAGCCGTCCATGTTCTGGTCGATCTCCTCGCGGTCGAAGCACCCGGCCGAGGCCGCCGCGTTCGTGAACTTCCTCGGCAACAGCCAGGAGGCCGCCGACATCATGCTCACCGACCGTGGCATCCCCGCCAACACGACGATCCGGACCGCGCTGACCGGCAAGCTCGAAGGCACCGACAAGGCCGCCGCCGAGTTCCTCGACTCGGTCAAGGTCGGTGAGGCCCCGCGCGTCACCCCGAACGGCGCCAGTGACGTCGAGGCCATCCTCAAACGCCACACCGAGTCGGTCCTGTTCGAGCGGGAGACCCCGCAGCAGGCCGCCGAAGCCTTCATCAAGGAACTCCAGGCCGGCATCGACGCCGCCTGACCGTTGGATCCACGCCCGCGCCGTTCCGGCGGCGCGGGCCGGCCCTTGAGGGAGCCATGTCTCAACCTCGCTATCGTGCGGCGATCGTCGGCGCCGGTGCCATCGCCGCCGTGCACGCGCAGGCACTCCAGCACCACGCCGACCGTGTCACCGTGACCGCCGTCGTCGACGTCGACCCCGATCTGGCCCGGCACTTCGCCGCGAAGTGGAACATCCCACGGGTCCACACCGACCTGGACTCCCTGGACTCCGTCGACCTCGTCCACCTCTGCACCCCGCCGGCCACCCACGCCCCGCTCGCCCTGAAATGCCTGGAGACCGGTGCGAACGTGCTGGTGGAGAAGCCGCCGACGCTGTCACTGGCCGAACTCGACACCCTCGCCGACGCGTCCCGGCGCACCGGCGCGCACGTCGCCACCGTCTTCCAGCACCGGTTCGGCACCGGCGCGCACCGGCTGCGCGAGATGATCGCCGCCGGCGAACTCGGCCGGCCGCTGCTGGCCACCTGCGCGACCCAGTGGTACCGCGACGACGACTACTACCGCGTCCCATGGCGTGGCAGGTGGGAGACCGAGGGCGGCGGCCCGACCATGGGACACGGCATCCACCAGTTCGACCTGCTGCTGTCCGTCCTCGGCCCGTGGGAACGGGTCTCCGCGGTCACCGCCACGCGCGCCCGCGACGTGGAGACCGAGGACGTGTCGATGGCACTGGTCACCTTCGCCGACGGCACCCTCGCCTCGGTGGTCAACTCGGTCGTCTCCCCACGGCAGACCTCCACGCTGCGGTTCGACTTCGAACACGCCACCGTCGAGCTCGCCCACCTGTACGGCTACCGCGACGCCGACTGGACGATCACCCCGGTGCCCGGCCACGAGGACCTGACCGCCCGCTGGAACCGGACCCGATCGGAGACGGTCAGCGGGCACATCGACCAGCTCGCCGCGGTCCTCGACGCGCTCGACGCGGGCCTCGCACCGCCGGTTTCGCTGCCGGACACCCGTACCACCATGGAGTTCATCGCCGCCCTCTATGCCTCGGCGGCCACCGGCCGCCCGGTCCGCGCCGGCGAGATCGGCCCCGGACATCCCTTCGCGGCCACGATGAACGGAGCAGGCCGATGAACCTCCAGGTCGACCACCGGCTGGGCGGGTCGGTCACCGTCTCGGCCGGCAGGATCGCCCTCTTCACGTACGTCTACCGGCCGGACACCCCGCGGCTGGAGTCGCCGAAGCCGTACCTGCATCCGATCCGCACCCTGGCCGGCGAGCAGGTGTCGCTGTACCGCCCGCACGACCACGTCTGGCACAAGGGCATCGCCTGGTCGCTGCCGTATGTCGGCGAGCACAACTTCTGGGGCGGCCCGACCTACGTGCACGGGCAGTCCTACGTGCAGAGGCCCAACAACGGCAGCGCCGTGCACCGCACCATGGACCGGCTCACCGGCTCGGATCTGACCCACACCCTCGACTGGACCTCCGAGCAGGGCGACCCGGTGATCACCGAGAGACGGCGGATCGGCTGGGCGGTCGCCGACGAGGTCAGCTGGGTGCTGACCTTCGCCACCACGATGACCAACGTGTCGGGGGCGACGCTGACCTTCGCGTCGCCGACGACGAAGGGCCGGGAGAACGCCGGGTACGGCGGGCTGTTCTGGCGTGGCCCGCGATCCTTCACCGACGGGCTGCTCCAGTCGCCGGCCGGAGTCGGCGGCGACGAACTGCGGGGGAGCCGGGGGCCGTGGTTCGCGTTCCGCGGCAGGCACGACGGGGTGGACCGGTCGTCGACCGTCGTGGTCGTGGACGACACCGCCAATCCACATCATCCGCCGCAGTGGTTCGCCCGTACCGAACAATTCGCCTGCCTCAACCCCGCGCCCTTCTTCAGCGAGGAGCTGGACCTTGCCGCCGGGGATTCCGTCACCTTCCGCTACGCCGTCGTGATCGCCGACGGTGACCACGGCGACGCAGGCACCGAGAAACTCGCCGCACTCGGGGCGGAGGCCCTTTCATGAGGACCTTTCCCGGTGGTACGTCGGTGAGCCGCCTGGCCGTCTATGACGACGGCGGCACACCACACCTGCACACGGTATCGACCGAGGCCTACGTGGTGACCGGGGGAACCGGCACGCTGCTGACCCTCGACACGAACGGGCTGCGCGAGACGCCGCTCGCCGCCGGCTCGACGGTCTGGTTCACGCCCGGCACCGTCCACCGTGCGGTCAACCACGACGACCTGCGAGTTCTCGTGATCATGTCGAACGCCGGGCTGCCCGAGGCCGGCGACGCGGTGATGACCTTCCCCACCGAGATCGTCGCCGACCCGGATCGCTACCGGGCGGCGGCCCACCTCGCCGGAGATCCCGGGCTCGCCGTTCGTCACCGGCGAGACCTGGCCCTCCAAGGCTTCCAGCGGCTGGTCGACGCGGCCGAGGCCGGCGACCCGCGGCCGCTGGAGGAACTCTACGACGCCGCCGTCGCACTGGTGCGCCCCCTGGTGGACGGCTGGCGATCGACAGCCGTCGACACGGACCTGCTCGACGCTCTCCAATCCGGTGACGGGCGGCACCTGCGCGCCTCGGCCGTCTTCGGCTCGGCCCCGAGCGGCCCTCCCCGCTGGGGGATGTGCGGACGGCTCGGCGCCCACGACGTCCACCACCCGGCCATTCTCTCGGAGGGGACCCGATGACCCGCCGCTACGCCATCGTCGGCCTCGGCCACCGCGCGCAGCTCTACATCGACGCGCTGTCAGGGGAGTGGAGCGACACCGGGAGGATTGTCGCGTTCTGTGACACCAACCGGACGCGGATGGCGTACCACAACAGCCGGATCCCCGCCCCGGTGCCGGTCTTCCACCCGGACCGCTACGCCGAGGTCCTGGCCCTCGCCGACGCGGTCGTGATCACCACGGTCGACGCCCGGCACGCCGACTACGTGTGTGCCGCCCTCGACGCCGGCGTCGACGTGATCGTCGAGAAGCCGCTCACCGTCGACGCCGAAGGATGCCGCCGGATCGCCGCCGCGGCCGAGCACGGCACCGCCCGGCTGATCGTCACGTTCAACTACCGATACTCGCCCCGCAACAGCGCGGTACGGCAGCTGCTCGCCGACGACCGCATCGGGCGCGTCACGTCGGTGCACTTCGAGTGGCTGCTCGACACCATCCACGGCGCCGACTACTTCCGCCGCTGGCACCGGGAGAAGGTCAACTCGGGCGGGCTGCTCGTGCACAAGTCCACCCACCACTTCGACCTGGTCAACTGGTGGCTCGGCAGTCATCCCGAGTCCGTCTTCGCCCAGGCGGGACTGCGGTTCTACGGCCCGGCGGGGAGCCCACGGCCCGAGCGGTCGCACGGAGCGCCGGGCCTCGGGGCCGACCCGTTCCTGCTGGACATGACGGCCGACCCGCGACTCAAGGCGCTCTACCTGGATGCCGAGCACGAGGACGGGTACATCCGCGACCGGGACGTCTTCGGCGCCGGGATCGACATCGACGACACCATGTCGGTGCTGGTCAGCTACGCCGACCGGACCACCATGACCTACTCGCTGACGGCGTACTCGCCGTGGGAGGGCTACCGGGTCGCGTTCAACGGCACCCGCGGCCGCATCGAGCTGGAGGTGTGCGAGCGGGAGTGGACGCCACCGCACGGGGCGGTCGACCCGAGTGCACTCGCCGACACCGGGGGTTTCGAGCGCCTGACCGTGCAGGAACACTGGCAGAAAGCCGAGGAGGTACCGATCGTCAACGGCGACGGCGGGCACGGCGGCGGTGACCGGTTGCTGCTCGACGACGTCTTCCGCGGACCCGGCGACGATCCACTGGCCCGGCAGGCCGGCTATCGCGACGGCATCCGCAGCGTGCTGACCGGCGTCGCGGCAGACCGGTCCGCACGGACCGGCCTGCCGGTGAAGCTGTCCGACCTCATGTGACCGGCGGTTCCGCCCGACCTCGTGTGACCGGCGGTTCCGCCCGACCTCGTGTGACCGGCGGCTCTGCCCGACGCTATTTGACCAGCGGTTTCAGGGCCGCGCCCACCGCGGCCACCACACCGGGGCGGTGGCCGTTGCGGATCAGGTTGATGGTGATTCCGTCGATACCGGCGGCGAGCACCCGCTCCTGGATCTGATCGGCCACCTGCTCGGGCGTACCGACGAAGGCCCGGTTGCGACGATCCTCCGGGATCGTCTCGCCGATCTCCTTGGCCTCCTGCTCGGTCTCGCCGACCCCGCCCATCACCAGGAAGCTGGTGGCCAGCGTGGCCGGGTCGCGGCCGATCTCCTCGCACCGCTCGCGCAGCACCGACACCTTGCGGGCCAGGTCGTCGACGTCGCAGATGATGTTCATGTGGTCGGCGAAACGGGCCGCCAGCCGGAACGTCTTCTGCTCTCCGGAACCGCCCAGCATCACCGGGATGTGCGGGCGCACCCGCGGGTTGTTCATGGCCGACCGGGCCGTGTACCACTTACCGTCGAGCGAGGCGGGCTCACCCTTCAGCATCGGGGTGATGATCTGCAGCGCCTCCTCGAGCCGCTCGAACCGCTGGCCGAACGTGCCGAACTCGAAGCCGTACGCGTCGTGCTCCAGCTCGAACCAGCCGGCGCCGATGCCGAGGATCGCGCGGCCCCTGGAGACCACGTCGAGTGTCGTCACCGTCTTGGCCAGGAACGCCGGGTTACGGTACGTATTGCCGGTGACCAGCGTCGACAGCTGGATCGTGGACGTCGCCGAGGCCAGCGCGCCCAGGGTGGTGTAGGCCTCCAGCATCGCGTTCTCCGCCGGGCCGATACCCGGCAG
Source organism: Actinoplanes subglobosus (assembly GCF_042650585.1). Lineage (NCBI taxonomy): Bacteria > Bacillati > Actinomycetota > Actinomycetes > Micromonosporales > Micromonosporaceae > Actinoplanes > Actinoplanes subglobosus. Next base: position 279,505 of record NZ_JBHSBL010000015.1, read on the forward strand.
CTGATACAGGTGGTCCATCACGAGCACGGTGTCGAATCCGTTGGCCTCCGCCTCGCGGGCCTGCGCGGCGACGGTGTCGAAGGTGTCCTCGACCGGGATGCCGGGGTACGTGAAATTCGGGATTTGATAGCCGAGCTTGATGCTCACGTACGCCTCCGATGTTGATGTAAGAGGGCTCTCACTTGCTAATGTAAGAGCCTACTTACACGGAGGCAAGCGTGTCGGCGAAACGGGCCTATCATCACGGCGATCTGCGGGCCGCGCTGATCGCGGCCAGCTTCGAGCAACTCGCCGAGTGCGGGCTCCAGCGCTTCTCGGTCGCCGCCGTCGCCCGCCGGCTCGGAGTCAGTTCGGCCGCGCCGTACCGCCACTTCCCCGACCGTGACCACCTGCTCGCCGCCGTCTCCGCCGCCGCCGCACGGGATCTCGGCGCCGCGATCGTGTCCGCCGCCGAAGCGGCCGGCACCGACCCGGCCGACCGCCTCGCAGCCGCCGCGGGCGCCTATGTGCGCTATGTCACGCGCACCGGCGCGGGCCTGCCGGTCATCTACGCGCCCGAACTGGCACGGGTGCCCGACGAGGGCCGCCGCGAGCACACCCGGGCGCTGATGACCACGATGCTCGACCTCAGCGGCGCCACCGGCACCAGCACCTATCACGACACGGTGTTGCTGCTGGAGGCCACGATCGCGGTTGCGCACGGCTACACCTCGATGCTGGCCGAGGGTTTCTTCGCCCGCCGGGTCGACGACATCGCCGACCGTGCCGTCGAGGCCGCCCGCTCGCTGAATGTCCGCCGGACCTGACCCTCACCCTTTTTGTTGCTGGGTGTCATCTGGTGGGGGCTCGTCGTCTACGAGGCGAGACCATCCTGCTGACGTCATCTTCGCCTTCCAGCCGGCCGCGGCCACGACGTTCGAGCACCTTCGATCAAGCCCGTCGCCCTGCCTGACCTGAACCACCGACGAGCCGACCGACACCGACCTCGGCGCCCCCAACCTGGGGTGCACCCCCTCACGGCCTTCCCCCCCCGTGGTCTTTCCTAAGCGGTTTTTGCTTCGCGGTTCTCCCCTCACGTTTGCCTTCTGTGGTCTTTCTTACGCGGTTTTTGCTTCGCGGTTCTCCCCTCACGTTTTGCCTTCCGTGGTCTTTCCTACGCGGTTTTCGCTTCGCGGTTTTCGCTTCGCGGTTTTCGCTTCGCGGTTTTCGCTTCGCGGTCTTCCTCCCGTGGTTTTCCCCTCCGGTTCTCTTGCCTCGCGGCCCTTCCCAGCGAGGTGCTGGCGGCTTTGGATGACCGACGCAGCGGCCGGGTCTCTGCCCAGTCCTGCACGTTCAGCACTCCCGATGCTTAAGAAGTGGTCCCCCGGAACCACGTGGTCAGTTCTCAGGCGGAGCTGACAGCGACGTTGAGATCGCACAGCGGCACCCCGGGCGGATCGTGTCCCAGCGGAGGAGCCCGCGCCCACAGCGGCCCGACAGGAGAATCTGGCCCGCGGTGCTTCCGGCTTCCGCGCCTCCGGCCGGTGCTGGCCATGGCTCGGCAGCCTGGGCGGTAGAAGCCACGACTCGCCGATGCCAGCGGTGGGCAGCCATGGTTCGCTGACACCAGAGCCGGGCAGCCACGAATTGGTAGCTGCTGCCTGCCGGCACAGCATTGGTGGTGGTGGCGTAATGGCTGTGATCCGACGATCACGGCTTGGTGGTGCGGCGTGATGGCTGCGGTGCGGCTTGGCGATCACGGATTGATGGTTGCGGTGTGACTATTGCCTGGTCAGGCAGCTCTGGCCGGTGCACTCCAATGTGGTGGTCGTAGGCCGGTCGGCTCGGGCTGGTGGTTCGGGTTTGTTGCCGTGCGGTGCTGGTGGTTCGGGCTGGTGGTTCGGGTTTGTTGCCGTGCGGTGCTGGTGGTTCGGGCTGGTGGTTCGGGCTCGTTGCCGTGGGGTGCTCGTGCCCTGGTGAGTGATCAAATGGTCAGGGCTGGTGGGACCTCCAAATCCTCCGACTGGTAAAGGGTGGCCACGTCTTCCGGGTCGTCGGAGGCGCAAGTGGTGGCGATGGTGTCGATTAAGGTGTCGTAGTCGGCACCGGTGTGGCCCTGGTAGGAAGCCTCCATCCGGCCCCACTCGTCCCAGGGGAGGGTTTCGACACGGTTCAGGGCGGCCAAGTCTCGGATGGCGTTGCCTCGGATTTCGGCGGGACCGAAATTCTCTGTGCCCCACACGCCGAACTTCGCCGGGTCGATGTTGCCCGCCCGGAACTCGGACCAGGCCTCGCCGCCGGTCAGGAATTGGCCTGGGACCAGTGCCTCCGGGTTGGACAGCACCGTCAAACCCATGGCCTCCGGGTCGGCTCGGACCCATGACGTGCCGTCGACGGAGAACTCGATCACCCAGTGGTCGAGACCGAGGCCGGGCTGAAAATAGGTGGCGAACCCGCAACGGGCTCGGGCCGCTATCCCGCGGTGACGCAGCAGGGCGCATGTCAGGACCGCGAAGTGCCGGCAGGTGCCGACAACTCGACGCTCGGGTGGGCGGGGTGTGGTCAACGGGGACGGATCGAGATCGAGCAACCTGTTGACCAGGTCGGCGGCTGGGCGGATCTGGTTTTCGCCGAAGCGGCCCGGTGGCAGCTCCAGCCGGCCGGCGTCGTGTGGCTGGATGACGAGACGATGCGTGAGCCGGCAGATCTCGACCGCATCCTCGGGGAGGTCATCGAAAGCGCCGCGGCCGACCGCGGAGAGGTCGGTCAGCGGACCACCTGCCGTGTAATCGATCGTCGTCGTCATGCCCCGCATCGTAGGGCCAGGGTCCGACATTTTCCGGCCGGCGGAGATCTGCGACCGACATGATCATGAAGGAAGCCGTCGGGGGTCGGATGGTGACCCCGGTGACCCCGGTGACCCCGGTGACCCCGGTGACCCCGGTGACCCCGGTGACCCGGTGACCCGGGACCCGGTGCCCGGTGCCCGGTGAAGTGTGCGAGGGTCCGGGCTTGGTGGGCCCGGCGTGATCGAGGGGTGAGACGGAGCCGAGCAGGGCCGCCGGGCACGCCGGCGGCCCTGCTCGGTCACTTCTTCTTGTCCTTCTTGGACTTCTTGTCCTTCTTGGACTTCTTCGACGACTTCTTGGCCATGTCGAGCTCCCTTCGCTCCGGAACCTCCGCCCGGCAGCCCCAGAGGGGCACCCGGTGGATACGCTGCGTGAGCGCTCGGTTCACCGAAAGTTCACGCTAGCCCCTCGGTGTCATGCCGACATCCCCCGCCGCGGATTAGTCGAGGGGCGCTGACCTTTCGTTTTCCGATGATCTGCTGCGGCGACCACCTCGGGATGGACCGGTCCGGTGGGTTATCCCGCACGCCTCGACGGATAGGTCAGCGCCGACGGAAGGGCGGGGTGAAGGGGCAGCGGTGGAGGGGGAGGGCGGCGCAGCGACGAAAGGCGGAAGGGTTGTCGCGGAGGCAGGGGATGGGCGGGCCGATGAAGGGCGGAAGGGTTGTCGCGGAGGCAGGGGATGGGCGGGCCGATGAAGGGCGGAAGGGTTGTCGCGGAGGCAGGGGATGGGCGGGCCGATGAAGGGTGGAAGGGTTGTCGCGGAGGCAGGGGATGGGCGGGCCGATGAAGGGCGGAAAGCCGGCGCGGAGGGCTGCCACGAAGCAAGCCCGGCGGGGTGGGTGGACGGCGGCCGAGCGCGGCGAACAAGCGCGAAGGGGGCGCGGTGAATCAGCGCGAAGGTGGGTGCGTTGGAGAAGCCGAGGTTGGTGTGGTGGTGGAGGGGACGTGGGTGCGGCGGAGGATTGAGAACCGGACGGGGCGGATGCCGGGGAAGGGCCTACCGGCTTTCGGGGACCGTGATTCGGGACGGTGACGAATCGTTGAGGATGTCCAGCAGGTTGCCTGTGGCGTTGCGGAACGCCTGCTCGATGTCGTCGTCGAAATGGTTGCGCCAGTCGCCGGACTTGCCTTTGCGGTAGTGCGACACCTGCCCGGCCTTCTTGCGGTCGTTCATCCGGGAGAAGCTGTACTTCTCCAGGAGCGTGGTGAGTTCCGCGGATGGAATGTTGATTCCGCAATGACGCATCAGTGCGTCCATCTCGGGGAACTGCCGCTCGCCGGTGAGGTCCTCGTAGCGGACGATGCGGATCGTTTCCGACGGGGGTGCCTCGACCCAGGAGCGGACCGCGTTGAACATGCCCTTCTTGGTCAGGTGCTCGATGAGGTAGAGCATTCCGTCTTTCTGTGACCGCTCCTGCAGTGCGGCCCGCACCTCGAGCACGTCACCCATCGGGGTGTGCGAGTCGCGGGTCGAGAAGTAGCTGGAGACCAGCAGGTCACGCGGGTCGCGGTAGATGAAGAAGGTGCGGTGGCTCTCGGGTTTCGGCATCTTCTGGTAACGCTTGTACGGAAAGTACAGCGACAGGCCGATCCGCTGTGGCGGGCAGACCCGCGGGTCCTTCCAGCCGTAGTAGCGGGGGTCGTAGGTGACCAGCCCGGAATGGCGGTAGACGATCGGGTCGCTGAACACCGATTTCACCCACTGGCTGGCGGTCTTGCGCACCGCGCAGTGGTAGACGTTGACGAATTCGCAGCGGTCCTGGACCGGGACGGTGATCCGCAGTTTCGCGTTGTGCGCCTCGAGGAGGGCGCGGCGGCCGAGCACCCGCAGGGAATCGGGGGAGTGCTGCTTAGCGAACATCACCGTTCGATTGAACATCGTCAAAGTCCAATTCCTCGCCAGGCGGAACGGCACGCTGACGTCGCGCACGCCGTCGTGCGTTTGGGGGCACTTTACAAGAACATTGACATCGTTACGAGCGGGTCTCGTGTTGGACACAACCTGCGGGCTGTGAAAACGCTTGGAGCAGGCTGGGCCGGACGGAGACCCGGCTCGGCGCGGACACCCCTCACCTGCACAAACGATCGACCGGTCGGTCCGTCACGTCCCACCGCAACCTGAAGGAACTCACAGGTTGAACTGTTGCGGACTTCTAAACGAACAGAAGTCGCATCCGGGCCAGGGTGAGGTCGTCCGGCTCCTCGACCTCGATCGCACCGTCGCCGGCCTCGTCCACGAAGAACGGCACCGGACGGCCGCCGGGATGGCCGGTCCAGCAGGCCACCGGCGGGCAGTCGATCCAGCGGCGGCCCGACGGCAGGACGGCCTCGACGCGGGTGAACCAGTCGAGATCCGGAGTCGCGGCGACGTGCGCGGCCCACTCCTCGGCGGTGACCGGCCGGTCCAGGGTGATCGGCGTGATCTCCGGCAGGTCGGCCTCGTCCGAGGTCACCTCGCCGTTCTCCCAGGTGTAGATCTCGTCCTCGTCACCGGCGACCCAGGCGTCGAGGGCCGTCGCGATCTCGATCATGCGCCGGATCATCGGGTCGCCCGGATTCTTGGTGTGCAACCGCCCGCCGGTGAACGCCAGCCAGGAGTCGTCGCCGACCAGGATCTGGAACGACCCGGCGGCCTGATCATCCGGGATGACCAGGTCGGCGGTGTCGCGCACCAGCGACCGCACCTCACTCGCCGCGATCGGGTAACGGTGATCGAGGTAGAACGGAACAGCCCGGGTGATGTGGATGTCGTAGCCCATCAGGACCCCCGGAAGGTACGGCGGTACGTCTCCGGCGGGACGCCCAGCTGCTGACTGAAGTGACGGCGGAGCGTGGTCGCCGTACCCATGCCGGTCCTTGTGGCGATCTGCTCGACGCTCAGGTCGGAGATCTCCAGCAGCTCCTGGGCCCGCCGGACCCGCCGGTCGTGCAGCCAGCGTAGCGGGCTGCTGCCGGTGACCGCCTGGAAGTGCCGCGCCAGATTGCGGGAGCTCATGCCCGCCTCGCGGGCCAGATCACGGACCGTGAGGGACTCGCCGAGCCGGTCCTGCGCCCACGCCATCACCGCGGTCAGCACGTGGTTGCGGCCGTGACCGACCGCCGCCGGGATGAACTGGGCCTGCCCGCCGGGGCGATGGGGCGGCACGACGAGGGTACGGGCCAGCGCGTTCGCCACCGCCGTACCGTGATCGAGGCGCACCAGATGCAGGCACAGGTCCATGCCGGCGGCCTTCCCGGCGGAGGTCAGCACGTCGCCGTCGTCGATGTAGAGCACACCCGGGTCGACCGTCACCGACGGATAGCGGGACTGCAAGAGGTCGGTGTGCGCCCAGTGGGTGGTGGCCCGCCGCCCGTCCAGTAGCCCGGCCTCGGCCAGCGTGAACGCACCGGTGCACAGCGACGCCACCCGGGCGCCGCGGGCGTGGGCGGCGCGGACGGCCTCGACCAGGGCCGGCGCGGGGGGCTCCTCGGGGTCGCGGCAGGACGTGATGATCACCGTGTCGGCGGTGGCGACCGCGTCGAGCCCGTGCCGGATGCCGGCGGTCAGCCAGCCACCGACGGCGGCGCCGTCCTCGCCGCAGATGACCAGCTCATACCACCCCTCGGTGAGCTGCCGGTCGGCGCCGAAGACCTCGCACGCGGCGGCCAGCTCGTAGAGCGGCGTGCCGTCGGTGACGGGCAGGGCGACGCGGTGCATGTCCGAAACTGTACGGGAGGTGTCGCTCCGGACACTGTCCCGCTCCGGAGACTTTCACGACCATTGACGTCATGAACAAGCGCATCGCGGTCCTCGGGGCCTCCGGACACACCGGCCGTTTCGTCGTCGCCGAGCTGCGGCGGCGTGGCCTCACCCCGATCCCGTGCGGCCGCGGCACCGACCTCGGCCAGGCCTTCCACGACGCGGACGCGGTGATCAACTGTGCTGGGCCGTTCCACGCGACGGCCGCCGCGACCATCCGGGCGGCGATCCGGGCCGGCATCCCCTACCTGGACGTGACGGCCGAGGTCGAGGTGGTCGGTGACACGTTCGCCGCCTTCGGCGACGCCGGCATCCCGATCGTGCCGGCGGCGGCCTTCTTCGGCGGCCTCGGCGATCTGCTGGCCACCGCGGCCGCGTCTCGGTTCGCCTCGGTCGACGAGATGACCATCGCGTACGCCCTGAGCAGCTGGCATCCCACGAGCGGCACCCGCCGTACCGGCAAGGTCTCCGCGTCCCGCCGTGACGGCAACCGGATCGCCTTCGTCGACCACCGCCTGCGTGTCCGGGCCGGCGAGGCGCCCCGCGCCGAGTGGGACTTCCCCGCCCCGGTCGGCCGCCGCGCGGTGGTCGGCGAGTTCGTCACCGCCGACAGCGCCACGATCCCCACGCACATCGGCACCCCGGTGATCCACTCGTTCATGACCGCGAACGCCGTCGCCGACCTGCGCGACCCGGACGCCCCGGAGCCGGCCGCCGCCGACGGGTCGGGCCGGTCGACCCAGACGTTCCTGGTCGAGGTGGTGGCCCGGTCCGGTGATCGGGAGCACCGGGTGACGGCGAGCGGCCGCGACATCTACGCGGTGACCGCGCCGCTGGTGGCCGAGGCCGCGGTCCGGGTCCTGACCGGCGAGGGCGCGAAGGCCGGGGTCGCCACACTCGGCGCCCGGTTCGACCCGATCGGTTTCCTGACCGCGCTCGGCCCGGAGACGCTGGCGATCACGGAATCCCGATGACCGGGTGAGGATCGGGGATGCTGGGGGCGTGGAGTACGTGTCCCGAGTGCCGCGGCCGCCGCTGGACGGGCTGATCGACGACCTCTACTACCTGGAGGGCGCGCCGCCGTACGCCCGTCTGACCCTGCCGCCACCGGCGGTGTTGCTCATCCTCAACCTCGGGGACCCGTTCCGCGTCCGCGGCGGAGCCGACACCGCCGCCGCCGACCACGCCGACGGTTGCGTGGTCACGATGCCGACCCGCGCGTGGGAGTTCGGCTACCGCCCTGGACCCGGTCCGTCGGCGTGCACTTCAAACCGTGGGGGCTGGCGCCGTTCCTGCCGATGCCCGCGGCCGAGCTGTGCGACCGCGCGGTGACCGTGGAGCAGGTCTGGGGCCGGCCCGCCGTCGCCGAGCTCCGCGACCGGCTGGCCTCGGCGCCCGGGCCGCGCGAGATGCTGGCGCTGCTCGAGCGGGAGCTGACGCGACGGCTGTCCGGGACCGCCGGCCTGGGGCTGGTCCGGCACGCGAGCGGCCTGATCGCGGCGACCGCCGGAGCGGTGGCGATCGGCGACCTGCGGACGGCGGCCGGAGTCAGCAGCACCCACCTGGCGCAGCGGTTCAAGGAGCTGGTCGGCGTCACCCCGAAACGGCTGGCCCGGACCTACCGGTTCGCCACCGCCATGCTGGCGATCGACCCCGCCGCACCGATCGACTGGGGTGAGCTGGCCGCCGGCGCGGGCTACTTCGATCAGGCCCACTTCGGCCACGAGTTCCGGGCGTTCACCGGGCTCACCCCGACCCGGTACGTCGAGGCCCGGCGGCGGTTCCGGCGCGAGCATCCCGGTCACGTGCTGGACAGCTGGCCGCTGCCGGCCGATTGATTTCCTACAGGTGCGGCAGCTCACGGGACGCTAGCTTGAGGGCACCCGGAAGCAGAGGAGAGCCCCGTGGGCAAAGTGGTCCTGTACGGCTCGGTGTCGGTGGACGGTTTCGTCGCGGACGAGAACGATCAGCCCGGGCCGCTGTTCGACTGGCTGTCCAGCGGTGACGTCCCGCTGGACGAGAGCGGCGTGGTGAGGGTGTCGCAGACGTCCTACGACCACACCCGGGCGTACTGGGACCGGATCGGGGTGACGATCTGCGGCCGCCACGTCTTCGACATGACCGACGGGTGGGACGGGAAACCGCCGAGCGGGGTCGGCCACGTGGTCGTCGTGACCCACCGGCCGCCGCCCGACGGCTGGGACCCGACGGCCCCGTTCCACTTCGTCGACGGCGTCGAGGCGGCCGTGGCCAGGGCGCAGGAGCTCGCCGGCGACCGTATCGTCGAGGTCGCCGCCGGTGACGTCGGTGGCCAGGTGCTCGCCGCCGGCCTGGTCGACGAGGTGCGGATGGACGTCGTGCCGGTGGTGTTCGGCTCCGGCAAGCGGTTCTTCGGGCCGGTCGACGCGCAGCACCTGCTGGCCGACCCGGACGTGGTGATCCGGGGAAACCGGGTGCTCCACCTGACCTATCGGGTGCGCCGCTGATCGGCGGGAGCGGGCACCCGGGTGATCAGGGTGATCAACTGCTGCCGGAAGTGGTGGTAGTCGTCGACCGCGCCGAGCAGATCCTCCGACCGCTGCTCCTCGCGCCGCGCCACGGCCAGGGCCTCCGCACCGGCCGCCGTGATGGTGACGACGGTGCGCCGCCGGTCGCGGCCGTCGGCCGTCCGGTCGGCGTGCCCGGTCCGTGCGAGCCGCTCGATGGTCCGGCTGATCGTCTGATCGGTGACCCGGCACAGCTGGGCGAGCTCACGCTGCGACAACGGCCCGCCGGCCAGGTGGTGCAGAGCGATCAGCCCGGCGTGGGTGAGCCCCAGCCCGGCCAGGAACTGCTCGAACCGGCCCTCGACGAGCCGGGCCGCCACCGAGAGCAGCCGTCCGGTCGGCCAGCTCTCGACGTCGTCCTGCACCGCGTCACCCTACCGGGACCCCGTAGGGCATCCCGCTGACCGGTTCGGTGGCCGCGAGCGCGGACGCGATGGCCGCGGCCGCCGGGGGATAGGCCAGTTCCCCGAGACCACCGATCGGTGCCTCGGACGGCACCACGATCACCTCGATCTCCGGGCAGTCGGTGATCCGCGCCCACGCGAAGTCCCGGAACGACGACTGCACCACCGCGCCGTCCCGGACGGTGATCTGCGCGCCGAGGACCGTCGACAGCGCGTCCATGACCGCCCCTTCGACCTGCGCCGTCACACCCGAGGGGTGGACCGGGATGCCGACGTCGACGGCCGCGGTGACCCGGTGCACCCGGCGGGCGGCCGGATCCGCGTCCACGATCACGGCGATCGCCGACCCGTAGTCGAGGTGACACGCCACCCCGCGCCGCCCGCGGTTCGTGGACCGTGCGGCCGCGGCGTCGAGCACCCGCCGCAGGCGCGAGTCCGCGGGCAGCAGCCGCCGCCGGAACTCGACCTGATCGTGACCGCCCCGCTCGGCGATCTCGCTGAGGAAGCACTCCTCGGCATAGCCGAACTGTCCCGCGTAGACGCCCCGCCAGAACCCGGTCCGCAGCGGCGCCGGCCGCAGCGTGACCGTCACACTGCCCGGCACCGCATAGGGGAAGTGGTCGCCGCTGGCCCGGACCACGACCGGGCTGGCGAACGGCGGACTGACCGTCAGCGGCCAGGTCACCACCTGGTGCGCCCGCCCGGTGGGCAGACCGCCGGCGTCGAGGGTCGCGGTGAGCCGGTGCACCGACATCGGCCGGTACGAGTCGTGCCGCGTGTCGTCCTCCCGGGTCCACCGCACGCTCACCGGCTGTCCGGCGGCCCGCGAGCAGGCCACCGCCTCCATCACCACGTCGGTCTCGATGCGCCGCCCGAAACCGCCACCGGCCAGCGTCGGATGAACCACGGCACCGGCGCCGAGCTGGTTGCGCAGCCCGCCGGGGTCCTGCACCGGCGCCCACACCGTGATCCCGGAGCCGGTGACGTGCGCCGTGGCGTTCATCGGTTCCATCGGGGCGTGCGCGAGCAGTGGCAACCGGTAGACACGCTGCACCGCCGGTGCACCGGGAACCGCGGGCAGCGCCGCCTCCAGTTCGTCGAGCCAGACCCGGCTGTCCGCCGCCGGTGTGCCGCCGGTCCAGGTCACGGCCAGGGCGGCCCGCCCGCGCAGGGCCGTGTCGGTGGTGCGGGCGATCACCGCGACACCGCCCTGCCCGGCGGTCAGCGTGACGACCGCGGTCACACCGGGCACCGCCAGGGCGGCGGTGTCGTCGACGGTGGCGACCTTCGCGCCGATCCACGGCGGACGGGCGACGACGGCGATCAGGCTGCCCGGCGGCGCGTGCTCGGCGCCGTACCGGGCCTTGCCGGTGACGATGTCGCGGGCGTCGGCGCGGCCGGCCCCGGTACGCCCGATCAGCCGCCACCGCTCCGGCGGGGTGAGCGTGACCGCGACCGTGGCCGGGTCGATCGCGGCCGCATCCTCGACCAGGTCACGGTAGGGCAGTGGCCGGTGCGAGGGGTGCCGGATCCGGCCGTCGCGGGCCGTGCACTCGGCGAGCGGGACGTCCCAGCGGGCGGCCGCGGCGGCGATCAGCAGGCAGCGGGCGGTGGCGGCGGCGGTGCGCAGCGGCTCGGCCATCATCCGGCTGGACGTGGAGTTGGCGACGGCCTGGGAGCCGTAGCGGGTGGTGTCGCCGGGCGCCTGTTCGAGCCGGACGTCCTCGACGCCGATCGCGAGTTCCTCGGCGACCAGGACGGCGGCCATCGTGCGTACCCCCTGGCCGGTGTCCGGACGCGGAACCGTGACCGTGACCCGGCCGCGGCGGTCGACGCGGACGAAGACGTTCGGCACCAGCTCGGTGCCGCCCGGCAGGGGGACCGCCACCACCAGGGCGGCGCCCAGGAATCCGCGCCTCGTGATCGTCATCGGGCCAGCTCCGCGGCCCGGCGCACGGCGGCCCGGATGCGCTGGTACGTCCCGCACCGGCACACGTTGTCGCGTAGTGCCTCGTCGATCTCGGCGTCGGTCGGGTCGGGGTTGGCGGCGAGCAGCGCCACCACGGTCATGATCTGGCCCGGCTGGCAGTAGCCGCACTGCGCCACGTCGAGCTCCAGCCAGGCCCGCTGCACCGGATGGTCGCCGTCCGCCGACAGCCCCTCGATCGTGGTGATCCGCTCCCGGGTGGAGTCGGCGACGGTCCGCACGCACGGCCGTTCGGCCTGCCTGCCGATCAGTGAGGTGCAGGCCCCGCAGGCCCCGATGCCGCAGCCGTACCGCGGCCCGGTCAGCCCGAGTTCCTCCCGCAGCGCCCACAGCAGCGGCGTGTCGCCGGGTACGTCGACCGTCTCCCGGCGTCCGTTGACGTGTAAGCGGTACCGGCCCACGCTGCCCCCAACCATCGACGAACGCCCATTGTTCAGTCTGCTGAATATCCGCCATACTGCCCGCGTGGTCAACGACACGGCGGTACGCAGTGAGCGTGTCCTGCTCTGGGGAGTTCCGGCGGTCGCCCTGCTCACCGGCCTGGTCTGGATCCTCGGCCAGGGGCTGACCGGCGTCGCGCTGCTGCCCGACCAGGGCGCCGCGTGGTACGAGTGGAAACTCCCCGAACCCACCACGTGGACCCGGCTGTCGGCGTGGGCCGGATACGCCGCGCACCAGATCGTGTCGTGGGGGCTCATCTGGTACGCGCAGACCCGGGCACGGACGTGGACCCGCGGGCTGAAGACGGTCAACGTCGTCGCGATCGGGGCCAACCTCGGGTTCATCGCCCTGCACGAGATCCAGACGCAGGTCTTCTACGACGGGCTCGCGCAGGACGTCTCGATCTTCAGCTCGCAGGGTTCGGTCGTACTCCTGCTGGTCGCCGTCCTTCTGATGGAGAACCGCCGCCGCGGTCTGGTGGCCGGCAGGCCCGCGCCCATCCCCGCCCTCGTGGTCGACTTCGTGCGGCGCTATCACGGTTACCTGTTCAGCTGGGCGATCATCTACACGTTCTGGTACCACCCGATGGTCACCACCAGTGGCCACCTGATCGGCTTCTTCTACATGTTCCTGCTGCTCCTGCAGAGCAGCCTGTTCTTCACCACGGCACACACCAACCGCTGGTGGACGATCAGCCTCGAACTCATGGTCGCCGTCCACGGCACCCTGGTCGCCGTCATGAACTCCGGCCCGGACGGCGCCTGGCCGCGTTTCCTCTTCGGGTTCCTGGCCGTCTTCGTGATCACCCAGATGCACGGCCTCGGCCTGAGTGCCCGCACCCGCTGGCTGCTCCTGGCCCTCTGGCTGGCCGGCGCCTCCGCCGTCTACTGGAACCGCGGCCTTCAGCACCTCCACGAGCTGCTCCGCGTCCCGCTGGCCGAGTACCTCGTCCTCGGCGTCCTGGTCCTTCTGCTCTGGCCGCTGGCCCTGCTGGTCCGGGCCGTTCAGGACAGAAGGCCCGAATCAACCGATGGGAACGCTCCCGTAGCCGTGACCGGAAAAGTCCCGGACGACGCCATCTGAAAACGTGAACCAGGCCCGCCTCTCGTCGCGTATCTGCTGGTGGGGACACCGACAGACGGGAGTCGACCATGTTTCCCTCGAACAGCCTGGAGACCACGCTGCTGCACGTCCGGCGCGGTCAGTCACCACCCGACGCACTACTGGCCGCTCTCGCTGACGAGCCCGTCTGGGTGCCCCTGCCCGCCGATCGGCCGCTTCCGCTGACCACCATCAACGGGTTCGCCTACGTGACGGTCTACACCTCGGCCGAACAGCTGGCCCGCTCCGGCGCGGGCAACCGCACCCAGATCCGCCTCACCGGCCGCCAGCTCGCCGAGCGGATCCCCGCCGACCTGGGATTCGCCGTGAACCCCGGCTCCGCCTCCAGCCTCCCGGTCGCCGCCGAGAACATCGGCCGCATCCGTGGCCCCCACACCGCGATGGAGGCCCGCGTCGTGCTCGGCCTGCCGCACCCCGAGCCGTACCACTTCCTCCAGGCCCTGTCCGGCGGCTTCCAGGCGGTCCGCGGGATCATCGAGGCCCGCCGGGCGCTGCGCCGCATCGACGACGGCCCGGAGACCCTGATGATCGGCATCCGCCCGGACCGCCGGATCCCCACCTGGCCCCGCGAGATCCGCGCCGCCGTCGAGCAGGCCGCCCGGATGACACCGGTCGCCCACGATCTGGAGATCGTCATGCTGGACGAGGATTCCGCGGTGGCGACCTGGATGCTCGACCGCACGGCCCCGTTCTACGCCCGCCGCTGATCTCCGGCCGACCGGAATCGATCATTACGCGCGTGACCTCCTGAGATGCGGTGATCTTCTCTTTGTCCAGGAGGCGACAGCACCGCCGGTGCGGCGTCGCGGATCGGTAGCGTGTCCGCCACGGCGAGGGGGCGGTACACATGGGACTGAGCGGTCCACAGTGGCTGATCGACGGGGCGGAGGTGGGGACCTTCGTCTTCGGGCGCACGGCGCAGATGGCCGTCGACGTGTCCGACTTCGCCGGCGGTGAGCTGACCTTCAAGCTGTGGAAGGCGACCCAGGCGCCGCCGCTGGCCGTGGTCAGGGTGCAGGTCCCGGCGGTCGGTCCGGCACCCGTGACGGTGACCGCCGACGTGACGCTCGACCACCAGTGGAAGGTGCTGTTCGACCTCCCGACCACCTACAGCTACGTCAGCGAGTGCGTGGAGAAGCAGACCACCCTGCCCTACCGGTCGACGGCTTCGTTCCTGGCCGACCCGATCAGCGACGACCTGCTGTTCCCGCCGCTGCACTTCACCGTCTCCGCACCCGGTCAGACCACCGTCACCTCGGGCGTGATCCGGCGTGAGTCGCCCGCCTTCATCCCCGGCAACCGGGCCGAACTGCTGGTCGACGGCAACGAGATCCTGCCGCGGGTGATCGCCGACATCAACGCCGCCCAGCATCACGTCCATCTCAACTGGTTCTTCTTCGACGCCGGCGCGCTGATCGCGGAGGCGCTCGAACAGGCGGCGAACCGCGGCGTCGAGGTACGGCTCCTGTTCGACCTGCCGGCCACCGCCATGCCCGAGCCGCTCGGCCAGGGCATTCCGCTCGAGCGGTTCGACGCCGGTCTCGACCAGCTGAAGGCCGCCGGGGTCAAGGTCGTGTCGTCGAGCTTCCTGGTCGCGCCGCTGGACAACCTGCGGACCATCACCGACCCGGAGTACCGCGACCGCATCGATGTGCAGAAGGACTATGTCAGCCGTCTCATGCTGACGCACGGCGGCATCCTGGCCTGGAACGCCTTCCAGAACCGGATGACGAGCCGCGGCCTGCCGGTCACCATCCAGCGGATCTACCAGTCGGCCGGTGCGCTCGGGTCGGCCGGCATCGGCAGTCCGGCGCTGCTCGGCGGCTGCCGGGACCACACGAAACTGATCATCGTGGACGGGCGGATCGCGCACTGCGGCGGCGCGAACGGGCAGCGCTACTACCTCTACGACAATCCGATCGATCCGGCCCGCGACGCCAAGGAGGAGTCGGAGGACCCGGCCACCACCGAGAAATGGCCCAAGTGGCACGACTGCTTCATCCGCTACGAGGGCCCGGCCGTCGCGGCCGCGCAGCGCTACTTCGTCGAGCGGTGGGCGGTGTCCTCCGGGGAATACCTGGACCGGGCGTCGGCCGCCTACTTCCCGCCGCCGGTGTCCGTCGGGTCCGCCTCGATCAAGGTGATCAGCAACGTCCCCGGCCTGGAACGCGACATCGGCGCCGAATACCTGCGGATGTTCCGCAACGCCACCCAGCGGATCCGGATCGAGAACCCCTACGTCACCGACGACCTGATCGCCCACTACCTGGTGCACGCCGCCCAGGTCCGCAACATCCCGGTCGAGCTGTTCGTGCCGCACAAGTACCTCGACTTCGCCATCGCCCGCGACCTGATGGGCTACCGGCAGCCGGCGCTGGTCGCGGCCGGCATCCAGCTGTACGCCTACAACAGCCACATGCTGCACGTGAAGGTCGCCACCGCGGACGGCCACCTGACGATCGTGAGCAGCTACAACTTCGCCAAGAGCTCCGCCGCGCAGCTGTTCGAGCACGGGGTCGTCGTCGACGACGCGGCGTTCGCGGCGCAGGTGGAGCAGCGGCTGTTCGACGTGGACCGGCCGGTCAGCGTGCGGGTGACGGCTCCACCCGAACCGGACTGGGCCGAGGTCGGCCGCGGCCCGATGCGCCTGCTCGACCGGGTGGTCTGAATGAGCGACGTGGAGGACTTCCTCATCGAGGTCGCCGGACGGGTGCTGGAGGCGCTGCAGCCGCTGCCCCGGCTGGCCCGGTCGGCGCCGGAGTTCGCGGCCGTCGTCGCCGAGTTCGGCTGGCCCGCCCCGCCCGGCGCGGACCTGTCCGCCGTGCGTGCCCCGTTCGACATAGGCGATGCTCTCGACGATCTGGTCCGGCTGCTCACCACCGGCGACGCGAGCGACCCGGCGCTGGTGATCGGCCTGGTCGCGGACACCGCCGACCTCGCCGCGCTGGTGCAGGCGATGGTCGCCGGGCCACCGGACCGGGCCGCCCTGCCGGCGCCCTTCGACTCCGCCGAGTTCTGGGCGACGTTCCCGCCGGAGCTGTTCGAGTGGCTGTTCCTGCGTGTTCTGGAGCGCGACAGCCCCGGCATCGCGGCGGTGCTCGGCCTGATCGGGGTGATCGACGAGTTCGACGTTCCCGCGTCCGGGGCCCGCGGAGCGTACCGTCGCAAAGCTCTTGATCTCGGGAATCTGATCTCTTTTCTCACCGACCCGCTCACGCACCTGCGCGACCAGTTCGGGTGGGGCGACGGGCGGACCCTCGACCAGGACCGTGTCCTGACCAGGCTCGGCGGTCTCGTCCGGCTGCTCGGCCCGGCCCGCGTCGGGATGCCCCGCGATGGGGTGATCGAGCCCTACTGGACGCCGGCGGCCCGCCCCGGCCTGCGCGAGCTGACCGGGACCCTGGCCCAGTCCTACGACCCGGACACCGGCCTGTTCGGCGCGGTCACCGTCGCCGCGCTGCCCATCCCGGCGACCGGCACGCAGTCCGGCGATCCGGCCGGCCTGGCGCTCACCCTGGCGGCCGTGGGCGGGGTCGGCGTCACCGTCGAGTTCCCGCTCGGGCCGTTCGTGCTCGCCCTCGAAGGCGCCCTCCAGGGCGAGACGAGCCTCACCGTCGACCTGCGCCCGGACGGCGTCGCCGCCCACCTGGACGCCTCTGCCCGGGTCGAGGCCGGCATCGCGCTGCGCCGCGACGAACCGCTCGTGCTGCTCGGCTCACCCGGCGGCATGCGCCTGGAACTCGGGCGCCTCGAAGTGCGGGTGGGCGCGGCCGGCGAGCCGGACGACATCGAGTTCCTGGCCGGGTTCAGCGTCCAGGACCTGGCGTTCGTGCTCCAGGCGGCGTCGGCCGACTCGTTCCTCGGCCGGTTCCTCGGCACCGACCCGCAGGCGATCACCCTCGACGTCGAGCTGATGTGGTCGTCGAAGAAGGGACTGCGGCTGGCCGCCGCGGCCGGTTTCCGGTTCCTCATCGCGGCCCACCTGGAGATCGCGATCCTGCGGATCGAGACGATCCTGATCGAGCTGGTCGCCGACACCGAACGCGGCATCGTGCTCAACCTGGCCGTCGACACCGTCTTCACCCTCGGCCCGGTCGTGGTCACGGTCAGCCGGGTCGGCGCGAGCGCGGTCGCCACCCCGGTCGCGGCCGGCGGCACCGGCAACCTCGGGCCGCTCGACGTCGCCTTCGGCTTCAAACCACCCGACGGCGCCGGCCTGCTCATCGACGCGGCGGTGGTCAAGGGCGGCGGCTACGCACTGTTCGACCACACCGCCGGGCAGTACGCCGGCATCCTCCAGCTGTCCATCCAGGAGCTGGTGTCGATCACCGCGATCGGCCTGGTCGCCACGAAGATGCCGGACGGCTCCCGCGGCTTCAGCATGCTGGTGATCCTGACCGCCGAGTTCCCGCCGATCCAGCTCGGCCTCGGCTTCACCCTCAGCGGGCTCGGCGGCATCTTCGGGTTCAACCGGACGATGAACCTGGAAGCCCTGCGGGCCGGAGCCCGTACCGGCGTCCTGGACTCGATCCTGTTCCCCCGCGACCCGCTCGCCAACGTCCCCAAGGTGATCAGCGACGTCCAATCGGTGTTCCCGATCGCGCCCGGCCGGTTCGTCATCGGCCTGATGGCCCGGCTCGGATGGGGTTCCCCGCAACTGCTCGTCGTCGACCTCGGCATCGTCGTCGAGCTGCCCGCCCCGATCGTCATCGCCCTGCTCGGCCGGGTGTCGCTGGTGCTGCCCGAACCGGAGAACGCCGTCGTCGAGCTGCACCTGGACGTCATCGGCATCCTCGACCTGGGCCGCGGCGAGGTGTCCATCGACGCCTCCCTGTACGACTCGCGCATCGCCATGTTCACCATCTCCGGCGACATGGCGGCCCGGATCGGCTGGGGCGCCACCAAGATGTTCGCCGTGTCGGCCGGCGGGTTCCACCCCCGGTTCGACCCGCCGCCCGGCTTCCCGCAGCTGCGCCGCCTGGCGATCTCGCTGGCCACCGGCGACAACCCGCGGGTCCGGCTGGAGAGCTACTTCGCCACCACGTCCAACAGCGTGCAGACCGGCGCCCGGCTGGAGGTCTACGCCGAACTCGACGCCGGGTTCATCGGCCTGTTCAGCGCGCAGGCGTTCCTCGGCTTCGACGTGCTGATCATCCTGAAGCCGTTCAGTTTCGTCGCCGACATGTACGGCGGCGTCGAGATCCGCCGCAACGGCACCCCGATCCTGGCCGCCACCGTCTTCCTGTCGCTGTCCGGCCCGGAACCGTGGCACGCCTGGGGTTACGCCGAGCTCGTCTTCTTCGGCAAACACCGGATCCCGGTCGACGTCACCATCGGCGACGACCCCGACCCGGTCGCGCCGGAGCCGCTCGACCCGGTCGCCGACCTGCTCGCCGCCGTCGGCGACGCCGCCAACTGGGAGGCCCAGCTGCCCGACCCCGGCCAGGGCGTCGTCACGTTGCGCGAGTTCGACAGCCCGGCCGTGCTGGCCCACCCGCTGGGGCGGCTCACCGTCCGCCAGCAGATCGTCCCGCTCGGCGTCACCATCGACGTCTACGGCGGGCAGCCCGCACCGGCCGGAGCCGACCACTTCACCCTCGGCTTCCGAATCGGCGGCGAGCCGGCCGACGGCACCCGCACCGAGGTCCGCGCCGACCTCGCGGCCGGCCAGTTCTTCGCCCTCGCCGACGACGAGAAACTGTCCCGCCCGGCCTTCGAGCCGCTGCTCTGCGGCTACTCCGGGATCGGCACGCCGGCCACCACGCAGGGCCCCGCCGAGCCGGGCACGCAGGGCTACACCACCCGCATCGTCGACGACGACGAACCGTTGCCCGACTACACCGTCGCCACCCCGGTCCTCGGTTTCCTGTCGGCCACCGCCGCTCCCGGCTACCACGGCCCGTCGATGGGGATCACCGTCGCGGCGCCCGCCTACGCGATCGCGTCGACCACCGACCTGACCGGTGCCGGCGGACCCTTCCCGAGTCACGTCGAGGCGGCCGCCGCGCGGCCCGCCGGCACGGCCACCCAGATCGTCGGCGCCCACGAGGTGAACGCATGACCGCCCGCCGCTATCACCCCTGGACCCGGTCGGGCATCGCCGGGGCGATCTCCACCGTCGACCCGCTGACCGGACCGGTCCCGGCCCGCGCCACCCTGACCGTGACCACCGCGGTCAACGGGGGCCGTGACACCGGAGTCCCGGTCCGCCTCTACGGGCCCGGCGACGTGCTCGGCTTCGACGCCCGACAGGTGCTGCGCCGCGAACCCGGGCCGGACACCCCCGACGCCGAGCCCAACTACTTCACCCTCGTCGAGTTCACCCGGCCCGACCTGCCCTGGCTGTTCACCCCGGCCGCACCCAACGCCGACCGGCTGCGCCCGTGGATCGTCCTCGTCGTGGTCCGCCGCGACCGGGTCACCCTCGACGCCGCCGCCGGGTCACTGCCGGTGCTGCGGGTCGCCGACGCCACCCGCGACCTGCCCGACCTCACCGAATCGTGGGCGTGGGCACACACCCAGACCGGGACCGGTGAACTCAGCCGCCTGACCTGTCCGCGGATGCTCGAAGCCGGCACCCGCTACCTGGCCGCCGTGGTGCCCGCGTTCGAGCTGGGCCGCCGCGCCGGACTGGGCATGCCGGTCGACGAGGCGGCCACCACCAGCGACCCGGCGTGGACGGCCACGACCGGCGCGATCGACCTGCCGGCGTACCTCTGGTGGGAGTTCGTCACCGGCGCCGAAGGCGACTTCCAGGCCCTCGCCTCCCGTCTCACCCGCTCCGGCGCGACCGCACCGGCCGGGCGGCCCTTCACCGTCGAGGACCTGCCCGGCGGGCTGCCCGATCTGGAGGGCTGGCAACTTCCGGGTGCGCTCGGCGCACTGTCAGACCCTTCACCCCCGAGCGATTTCGGTACGGCCATGGCCGCGCTCCTGGACGCGCCCGGCGATCCTCTCCCGCCACCGTCCTACGGCCACCGGCACATCGCCCGCCGCCCGTCGGACCCGGCCGCCCCGGCCTGGCTGCGGCGGCTCAACCTGGACCCGCGCTACCGGGCCGCCGCCGCACTCGGGGCGAACCTCGTGCGCGACCACCAGGAGGACCTGATGGCCGCCGCCTGGCGACAGGCCGGCGAGATCGAGGCCGCCAACCGGCTGCTGCGCCTGGCCCAGCTCGCCCGGGGCGCCGGTGGGCGGGTCCACGACCGGCTCGCGCTGCTGCCCGCCGAACAGTTGCTGCTGGTCACCGCCGCCCTGCACACCCGGGTCCTGACCGGCGGCGTGACCGTGGCGAGTGTGGTCGCGGCCAGCCGGGTCCCGGCCGCGATGACCGGCGGCGCCTACCGCCGGGTGCTGCGGCCCCGCGGACCCCTCGCCCGGCGCACCGGACAGACCGCGGCCGGCCTGCTGACCCAGGTCAACGACGACCTGATCTCGGTACGCCGCCCGCCGGCCCGCCCCACCGGAACCGTCACCCCCGACGACGTCAACGGCAAGGAACGCACCCGCCTCTGCGAGATCACCGACAAGCGCCTGGCCGAGGTCGCGCGCACACCCCGCGGCCACGCGTCACCCGCCCAGTGGAAGGCGTTCGTCACCGCCGCGGCCGCACACCAGCGCGACATGCCCGGCTGCCAGCCGGTCGCCCCGCCCGCCCGGCCCGCCCTCGACCTGCCGAAACTACGCGCCGACGTGCTCGCCGCCGCCGACCCGGACGTGACCGTCACCCAGCGGCTGCACGCCCGGCTGACCCTCCCGCCCCGTCCGGCCGGCGACCCCCTGGAACCGGTGTGGGCGGCCCCGCGCTTCGACACCCCGCTGGCCCGCGACCTGATCGCCCTCTCGCCGGACCACCTGCTGCCCGGTATCGCCGGCCTGCCGCCGAACTCGGTGACCGCCCTGCCCACCAACCCGCGGTTCGTCGAGGCGCTGATGACCGGCGCCAACCACGAGATGAACGCCGAACTGCTGTGGCGCGGGTTCCCCACCGACCAGCGCGGCACCCCGTTCCGCCGTTTCTGGGACCGGTCCGGCTCGGTCACCGGCCCGGCCGACGACATCCCGGCGATCGACGGCTGGACCGGCGACCTCGGCGACCACCTGACCGGCGGCGAGCAGGTCTGCCTCGTCATCCGCGGCGAGGTCCTGCACCGCTATCCGCGGACCGTCGTCTACGCCGCCCGGGCCCGCTGGCAGGACGGCCGCCGGGTCCCGGTCATCCCGGATCCGGCCGCCGACCCGGCCGCTCCCGGCTATCCCGAGGTCTACCCGGTGTTCAGTGGCAGCATCCCGCCCGACGTCACGTTCCTCGGCTTCGCCCTCGACCCCGACGTGGCACGCGGCGACCCCGACCCGGCCGCCGGCGACCCGGGCTGGTTCTTCGTCCTCCAGCAGCCGCCCGCCGAACCCCGGCTCGGCCTGGACGCCACCTCACCCGACGCGGCCACCTCGCTGAGCTGGGACACCGTCGCCCGGACGGCCAGCGACCACGTGAACCTGGCCGGTGGACTGACCGGCGTCACCGTGCCCGGCTGGGGCGTGCAGACCACCAGCGCCGTCCTCGCCCGCCTCACCGAACAGCTGCCTTTCCGGATCTGTATTCACGCCTCCGACCTCTTCCCCACGGACAACTCATGACCAGCCCGTTGCCTTCTGTCGACATGTCCCGGCTCGACCCCGGCGTACCGCTGCTGCTGTTGCCGGTGCGACTGGAGACCCGGTTCCGCCCGGCCACCGCCGCCGGAGCGGTGCCGATCCTCGTCCGGGTCTACCCCGACACCGTGCACCTCGACGGTCACGAGCGCGGCCTGGTCGCCGACGAGATCCGGGCCGGCGAGCACTACTGGCGCACCACTCTCCAGGCCACCGGCCAGGACGAACGCGATGCCGCCTGGAAACAGCTCACCGACCGGACCGGCCCTCGACGGGCGGCCTGGATCGCCACCGCGTTGACCCCGCTGACCATCGGCCCCGACCCCACCTTCCCGGCACCGGCCGAACAGGCGAGCCGGTGGAGCCGGGCCGCCGTCGCCGAGGCGCTGCCGGACCGCTGGGTGGCCCTCGCCTACCGGGACGGCATCCGGATCGCCACCGCCACCGGCACCGCGATCACCCGGCCCCTGGCCGCCGGCCCGTCCCCGGTGGACAGCGGCGAACCCGCCGACCCGGCGATGCGCTGGATGGTCGACTTCGGTGCGGCCGAACGCGCCGGCATGGGCCTGACCCTGCACGTTCCCGCGCACCTCGCCGACCGGATCGACCTGCTGCTGGTCACCGGCGTCCGGGAGAACGGCGACCCGGCCGGCGGCGGCACCACCCTGACCGGGCTGCTGGACGCACACCGCTACCACTGGGGTCTCGACCTGCTCGCGACCGGCACGCCGACCAACAACACCACCGATCAGCGGGCCGCCGCCACCGTCACCGGCCCACCCACCGGAATCGTCCCGGATCCGGGATCCGACGCCGGGCTGCTGGCCCGCGCGCTCGGCGTCCGCGGTGGCGCCCTGGCCGACCTCACCGACCTGCACCGGCAGCGCGACGCCACCGACATGTCCACCCTGCTCTGGCCCGCCACCTGGGGATACTTCCTGACCCAGATCATGGCGCCCCGATTCGGCGACACCGACCTGACCGGCTGGCGGCAGTGGGTGACCACGACCGTGCGCGGCAGCGGTCCACTGCCCGCCCTGCGCGCCGGGGACCAGCCGTACGGCGTCCTGCCGGCCACCTCGCTCGACCGGTGGCGGCCCGCCGTACCCGCCCCCGACCTGCTGCTGCTCGACTCCGCCGACGACGGCGGACCCCGGACCGGGCTGCGCGTGCTGTGGGACCTCGACGCGAATCACACGTGGACCGCGCAGACACCACCGGCTGTGGTGCCCCTGCCGGCCGGCGCGTACGGCACCGGCCTGGCCCTGGCCGACCTCGACGGTGACGGCCGCCTCCAGGCGGTCACCGGCTGGCTGACCACCGACGGACGGCAGGCCGGATTCACCGTCCTCGCTCTCGGCGACTCCGGCACCGTCACCGGCCAGGCCGGCGCCGGCAGCCTGCCCGTCGGTGTCCCGGCGTCCGCGCTGGCCCTGGCCGTCAACCGCAACGAGATCGCGGTGGGCTGGCAGGACGCCCGCACCCGGCCGCCGCAGCGCACCACCCGCCTGGTCGTCGGCTCCGGGCTCAGCGCCGACGGCACGGTCGGCCGGTGGGGGACCGTCACCACCCTCACCACCGTCGGACCCGACGAGAAACTGCTCGGCCTGGCCTCCGGCCCCGGCACGTTCTACCTGCTCACCGCCGTCGGCGGCCGCCTGCAATACCGGACCGGCAGCCGCAAGCGCGCCGACGTCATCTGGTCGGCACCGATGACGATCGTCTCCGGCACCGTCGACATCCTCACCGGCGGCATCACCGTCGCCGGCGACGACGGTCGACTGATCGTGCGGTACGGCTGGGACGGCGGCGGTGCCTACACGATCGGCCAGGAGACCGCCTGGACGTTCGTCGGCAACACCGGGACCACCCCGCCCGGCCGGGCCCTCGCCGGTGGACTGGCGATCGGGAACCTCGGCCGTGCAACCGGCGCCGGCTGGCACAGCAGCGCCGCCCGTATCGACCTGCTGCGCCAGGCCCGGGACCGCTGGCTGACCGCCGCCTCGCTGGTGCCCCGCGCCGACACCAGCGCCGGCCTGCTGGAACTGCTCGCCACCGACGCCGTCTCCGCCTCCCTGGCGGTCCGCCCCGCGATCGGCCCGGTCTACGCCCGGAACCTGTGGTTCGCGATGAACCAGGCGCTCACCGACTACACCGGCAGCCTCGCCCAGCGTCTCCAGCCCGCGCTGACCCCGTGGGACGTGGACACCTCCGCCCGGATCGCGTCGCTGGCCTTCACCGCCCAGGCCGAGCCGGTCGACGACCCGGACACCCCGCTGGACCTGGCCGCCCTGGTCAAGGCCACCCCACGGGAACTGCACGACAACTGGTGGGACGCCCGTACGCCGGTGCCCACCCGGCTGATCCGGCACGCGCTGCTCCAGGCGTACGCCGACGCCGCGTTCCTTCTCGTCCCGGTCACGGACGTCCCGCTGCCCGAACCGGAACTCGTCGACCTCGCCGACGTCACCGCCCCCGACCCGGTCACGCCGAAGACCCTCACCTCGTGGCGGCACCTCGACCAGGCACGGTTCCAGGGCCGGCCGGTCGCCGACGTGCTCCACGAACTCGCCCGCAAACCGCAGCCGCCGGCCGAGGTCCAGCCGCTCGCCGAGTCGCTCGCCGCCCTGGAACGCCTGGCCACCCTGCCCGACGCGACGGTGCGGCGGCTGTTCACCGAAACCCTCGACCTGTCCTCGCACCGCCTCGACGCGTGGATTACCGCGGTCGCCGTCCAGCGCCTCACCGAACTGCGCGACGCCCGCCCCGACGGCGTCCAGCTCGGCGGATACGGACTGGTCACCGACCTGCACCCGGCCACCCGGCCGCCGACCACCGGATACGTCCACGCCCCGTCGATCGGCCAGGCCGCCACCGCCGCCGTGCTGCGCAGCGGCCACCTCAGCCACCCCGACGGGTCGCTCGCCGTCGACCTCGGGTCGGCCCGCGCCCGGCTCGCCCTCGACCTGCTCGACGGCGTCCGCTCCGGCCAGACCCTCGGCGCGCTCCTCGGTCACCTCCTGGAACGCGAACTGACAGGCCGCGGCCTGGCCCGGTATCTGCCCGCGCTGCGCCGGATCGCCCCCGAGGCGGCCGGACCGGACACCGGCCCGTTCGCCACCGTCGACGGTCTCGCCCTGCTGCGGCTGCCCGCCGTGCCGTGGGGCGGCGACCTGCCCGAGGAGGGCAAAGCCGACCAGCTCGCGATCGCCGCCGCCATCGCTGTCGTCGCCGACGCCGTCGACGCGGTCGGTGACGTCGGCCTGGCCGAAAGCGTTCACCAGGCGCTGATGGGGAACCACGTGCGCTCCGGTGCCACCCTCGACGCCCTGTCCCGCGGCGAACTGCCCCCACCGGAACCCGACGTGCTGCGCTCACCGCGCACCGGCGTCGCCCAGACCCACCGGATCGTCCTGCTGATCGGCGACGACCTCGCGACACCGCACTGGCGCGGCACGAAGGAACAGCGCGAACTCTGGTCCAGGGCCCGCGCCGAACCGCGCCTCAACGCCTGGGCGGCGGCGGTGCTCGGCGACCCGGCCCGGGTACGGCTGCGCGTCGGCGACAAGGTCCACACCCTCGACGCGGCCGGGCTCTGCCCTCTCGACCTGCTCTACGGCCCGTCTCCGTCGGTGGCCACCCTGTCCGAAACAGATCTCGGACGACGGATCGCCGCGAACCTGGGGACCGGCACGCTGGACACCGGCCGCGCCGACGACTGGCCGCCGGACGTCCTCAGCCTCGACGAGCTGCTCACCCTCGCCGAGGTCGCCCGCGACGTGGTGCGCGGCTCCCGGGCCGCCGACGCCCGCGACCTCGGCCCGGCCGGGCGCGCCACCGATCCCGGCCTGATCCCCGACGAGCGCCTGGCCGAGGCGACCGACCGGCTCACCGCCGCGATCGAGGCGCTGTGCGAACCCTTCGGCCTGACGGCCACCGACCTGACCGCACTGGGTACGGCGTTCGGCGCCGCCAACCTGCCCGGCGGACTCGCGAACCTGCTGGACCTCCCCGCCCACCTGGACATCGGCCTGGCCTGCGGCATCCTCGACCGTCCCGCACCGGACGGCATCGAGGCCGTGTCTGCGGCACTGACCGTGATCAGCACGTTCGGTGTCGACGGCGCGGCGCCACCACC
This sequence comes from Actinoplanes subglobosus, assembly GCF_042650585.1. Classification (NCBI taxonomy): domain Bacteria; kingdom Bacillati; phylum Actinomycetota; class Actinomycetes; order Micromonosporales; family Micromonosporaceae; genus Actinoplanes; species Actinoplanes subglobosus. Next base: position 305,365 of record NZ_JBHSBL010000015.1, read on the forward strand.
CGGTGCCGACCGGGCCGGACTGGCCGTACAGGCCCGGACCGTGTCCGCCGCCGCCCGCGCCCGCCTCGACACCGCCCGCGACGGCACCGGCACGGCCCGCCTGGAGGCCCTGTTCGGGCCGGGTTTCCGGGTGCTGCCACTGTTCGACGCGGGCGACCCGCGCGACCTCACCGCACCCGGCGAGCACGACCTGCGTGACTGGCTCGACGGCGTCGCCGAGGTCCGGCCCGGTGCGGCCCGGCTCGCCGACCTGCGACTGCTCAGCACCGGAACCGGCGAGTTCACCGCCCTGCAGCTGCCCGTCGGCGACGACGAATGGATCGGAGCGGCCGGTGTCACCCCGCTCGGCGGGCGCACCGGCATCGTCGTGGCCGGACCGATCGCCCCGGGAGAGCTGGCCGGACTGATGATCGACGAATGGGTCGAGGTACTGCCCGGTGAGTCCGAGACCACCGGTGTGGTGTTCCACTTCGACAGCCCCGGTGCCACCGCCCCGCAGGCCCTGCTGCTGGCCGTCGCCCCCGACCCGGCAGCGCCATGGACTCTCGGCACGCTCGAATCGGTGCTGCTCGAAACGTACGACACCACCCGCATCCGGACGGTCCGGCCCGGACAGGCGGCCGGCCTCGGCCACCTGCTGCCCGCCCTGATGTTCGCCCGGAACGTCGGCGGCGACCCGGCCGGCGACACCATCGCCACCCGATTCGGGAGCTGACATGGGATCGATCACGAGCTGGGGACGGCTCGAACCGCAGCCGTTCGACCCGGAACTGGGCGGTCTCGCGGCCCGCATCGGTGATCCGCTGTGGATGCTCAGCCGCCAGTGGCAGACGGGGGAGTGGCAGGGCGAGGACGCCGGATCACCCGTCGGCGTGCGGATGGCCTACGAGACGACACCGGTCACCCGCTACCAGGCGGGCCCGGCCGCATCCGTGCCGCTGACCGGCGACCGGCCGTGGGAACGCCTCGCCGAGCAGCCGACCGGCGTGCCGCGGCAGGACCGGCGGACCGCGGCCACCGGCGGGCGGCGGTTCCTCGACCTGCTCGGGCCGCTCGCCGACCGCTACGGCGACCAGTTGAGCCGCGACCTCCCCCTGAGGGCGCTCGCCGCCGGCGACGAGGCCGACGACCGGTCCCGGCGCGTGGTGGCACTGCTCGCCGGGCGGGTGCCCGACGGATACGCCCTGTTCGCGGCACTCACCGGCGCGGGGCTGCCGGACACCGTGGAAATCCGGAAAGAGGACCGGGAGGCCGTACGCCGAATCGCCGTTGACTGGCTCTCCTGGTTTGGTCCTCGCGTCTCGCCGGACGAAGCCGGCGGCGGGTGGGAGCCGCAACGTCTCGCCCACCGTTTCCGCCTCGCCGCGCCGGTGCCCGGTGGCGAGACCGTGCTGTCCGCGCCCGCCTACCGCGATCGCCGCGTCGACTGGACCGACTTCGACGTCGTGCCCGGCGACGAGCTCGGCGCCGCCAAGGACGCGCCCGTCACCACCGGTGAACTCGCCACCCTCCCGACCGGGCTGCTGTTCCCCGGCATGCCGGCGCCCCGCTGGTGGGAGTTCGAGGACGCGGTCCTCGATTTCGGCCGGGTCAGCGCCGCCCCCGAGGACCTCGGCCGGCTGCTGCTCGTCGAGTTCGCCTTCGTCTACGGCAACGACTTCCACCCGCTGCCGCTGCCCGTCCCCGCCGGAGCGCTCGGCCGGGTCACGTCACTGGAGGTGACCAACTCGTTCGGCGAGACCGTGACGATCCCCGCCGCCTCCACCGTCGACCCGGGATGGGGCATGTTCGGCCTCACCGGCGACGACCAGGGCTGGATCCTCGTCCCGGCCACCGCCGCCGACGTGATGGACGGCGAGCCCGTCGAGGAGGTGCTGTTCAGCCGCGACGAGATGGCCAACCTCGGCTGGGCCGTCGAGCAGCGGGCCGTCGGCGCGTCCGGCTGGACCGTGCGCCGCCGCGAGACGAGGCCGTCCGAGGATCCCGGCCCGCCGGCCGCGGACGCGGTCGCCCGCTACCGCCTGATGACACCGGTCCCGCCGCACTGGCTGCCGCTGCGTCCGGTCGACGGCGGTACCCGCCTCGAACTCGCCGGCCCGGCTCCGCTCGGTGACCTCCTCACCGCCGTCGCCGGCACCGGACTGACCAGCGCCGAACTGCCCCGATCCGGTCGCCTGGTCACCCGCCGGGCCCGCCGCGCCCGCTGGTCGGACGGCGGCACTCACGTGTGGACGGCCCACGAGGTCCGCGCCGGACGCGGCGAGAGCACCGCCGGACTGACCTTCGACACCATCGAGCGGAGTTAGCGACTGTTTCGGAGTTTCTCCCGCTGGGCTACTCTGACCAGACGGTCAGCGGGCCGAAAAGGTTTTCTGGGAGATAATTTCTTGACACGAGCTACTCTTCGCGACGTCGCCAAACTCGCCGGTGTCTCGGTCGCGACCGCGTCCAAAGCGCTCAACGGGCAGCCACAGGTCCGCGCCGAGACCCGCGAACGAGTCATCCGCGCCGCCGAGCAGCTCTCCTTCTCGCCCAACACGCTCGCACAGGGCCTCATCACCCAGCGCAGCGGCACCGTCGGGCTGCTCACGTCCGACCTCGAAGGACGATTCTCCATCCCGATCCTGATGGGCGCCGAGGACGCGTTCGGCTCCGACCAGACCTCGGTGTTCCTCTGCGACGCCCGCGGCGACACCATCCGCGAGAAACATCATCTGCGGGCCCTGCTGTCCCGCCGGGTCGACGGGTTGATAGTGGTCGGTGCCCGTCCCGACACCCGCCCGTCCCTCGGCGACCTGCCCGTCCCCGTCGTCTATGCGTACGCGCCGTCCGACGATCCGGCCGACCTGTCCCTCGTCACCGACAACACCGGCGGCGGGCGTACGGCCGTCGACCACCTGATCCGCTGTGGACGCCGCCGGATCGCCCACATCACCGGCGACCCCGGATACAGCGCCGCCCAGGACCGGGCCCGTGGTGCCGTCGACCGGCTCACCGAGGAGGGCCTCACCCTGGCCGGCGGCGAGGTCTGGTTCGGCATGTGGTCCGAGGCGTGGGGTCGCGGCGCCACCCGGATGCTCCTCGACCGCTGCCCCGACGTCGACGCCATCTTCGCCGGCTCCGACGAGATCGCCCGCGGGGTCCTCGACGTCCTCCACGAGGAGCGCATCGACGTACCGTCCCGCGTCGCCGTCATCGGCTTCGACAACTGGAGCGTCCTGGCCGTCAACTCGCGGCCACCATTGACCACGATCGACCTCAACCTGGAACATCTCGGCCGGATCGCGGCCCAGCGCCTGTCCGCCGCCATGGAGGGCACCGCCACCTCCGGCGTCGAGACGTTCCCGGTGCGCCTCATCACGCGCGAGTCGACCGCACCGTTGCGCTGAGGAGCCCGGATGAGCGACCTGGCCAGATCCGGGACGATGTTGGCCTTCACCATCTGCCTGGCGCCCGAGCGCATCCTCGACGGCGGGTGGCGGGGCTGGGCGGCGGCCGTCTGCAGTGCGGGCGTCGTGCTGTGGTTCCTCAGCGACCTCCGCGAGACCGTCCGCCGGCGCCGGGCCGCCCGATCGACAGGCTGATGTCGGACATCGCCGGGCGCGCCGTGATGTGCGATTGACGGATGTGTTCGGCCATGTCGTGAGCACGACACCGCCCGGGCCGGTGGCGGGTGTAGCTTGACGTCGTCTCCGGGCATCGCCGAACTGATCGTTTCCCATCGGTGATCGGCATCGGCTCGGGCAATCCATGTGATCCGCAAATCATTCGCCGACAGCGGTGCGTCTCGTGTACCGGCAGACGGCGGTGACGGAGGCAGAGATGAGTCATGCGACATTCGGAAAACAGGCCACCTATGTGAGCACCGAGACCTGCGAACTCGCCGTCAGCGACGACCGCCGGGCGTTCACCCTGACGTTCGCCGACCTGGTGGCCGAGGCCGGCACCGACACGTCGGCACATTCTTTCGGGATGCACACGTTCTCGATGGTCCTGCCCTTGGACAGCGCCCCGGACACCGTGCAGATAAGGTTTTCGATCCTGGAGACCGTCATAGTCTCCGAGGCCGGCGCGGGTGCCACCGTCGTTTTCAGCGTCAACGGCCAGACCGATGTGATGCATTTCCCGCCGGGTTCCGACGACCTTTTCACCCAGGTTTTCGATTTCGAATCGGAACCGACGGCCGAGTTGCGCATCTCCTTCTTCCTCCTCGCCGACCGGGAGAGCGGGAATCCCTCGGCATTCGCGTCGATCACCACCGGATCGCTGGACGCCTCGATCCTCCCGCTCCCGGTGTGACCTCCGCGGAGACCGGTCGGCTGCGGGTGGTGGCTGTCTCCCGGCCTTGAGAGGCAGCCACCTTCCACAGCCGGCATGCCGCGAGCCGCGCGATCCGGTTCCGGCCCGATGCCTGGGAGCGGGCGGCTCACGGCGGAGTCAGGAACCGGCCCGGTCGAGGCTTCGCGGGTCGTCGGTGGCCTGGTAGGACGTGTAGAGGCCGCCTCGGGCGACTCGCCGCCAAGGCCGGGCGAGGTTCTCGGCGGCGAGGTCCAGGTCGGTGGTGACGACGGCGTAGTCCGCCGACGGGGCGCACCGGGCCAGCCAGTTCCCGCCCGGCCCGACGATGCCGGACGGGGCGTTCGGGGCGTCCTGCGCGGTGCCCGCGTAGCTGACCCAGTAGCTGTTGGCGGCCGCGTGTGCCTGCGCCTGCAACGCGAACGGAACCCCCGGCCCGTGCGTGGAGAACAGGACACAGTCCACGTCGAGACGTTCGTATTCGAGGAACACCTCCGGGAAGGTGGCCTCCATGCCGAGCGCCAGCCCGAACCGCACCCCGTCGACGGTGCAGGTGACCGGCGCCGCCCCGGGCGTGTACATGTGGCTGACCTTGGTGTTCGACAGCATCCGCTCGTCGTACCGGGTGACGATCCGCCCCTTGTCGGAGATGACGTAGAGGCTCAGATGCGGTCGGCGGGGCGGGGTGAGTGGATGGACCGACCCGAGAACGGTCCACAGCCGCAGTTCGGCGGCGAGGGCCCGGATCTCCCGGAGTTCGACGATGAGCTGGGTGACGGACAGTCGCATCGGTTCTCCTTGCGGAGTCGTGCGGAAGTGCCGCAGCGCAGCGGTGTAGGACTCGCCGGTCTTGGCGGCGCGGGCGCGAACCCGGCGTTTGAGGTTCCTGTCGGCTGTCATCTGGCCCTCCGCTGTCTCGGGCGCCGACCCCCCGAGCGATCGGATCGTCCGAGACGAACGAACCAGGACAGCGACCCGAGATCTGGATCCCTTTGCCTCCGTCGAGGGACCGCGCGTCGGGGACGGTCGCTGGAGGTTGGGCGTGGGCCACGCCGATCCCGACGTTAGCAGAGAATCACGCGACGGTAATCCTCACTGTGGTGACGACCCGGATTCGGGAGGCGCTCTAGAGTGTGGACGGTGGGGCATGATCAGGAGCGGGTGGCCCGGCATGACGGGCTGTCACGGCGGCTGGCCGCGCTGGACGACGCCGGCATCACGGCGCTGCTGGGGGAGACGACGGCGGGTTTCGGTGGGCGCACGGCACGTGTGATCGTCGACGGTGTGCCGGTCTTCGCGAAGCTCGTGCCGCTCACCGACCGGGAGCGGCTCCCGGCGAACGCCGGATCGACCGCGAACCTCTTCGGCCTGCCGCCCTTCTACCAGTACGGCATCGGCTCGGCCGGTTTCGGCGCCTGGCGGGAACTCGCCACGCACACGATGACGACCCGGTGGGTGCTGGACGGCGGGTACCACGGTTTCCCGCTCGTCCACCACTGGCGCGTGATCCCGCAGACGCCGGCCCCGATGGACCCGGCCGAACTGGACCGCTGGGTGGAGCACTGGGACGGCGACGAGGCGGTCCGCACACGGCTGACCGGGATCGGCGCGGCGTCGGCGGCGGTGGTCCTGTTCATGGAGTGCTTCCCGCACACCGTCGACGAGTGGCTGACCGGACGTGCGGCCGCCGGCGACCATGACGCGTACGCGTTCGTCGAGCGTGCTCTGGACGAGGGTGTCACGTTCATGCGCTCGCGGGGCCTCACCCATTTCGACGCGCACTTCCGTAATCTGCTGACCGACGGGCAGCGGATCTACTTCGCCGATTTCGGGCTGGCGGCCCATTCCGGGTTCGATTTCGACGCCGCCGAGGCGGAGTTCCAGCGCCGCCACGACGGCTACGACGACGCCTACACGCGTAGCCACCTGACCCGCTGGCTGGTCGCGAAGTTGCTCGACGTCCCGTGGCCGGAGGTCAAGGACCGCCTCCGGCGGCATGCCGCGGATCCGGCGGGTCTCGGTCTGCCGGACGCGGCCACCGAGGTCGTGGTACGCCATCTGCCGGTCACGCTGGTCCTCGGCGACTTCTTCGACGAACTCTGGCACGGCGGTAAGCGCACCCCGTACCCCGCGGAGGATCTCAGGCGGTGACGGCGCCCTGGTCCAGGGAGAGCATCCCGGCCACGCCGGCGGCCAGCAGTGCGGCCCGGACGTTGTCCCGCGCGTTGGCCACGGTGAAGTGCCGGCCGTGCCGGAGCGCCACCTGGCGGCCGGTGAGCAGGCTGCGCACCCCTGCCGCGTCCATGAACGTCGTGGTCCCGAGGTCGACCACGAGGTGGCGGACCGTGTTCTGCTCGGCGGCGTTGATGAGGATGAGGCTGAGGGCCTCGCTGACGTCGTGGTCGATCTCGCCGCTGACCATGATCCGTACGCCGCCGTCGCCGTCGTCGTGCTTGCACACCGTGAACGGGCCGGTCATCTTCTTGTCCCCTCCGTTGAAGCCCTGATTCTCCGGTACCGGTGGCGGGTTCCGGGGCCGGTTCACCTGGTTGGTGGGTAAGTCGGACCGCTTGCCGGTCCCGGTTCGGGGCGACTAGGCTGCCGGAAAGCGCTTTCCTGAAATGGTGGGGGACGAATGACCGAGCTGCACGTGGACGGCACCCGGGTGGCCACCTATGTGGACGCCCCCGAGCTGGACGTCCGTCTCGCGCCCCGCCCCTATCTGCACCCGGTCCGCACGCTCGGCGGGGCCGTGGTCACCGACGAGCTTCCGCAGGACCACCCCTGGCACCTCGGGGTCTCGGTCACCATGCAGGACGTCGACGGCGTCAACGTCTGGGGCGGCCGCACCTACGTGCGCGACGAGGGCTACGTCTGGCGCGACGATCACGGCCGCGTCGTCTCCGACGGCCGCACGCCGCTTCCCGGCGGCTTCTCCGAGAACCTGCGGTGGACCGACGCCGCCGGCCGGCTCCTGCTGCGCGAGCAGCGTTCGGTCACCGCCCGCCCGGCGGCGCGAGGCTGGCGGCTCTTCTTCCGGTACGCGCTGAGCGCCCCCGCCCAGGCGGAGGTCACGATCGGCAGCCCCGCCACGAACGGGCGCACCGGCGGAGCGGGTTACGGTGGTTTCTTCTGGCGCGCCACCGAGGGCGAGGCGGTGGCGTTCACCCCGTCCGGTGGCGAGTCGCACGGTTCGGCCGACCCCTGGCTGGCACTGTCCGTCGAGGACGCGTACACCCTGGTCTTCACCGGTCTCGACGGTGCCGACCGCTGGTTCGCCCGGACCGGCGACTACAACGGCGTCTGCGCCGCCCTGGCCTGGGAGGACGTCCTCACGGTGAAACCGGGCGTGCCCCTGACCAGGGAGATCACCGTCGTGGTGGCGGACGGCCGGCTCACCCGCGACGAGGTCGCCGCCGTCGTGTAGCGGTCCGGCTACCGCGTGTCCGGTGGATCGACCGTGGCGACTATCGTGCTCCGGATGGACGTCGAACACGGCCGGGCGATCCCCGGTTTCGAGCAGCCCGAGCGTTTCGCCAACCTGGTCAGCGCCCGCGACAGCCTGGTCCGCTGGCTTCCGACCGGCCTGGTGCTGTTCGTCGCGATCTGGGTGCTGTCGCTCATCGTGGTCGGCATTCTCTTCAGCGTCCCGCACGACGTGCTGTGGGGTGCCGTCGTCGCGATCGTGTCCACCGGCGTGTGGCTGCTGCTGGTCCGCACCGATCACCGCCGCAATCTGGCCCGCCGGGCGCTGGTCGTCTCGCCGGACGGCATCACGTTCGAGGAGAGGGTGACGATCACCGAGATCCCGTGGTCGGGGGTGACCGCTGTCACCCGGGCCGGGGCGACCGGCACGGCTGGGCGGGGCGACGACGGCGTGGTCGGCGTCGGCGCGGTCACCGTCCGTCCCGAGGCGTCCCCGTTCGCGCAGGAGCTGGCGCGGGCGGCGGAGAGACGCCGACCGCGCCGGCCGGGTACGGACGAGCCGCTGCGCGAGGTCCCGTTCACCCCGTTCGAGGCTGACTGGGAGTCCGGCCGGCTCGGCGCCTGGCTGCATGCCTACCGCCCCGACCTGACCCCCGACCGCCGGTCCTCGGACGCTCCGGTGGACTGACATGACCGGGTGGCCGTCACCGACCGGTTCCGCTGAGAGGAAGGTCATGGCCTTCGTCACCGCCTCCATGTCCGTCTCGGTCGACGGGTTCGGCGCCGGCGTCGACGCCGCGTCGCTGACCACCCACGTGCGGTACCGGGTGATCCGCTGACCGCACGACCCTGGTGCACCGGCGCCCGTGCCGATGCGCGAAGCTCGACGGCTATGGGGACGAGTTCACTCCGGTGGCTGGGGCTGGCCGGATCGCTGATGCTGGCCGGCGCCGGCTGGCTGGGCGGTGCGCTGCCCGGCGCCGATCTGGAGGCCACGCCGCTCAGTGTCGCCCGTGGCACCTACGGGCCGATCATTCTCGGACTCTGGCTCCTCGGGACGGGCCTCGCCGCCTACGCCTGGTGGACCCTGCGTGACCGTGTCCCGTCCCTGCGCTGGGCGACCGTGACGGCGTTCCTCTGGTTGCTGCCGTTCCTGTTCGTGCCGCCGATGGGCAGCCGCGACGTGTATTCCTACGCCTGTCAGGGTGAGATGTTCACGCACGGGCTCGACCCCTACCGGCTCGGCGTCTCGGCGCTGCCGTGCACCTGGCTCGGGACGGTCGCCGAGATCTGGCGGGACACCGTCACCCCGTACGGCCCGTTGTTCCTCCTGATCGCCGGCGCCGCGGTCGCCGTGGGCCAGTCGCTGACCGGCACCATCGTCGTGTTCCGCCTGATCACCCTGGCCGCGATCGTCGTCGTCGCGGCCTGCCTGCCGGCGCTGGCGCGCCGCTGCGGCATCGCGCCGGAGCGCGCGATCTGGGTGGCGCTCGCCGGGCCGCTGATCGGCGCGCACATGCTGGCCGCGCCGCACAACGACGCGGTCATGATCGGATTGCTGGTGGCCGGCCTCTTCCTGGTGGTACGAGCGGACGCGCGCCCGCTCCCGCTGATCACCGGAGGTGTCCTGCTCGGACTCGCGTTCGCCGTGAAGGCCACCGCGATCGTCGTGATCCCGTTCGCGGCCCTGATCGCGACCCACCGGGCGATCGGTACCGGAGAGGGAGACGAGCAAGCGGGCGGCTGGCGGGGGATGCGCGCCGAGATCGGCCCGCTCGCCCGGGCGGCGGCACTGGTCGGCGGCGCGTCGGTGGCGGCCCTGCTCGCGGTGACCGCGGCGAGCGGACTGGGCTTCGGCTGGGTGCCGGCCATGCAGGGCAGCACCACGATCATCCAGTTCACCTCGCCGCCGACCGCGATCGGCATGACCCTCACCTACGCGGGCCAGGCCCTGTTCCCCGGCTTCGACGCGGTGCCGGCCGTCCGCGCCGTCGCGTTGGTGGCGCTCACGACCGTACTCGTCATGCTCGTCGTCGCGACCCTGCGCGCCGCGGACCGGGAGCGGGCCGCCCTGCGGGGAGCGGCCTTCGGGATGGCCGCCGTGGTCCTGCTCTCGCCGGTCTTCCACCCGTGGTATGTGATGTGGCCGCTCACCCTGCTCGCCGCCGTCACCGTGCGGACCAGCGCGTTCATGTGGATCACCATCGTCGCCGCCTTCTCGGTCCTGCCCGACGGCGGCGGTCTGCCCCGTTTCGTGAAGTTCCCCGGCGCGCCACTCATGACCGTCTTCCTGATCGTGCTGGCGGTCCGGTTTTACAGGCGACGCACAGCCTCGGCACAACCAGATCCTCAGCAAGCGGCCTTTCCTTGAGTCGTCAAGCTCCCTGACGACGAAGGACGGCCCGCATGCCCGCTCACACCCTGTCCCGCCGGTCCTTCGGAGCGGCCCTCCTCGGGGCCGTCGGCCTGGCCGTCGCCGGCGGATGCTCGAACGGCTCCTCCGCCGCCGGGTCGTCCGGATCGACCACCGCCACCGCGGGCAGCGGCCTCTTCGACGCCACCCAGGTCCACGACATCGAGTTCACCTTCGACCAGGACGCCTACGACAAGGTGATCGACGCCTACCTCAACGACCAGTCGAAGGAGTGGCTGGAGGCGACCGTCACCATCGACGGGACCACCTTCGAGAAGGCCGGGATGCGCCTCAAGGGCAACTCGACCCTGCGCGGGCTGACCAAGTCGGGCGCGACCGCGAGCACCGGCAACCGGGGCGGCGGCGGGCCGGGCGGCAGCATCTCCGCGGAGAACCCACAGGACCTGCCGTGGCTGGTCCGGCTCGACAAGTACAACGACGGGCAGGAGCTCGGCGGATACACCGAGTTCGTGGTCCGTTCCAACAACACCGACAGCGCCCTCAACGAGGCCGTCGCCCTGGAACTGCTCGCCGTGGCCGGGCTCGCCACCCAGAAGTCGGCCTCCACCCGGCTCAGTGTCAACGGCGGCAGCGAGGTACTGCGCCTCATCATCGAGAACCCGGCCGACAAGTGGGACGCCGACAACTTCTCGTCGGCCGGCATCCTCTACAAGGCGGAGAGCGGTGGGGACTACTCCTACCGCGGTGACGACGCCGACAGCTACCAGGACGTCTTCGACCAGGAGACCGATTCCGACAATCCGAACATCGCCCCGCTCGCCGCGTTCCTGAAGTTCATCAACGAGTCCGACGACGACACGTTCGCCTCCGATCTGTCCAAGCACCTGGACGTCGCGGCGTTCGCCAACTACCTGGCCTTCCAGGAGCTGATCAAGAACACCGACGACATCGACGGGCCGGGCAACAACTCCTACCTGCGGTACACGACCGACAAGGATCAGTTCACGGTGGTCGCGTGGGACCACAACCTGGCGTTCGGCGGCATGGGTGGTGGTGGCGGCAACCGCGGTGGGGGCGGCGCTCCCGCCGGCGGTGGCGGTCAGGGCCAGCCGCCGGCCGGCGGCCAGCAGCAGGGCGGCCGCAACGGCGGGGGTGGTGGTTTCGGCGGGCGCAGCAACATCCTGGTCACCCGGTTCAACGCCGACAAGAGCTTCAAGGCGTCGTACGACAAAGCGCTCACCGACCTCAAAGCGAGCCTGTACACCAGTGGCAAGGCGGCGTCGATCCTGGCGACCCGGGCCGCGGTCCTCACCGCCAAGGCGAGCGATCTGATCAGCGCCGACACCGTGACCAGCGAGTCCGACACCATCAAGGCCGTCCTGGCCTGACGTTCCACTTCGCCGGCCGTCGTTCAGGCGGGTTTGCGGGGTGTTCGGAGGGTGTCTGGGTGACGGCTCGCGAAGTGGCCAGGACGTTCGGATTGGACCGCGGTGGTGGCGACGCCGGCGTCGTACCGTCAGAGCGTGACCGTGGGATTCGTCGGGCTCGGGGTGATGGGCCAGCCGATGGCGCTCAACCTGGCCAGGGCCGGTACCGACCTGATCGTGTGGAACCGGAGCCCGGAGCGGACCGTGCCGCTCCGGGAGGCCGGGGCGGTGGTCGCCGGCGACGTGGCGGAGGTGTTCGCCACGGCCGGGACGATCATCCTGATGCTGGCCGACGACCGGGTCATCGACCACGTGCTGGGACGGGGGACCGGGTCCTTCGCGAAGCTGGTCGCCGGGCGGACGGTCGTGCACATGGGCACCACCGCTCCGGCGTACTCGGCCGGGCTCGCCGCTGATGTGATCGGCGCCGGTGGGGCGTACGCCGAAGCTCCGGTCTCGGGGTCCCGCGGCCCGGCGGAGACCGGCGACCTGGTGGTGATGATCGCCGGAGGCGGCCCGGAGGTCGAGGACGTGCTGCGGCCGATGTGCCGGGAGATCGTGCGCTGCGGCGACGTGCCCGGGGCGCTGCTGATGAAACTGGCCGTCAACACGTTCCTGATCAGCATGGTCACCGGGCTGGCCGAGTCGTTCCACTTCGCCCGGCGGCACGGCCTCGACCCGGCGACGCTGCTGGCCGCGCTCGACGCCGGGCCGATGGCCAGCGTGGTCTCTCGCGTCAAGGGCCGCAAGCTGCGCGACCGCGACTTCGACGTGCAGGCGGCGATCCGCGACGTGCTCTACAACAGCCGCCTCGTGGTCGGCGCCGCACGACAGGCCGGGATCGCGTCGCCGCTGCTCGACGTGTGCCGGGACCTCTACGCCGAGACCGACGCCGCCGGGTTCGGCGGTGAGGACATGGCCGCGGTGATCCGCGCCCTGGAGGCGCGTTCCACCCGCTGACCCCACCAGGTCCCGGCGAGCACCAGCACGATGCCGATCCCCGCGAGAACGCTCAGGTGCTCCCCGCCGAGACTGATTCCGATCAGTACGGCCCAGACCGGCTCGGTGCCCAGCAGGAGACTCGCCCGCGCCGGGGACGTCCGCCGGATCGCCCACAGCTGCACCACGAACGCGAAGACACTGCACCCCAGCGCCAGGTAGAGCACGCCCATCCACTCGCCGGCCCCGAGGCCACGGGTGGTCAGCGGCCACGCCGCGACGCTGAAGACGACCGCGCCGACCACGGTCTGCAGGGTGGTGAGGGTGACCGTGTCGAACGACGGCCGGCTCAGCCGCCCGGACAGGTTGACGTGCGCGGCACGGACCACCGCGGCGGCGAGCATCAGAAGATCACCCACCGAGGGGGTACGCAACCCGGGCCCCGCCACCAGCAGGAACACCCCGAGGGTCGCGACACCGGCGGCGGCGAAGAACCGTCCCGGAAGACCGCCCTGCATGATCGGCGTGAGCAGGATGGTCAGGCTGATCAGCACCCCGGCGTTGGTGGCGCTGGTCAGCGACACCCCGTAGGTCTCCAGCACCAGGATCGACGCCTGGGTGCAGCCGAGCAGCACCCCGACCCCGAGCTCGCGCCGGGTCACCCGCCGCCCGGACATCAGCGGCAGCATCGCGAGCATCGACACGAGGTAGCGCAACGCCAGCACGACGAGCACGCCGGCCGCCGCCACCAGGGTCTTGGCGGCGAGATAGCTGCTGCCCCAGACGACGGCCACGGCCAGCAGGAGAAGGTCACCGGTCACGTCCGCCAAGCCTGGTACCCGCCGATACGGTAGACAAGACGCCAACCACTGAACCGACGATGTAGTGGGGCCTTGTGGATCCGCATCACCTGAGACTGTTGCGGGAGCTCGGCGAGCGGGGGAGTGTCGCCGCGGTGGCCCGTGCGATGCACATCACCCCGTCCGCGGTGTCCCAGCAGCTGAACACCCTCCAGCGGACCGCCCCGGTCCCGCTCACCGAACGCCGTGGCCGCCGCCTGGTGCTGACCGCCGCCGGCCGGGCTCTCGCCACCGCCGCCGTCGAGGTGATGACCGCTTTGGATCGGGCCGCCCGTGCGGTCGGCGACCACCTGGACGACCCCGGCACACCGGTGAGCGTCGCCGCGTTCCACAGCGCCGGCCTGACCTGGTTCGGCCCGCTGATCACCCGGCTCGCCGCGACCGGTGGGCCGCCGGTCCGATTCGCCGACCGGGACGTGGCCCACGCCGACTTCCCGGCCCTGGTCGGCGACCACGACCTGGTGGTGGCCCACCGGCTGGCGCACAGTCCACCGTGGCCCACCGGCCGTCTCACGGTGATCCCGTTGATCGCGGAGCCGCTGTACGTCGCGATGTCCGCCGGCCACCCCCTCGCCACCCGCTCCCCGATCACCGCCGCCCGCTCCCCGATCACCGCCGCCGGGTCGCCGTTGCCCGCCGCCGGGTTGCCGGTCACCGCCACCGACGCCGCTGCATGGCCGTGGATCAGCGTGCACGACGGGTTCCCGCTGACCGGGGTGCTGACGGCGATCGCGGCGGCCGCCGGCCGGCCACTGGAGATCCGGCACCGGATCAACGAGTTCACCGTCGCGGCGTCGGTGGTCGCGGCCGGGGAGGTGCTGGCGCTGCTTCCCGGTCGCACCACGACACCGGATCCACGGCTGGTGCTACGGCCACTCGCCGGGATCCCCGCGGTCCGGCACATCGACGTCCTGACCAGGCCGGAGACGCTGCACCGGGCAGCGGTCCGCACAGTCCTGGAAACCCTACGCACGATCGCCACCTGACACCGCGCGGCACCGTCCCTTTCGCGCCGCTTTCCGGACACCTCCCGCGGTCATCGCTCGCCGTACCGTCACCGCGAGTTCGCGAGCCGTCGCCCAGACAGTTTCGAGTGGCCGATGGGGTGCCCCAGCGACAGCTCGCGAACGCGGATCACGATCCCGGCAGCTCGCTACAGCCACCCGCACTTCCCGCCAGGCTCGCGCTCTTCTCGCCCTCGTGTTTCCCGTGCGTCCGCGTTTTTCGTGCGTCCGCGTTTCTCTTTGCGTCCGCGTTTCTCTTCGCGCCCGCGTTTCTCTTTGCGTCCGTGCTCCTCTTCGCGCAGGCGCGATCGGGTTCAGCAGGCGCCGGGGGCGGGTCTGTCGCCCAGGCACGAGGACAAATGGGGTGCGGCTGACATCAGGAGCTGGCGGCCGATCGCGGCCAACTGGGTGACCTGGTCCGGGGTGAGGACGTCGAAGACGAGGCGGCGCGCCTCGCGGACGTGATCGGGCGCGGTGGCGACGACCGCCTCCCACCCGGCGTCGGTGAGAACCGCTTCGACGCAGCGTGTCTCGGTGGAGTCGGTCGACGTCCGCCGGGCGACCCAGCCGTGTTTCTCCAGGCGGGAGACGGCGTGCGAGAGGCGCGAGGGCGATCCGGCGGCCAGGTGGGCGAGATTCCCCATACGTACGGCACGACCCGGCGCCATCGACAGCGAGGACAGGATCGTGTACTCGAAGAAGTTGATCCCGGCGTCCCGCTTGAGCTGGGCGTCGATCGCCGGCGGAAGACTGGTGAGCACCGCGGTGAGCGCCATCCAGGCGGTGCGCTCGTCGTCGGAGAGCCAGGGTGCGGCTGTGGGATCGCTCACGGTTCAGAAGAATACGCGATCAACATCTTGAACGTTCAACACTTGCGGTGTCATGCTTCGTCTTGAACGTTCAAGTCCACCTGATCCGGACTTGGCATGATATTTGGAGAATTCGATGGCCGTTCTGCGTATCGACGCCAGCATCCTGGGCCCGAACTCCGCGAGCACCGAGCTCGCCGACCTCGTCGAGAAGGAACTGGGCGACGTCTCGATCGTCCGCCGCCACATCGGAGCCAGCCCGCTGCCCGCCGACGCCTGGGCCACCGCCATCCAGGCCGCCTACGTGCCCGCCGACCAGCGCAGTGATGCCCACCACAGTGCGGTCGCCCTGGCCGGCGAACTGGCCGACGAACTGCGTTCCGCCGACGCCGCGATCCTGGCGCTGCCGTTCTACAACTACGGCGTATCGCAGCACGTCAAGACCTGGTTCGACCTCGCCATGGCCGGCGGCGAGAACGGCGAGAAGTTCCTCGACGGCAAGCCCGTCGTCGTCCTGACCACCCGCGGAGGCGCGTACGGCCCCGGCACCCCGCGCGACGGCTGGGACCACAACACCGACTACCTGCGCCGCGTGGTCGGCGACATCTGGGGCGCCGACCTGACCCTGATCGAGCGCGAGTTCACCCTGGTCGGCGTCAACCCGGCCCTCGACGCCTTCACCGAGACCGCGGCCGTGATGCGCAAGTCCGCCCACGAGGCCGCCGTCGAGGCGGGCCGAGCCCTCGCCGCCCGCGCCTGACAAACCCGCCACCACGCGGAACACTCACCGCGTCACTTGTTTGCGCTGCCACGCGGAACACTCACCGCGTCACGCAACCGCGATCCGGCTAAGCGCCGTCCGCGCCCGTCCTGGCCCGTCGGCGCGCCGCCCGCCGAACCCGCCGATCTTGAGTGGATTTCCACCGGAAGCGGTGGTCTATCGATCAAGATCGGCGGCGGGAGGGTTGCCGTCGGTAAAGGCTGGGGCGGGTGGGCAGCCGGCGGCCGTTCGGGGAAGCGACCGGCCGTGCCGCCCTGGTCGCCCGCTGATCCCGCCGGGTTCGTTCGCCGCCCGCCAGGGGGCGGCAAACGCACCCGGAGAGCCAGGGGGCGCGGCAAGCGCGCCCCGGGAGGCTCACGGTCGGCAATCACGCCCAAAGGTTCAGGCGGCGGCGAGCGCGCCTGGGGCGGTAGGCGCACCCGGGAGGGTATTGGGGCGGCGATCGCGCCCCGTAGGCCGGCGGCGGAAGTTGCGCCCGAAGGGCCAGCGGCGGCAAGCGCGCCTGGGGAGCCGGGGCGGTATGCGCGCCCGGAGAGCCGGGGCGGCAAGCGCGCCTGGGGAGCCGGGGCGGCAAGCGCGCCTGGGGAGCCGGGGCGGTATGCGCGCCCGGAGAGCCCGCGGGCGGCAACCGTGCCCGGAGGGCCGGCGGCGGATGTCAGGTGCCGGGAGTGGTGTGGTGGGCCGCCTGCTGGAGGTCGAGTTCCTCGATCAGTTCGCGGGCGACGTCCTCGGTCAGCCGCTGCTCGTGGACGGCCCGGCCGAGGGCCAGCCGCT
The DNA here is from genome assembly GCF_042650585.1 of Actinoplanes subglobosus. NCBI lineage: Bacteria > Bacillati > Actinomycetota > Actinomycetes > Micromonosporales > Micromonosporaceae > Actinoplanes > Actinoplanes subglobosus. The sequence goes on from NZ_JBHSBL010000015.1 coordinate 322,055, forward strand.
GGGCCTCGAACGACGCGTCGACGTCGGTGGCCGGTGTGGTGGCTGCCGCGGCCGCGATCTCACGGCCGCGGGAGCGGAGGCGTTCCTCCTCGGCGTGTTCGCCGGCCAGGTCGAATCGGAGGCGCCGGGCCAGCCAGCCGACGGTGGTGCCCTGGATCAGCAGCGTGCCGAGGGTGACGATCAGCGCGATGACCTGGATGGCGTCCCGCCCGGGGAAGGGTTCGCCCGAGGCGGTCAGCGCGGGCACGGCTGCCGCGGCGGCGAGGGTCAGGATGCCGCGCATGCCGGTCCAGCTGACCAGCACCGTCTCCTTCGTCGTGGGTGGTGGCAGCGGCCGGCTGCGGCGTCGCTGGAGGCGGGCCTCGCGTGCCTGCCGGTAGCGTGGATCGCGGTCGGCCCGCCGCAGAGCCATCCGGTGCCGCAGCCGCCACCGTCCGAAGAGCGCGAACACCGCCACGAACCGGAACAGGATCGCGGCCACGAGCAGCGCCCCGGCCGCGACCAGGGTGCGGACGAGTCCGGGGTCGCCGTCCTCGGAGAGTTCGTCGAGGACGAACTTCACCTGCAGTCCGATGTACGCGAACACGAACGTCTCGAGCAGGAAGTCCAGCACCCGCCACACCTGCTCCTCCTGGAGCCGGGTGAGATAGCCGCCGGGGTACTGGTGTTTCGGGTCGAGTGTCAGGTTGACGCTCATCGAGAAGGCTGCCATGACGACGGCGAGGATGCCGGACGCGTGCAGTTCCTCGGCGGTCAGGAACGCGGTGAACGGCAGCAGCAGCACCAGTGACGTCTCCAGCGTCGGGTTCCCGAGTCGTTTCCGGATGAACAGGCCGACCAGGGCGTACGCCGCACCGATGCCCAGTCCGACCGAGGCGGCGTGCAGCAGTTCCCGGAATCCGCCCTGCCAGGTGGTGTGCGCCCCGTCGACGGCGGCCAGTGCCAGGGTGAACAGGGTCAGCGCGGTGGCGTCGTTGACCAGGCTCTCGCCGGTGAGGATCGAGGTGGCCCGCCGGGGCAGCCCGATCTCGTGGCCGTGCGACACGGTGGTGATGGTGTCCGGCGGGGCGAGGATCGCGCCGAGCACGAATGCGGCGGCGACCCCGATGGACGGCAGCAGCAGCGTCGACAGCCAGCCGAGGAACCCGGCGGTCAGCACCACGACGACGACACCGAGGTAGATGATGGCCCGCAGGTTGGCCCCGAACGCGGCGAACGACGCCCCGCGGGTGGCCGAGTAGAGCAGCGGCGGGATGACCAGCGCCAGGATGAGCTCGCTGTCGAGCTCCAGCCGGGGCATCCCGGGGAGGAACGAGGCCGCGGCGGCCAGCACGACGATCACCCAGCCAGGCTCGATGCGGTGCCGCCGGGCGACCGCTGTGACGGCGATCCCGACTCCGATGATGAGAAGAAGCTGGACGCCATCCACGGTGATCAGATTAGTGGCGGCAGCGCGGCGATGAACGCCGCCACGGCGGGATGCGCGGCCGTGCCCGTGCGGTAGGCGATCCGGGTGCGGCGCCGGGTCGGCAGGGGCAGCAGGCGTACGCCTGGCGGCATCCGGTCGGTGGCCAGCTGCGGCACGAGTGCGACTCCCTGTCCGGCGGCGACCAGGGCGAGGACGGTGCCGAAGTCGTCGACCCGGTGCCGGGCGCGGGGCGTGAACCCGGCCGTGTCGCACAGTTTCAGCGTGGCGGTGTGGCAGAGGGTGCCGGGGCCGGCGAGGATCCAGCCGGACCGGGCGGCTTCGCGCAGTGTGCCGATGCCGGAGCCGGCGGCGACGGCCAGGTGGACGGTCTCGTCGAGCAGCGGGACGCTGGACAGCCCCGGGCCGGTCTCCAGCGGCACGACGTCGTAGTCCTGGGTGAGTCCCACGTCGAGCCGGCGTTCCAGCAGGGCGGCCGGGACGTCGGCCGGGTCGAGCTCGGTCAGTTGCAGGTCGAGGGCGGTGTGCTGCTCGCCGAGCGTGATCAGGGCCGGGGTGAGCAGGGTGCGGATCGCCGACGGGAACGCACCGATGCGCAGTTCGCCGGTGAGCCCGGTGCGGGCGGCGGCCAGGGCGGCGTCGGTGTGTTCGAGGGCGGCCAGGACGGTCTCGGCGTGCTGGACCAGCAGGCGGCCGGCGGCGGTGAGGGCGACCCGGCGGCCGGTGCGTTCGAGCAGGGGCAGCCCGGCTTCCCGCTCCAGGGCGGACAGCTGCTGGGAGACGGCCGACGGGGTGTACGTGTGTGCGGTCGCGACGGCGGCGATGGTCCCGAGGCGGGACAGGTCGCGGAGCAGGCGGAGACGGCGCACGTCGAGCATCAGCTCAGCTTACGTATCACTTCAGGAACGTGAACTGGACCTGATGCTCGATCCGGTCGAGGCTTTCGGCATGGAATTGCACGGGATCTTCGTACCCCTGATCACGCCCTTTGGTCTTGATGGCACGATCGCGCTCGATGCCCTCGGACGTCTCGCCCGGGAGGTCCTCGACGACGGAGCGTCGGGGCTGGTGGCGCTCGGGACGACCGGTGAGCCGGGGTCGCTGACCGCGGCCGAGCAGGAGGCCGTCGTCGAGGTGGCGGCCGAGGTGGCGCGGGAGCGCGGGGTGCCGCTGATCGTCGGCGCGCGCCCTGATCTGGCGGCCCGGCCCGGTGTGACGGCGGCGCTCAGCCTGGTGCCGCCGTTCGTGCGGCCGGGTGAGGCCGGGGTGGTCGCGCATTTCGAGGCGCTGACCGGGGACGTGCCGCTGGTGATCTATCACGTGCCGTACCGGACCGGGCAGGAGCTGTCGATCACCGCGATCCGCCGGCTGGCCGCGATCCCCGGGGTGATCGGCATGAAGTACGCGACCGGGACCGTCGAGGTCCTCGGCGATCTGCCGGCCGGGTTCGCGCTGCTCGGCGGGGACGATCCGCTGATCTCGCCGATGCTCGCGGCCGGTGCGCACGGTGGTGTCCTCGCTTCCGCGCACGTGGCGACCCGGTCCTTCGCCGACCTGGCGGACGCCTGGCGAGACGGCGACGTCAGCCGGGCCCGGCGTCTCGGCGGGCCGCTCGCGGACCTCTCCCGGGCGCTGTTCGCCGAGCCCAACCCCACGGTGGTCAAGGGGGTCCTGCACGCGCAGGGTCGCATTCCGACTTCGGCGGTACGGCTACCGCTGCTCCCCGCCACGCAGGCGAGTGTCACGCAGGCCGTCCGCCTGATCGGTCACCACCTGGAGGAAAGCGGTCAGCGCCGGTGACCGCGGCCCCTCCCGGGTCACGGTGAACAGCCGCCGCCCCAGATCGGTCTCGGCCACCGGCCGGTAGGCCAGTGTCGCGTCCACCGGAGGCAGGTTGAGCAGCGGCAACAGGGCGACGGCGGCCGCGTGCCGGACCACCGCGAGCTGCACGTCGGCGTCATTGGAGTGGTGCCGCACGTCCGGCTCGTAGCCGCCGAGCGTCCGGCAGTTGCCGACGATCATCGCGTGGTGACCGGTCGTCTCGTCCGAGGACACCCACACCGTGTCCCGCAGGTCGGCCAGCGCGACCGGGCCACCGGGTGCGGCCAGCGGATGATCGGCCGGTAGCACCACGAGCAGCCGCTCGGACAGCAGCTGTGCGAACCGCATGCCGGGCGGGCGCGGGCGGGGATGACCGTCGTACTCGTCGCTGATCACCAGGTCGACCGAACCGGTGCGCAGACCGGGCAGGGCCTGCTCCAGCTCCAGCTCGGACACCTCCATCCGGACCAGCGGATGCTCGGCGGCCATCCGGGCCAGCGACGGGACGAGCAGGTGGCGGGCGGCCGACTGGACGCCGCCGGCCCGGACCGTACCCCGGACGTCGCCGCCGAGCGCCGCCAGGTCGGACGTCGCCGCCTCGGCCGCGGCCAGCAGGATCCGGGCGTGCTGCGCCAGCAGCCGCCCCGCGTCGGTGAGCCGCACCCCGCGCCCGGCCCGCTCCAGCAGCGGCGTGCCGACCTCCTTCTCCAGGACGGTCAGCTGCTGCGAGACCGCTGACGGACTGTAGCCGAGCGCGGTTGCGACAGCACCGAGAGTGCCGCGCTCCTCGAACTCGCGCAGGAACCGGAGGCGGCGCAGATCCAACCCGACCATGCACGAATCCTAACGATTCATCTCCAGGAATCGTCACTGGACCTGCATAGTTGTAGGCCCGATGCTTTCCGCATGGGTCCACTGCTCTGCCTGCTCTCGGCCGCCGGTTTCGGTGCCATGCCGATCTTCGGAAAGTTCGCGTACGACGCCGGAGTCTCCCCGTCCGCCCTGCTCCTGGTGCGGTTCGTGCTCGCCGCCCTGATCCTCGCCGGGCTCCTGGCGATGCGGCCCGTGCCCCGGCCCGGCACACGGACCGTGGTCGTCGCCCTGGCCCTCGGCGCGGTCGGGTTCGCCACCCAGGCGACGCTCTACTTCGAGGCGCTGCGGGTGATGGACGCCTCGCTGCTGTCGCTGATCCTCTACACGTACCCCCTGATGGTCACCGCCGCCGCGGTGCTGCTGCGCCGCGACCGGATGACCCGCAGCCGGGGCCTCGCCCTGGCCGTCGCCTCCGCCGGAACCCTGCTCGTCCTGCTCGGCGCCGGCGCCGGCGCGCTCAGCCCGCTCGGTGCCGCGCTCGGCTTCGGGGCGGCGCTGACCTACACGATCTACATCCTCGCCTCGGACCGCGTCCTGCAGAGCGTGTCACCCGTCCTGCTGGCCACCCTGGTGATGACCGGCGCCGCGATCGCCCTGGCCGGCAAGTCCATGATCACCGGGGGAGTGGACCTCGGCTTCGGCGCGGCCGGCTGGTTCTGGGTGGCCTGCATCGCCGTCGTCTCCACCGTGCTCGCGTCCCTGACGTTCTTCGCCGGGCTGCGCCGCACCGGCCCGTCGACGGCCGCCATCCTCTCCACCGTGGAACCCGTCGTCACCACCACCCTGGCCACCGTCGTCCTCGGCGAATTCCTGACACCCGCCCAGCTCATCGGTGGTGTGCTGGTGCTTGCCTCGGTCGCCGTCGTGCAGCTGCGGCCCCGCCGTGTGCGCCGCCCGCTCATCGCTGTGAGATCAACTGTGGACAGTCGGTGATCCCCGTCCCCCGGGGGACTACGATGACGGTTCGTCATTTCACCCCGGGGGAAGGCGGCACCGTTGCGGCAGGCGCTGGTCATCGGGATCAGCACGTTCGGCTCGGACGGCTGGCGGGGCCTCGCCTTCGCACCCGATCGGACCGCCGCCATGGCCGCGATGCTCACCCGGTTCGGCTACCTCCCGGCCACCCCGCCCGACACCGCGCTCACCGGCGCCACCCTCGCCGAGGGCATCTGGTCGGCCGCGCGATCCCTCGGCCCCGACGGTGTCCTCGTCGTCCACCTGCTCACCCACGGTTTCGTCTCCTCGACCGGCGGGCTCTACGCCGTCGGCGTCGACGGCAGTCATCACGAGTCCACCGAGATCGGCCACTGGTTGCGGCAGATCACCGACATCCCCGGCGCGCCACTCACCCTGTTCCTGCTCGACCTGTGCAACTCCGGCGCCGCGGCCCGGCTGAGCTGGCAGATGTCGGTCGCCGGCGGCGGCAACCGGGCCTGGGTGATCGCCGCCTGCGGCCCCGACCGGGCCGCCTTCAACGGCCGGTTCAGCGAGGCCGTGGTCAACGTCCTCGGCGACTTCGCCGAGCGCCGCATCGAGATCGACCCGGCGCTGCGGCACATCCCGTTGACCACCGTCGCCCGGGAGGTCCGGCGGGAGGTGCGCCGCCTCGCCGAGGAGCGGGACGCCCTGCCCCAGGAGGTCACCGGCAGCGTCGTCGACATCTCCGCCGAGCCTGACGAGCTGCCGTTCTTCCCCAATCCCGGCTACCAGGAGGCCGGCGCCCGGGCCCGGCCCGGTGTCGACCGGGCGCTCGCCCCGTTCCTCGAGGACCTCGACGAGGCCGTCGACCCGTGGCATTTCGCCGAGCGCGCCGGCGGTCAGGGCCCGTTCGGCCGCGGCCACCTCCAGCAGGGCGCCTTCCAGGGCCGCCGCCGCGAGGTCCTGCTGCTCGCCGGCTGGCTCGACGGCCGCGACGACGTGCGTGTCCGGGTCGTCACCGGCAGCCCCGGCGTCGGCAAGTCCGCCCTGCTCGGCGTCCTGGTCTGCGCCGCCCACCCGGTGCTGCGCGAGCCGACCCGCCCGATCTGGGACCACATCGACCGCCCACCCGACGCCAACCCCGCCCTGGCGGCGTTGCACGCCCGGCAGCGCTCCCTCGACGACCTGCGGCAGTCCCTGGTCCGGCAGCTCTCCCTGCCCGGCGAGCACGCCGACCCGGTCGCCGCGATCGCTGCCCGGCGTGAGCCGCCAGTCATCGTCATCGACGCCCTGGACGAGGCGGTCGACCCGCAGGCGGTGATGTCGGGGCTGCTCATGCCCCTGGCCGAGGGGGTGCGGGCGGACGGGCGGCCGATCTGCCGGCTGCTCGTGGCGATGCGCCCGTGGAAGGATTTCGAGCCGCTGCGCGAGATCGCCGCCGAGGCCGGCGGGCTCGTCGACCTCGACCTGGTGCCGGCCGATCAGCTGCGCTACGACCTGGAGTATTACGTCAGTCACCTGCTGCGCCGGGCCCAGCCGTATGACTCCCCCGAGTACTCGGGGGCCCGCCAGGCCTTCGCGTCGGCCGTCGCCGAGACCCTGACCCGCGACGACGGCAACCGGCGGGCCTGGGGTGAGTTCCTGGTCGCCGGCCTCTACACCCATCATCTCGTCGTCGGGCATCCACCCATCTCGGCCAACGAGGACGCGTTGCGGCTCGGGCGGCAGGTCCCGCTGACCCTGCCCGAACTGCTCGAACTCGACCTCGCCGGCCAGTCCGGCAACCGATGGTTGCGGCCGGTCCTGGCGGCGGTGGCCCACGCCAAGGGCGACGGCATGCCGGTCCGGCTGATCGGTCAGGTGGCTCGGGCCCTCGCCGCAGCGTCGGGTGACACCCCGGCGCTGGACGACGGTGCGCCGACCATCTCCGGCAGCCCTCTGACGAAGGATGACGTCGCCGCTCTCGTCGATATCGTCGAGAAGAACGGCACGCTGGCTCATTTCGAGAAGACCCTGAAGAAGTTCTACGAATCCAAGTCGGCTGACTACTCCGGGCCTGGGGGCGAGACCTCGCCCGAGGACATTCCGGAGCTTGCACGCGCCTTCCGGTCGGCGCTTCACTCCCACGCGCGGGGGAGTTCCCGGCCGGCCGACGGCTCCCGGTCCACCGCTGACCTGGAGATCGTCGAGGCGCTGGACAAGGCGCGCTTCTATCTGCACCGGGCCACCGATGTGGACGGCACGACCCTGTACCGGCTGTTTCATCAAGGGCTCGCCGATCACCTCCGCGCCCGGCCTTCGCAGCGGGAGGGCGCCGGGGCGGCCGACCTCGGGGTGCTCTTCGAGGCGCTGGCCGGGCCGCGCTGCCGATGGGATCTCGCCGAGCCCTACCTGCTGCGGCACGCCGGCCAGCACGCCGCGGACGCCGGCCGTCTCGAAGCGCTGACCGGCGACCCGGAGTACCTCGTGCATGCCGACCCGGCCGCCCTCGCCCCGCTGCTCGACGGCCATCCGTGGCTGTCCGCCGACGATCTGCGGCGGGTGACCGGGCTCGCCGGGTCCGCGGTGCCGCGGCGACGGCGGTTGCTGGCGGTGTTCGCGGTGCGCCGGGGAGCGGCGGACGCGGCCCTGCGGTTGTCGGATCCGCCCGGCGGCCCGCCGTCGCTGTGGCGGCCGATCTGGTCGGTGGGGGGTGACGTCACGGCCGTGGCCGCCGCTCCCGGGGCCGACCTGATCGCGATCGGCGACCGGACCGGGTGCCTGCGCATCCATCGTCGCAGCGGAGAGTTGCTCGCGGAGCAGCGCGGCGGCGGGGGCGTTCCGATCCTGGAGCTGGCATACGGCTATCACGACGGCCGGCTCTATCTGGCGTCGGTCGAGCGGCGCAACGTGCTGCGGCTCTGGGACGGCCGGACCGGAGCGCCGCTGAGTGCGGTGCGGCTCGAACGCCGCCGGGGCCGCCACCTCGGCCTGGTCTCGATGGGCGGCCGGCTGGTCGCCTCACTCGACCTCGACGGGTGGCGCGGCCTCCTGATCGACATGGCGAGCGGCCGGACGATCCTGACGGACGAGTTCGGTGACCGCCCGTCGGCCTACGTCGACGGCCGGCCGGTGACGGTGTCGGTCGACGCCGCCGGCGGTCTCACGGTCACCGACAGCGCCGATGACCCGGGCCAGGCGGTGGGTGGTGCGGGATCGCGGCGGGCGGCGCTGTGCTTCCACGCTGACGACCGGCTGATCGCGCTGGTCGGCGGTGGGGACGAGCTGGCGGTCTGGGACGTCGCCGAGCGGCGGGTCGTCGACATGGTCTCGCTGCCGACGGCGGCGCGGGGAGTGGCGGCCACCGGTGGCGGTGATCTCGTGGTTCTGGCCGACGGACAGGCGGTGTTCCTGGGCTACCGCGAGCGGACGGCCGTCGTCGCACCCGGGCCGGCCACGGGTGAGCGGGCCGGGTCCGGGACGGTGGAGCGGCCTGTGGTGGAGAAGGCCGACGGGGCCGATGCGACGGTGCGGCTGGATGTGGATCTCGAGGACGTCGTCTCCGGGATCGAGGCTCCGGTCACCTACGACACGGCCGTGCTCTGTCAGCACCGGCCCGCCGGCGAGCATGCGGCCTGTCCGGCGTGCGGTGGCAGCGGGCGGGTCACGGCGAGCCGGACGGTCATGGTCACGGTGCCGGCCGGGGTGCGGAGTGGTTCGCAGATCCGGATGGCCGGTCGTGGCGGTGCGGGGCTGGGCGGCGGGACCAGCGGTGACCTGATCGTCGAGGTCCACGAGCGGCCGCACGAGCTGTTCGTGCGTCGAGGTGACGACCTGCACTGCCGGGTCGACCTGTCGATGACGGCGGGGGCGCTCGGGACCTGGCGGACCCTGCGGACCCTCGACGGTGACGAGGTCGTCCAGGTCTCGCCCGGTGTCAGGACGGGTACCACGCACCGGATTCCCGGCCGGGGACTGCCGCGCCGCCGCGGGAGTGGCCGCGGCGACCTGATCGTGGAACTGTGCGTGCGGACGCCGAGGAACCCGACCGACCAGGAGCAGCGGCTGCTCCGGCAGATCTCCGAGCACCGCAAGGAGAGCGCCGCGCTCGTGGGTTCGTCGTCCGGAGGCTCCGGGACCGACGTCCACGTCCGGGTGGCCGTGCCGATGGTCCTGGCCGCCCTGGGCACCCAGATCCAGATCACCACGGTGCCCGGCCAACCCCATGTGCTGATCCCGGCCGGTGTGCAGGACGGTGACGAGTTGCTCTTCGACCGCCGGGGCCGGTCGCTCCGGGGTGGGCAGGGCCGCGGTGACATCCACGTCGAGGTGGAGGTGGCGGTGCCGCAGTCCCCGGACGCCGCCACCCGTGACCTGCTGCGCAAGCTGGAGATGCTCCGCCAGGAGGAGACGCCGCCGGCGGGCGGGCTGCTCGCCCGCCGGCCAGGGCTGGGGAACGGGAATCAGACGTAGGAGGTGTCCGCGCCGATGCGCAGCGCCTCGACGAGACGGCGGTAGAGGTCGTCGGAGGCGTACAGATCGGCGTGGGTGCCCTGGGCGCGGACCCGGCCGTCCTCCAGCACCACGATGCGGTCGGCGTCGAGGACCGTGGACAGGCGGTGGGCGATCGTCACGACCGCTCCGGACGCCGCGCGGTCGCGAATGCAGTCCTGCACGGCGGCCTCGGTCAGGCCGTCGACCTGGGCGGTCGCCTCGTCCAGCAGGAGCACCTCGGGGGTGCGCAGCAACGCACGGGCCAGCGCGATCCGCTGCCGCTGACCGCCGGACACGTCGGTGGCACCGAGGGCGGGGTCGATGCCTTCGAGCCGGACGGCGGACAACACCGCCCGTACCTCATCGTCTGTCGCGTCGGGATGGGTGAACCGTAAGTTGTCCGCGATCGTGCCCGGCAGCACCGGGGTCTCCTGCTCGACGTAGGCGAGCCGGCCCCGGACGTCGGAATGGCTCCACTCGGTGTAGGGGCGGCCGTCCAGCAGGATGCGGCCGTGCTCCGGCTCCAGGAAGCGCAGCAGCAGCGAGAACACCGTGGTCTTGCCGGCGCCGGACGGGCCGACGATCGCGGTGTGACCGAGCCGGGGGATCTCCAGGTCGATGCCGCGGACCGCGGGTGCCGCCTCCGGACCGTAACGGGCGGTGACCCCCTGCAGCGCCAGGACCGGGCCGGCCGTCGAGGACGGGGGCGCCGGGCGCGCCGGGGGATCGGACGGCTCCAGGCCGATCGCGTCGAGCTCGTTGATCCGGCCGGCCGCGGCCATGCCGGACTGGAGGGCCGTCAGGTTCTGTGTCAGCTCGCTGATCGGGCCCATCAGCTGGAACACGTAGAGCAGGAACGCGACCAGCGTCGACACCTCGAGCAGGCCCAGGTGGGCGCGCCAGGCGCCGACGGCCAGGATCAGCATGACCGACAGCTGGACACCGGACCACGAGATGGTCCACACGACCGCCGAGACCCGGGCCGCGCGGACACTGTGCGCGGCGGCGTCACTCGCGGCGGCGATGATCCGGCCGCTCTGGCGGGTCTCGGCGCGGCTCGCCTTGACCGTCCGGATGGCGCGCAGCGAGCCCTCCAGGTCGGCGCCGAGCCGGCCCACCGACTCCTGCGCGGCGGTCTGGGCGATCCCGATGCGGGGCAGGAGCCGGCTCATCACGGCACCGACCACGATGACGGCGGCGAGCGTGCAGGCCAGCAGCGGCAGGTCGAGGACGCCCATCAGGATCAGCGTGCCGATCAGGCCGACCCCGGCGTTGATCAGCCCGACCAGGCTGCCGGACGCCGCGTGCAGCAGGCCGGTGTCCGAGGTGACCCGGGTGACGAGCTCACCGGTCGGACGTTTCAGCAGGTCGAGGACCCGCGCCTGGAAGTAGCGGCGGACGATCGAGGTGCGGGCGTCGAGGACGATCTGCTCGGCGAGGGTGCCCATCAGGATCCACTGCCACAGGCCGATGGCCGCGCCGATGACGACGAGACAGGCCAGGACGGCGACCGGGCGGGCCAGGTCGATGCCGCCGGAGAAGCTGTCGAGCACCCACTTGGTGACCAGCGGGGTGGCCAGACCGGCGGCATTGGCGGCCAGGCCGAGGATCAGGCCGAGCAGCATGGTGCGGCGGTGCGGGCGGAGCACGGTGAGGAGGGTTCTCAGTCGCGTGGAATCCGGCATTCCCATAGTGGAACACTGCTGTTCCATTCTGGGCAAGTGTTATTCTGCGGCCGTGACGAGCGTCCCCACCGGCAGCCGGGCCCGAACGAGGCAGGCGATCCTCGACGCCGCGATCGAGGTGCTGGCCCGCAACCCGGCGGCCTCCCTCGGCGACGTCGCCGAGGCCGCCGACGTCGGACGCACCACCCTGCACCGCTACTTCCCGGAGCGCGGAGACCTGCTCAGCGCCCTGCGTGACGAGGCCACCGCCCGCCTCGACCGGGCCGGCGCCCGCGCCCGCATGGACGAGGGCACCGGCGCGACCGCGCTCGTCCGCCTCTGCCAGGAGTATTTCGATCTGGGTGACGTGCTGTCGCTGCTGTTCCGGGAGCAGGTCGCCTTCGAGGACGCGGATCCCGCCGAGGGCGGCTGCGACGACGGGTTCGACGCGATGGTCCGGCGCGGGCACGCCGACGGCACCATCGACCCCGAGCTGCCGCCCGTCTGGGTGCAGAACCTGGTGTGGTCGCAGCTCTATGCCGGGTGGAACTATCTGGCCGAGTGCGGGGCGTCCCGGCACGACACCCTGCGGCTCGTGCTGCGATGCGTGTCCGGAGCCGTGCGCCCGCATCCCTGACCGGGCAGGATCGGTGACATGAGCATCGATCTCGACGCCGCCGCCACGTTCGTCGCGAAGCACGGCCGCACCCTCGACTGGCGACGCTTCCGTCACCTCCTCGGAGCGGCCGGCACCGAGCAGGTCCTGGCCGCGCTGGATGCCTATCGCAACCCCGACGAGGGGTACGGCTGGGGCCTCGAACCCGACCTGCGTTCGGTGACCAGTCAGCCGGTCGCCGCCATGCACGCTCTCGAGGTGCTGGCCGAGGTCGGTGAGACCGGGTCACGGACGGTCCGGCTGTTCGACTGGCTCGGAGCGCACTCCCTCGGGGACGGTGGGATCCCGTTCGCGCTGCCGTTCGCCGACATCGACGGCAGCGCGCCGCACTGGACCACCGCGGATCCGGACGAGTCGTCGCTGCAGATGACCACCCAGCTGGCCGCCCAGGCACATCGGATCGCGCGGCACCGGCCCGAGCTCGCCGGGCATCCGTGGCTGGCCGGCGCCACCGGCTACTGCCTGGGCGTGATCGACGGACTGGCGGGGGCGCCGAGTGCGTATGAGCTGATGTTCGTGATGCGGTTCCTGGACGCGGTGCCCGATGCGGGCGCACTGCTGGAGCGGATGGCCGCCTTCGTGCGCACCGACGGGCCGACGCCGGTCGGTGGTACGGACGGTGAGGTGCTGCATCCACTGGCCTTCACCCCGCACCCCGACGGGCCGTCGCGGGAGTTGTTCAGCAAGGAGGCGATCGCCGCTGATGTCGAACGGCTCTCCGCCGGTCAGCAGGCCGACGGCGGGTGGACTGTCGACTTCCCCGCCTACAGCGCGGTGGCCGCTCTCGAATGGCGGGCTTACGCCACCGTCGAGTCCGTCCGCATCCTCCGCGGTTCGCTGTCCTGACCGGTGCGCAACCGGGCCCGTCCCGACGGTGCGGGGCGGGCCCGGTCTGGGCGGAGTGGGGTCTGGACGGGATCCTACGGAGTCCGGGCCGCGACCCGTGCCTCCGGAGCCGTCCGCCTCATTTGGTGCGAACACCCACCGGTGTTCAGAGTGACGGCGGTGCGCTGCCGCCCTGCGGTTCGGCGGCCGTCATCAGGGCGATGATCGTCTCCTGGTCGGCCTTCGACGGCAGCCCCCAGCCGGGCCGGTAGTCGTAGACCCGGTCCAGCGGTGTCGCCGCCGTCCGCCCGTCGAGGATCTCCACCGACGACGTCTCGATCAGCCCCGGATGTTCGACACCGCACGCCTCGGCGACCTTCAGCAGGTCCCGGCGCAGCGTCTTGACATAGTTCGCGGCCCGCACCGACTTCAGGCCCGGGTCGAGGCCCCTGGTCAGCCACTTGTTCTGGGTGGCGACGCCGGTCGGGCAGGTGTCGGTGTGGCACTTCTGCGCCTGGATGCAGCCGATCGCCAGCATCGCCTCGCGGGCCACGTTGACCATGTCGCAGCCGAGCGCGAACGCGACGATCGCGTTGTCCGGCAGCCCCAGTTTGCCGGCGCCGATGAACACGACCCGGTCGTGCAGGCCGCGTTCGGCGAACATCCGGTACACCCGGGCGAACCCGACCTGGAACGGCAGCGACACCGAATCGGAGAAGATCAGCGGTGCCGCGCCGGTGCCGCCTTCGCCGCCGTCGATCGTCACGAAGTCGACGCCCCGGCCGGTGGTCAGCATCAGGTGGGTCAGCTCGTCCCAGAAGTCCAGGTCGCCGACGGCCGACTTGATGCCGACCGGCAGCCCGGTCTCGGTGGCCAGCAGTTCCACCCAGTCGAGCAGGCTGTCGGTGTCGGAGAACTCGGCGTGCCGCGACGGGCTGACACAGTCGACACCCTGCGGGATGCCCCGGGTCTCGGCGATCTCCGTGGACACCTTCGCGCCCGGCAGGAGCCCACCGAGGCTCGGCTTCGCACCCTGACTGAGTTTGATCTCCAGCGCCCGGACCGGATGCGCCGCGACGACGGCCTTCAGTTTCTCCAGATCGAACCGGCCCTGCTCGTCCCGGCACCCGAAGTACGACGTTCCGATCTGGAAGACCAGCTCACCGCCGTGCCGGTGGTGCGGCGACAGCGCGCCCTCCCCGGTGTTGTGCAGGCATCCGGCGATCGCCGCGCCCCGGTTCAGTGCCTCCACCGCAGCGCCGGACAGCGACCCGAAACTCATCCCGGAGATGTTGACGACCGATTCCGGCCGGAACGCCTTCGCCCGCCCGCGCGCCGCCCCGAGCACCTTCGCGCACGGCACCGACGCCTCGTAGCCGGCCTCCGGATGCGACAGTGGCACCGCCCGCCCGAACGTGCGGTGCTTGATGATCGGATATCCGGCGGTGAACTCCATGTCGTTGTCGGTGCCGAACCCGAAGTAGTTGTTCTCCTTCTTCGCCGACGCGTAGACCCATCGGCGCTGGTCACGCGTGAACGGCCGCTCCTCGTCGTTGGCGGCCACCACGTACTGCCGCAATTCCGGTCCGATCGCCTCGATCAGATACCGGCCGTGCCCGATCACCGGAAAATTGCGCAGCAGCGCATGCCGGCGCTGCGTCAGATCCCGCACCGCCACGGCCGCCACCGCCGCCAGGGCGGCACCGGCCGCCACGAAACCCCGCCTCATGCCTCACGATTTTGCCGACGGCGTCAATGCCAAACCTTTCGGCGGTACGGTCCACCCGCCCCGATCCCACGCAAGAGGCGTCCACTCAGCCCCCGGTGGCGGCCAGACGGCGGGGCCGGACCCGGCTGTACCTCCCGACCACCCCGAGAGCGACGGCGACCACCATGGCGGCCAGCCACCCGGGCGTACCGAGCAGCGCCCCGCCCTGTGGCGCCGGTCCCGTGGCGGTGACCGGGATCCGGGCCACCGGCCGTTTCCGCGTGATCAGCCCGGTCATCTCGGTGCTCGCGCCGATGTGCCGCCCGATGAACACCCTGTGCGTGTAGACGACGTCCCCGACGACCCGCCACCGCAGGTCGGCAGCCCCGCGCCGGGCGTCCGCCGGGGGAGTGGCGGTCAGCTCCACCCGCGCCGTGTCGAACCCTTCGAGGCGGTCGCTGATGACCGAGTCCACCCGCAGCGGCCACGTCCGGCCGTCCGGCCCGGTCAGCGCGGCCCGGTCCAGCACCAGCGCGCTCAGCCAGTTCTGTGACTCCTCGACCGTGCGCTTCGGGTCCCCGGCCAGCCGGGTGTGATAGGCGAAGTCGATCCGGGACAGTGGGATCTGCGCGGTCAGCCCCACGTCGTCGTAGCCGGGCGTGACCGTGATCAGCGTCGACCCGGCGTCGTGGGCGGCGGCCGGCGCCGGGACGAGGACCAGCAGCAGGCCGGTCAGGACGGCGGCGCGCATCAGCTCACGCCGGTGCCGTAGTCGATGAGCTTGTCCCGGTAGACGGTGTGGTAGTGGAATCCGGCCGCCTCCGTGTTGATCCACTCGATCCACACCCGGGGGCCGTCGATCCGCATGTACGCCCCGGTGGTCTGCTCCTCGATCGTCCCCGAGAAGGCGATCGTGGTCTGGTCGAGCTGCGAGTAGTAGAGATCGAGCAGCGGCTTCGCGAAGGCGTCGGCGGCGTCACCGACCCAGTCCTTGATCGCCGCCTTGACCAGGGCCTGCTGCTTGCTGTCCAGCTTGCTGTAGGACAGGCCCTCCTGGTCGGGGTAGTCGGTGTCGGTGCCCGGCCCCATCACGATGTCGTCGTAGGCGTCGGCCGTCTCCGCCGCCGTCCGCTGCTCGGCGGTCAGTGACGTGAACAGCCCGAACAGGTCCGCGGTCTCCTGCTTCATCCCCTGCACGGTCTTCCCGCCGGACTCGAAACTGATCGGCTGGATGCCACTGAAGTGCGGGGACACGCTCAGCGCCCCGCCACCGACGGAGACGTGATGGGCCAGGTGGTGCCCGCCGAACTGCAGCGTCCACGGCGTGTCCGCGGACGGCTCCCCGAAGAACACGATGTGGTAGTAGTCCTCGCCCATGTTGCCGGGCGCCCCGCCCTGGTTCGCGAGCTGCTCGTCACCGGCGATCTCGTTCTGCACCTGGGTGAACCCGTCGGCGGACAGCACGCTCTGCACGGCGGCGTACGCGGCCTTCTTCTGCGCGTCGTCCAGGTCGCCGAGCTTGAGCCCGATCCGGCCGTTGAACAGGCCGTCCGGGAAGTTCGACCAGGTGCACTGCTTGGTGCCGAGCGCGTTGTACCGCTGCGTCACCGTCGTCCTCTGCTCGGCCGAGAGGGTGGCGAGGAACGCCTCCGCCTTGGCCACGGCGGCGGCCACCGCCGTCGTCGTCCCTGAGGCCGGCACCGCTCCGGTCGCGGCCGTCGCCGGGGTGGCGGTGGAGCCGGTGCAGCTCTGGCCCATGCCGCCGCCGGGACCGCCGGCCCCCGGACCGCCAGTCGGTGCCATGGAGGCCGCGGTCGTCGCCGTGCCCGTCGTCCCGGACTCGTCGGAGCCCCCACATCCGGCGCTGAGCATCAACAGTGCGACCGACACAACGGCCCGGCGAGATCTCGACATGGTTCGCACCGTATGGCGCATTAGAAGCTACTTACTACTTTTCACCCCGAAGATCATGCCCCGGCGGTACGGGTTGACGCGCTCTGCCAGGATCAGCCGGGTGACAGCCCGTACCCGTACCGGAATCCTCGTGGCCGTCGCCCTCCTCGCCGTCGCCGCGCTGATCGCCGTGATCGTGCCGAGGTTGCGCACCCCCGGCCCGCGCCCCGACTTCCAGTTGCCGGTCGCGTGCGGGGAGACCTGGATCCTCGGCACCTACCCCGGCCACGACGACTACGACATCGACTTCTTCCCGTCCTCGGGTTCCGCGTGGGGCCGCCCGATCCACGCCTCCTACGCCGGCACCGTCGTGGAGGCCGGCGTCAACGGCACGCTGGGCTCCCGCACCCCCGACAACCCGAAGGGTCCCCACGGCACCGGCGCCGGCTACTGGGTGAAGATCGACCACGGCGGCCTGTGGGAGACCCAGTACCTGCACATGCTCGAACCCCCGCTGGTGTCCGAGGGTGATCAGGTGACACAGGGCCAGCAGCTGGGCCGGATCGGCAGCACCGGCAAGTCCGGGGCACCGCACCTGCATTACGAGCAGCGGGCGGCCGGCCGCAAGATGGAGGCCCACTTCGCGGGTCAGCCCGCGGGCATCACCACCGACGACCGCGAGTACTCGGTGGAGGCCAAGAGCCAGAACTGCCCACCCGGTCCGGCCTCCTGACGACGGGGTGGGGCGGGCAACCCGGGGGAGGGTGGGTGCGTCTCAGCGTGGAGTCCTGCCCGCTACATGGAGGAGCACACCATGCGCACACGCGCGACCGCGACGACCGTCGCCCTGTTGGCCGTACTCGCCGGTGGTTGTGCCCGGGACGAGGGCGGGAGTGTTCCCGGGCCGAGTCGCAGCGGGCCGGCGGCGCCCGTCGTCCAGGACCGGTGGGAGTCCTGCGAGGTGGCCTCGCCCGTGGCCGACGACAACTGGCACAAGGCGTCGCAGGAGGGGCTCACCCTGCCGCTGCTCGGTGACGAGTTCCAGCCCGTGTCCGCGGTCGTCTGCCGGACCGGTGTCCACAAGCGGTCCGCCGGCGGCACCGAGATGATCGCCGAGGAGGTGCGCGCCGACGATCTGACCGCGCTGCTGGCGGCGCTGCGCCTGCCCGATGAGGCGGCCATCACCGACCAGGTCTGCACCGCGGATCTTCCAGGGGTTCCGTGGGTCGCGCTGCTCGACCGGGAGGGCCGCTGGGTCCGGCCGGGAATCCCGGTCGACTCCTGCATGAAGCCACGGGCCGAGTTCCGCCGGGCCTACGACGCTCTCGTGACCGTTCCGGTGAAGAGCCGGGTGATCAGGCAGCTGGAGTCGGACGAGGCCGGCAGCGCGGGCTGTTCGCAGACCTACGGGGACATGACGTGGGCCGGCGGTGGCGTCGAGAACGTGCGGGAGGCCGACCTGCCGCCGGTGCCGGCGAGCACCTCGGTGAAGCGTTGCGTCTACGACGTGCCGGTGGAGGAGCGGGGTGGCGGCAAGCCGGCCGGTGGCTTCCGCGACGGTGGCCCGGTCACCGCGGCGGACTGGACCGCGATGCGTGCCGAGATCGAGTCGTCGGCCGCCGGTTCCGCCGCGTGTGACACTCCGGCCAGCCGGTTCGCGGTCCTGTTCCTGGAGCCCGGCGGCACGGTCAACGTCGAGGCCGACGGCTGCCGGCGTGTCCTGCTCGAGGTCGGGGACGGCCCCGGCGTCTACCGGCAGAGCACCGAGCGCCTGACCACCTTGATCTTCGGCTGAAACGCGCCGGCGCGCACGTTGCCGGACCGGCCGGTGGGTGTCCGGCGGAACGGGTGGTGGCGCGCCGACGCGCGGGCGGCTTGACCGGCCCATCGCGTCCGACTAAATACGATTTGTCGCGTGATGAGGAGAAACCTTCTGGCCGTGACCGGCGGCGTCCTGACCGGCATGGCGACCGCACCGTCAGCGGTCACCGCCGCCCCCGTGGCGAAACCGATCAGGAAGCACGTGCGGACCGGCATGGATCGCCTGGCCGCGTCGAAGTGGGACGCCCTCGACGGCGAACGGGTCGCCGTGGTCTCCAACCTGACGGCCGTGGACCGCGAGTACCGCCACCTCGTCGACCGGATGCACGCCGACAAGGTCCGGATCGCGGGCATCATCGGCCCCGAGCACGGTTTCCGCGGCTCGGCACCGGTCGGCGGCAACGAGGGCATGGGTACGGATCCCCGCACCGGCCTGCGCGTCTACGACGGATACCTGGCGACTCTGGACCGCTGGAAGTCGATGTTCACCGAGTCGGGCGCGACCACCGTGGTGTTCGACATCCAGGACGTGGGCGCGCGCTTCTACACGTACATCTGGACGCTCTACGACTCGATGGCCGCGGCCGCCGAACTGAACCTGCGGTACCTGGTGCTGGACCGCCCGAACCCGATCGGCGGCTCCGCGTCGGGCCCCATGCTGACCCCGGCGTGGGCGTCGGGCGTGGGCAAGAAGGAGATCGTCCAGCGGCACGGCATGACCGTCGGCGAACTGGCCCGCTTCTATCAGGGCGAATGGCTCCCGAAGGTACGGCTGGAGGTGATCGCCTGCGAGGGCTGGAACGGCGGCCTGTTCGCCGCCGACACCGACGTCCCGTGGGTGATGCCGAGCCCGAACATGCCGACCCCGGACACCGCACTGGTCTACCCCGGGACGTGCCTGTTCGAGGGCGTGGCGTCGCTGTCGGAGGGCCGCGGGACGACCCGCCCGTTCGAGCTGTCCGGTGCCCCGGATCTGGACTTCCACTGGCAGGAGCGGCTGGCCGCACTCGACCTTCCGGGCGCTGAGTTCCGGGAGGCCTACTTCCTGCCCCGGGTCGGCAAGTTCGTCGACCAGCTCTGCGTGGGTGTCGAGCTCCGGGTCAGCGATCCCGGCGTCTTCGACCCGATCGCCGCGGCCACCGCCATGCTGATCGAGGCGAAGCGTTACCCCGGTTTCGCCTGGCGCAAGGACCCCGACACCCGCCCGTTCTTCGTCGACAAACTGGCCGGCACCGACCGTTTCCGCACCATGATCGACGCCGGCGCCTCGGTGGCCGACGTGACCGGCTCCTGGCAGGACGACCTGGCCGCTTTCCTTCGCAAGCGCCGCCCCTACCTGTTGTACTCCCGCCCATGATCGGAGCCGTTACCGTGAGGATGTGCGAACGGCGGCGTTGCGGTACGCGGGCGGCACGGTGTCGTGCCTCCTGCTGTCCGCCGCCGCCGGATGCGTCGTGGGCGGGGTTCAGCAGGTGCGGTCGGTACGCACTGGTTCGACCCGCCGGGGGTGACCGACACCGATGTCCTGCGCCAGCTTCCGGCCGGGACCAGGAAATCGTTGCCCACCGGCCTCAGCCCCGGCCTCGAAGAGCTGACCGTCTTCATGTCCGGGCAGCCTCTGAGGGACGGGACCTTCGTCGGCTACGCGATTGTCACGCCGGTCAGCATCCCCATCTCGCTGACCTGTCCCGACGACGGCCTGCTGGACGGCGCTCTGAACTACTGGGCCGAGCCGAGGTTCGGTGTCGTGGAATGCGGCCGGCCGCTGGGCGACGGCGCGCCGGCGGGAAGCGGCTACGCCCTGGCGAAATGGTGCTGAGCGAAAGGGTCAGCGGGCCGTCAGGGCGGGCAGGGCGCCGAGGATGAGGGTGAGGCCCAGCTCGAAGGCGCGGTCGGCTCGTTCGCGGCCGTGGCCGGCGGCGTTGATGGCGGCCACCAGGATCGGCGTGCGGGCCTGTGTGGGGTCCCAGACCTGGTCGGGGGCGGCGATGTCGAGTGCCGAGCCGATGACGAAGCTGTCCAGGACGGTGATCACGTCGAGGAGCTGTCCGGTCGGGATGCCGGCGGAGTGCAGGACCGTGGCGATGTCGTCGTACATGTGCACGACGTCGGGGGAGGAGACGGTGTGTGCGGTCAGCATCGGGATCAGGCGCGGGTGGCGGGCGAACGCGTCCCGGTAGCGGAGCAGCAGCGAACGTAGTGCGAGGCGCCAGTCGCCGGAGATGTCGGCCGGTGGGTCCTCGCTGAAGATCAGCGCACGCATCGCCTCGATGATCTCGGTCTTGCCGCTGAGGTGGTTGTAGATCGACGACGGGCGGACCGAGAGTGCCGCCGCGACCTCGCCCAGCGTGAACTCGCCCTTGGCGTCGACCAGGGCCAGCGCGGCCGCGGCGATCTTCTCGACCGACAGCTTCGGTGTGGCGGGACGGGCCACCGGCGAACCCCCTTGCGTTCTGGTGAGGTGGACCACCATAGTAAAACGAATGCCGTTCGTTAAAGTGCGGTGCAATGCTGAAAGTCGAGGATGGTCATGGAACTGATCCGGTCCGCGGTGTATGACTCACCCGCTCGCGTCGACGAGCCGACCCGGCCGCCGTTGCGGGTGGGCCTGGTCCAGCACTACTGGCGGCCGGACGCGGGCGAGCTGCGGGCGGCGCTGCTCGGCGGGATCGCGCAGGCCGCTGACGCCGGGGCCGAGGTGGTGTTCCTGCCGGAGCTGACCCTGTCGAAGTATCCGGCGTTCGAGGAGCCGTCCGGTAAGCCGGTCGACCTCGCCGAGGATCTGCTCGACGGGCCCACGGTGACTCTCGCGGCCGAGGCGGCCCGGCGGCACGGGATCATGGTGCACGCTTCGCTCTACGAGAACGTCGATCTGGGGGACGGGCTGGGCTTCAACACCGCGGTCCTGGTCGACAAGAGCGGAAATGTCGTAGCCAAGACCCGCAAAACGCACATCCCTGTCACGGAGGGGTATGTCGAGGACAAGTACTTCCGGCCGGGCCCAGCGGACGAAGCCTACCCGATCCACCAAGTCGGAGATGTCCGATACGGTCTGCCGACCTGCTGGGATGAATGGTTCCCCGAGGTCGCCCGCTCCTACGCGCTCCAGGAAGCCGACATCCTCGCCTACCCCACGGCGATCGGCTCCGAGCCCGACCACCCCGACTTCGACACCCAGCCTCTCTGGCAGCAGGTCATCGTCGGTCACGCGATCGCCAACGGCCTGTTCATGGTCGTCCCCAACCGCACCGGCGACGAGGGGCGGATCAGCTTCTACGGCTCGTCGTTCATCGCCGACCCGTACGGCCGGAT
Source organism: Actinoplanes subglobosus (assembly GCF_042650585.1). Taxonomy (NCBI): domain Bacteria; kingdom Bacillati; phylum Actinomycetota; class Actinomycetes; order Micromonosporales; family Micromonosporaceae; genus Actinoplanes; species Actinoplanes subglobosus. The sequence continues at coordinate 343,465 of NZ_JBHSBL010000015.1, forward strand.
CCTCGCCCAGGCGCCCCGCGACCGGGAGGCCGTGCTCGTCGCCGACCTGGACCTGAACCAGCGCAAGGACTGGCTGACCCTGTTCCCGTTCCTGCGGACCCGGCGCCCGGACACCTACGGTGGTCTGTCATGACCTGGCGCATGCCGGCCGAGACCGAGCCGCACACCTGCACCTGGATGGCCTGGCCGTCCTCGGGTTACACCGACGGTGACGACGCCCGTCAGGCCTGGGCCTCGGTGGCCCTGGCCGTCGCCGAGTTCGAGCCGGTCCGCCTGGTCGTCGACGCGTCGGCGATCCGCGACGCCAGGAACTGGCTGGGCGACGCCGTCGAGTACTTCCAGGCGCCGCTCGACGACGCCTGGATGCGCGACATCGGTCCCACGTTCGTCGTCGGCCCGGACGGTCTCGGCGCCGTCGACTGGGTGTTCAACGGCTGGGGCGGCCAGAGCTGGGCGCAGTGGGAGAAGGACGCCGCGATCGCCCGGCGGGTCGCCGAGTGGGCCGGTGCCACGATCATCGGCTCGGAGATGGTGAACGAGGGCGGCGGCATCCACGTCGACGGGCACGGGACGGTGCTGGTCACCGAGACGGTGCAGCTCGACCCGGGCCGTAACCCCGGGTGGACCCGGGAGCGGGTCGAGGGTGAGCTGCGACGCACCCTCGGGGTCCGTGAGGTGGTGTGGCTGCCGCGCGGCCTGACCCGTGACTACGAGGAGTTCGGCACCCGTGGGCACGTCGACATCGTGGCGACACCGGTGCGGGAGAAAACCGTGTTGCTGCACGTCCAGCCGTCGCCGGAGCATCCGGATCACGCGCTGGAAGGGCTGCTCAAGAACGCCTTCCCCCGCGACTGGACGATCATCGATCTACCGGCTCCGGAGGGGATCCGGGACGAGCACGGTCCAGTTGATCACTCGTACGTCAATCACCTAGTGTGCAACGCCGGTGTGGTCGCCTGCACGTTCGACGATCCCCGGGACGCCGAGGCGCTCGACATCCTGGCCGCCGCCTACCCCGGCCGGCGGGTCGTCGGCGTCGACGCCCGGGCGATCTTCGCCCGTGGTGGTGGCATCCACTGCATCACCCAGCAGGAACCCGCTATACCTGGAGGAGAGTCGTGACCGACTTCGACGTCGTGGTGGTCGGGGCCGGTGTCACCGGGCTGACCGTCGCGAACCGCCTGCACGCGGCCGGCCGCAGCGTGCTCGTCCTGGAGGCCCGTGACCGCGTCGGCGGCCGGCTGCTGACCGAGGACGTCGAGGGCGTCCGTCTCGAGGTCGGCGGCCAGTGGGTCTCCCCGGACCAGACCGCCCTGCTCGCGCTGATCGACGAACTGCAGCTGGAGATGTACTCGCGCTACCGGGCCGGCGACTCGGTCTACATCGGGCGGGACGGGGTGCGCCGTACCTTCGAGGGTGAGAAGTTCCCGGTCTCCGAGAGCACCGCCGCCGAGGTGGAACGCCTGGTCAAGGAACTGGACCGGCTCGCCGCACTGATGGACCCGCTCTCGCCGTGGGAGCACCCGGACGCCGAGGAACTCGACCGGATCTCGTTCGCCGCCTGGCTGGCCGAGCAGACCGACGACCCGGAGGCCCGCGACAACGTCGGCCTCTACGTCGGCCCGGCGATGCTGACCAAGCCGGCGCACTCGTTCTCGGCCCTGTCGGCGGTGCTGATGGCGGCCAGTGCCGGCGGCTTCAGTCACCTGGTCGACGCCGACTTCATCCTGGACCGGCGGGTCGTCGGCGGCCTCCAGCGGGTGCCGCTGGCGCTCGCGTCCCGGCTGCCGGAGGGCACGGTCCGGCTCGACGAGGCGGTCACCAAGATCGAGTGGACCGACGGCGGGGCGACCGTCTTCACCGGTCAGGGCAGCTACCACGGCCGCAACGTGGTCCTCGCGGTCCCGCCGACCCTGGTCAGCCGCGTGCAGTACATCCCGGCCCTGCCGCCGGTGCAGGCCCAGATGCGTCAGCACATCTCGTTCGGCCTGGTGATCAAGCTGCACATCACCTACGAGACCCCGTTCTGGCGCGAACTCGGGCTCTCCGGGACGGCGTTCAGTCCGTACTCGCTGGTCCACGAGGCGTACGACAACACCAACGAGGACGTCGAGGGCGAGACCCGCGGCACGCTCGTCGGGTTCGTCTCCGACGTGAAGGCCGACGGGCTGCTGTCGCTCACGCCCGAGGAGCGCCGGGCGAAGGTCCTGGAGTCACTCGCCGCCTACTACGGCGAGCAGGCGCTCACACCGGTCCACTACTACGAGAGCCCGTGGATGGCCGACGAGTGGACGGTCGGCGCCTTCGGCACCTCCTTCGACATCGGTTCGCTCACCCGGTACGGCCGGCACCTCCGGTCCGACGTCGGCCCGCTGGCCTTCGCCAGCAGCGACATCGCCGGCCTCGGCTTCCAGCACGTCGACGGTGCGATCCGGATGGGCGAGGCGGTCGCCGCCCGCATTCTCATTTAAAACCCTATTTGGTACGGCTATCCGCCCCCGATCGGCCATGAGGCTGCCGGGGGCGGGCAATGCTTGGGAAGATGATCGTCTAGATTCCGGAGTATGCCCGAGCGCACGCACATGGTGGATGCCGTCAACTGGGCATCCCTGACGCGCGATCCCCGCGCCTCCACGGGGGTGCCCGCCGCCCTGCACGCGCTCTGGTCCGGTGACGAGTTTCTCCGGCGCAGCGCCTACAACTATCTGGCCGGGACCCTCGTCCAGCAGGGCAGCCGGTTCCCGACCAGCATCGCGGCGATCCCGTTCCTGCTCGACGTGATCGCCGACCCGTCGGCCGGCGACCGTTTCGGCGCCTGCCAGCTGTTGCGGCGGATCGCGATCGGCGACGAGACGTACTGGCTGATCGAGCGTCCCGAACCAGCCGTGCTCCGCGCCGCCGTCGCGCCCGAACAGTGGGACATGGCGGCCTATGATGCGGTTCGCGCGCGCATTCCGGCATTCCTGGCGGCGCTGAACGACCACGACCCCGCCGTCCGGATGCACACCGCGCACCTGCTCGCCTGGTTCCCGGAGGAGCGCCACGTGGTGGTGCCGGCCCTCACCCGGGTCGTCGCCTCGGAGCCCCCCGAGCACGTGGCCGTGGCCGCCGTCGCCTCGGTGGCCGCGGCCCTGGGCGGCGGGGTGGCCGCCGACCGGGCACTGACCGGCGCGCTGGCCATGCGCCTGTCCGGCCCGGTGCCGACCGAGCGCTGGGCGGCCGCGATCGCCGTCGCCACCCTCTACAGCCGGCCGCCCCACGAGGTGATCGAGCAGGTCTACGACTGTCTGCTCGACGCCGACGATCCGGTGCCGGACTGGCCGTTCCTCGAGGGCGACATGCGGACGATGGCGGCCCTGACCCTGTCCCGCCTCGACCCGTCGACCGCCGCCGACCGGGTCGAGCTGCTGATCGGCCGGCTCCGCCGGACCCGTCCCGGCCAGGAGCGGACCACCCTGATCGGCGCCCTGCTCGACTCGGTGTTCCCGCGGACCAGCACCCTGATCAGCCGGTTCACCGACCTGCAGCTCGCGGTGGTGCGTGCCCTCATCGAGGCCGACGCCTGGGGCGACGGACCGTACGTGGTGTCGCTGATGGCCGCCGCGGGGCTGCCCCGGGACGGCGATTTCCAGTCGTGACCGTGGTGGGCCGGGAGAGCCGCAACCGATCCCCGGTGACCCGGCGCGACGCCGCACCCGGACGGGAGCCCTCAGCGCCCCGGACGGGACGCCGCACCCGGGCGGGAGCCCTCAGCGCCCCGGACGGGACGCCGCACCCGGGCGGGAGCCCTCAGCGCCTCGACGAGTGCCGGCCACCCTGAGGTGTGAACGGCGCCCGAGTGCTTGAGCGTCCGCTCAAACGGCGCTAGATTATCGCTTGAGCGTTCGCTCAAACGGGGGGAGATCGGTGATGGCGAGTACTCCGGGCGCGTCAGGTCACGGCCGGACCGCCTTCATCGATCTGTCAGCGCCGCTCCGGCCGTACCGCCGAGGGGTTGTGGGTCTGCCCGACCTGGACCACCGGCTCGCCGGAGCCCTGCGGCAGAATGTCGCGTCATGAGCGACACCAAGCAGCGACTCCTCGACGGCGCCCTGGCCGCGCTGCGCGAACACGGTGTCACCGGCGTCTCGGCCCGGACCATCGCGGCGGCCGCCGGCGTCAACCAGGCGCTCGTCTTCTATCACTACGGTTCGGTCGACGAGCTGCTCGGCACCGCCTGTGAGCAGGCGACCCGCCAGCGGGTGGCGGCCTATGCGGACCGTTTCGGCGCCGTGACGTCGTTGCGCGAGCTGCTGGCGGTGGGCCGTGAGCTGCACGAGTCCGAGCTGGAGGCGGGCAACGTCTCGGTGCTGGCGCAGATGCTCGCCGCGGCGCAGGCGGGGGAGAGGCTGGCCGCTCCGACGGCGGCGGCGCTGCGGATGTGGTCCGACGAGATCGAGTCGGTGCTGCGGCGGCTGCTGGCGGGTTCGCCGGTGGCCGAGGTCGCCGACCTGCCGGGCCTGGCCAAGGCGGTGGCGGCGGCGTTCGTCGGGCTGGAGCTCTACGAGGGCGTCGACAAGCAGGGCGGTCATCAGGCGATGGCGGCCCTCGACCAGCTCGCCGTGCTGGTCGAGGTGGTGGACGAGCTGGGGCCGCTGGCCCGCCGGGCGCTGCGGTCGCGGATCCGGAGTCACCTGAAAGACGGATCCGCAGCGATCTGAAGACGGACACGCAGCACTCTGCAAGGCGGATCCGCAGCACTCTTCAAGACGGATCCGCAGTCACTGGAAAGGCGGATCCGGAGTCACTTGAAAGACGGATCTCGGGAACCGCTCGCCCAGTCGCGACGACTACCCGGTGTGCCTATTCCCGATTTGACCACCTATGCCCCACACCGCTCGACGGCGGACGCCGAGTTCGAGGGCACGATCGTTCCCGGCCTGCGGGCCGACTTCTACCGCCGGCCCGACGGCGACCGCATCGCCTCGGTGGGCCGATACTCCTACCGCGGCCGGGACGTGCTGATGGCCTGGGGCTACGTCGACGAGAAACATTGCCGCCAGCACGCCGTCCACACCGCCGACGACGGCTGGAGCACGGTCACCGACGGCTGCCCCGACGTGCGGTTCGACGACGGATTCGAGGTACGGACCCCGGACGGGCAGTGGCTACGAGCCTGACCGGGACGTGCGGCCGGCCCGGCGCGCGGCGTCGATCACCGGGTCGGTCTCATCGTCGAACTGCCCGATCACCTGCTCCAGCAGATCCTCCAGCGCGACCAGCCCGATCAGCTCGTCGGCCTCGGTGACCAGCGCGACCTGGTTGCGCTCCTGACGCATCGTCGCGATCGCGTCCAGCCCGCTCGTACCGGCCGCCAGCCGCAACGGCGACGTCATCAGTTCAGCCGCCGAGGCGCCACTGCCGGTGCCGACCGCCTTCGCCGCCTCGCGCACGTGCACGATCCCGGCGATCACCCCGTCCTCCGACATGACCGCCAGCCGGGACCGCCCCGACTCGATGCTGCGCAGCTCCACGTCACGGGCACCGGCCACGGTCGGCACCGACACGATCCGTGCCGTCGGCGTCATCACGTCGCGGACCGTCGTCGACTCCACCGCCAGCATCGCCGTCAGCAACTCGTGCTCGGCGTCCGGGATCGTGCCGTGCTCCTTCGACGTCTCGATCAGCATCCGCAGCTGCTCGGCGCTGTGCACCTGCGCCAGCTCGTCCTGCGGTGTCACCTTGACCAGTCTCAGACAGGCGTTGGCCAGCCCGTTCAGTGCCGCCAGCACCGGCCGCAGCATCGTGGTGAACCCCACGAACGGGATCGCCAGCAGCTGCGCCGACGACTCCGGGTGACTGATCGCCCACGACTTCGGGGCCATCTCACCGACCACCACGTGCAGGAAGCCGACCAGCGCCACCGCCAGCACGAACGCCACCGCGTAGGCGGCGTCCTCCGGCAGCCCCGTCGCGGTGAACACCGGCTCCAGCAGGTGCGCCACCGTCGGCTTGGCCAGCGCACCCAGTCCCAGCGTGCACAGGGTGATGCCGAGCTGCGCGCCGGCCAGCATCATCGACAGGCGCCGGGTGCCGGCCAGAGCCGCCCGGGCGCCGCGCGAGCCCTCGGCCGCGGCCGTCTCCAGCCGGTGCCGTTTCGCCGCGACCAGCGCGAACTCGGCCGCCACGAAGAACCCGTTGAACACCAGCAGCGCCAGCGAGATCAGCAGGGCCGGGGTGGTGCTCATGCGTCGTCCTTCACGGTCAGGGCGATCCGGTCCGGTACGCGCCTGCGCACCGACAGCACGGTCAGCGTCGCCACACCCTGGGGCAGCGGCTCGCCGTCGTCATCGATCAGCGGCGCCAGCTCCAGGTCGATGCTCTCCTGCACCGCGGGCAGCCGGCCGAGTCGCGCCATCAGCAGGCCGGACACCGTGTCGTACAGGTCGTCCTCCGGCAGCCGGACCCCGGTGGCCTCGGCGACCTCGTCGATCCGCGCCCGGCCCGGCACGAACCAGCCGTCACCGTCACGCTCGATCACCGGCTCCGGCAGGTCGTCCTCGTCGCGGATCTCACCGACCAGCTCCTCGGCCACGTCCTCCAGCGTGATGATCCCGGCGAACCCGCCGAACTCGTCGACCACCACCGCCATCTGCCGGTGCGCCGCCTTCAGCCGGTCCAGCACCACCGGCAGCGTGCACGACTCGGGCAGCGCCACCGGATCGGTCGCCAGCTGCCGCACCGGCGTCGTCGACCGGACCGCCGGGTCCAGCGTGACCACGTCGTTGATCGACACGACACCGATCACGTCGTCCAGGCCGTCACCGATCACCGGGAACCGGGAATGCCCCGTGTCCAGCAGATCCACCACCCGGGAGGCCGGCTCACCCGCGCCGATCGACGTCACGTCCACCCGCGGCCGCATCACCTCGGCCGCCGTCCGGCTCCGGAAGTCCAGCCCGTGATCCAGCAGCCGGGCCGCCTGCGCGTCCAGCGCGCCGTGCGTCCGGGACGTCTCGATGATCCGGTCCAGATCCTCGGAGGTCGCACCCTGCGGCAGCTCCTCGACCGGCTCGATGCCGATCGCCCGCAGCAGCCGCGTCGCCGTCGCGTCGAACACCCGGATCAGCGGCCCCACCACGGTCAGGTAGATCACGGTCGACCGGGACAGCGCCCGCGCCACCGCCTCCGGCTTCGCGATCGCCAGGTTCTTCGGCGCCAGCTCACCCAGCACCATCTGCACGACGGTCGCGAACAGCAGCGCGAACACCATGGAGATCGAGGTCGTCACCGACTCCGGCAGACCGGTCGCGCCGAGCAGCTCGGCGGTGCCCTCACCCAGGTAGGGCTCGGCGACGTAGCCGGCGAGCAGCGCGGTCACCGTGATCCCGACCTGCGAGCCGGACAGCACGAATGAGAGCCGCTGCGTCACCCCGAGCGCCCGCTCGGCGGCCGCGTCACCCTCGTCGGCGAGGGCCCGCAGGCGCTCCCGGTCGACGGCGACGTAGGCGAACTCCTGGGCCACGAAATAGCCCGTAGCCGCAGTCAACAGGACAATAGCTACAATGCCGATCGTGATCAGCACGAACAGTCACCGCTCCAACGATCAAACACGTTCCGTAACCTAGCAGGTCCGCCGACGACCCATGCAGCGCCGGGCGGTCCGGTTCCGCTCACCACCCTTCCTCCGGTACGGCCGCGGGGCGAACGGGACAGCCGGCGTGCGGCGGGTACCGTCCCGGCATGCGTCTGCCCCCGTTGCCGCCGCCGTCCGTCTTCGCGACTCCGGAACAGATGGCGCAACGTGCCGTCGGCGACCGGTCACCGGATACGCCGAAGGAGCCGATCAGCATCAGTCCGTACGATCCGGCGTGGCCGGCGCGCTACCGGAGGGAGGAGACCCGCATCCGGGCAGCACTCCCCGGACGGGTCCTCGGGCTGGAACATGTCGGCTCCACCGCCGTTCCGGGGCTTCCCGCGAAAGACCGCATCGACATCGATCTGATCGTGGCCGACCCGGCCGACGAGAGCGTCTACGTGCCGGCGCTGACCGCTGCCGGCTATCGGCTGCGCGCCCGGGATCCCCACTGGTACGAGCATCGCTGCCTGTGGACCGACAATCACGACGTCAACCTGCATGTCTTCGGCCCCGACTGCGACGAGCACCTGCGCCACATCATCTTCCGGGACTGGCTCCGTACCCACCCGGAGGACCGGGATCGCTACGCCGCCCAGAAGAGTGTCGCGGCCGCGCGGAATCCGCTCTCGGTGTCGGGCTACGTCCAGGGCAAGGCCGCCGTCATCGTGGAGATCCTCCAGCGAGCGGGATTGCGCTGACACCCGAACCTGCCGTGCCATCGCGCTCCGCCGCCGCCGGTCGGTCAGCAGCCAGCCAGCCGTCAGCCGTCACCAGCCAGCCGTCACCAGCCAGCCGTCACCAGCCAGCCGTCAGCCGTCAGGTGTCAGCCGTCACCAGCAAGCCGTCACCAGCCAGCCGTCAGGCGTCACTAGCAGCCGTTAGCCCTCAGCTGTCACCAGCAGCCGTCAGCCCTCAGCTGTCACCAGCAGCCGTCAGCTGCCAGCCGACCGTCGGGGG